>JAQBXN010000023.1 GCA_027625095.1 Planctomycetota bacterium | reverse complement strand
GTGAACCACAATTAGCGAAGTCCTCCTCATTTCCTCTCCCTTTCCGGCAAAGCACCATAAATCTCGACTTCGGACAGGGAGGAATGACCTTCGAGAACGTAGACGCGGATCTTTCGGGTAAAGATGGGCTCTTTGAGTTTGAAGACGTTGTAGGGGCTGTCATTGTTGCGGAACTTGACGACGTTGAGCCAGAAGCCACGGGAGAGTTGGCGCTTCTCGAATTCGCTCAGATTCTTGCGGGTTTCGCGAGCTTCGATGAATGCGTCAACGGTCAGAGTCTTGCCTCTCTCGAGCGATGGGTCTTCGGCGAGGACGATCAGGGATACTACTCGTTTGCGAGGCAGAACAATTTCCGAGTAGGTGGGAATGATGGCCTGAAGGTGGCGATGCGCGGTTGATCCACTTCCCCACCAGAGGCCGCGGCGGAGCTCGGGTTCGATCTCCAGCATCCGACCATTCAGGAGGGCGGTGGGTTCGACCTGAACCGCATCGTGCGGCTCGCCCTCTTCTTTCACGTTCATGAAAAGATTGACCGTTGCGGGTGGATCGACATAAGTGGATGCCAGGTCGCCGCGGTAGAGTCCGTCCATGCGGATGAGGTTTTTCGAAGGGAAGAGCAGCCGCCGGATGGACACCGAAGATTCCGCTTCTCCGCCTTCGTTGCAACGAACGACTGTCATGAAATTTTCAGGTCTGTCGCTCAAGCGAAGGATGGCATATTGTTCCTGTTCGTTTACTCCGGCCCGACCTGTTAGCGATATCCTCTGACTGGTTACTTTCGGCACATTCGGCGCTGCCTTTTCGTCCTCGACGATTAGGAGGGAGACCGACGACTCGGTCTTACTGCTGAAACGCCATTCGACGAGATAGGTTCCAAATGGCTCCCCCGGTGACGAGGAGGTAAGTGTTTTGTCTCCCTGGACGGAGCCATTGAGCTTGGCTTCATCTTCACTCAGTGGGACACTGGCTTTGACTCGATCCCACCATTTCCCAGCGGAGCCTTCACCGGGATAGGGGGTGCGCTCAATCTCGGCCCAGCGTTTCTCAACTTCTTCCTGCGGGACGTACCGGTTGAGCGATTGCTCCCAGAGCTGTTTACCGGCAGCGGAAAACATGACTGCCTTTCCTCGTACGGTCCCGGCGGCGAGTCGTCCATCTTCAAGAAACTTTAACCTGGCACCGGTTGGCAAATGTGCTCTCCAAATAACCGCCAGCTTTTCGTCAAAGACGGTGATTTCGCCGTCGTGATCGGAGACCGCAATCCGGCGGCGTTCCTGGTCGATATCAAGGCCGAGTATCTGCTGGTTGACTCGAAGGAACTGGAGGTCTGTCCAGGTCGGGTTGGATATGCAGAGAGCGTCTCCCGCTACAAAAAGGAGCCGGCGTTCCCAGATGATCTGTTGGTAGAGCCTCGGTGTCTTCTCGCCAAAGTAAGGGGGTGTTTTGAGGCGGTCGACGGACACTCTTTTTAAATTGGTATCCAAAAGGAGCTGCGGGCCGACTTCATACCTCGACTCAAAGTGAAGCAGCAGAAGTTTGCCGTCTTCATGCAGAGAGATTTCGGTCAGCTCCTGCCTCTCACCGATGTTGAATTCTTCCCGCATCACCGCGACGTCCACGTCGACCCGGCGTAATTCTTTTCCAGTCCGCGCTTCGGCGAAAATGATCGCGTCCATCTGCACCCCGGCAATTCCCGGTGCCTTGCCTGCGAGGCGGTAGACGATTTGAGCTCCGTTTCCAGCAACGCCTATCAGGGTCGAGCGGCGGCCGAACAGGAGCTCGCGGGTGGTCGAGTATTCGTTCCACTCATCGAATTCCCACAGCTTCTTGAGCGAGAGGTCGTAGACGTTGAAATAGTCTTTTGAGGCATGAATCACGTAACGGCCCTGACTGTCGACGTGAACCTTTTCCCCGTATCGGGCATGGATCTGCCAGCGGAGTTTGCCGTCGGCTTCACGCAGCCAGGTTCGATCATCGGAGACAACAGCCATCACTCCGTCGGGAAGGAACTCGAGGCCGTGAGCGTGCACGTGGCCAACCTTGTCCTCGGTCAAAATTTTGCCAGTCTGCTCCAAGACAAAGACGTTCTTGGAAAAGCCTGAAGTGCCGATCGCGATCTTCTGACCATCTGGTGAAACTGAAATCACCTGGGCCGGCACACCATCGACATTTGCCAGAGGGCCGCCGGGCTTCAATTCGCCGGGCACATCAATCGGGGTTGATGCAGGATTCTCTTCCTTTGTCAGCTCAGGCATGTCATTCCCGGCGACTTGTGCCCCCAATTCCTTCAGACGATCAACTGCCGCCTGCAAGCCTTCATTGTCCGGCGTCATCAGACAGAGGACGTCACGCCCGTAAGCGAACGGACTGCGCACGAATGAGACGATGCCGCGGCCTCTACCGGGATAGCTGGCGCTCATCGGACGCTCGAATAACTGGCTCTGCTGCAATTCTTCGAGGAGCACGTTTTCCCCTTCGCCGCCAAGAAGAATCAGGTGGTGGTCGATGAACTGTTGAGGATTCATCTCGGTGAATTGTCCAAATGAACGAATGCGTTCACCCTTTGCGAATACCCCCGGAGCGTTCGTTTTGAGTAGCTCAGCTTTAATCTTCAGAGAGCGAAGTCCATCGACTAGAGCCGCTGCGAGCTTGCCTCTCTTTTCCATCTGGGCTTCGTCGAGAAGGACGACGACCGTTTGGCCATCCGTGAGACGGGAACTCAGAAACTCTCGCACCAGTCGGATGCGCTCGACACTTACCAGATCGATTTCTTCGATTCCCTTACCGAATGTCTGTGTATCCGCGGGCTTGACCTGGAGGGTGGTGACGGCGGTGCGGCCGCTGACCAGTTCCATGGCCTCCAGTTTCCATACGCCGGGCTCATAGCCGACGCCCGCATCAACGACGGGTGGGGAGTCTTTGCCGCTGACGCCAAAGACCGGGGCAAGCGATTTACCCGAGCTATCGGTCAGACGAAGCTGGACCGGAACTCGAACATCCTGCGGGCCCGTCTTGCCGAGCGGGGTGATAGTAATGGGAAAGCTCCGGCCAAGTGTTACCTCGGCAGGTCGCTCGATGCGGAGAGATTCGATGGCTTCGGGAAGGCTGACCAGAATCCTGAAAGGCGACTGGCTGAGATCGCAGGTGACCGCAATTCTTCCATCGGCTAAGGGTCTGCCTTTCAATTGCTCTTGCGAGAAAAGATCGAAAACCTGATTGCCCGCCGGAAATTCGATCTCGGATTGATGCGGAAGGAGTAGCCCCTCGTTGACTTCGCCGGCGAAGAAGCTTGTGAGCGTGTTGCCCGTCAATCTGGTCGTTCCCATGAAGCTCGGGAAGAGGAAGTTGCAGGCGAAGGTGTAGCGCGCTTTGCCTGCGGATGCTGTCTGAATGAGCATCCGATCATTAGTCGGCCGTGCGTGAGGCAGAAACACCTTCTCAAGTTCTGTACGCATCACCGGCGCGGTTCGCCGCAATTCGCCCTGGATGTAAGCGCTGGCGGCGTCAAGTGGGGCCTGGACGCTCCACCTGTGGAGTGCGCTAGAGAATGCCCGGAAATCCAAATCGATCTTCTTGCCGCCCTTCAGGCTCAAGGTCGATTGCGACCCGGCCAGGATCGTTCCACCGCCTTCGATAAATCCTTCAAGGGCTGCCCGCTGCTTTGGTAAGACATAGTAAAGAAGGGGAGCGACGACAACTTTGTATTGCCCCAGTTCGCCGCGGTCGATCATCTCTTCTGTCAGCACGTCCGCGGTGTAGCCCATCATGGCGAGTTGGAGCAATGCGGAGTGCATTGCGTCCAGGGTGTCGAAGCGAAAATGGGAGGCCGCATCGTACATCGACTGGTGGAACGGATAGTAGATGCCTACTTTTCCCCGGTGGTCGAGCTTGCTGAAGAGCGGCCCATAGGTGTCGAGCATGAGACGGATGTCACGAGCGTCCGCCACGATACTGCAATCCCACGGCAGATGCGCCGCGCCCAATTCCGGCTTCCCACCGCTCATGTAGCCGAAGCCTTTCGCACCGGCCATCAGGGCCATGCCGGCGTTCTGCTTGTTGAGCCCGGTGCCGGCGAAGGTATCTATTGGCCAGATGTCCTGTCCGGAAATTCTATGGAATTTCGTTCGACTGAAAAACTCCCAGATGAAGTCACGGTTTCCGTCTTTGCACGCGAGGAAGATGGTCTGAGGGCTCTGGTTGATGTTGGATAGAGCGGGGTAATTGCCATCCAGGGTTGACCCTCCCCAGGAAGGGCCACGATTGGAAAGCAGCAAGCTGGGGTTGATGCCGTCGACAGCGGTGCGCATCTTCGAATAGTAATCTGAGATGAGGCCGTTGACGGTTCGCATCCATGCTTCCCATTGCGGACGCGTCTTGGCATTGGTTGGTTCTTTGCCGGTCGCCATTTCATTTGTGGCGATGATGGCGTCGGCGATGTTCGGGATGGGGAAGCCATATTTGGCTTTGAAGTTCTCTGCCAGCTTCAGCATTTTGGCGTGGCGGGCGGGGTCGACGATTTCGGCGTTGCCGAGAGGCGAGGTGTTGAACTCCATCGGATTCATTCCGATGAAGTTTTCGAACTTACCCCCGATTTGAGCGATGAGCTGGTGCTGGCGGAGCTTGGAATTAACCAAGTCTTCGAGCGAATGATCGAGGGAGAGAATCGAGAAGCACGGGGACGAATTAATTTGGTCGATGCCGTGATGGGCGAGCGCTTCGCTGAGCGCCTCGAAGTGGTTCTGGTAGTAGTAGATTTCATGTGCCGGCAGAGCCATCTCGCCGCGGAGAAGCATCTCGACCTGGGCGATTTCACTGGAATTATCGCGGCCCTGATAATTTTCATGCGATCCGCCCAGGGACCACGCAATGAATTCAACACTCGAGCGGCGGCCGCGGATGGCGGCGTGGCGATCAAGGATGGTCCTCTTGTCGTTCGCCATTCGGATGGATTCAGGCTGATTCAGGTATTCAGATCCGACGTCGACGTTGACCGAGCAAAACGTCTCCTCGAACGAGGGAATGCCATTTCGATCCCGAGGCTGCACGATCCGCAGAGGCCACGAGTTGGATGTAAGTTTTCCAATCGTTGCAAGGAGCGAATAGTCGCCGGCGATGAGACCAGCGGTAGCAGTGCCTTTCAGCTTGAAGTGGAAGCCGTGCCTGCCGGGCTCGTTCGCTGCAATGTTCTTTTCAAGAAGCAGGATTTCGTTTCGCTCCCCTTTGAGGAGTAATCGCATTGTTCCAGCTTCCGAGGGCAACGAACTCTTGATGACCACGCTGAACGGAATCCCTGTTCCTCTGTAAAAAGCTCTCCGGCCTGACGGACAGAAAACAGACAGGGTTGCTCCGACCGGCTGACGAATGACGCCCTGAACAAAATCCGCTTGCAGGGCCGAACGCGGCGAACAATTGCCTCGCGGCCCAGCGACGATTCGCAACCAATAAACGTTGCTCGCCAGATCTGCTGGCATGTCAAGGAGGTAAATGTCCGCTTCGTCGGTCGAACGCACTGTGAGCGAATGCCAGGAGGAGAGAGGCGTTGATTCGTCCGGGTTACTGAGCAGGGTGCCGTCTTCTCTGAGGAGGGGATCGGTCAACAGAAATGCGGCGACCTGTACCGGAGTGATGGTCGGGGCATCGATTGCGTCGCGGGTTTCAATTCGAACACTCATCGACTTCCCGGCCTGAACACTCTCCGCCGGCATTGAAACAGAAAAGAGCCTCGGCTCGCCGCTGGACACCGGACTCGAATCGAAGAGCAGGCGGCGCTTGGGAAACCTTCCGAAATCCCCACGGAACGTGTGCGGCCCGTTCTCGCCACGATAGCCGAAGCGAATGTTGGCGCCGTCCTCAGCGCTGAATGCGTTGAAGGTCAACTGGACTGGTTTCTTTCCCCCAGCACCACTGAAGCTGCCCGCGGGCCCCGAAATACGAACGGTTACACCATCGCCCTTAATGGTGACCGGCACAGCAATCTTCGGCAGAACGATTGTGAATCGGCCTTCAGTGTAAACTCCGCGGTCACTCGCCGGTTTTCCTTGCGAATCGAGTATGGTGATCCCGTCAGGTGAAAGTTGGAATCGCCTCTCAGATGGGACTATGCGGTAACTGAGGGCCGTGTGGCTCTCGCTGAGCGAGGGCTCAGTACTTGGTACGCCAGCGTTTGCGATCATGTAAAGCGTCATCCGCTTGAATGTCGCGTTGCCGGCAACCATGTCCTGGAGTGGCACCAGACTTGTGTCCTCTTTCCAAAAGAGCCTTGGCGAAACGGGCAGACGCCCGACTTCCGCCGGCATCGGCCGCACAGCGCTGCCATCGATAGCAATGATGGTGACTGGGTAAAGAAGGACGTCGATGACTTCCCCTTTTACCTTCAGTGATGGATCTGTCGTGGTTACTTTTCCACCGGCGATTGAGAAGCGGTGATTGCCTGGATCGATTCGGTGTTCGCCATCGTTGAGATCAAGGCGAATCTCATCACTCCGTCCGAGGTAGCTTCCTTTATAGGTTCGGTGAAATGGATGCTCTCCGTCGATGACGATGCCGCGCATATAGTTTGAGTAGCGGTCGAACTTACTGCGGGGTTTGAGCTGCTTGTCCTTGGGGCTCTGGTCTCCTCCTCTGGCTGCGGCGGCCTGAGCATCTACGCGTTTGGCTTCTTCTTTCTTTTCAAGCGATTCGATGTCGATTTCGGTGATGGCCGTGGAGACCTTCTGGTCCGGCGCATCCGCCCGCATGAGGCGAAGGGTGATCTCCGCTGCGGAGAGATGGCCAGACGAGCAGAGCATGAGGGCGGGGACAAACAAAATCGCCACAGCGGCGATTCGAAGCCGGAGTTGAAGTAACGCCTTCAGGCGGGTCTGGGCCTGCAGCGAAAGAGCCCGGCTAAAGCCATTACTCCAACCCCGCTTTCGCCTCGCCTGAAGATGTGCAATCTGTGAACGAATCATTTCACCCTCCCTTCCCCATATCGCTTCTGAATCTTGATTTTCCACTTGGCGCATGTCTGGCGAACGTGGCGTTCCGGATCGAGGTACATGGCCTCGAAGAGTGGGATGTCGTACTCGTCCAGAATTCCTTCGTACAGGTAAAGTCCAAGAGTTTCGGTGGCCTCGAAGCGGACCTCGGCCGATTCATTCGCCAGGAAATTGATGATGGTTTCTCTGAGCGAAACCGTGCGCAACTCCGGTTCACGCAGCAGAGGCAAGAAGATGGGAGCCAGGGTCCAGTCTTCTGCGTTGCGGGCCAGGGGGCGGGCGGCCGCCTTCCCGATCAACCTGAGTGCCACTTGAACAGCGTCCGAGAGTTGTTTGATTTTCGTCTCCTTCAACATCCTGGCGAGGGTGAAGGACGCCCGTTCGACTTTGAACTTGCCCAGAAGCTGGACTGTGTGGATGTAGAGCTCGGTAAGGTCTTTGTCCTGGCCAAGCTTGTCACTCGGGAGCAGAAGCGTCTTGCGGAGGTACGGGATGGAGCGTTCATCGCCGAGGCGTCCGGCAATGACGGCGAGCGTTCCGTTGTTGATGAGAAGGGGCATCCGTTTCTCGAATGCCTCTTTATCGTAAGGGGTCGGCACGATGCGGCCGAGGCAGACGCCTGAAGCCTTTGTTCCGATACTTTCGATGGACTGGATAATGGCCAGACGGTTGAAGCTCACCTCGCGTTCCATCGCATAAATCAACGCAGGGAGAGCGTCGATCACTTTGAGCTGTCCCAGGGCCTGAATGACTGCAAGCCGCACCGCAACATCTGACTCACTCCAATCCACACGCTCGACGAGTTTTTTTTCATCTATTTCATCGGGCACGAGATTTACTTTGTAATCGAGCAGTCCGAGCAGAAGAGGAAAGAAGCCGCCGTTACCTCCAGCCTCGATTCCCCGAACGAGGCCGAGGCGGACGTTGCGATCCAAATCCGTGATACCTGCTGTCATTTCTTTTGCCTGAACAGCACCCAGCTTCCCGAGCGACCAGAATGCAGAAGCTCTTGCAGGAGCGTGCAGGTCTTTGGTCAAGGGAAGTAGTGACTCGACTGATGAGGCATTCCCGCAGCAGCCGACCGCCCACGCTGCTGCGGCCCGCATTTCGCCATCTTTGGAATTGAGCAGGGGGAGAAGTTTGTCTAGCGACACCGGTTTCCCGAGCCGACCGAGCGCGCTTACTGCCTGCAGAGCATTCGGGCCATTGAGCGAAGCGATGAGTTCGGGGAGCGCGGCATCGCCTTTGGCGAGCAGTTTCTCGAGATCGTCTGGGTGGTCGAGATTCGCGGCGAAGAGATTGAGGAAAAGAGATAGCGAGAGGATGAAAACGATGTGGCGCAAGTTTTTAACCTGCAAGAAATGGCAGGTTAAAAACCTACCCCACGTTCTCACATTCCCACACTCCCACACTCCTCTCTTCGTTTTCATTTCAGCTCCAATCTTGCGTCTGCCCAGTTGGCGATGTCGTTCTTGTTGCCATCACCGCTGTCCTCAGTGACCAGCATCAGCATGATTGCATCGGAGACGTCGATATCGACGTCCTTTGGCTCGCTGTAAAAATTCATGTCTTTCGAATCGAAGAGCAGGCGTTCGCCGTTTCCCACGCGGAAGCGAACCGAGCCCCGGCCGTTGGCCGCTGCGTCGATACCGACAGTCACCCGGAATTGTTTGAACTGGCGGTTCAGACCGAGCACTACGAGGCTCTGTTCGAAGGTCGCTCCGGCATTCGTTCCAAGCCCTTTTTCGAAAGTCTTCTCACCTTTGAAAAAGCGAAGCGGGCCGCCCAGGATGTTCTTGTCACGATTCAGGCCCGCTCCGTATCCGCTGGAATTAACGAGAAGCGAAAGGTCCGATGCGAAGACGGTTTTGTGCGTCAACGGCCCTGCCCAAAAAGCGTAGCTGGTGGCCTCGGTCTGACCTTGGGCTTCGAATCGCAGTTCTACGGTCTTCTCGCCGGCTATGAATTCATTTGGAATGACGTATTCGATGTCTCGCCATTTGAAGCGTCGATCTCTTTTGAAAGCGAACCACTGTCCGACGAACTTGCCGTTGCAGGAAACCTTCACCCGTTGATTTGTGAGCGAGTAGTTTATCCGCTTGCGAAGTATCAGGTCTGCCTTGCCGTAGCCGGAGACATCCACATTGAAACTCTCCTCGCCCTGGTAGTGTCTGCCTGAATCAACGATGTGTCTGCCGTAGTCGTTGTGATAGTAGCTGTCGATTGGGCCTACATTGCGGCTCTTGGTCGTCTTGTAGCCTGTTCGTTTTTCATCCGCCTCATCGCCTACATTCAAGAAGAATGTCCAGCGCTGCTTCCATTCGGATTCCGGCGCGTCCTCATACTCCAGAGGGGTGCGTTCCAGTTGCCGAGCAAGAGCGGCAGAATCCGTATCAGGAAAGACGATGTAGTGAGGGGCTCCATGAAGAGTCACTTCTGGTTTAGAGCTGTTCAGGATGACCGGATTTCCGAAAGCGTCCTGGATAGATTCGGGGACGACTGGCAGCTTCAGGTGGCTCTGGCCGCTACGCCGCCAGGCGGCGAGTGCGAGTTTTTTATCCGGCCGGCGGAACAGGTAAGCCCGAGTGAGGCCGTCCCAGCGGTCGACAAAGAAAACTTCTCTTTCGAACGCTGCATCCGAAAGCATTGTTCGAGCGGTACGCGCCGCAATGGCGGCCGGCTTGATCCCGTAGAACTCACCATCCTGAAAGACCAGGTCGGCCGAGTCTCTGGTCGCGCTCGGGTGCAATCCGTCGTGGCGGATGATGATCCTGTGCGGTTCCAGAATGACTTTTTCGACGCCGTTTGCGCGACAGAGGGCATAGGCGCGAGCGATATACCTGGCCTGGTCGTTTTCAGAAATACTCCCCTCGGAATCGCCGGTCGGGTAGCCGAGATTGAGTGCCCAGAGACCCGGCTTGAAATTCTCACTTTCACGAAGCCGGTTCGCCCTGGCGAGGATGACATCCATGTACCCGTCTTCAGGCGAAAGAGGCGCGGTTGTTGGTAGTAGCCCGACCGCATGGAGGTAGCGGTCCGCCCCGCCCTCGATGAGCCCCAGAAGAAATGAAACAATGTTCTCGCGAGTGACCCCTCCGGTAATGAACCGGGCATCCTTGTTGGCATCCTGGGCGGCCATGTGCGCCACTTCGATCATGCGTTCGACAAACTCGCCGGGGCTTTCGGCGAAGTTCGCCGCATCAGGACGATCCCAGATGATCCAGTCTCGAACCTTGCCTTTGTAATGGGCAAGAGTGCGAAGGACGTATTCTTCCCAATAGATCGATCTGGAGGGCATCACATTGGTGTTGCCCGTCCAGACGTTCACGAACGTGTGATAACCTACTTCCGGGTCTGCCCACTGCGGGCTGAATCCGAGACGCCCGACCACCTCAAGGCCTGCAGCGATTCGTTTATCAACAAACGGATCGAGCCAGTCATAAGTGAAGTGACCTTGAATCTGTTCGACCGAGACGCTGCCATCCGTTTCGTGCCACGGGACAATGAGGACGTCTTTTCGAAATCCAAGATCCGCGATCAGTCGGTGACGATTGGTCAAAATCTCGTGTAACTGCGCGTGTGCGAGTGGTTTTGATTCCGGTTCATAGACAACAAGAGGATGTGGCGGTTCAAGCTTCGCCGAAGAGGTGTCGCCGGCTTTCATCTCCGCCAGGAAACCGTAAGAGCCGAGCGGAAGGTTCTTGAACGATGATTCGACTATTTCTTCACTCCCCGGGATGAGCGTCGCGCTGCCTTTGGAGAGTGGAATGACCTTCCCGGAGAGGTCCACCATGGACGTTGAATATGTAAACGTCGTGGGTGTTCCCCACAGCCAGCCGTTAGAGAGCGCGAGACGAACTGCGTCGTTTTGATAGAGCAGCCCCGCTGGCTTTTCGATGACCAGACGCATGCGGGTCGCCTCGGACTTTTCGATCTGGGTGAACGCTTCAAGTTCGTCGAGCATCACGCTGCCGCCTTCACCGGAAACAACTTCGATGCTCTCGATAGTTAGCGGATAGTCGACAATGCCGTTTGCCTCACCGGAAGTTTTGGCATTCGCCTGCGGTCTGCCGTAACCGGGCGCCGGGAATTGGATGAACCGCCAATCGCCAGGATCGAGCTTCAGAGGGCCAATTTTCCAGCGGTCGAACTGAATCCCTTGCCGAAACTCGGTCCCGGGGTCCCTGAAGTTAAAAGTAAGTTCCGTCTCGGTTTCCGTTTTCGCCCAGATCCCGAATCGAACCGGCCGACCTGGCGCGTCGAGGTTGAGGGGGAGGATGTGATTCAATGCGGGCGGAAGTTCTTGGTCTCCTTCTTTTATTTTAAGCGACCATATCGCCTTTCCGGCAGGCCGGACGACCAGCCCCTGCTTGCCACCGTGTTTGGCGGTGGTGGAGTTCTCGACAGTCCCACCCGGTGTGGCGTACCGAACCTGCTCGAAGTCTTCCATGATGAGCCGAGCGTTGGGGTAACCGAATGCGGCTTCAAGAGTCCCATTGGCTGCCCCCCCTGTTTCCTGCCATTGGCCTCGATAGAGGAACGGCCCTTGCGAGGCCTCAGTTGGTTGGATCGAGATTTTGATTAAGCCCGTCTCCTCCGGGCCGATTGTGAGAGTCGAATGCGGGGCACTTATTTCCTTGTCCTCATAATCGGTGATCTTGCCGCTGACTGTGAGACTGCGCTTCGCACCGTGTGCGGTAACCTTGATTTCTATCTCCAAGGTACTGGTGGGGGCGGGAAGCAAAGCTTCTTGCCATGACCTTTTCACTGCAGTCAGGGATCTGCCGTCGGGTGCAATATCGACCCCGTTGAAATGAACGGGAACAGTCTGATATTCGGAGGAGGCGGAGATGGTTACTTCGAGTGGGGGAGGAGGTGGTGGCTCTTTTTCTTCCGCATGGAGTAAGAAAAAGAACGAACCCAAGAGAGCGCCCAATCGCGCCACGCGTGGAAATCCCGAGTGGCGGGAGTATGTCTGCACAATCCCTGCCCCAGTTCCCCAACGGAAAGAGAGGGAGGAAGAATTCAAGCGAGTTGAGGTCGGTTTATGAGTAACCACGATGCTCAGTGCAGGAAGCTGTAAAAGATAATGTTGATTCCGATTTTGTATGCGGCGTCTCTGGCGCCGGGCTGCATGTCCATTCCGTGCATGCCTGCGCCCAAGGGATTGGTAGGCGTCGGCGGACTCGATATTTCCCAGTGACAACCAAAATCCTGTGGCGTGTAGAGCACCGAGACGGTGCCGTCGACGAACAGGCCAGACCATGGGTTTGCATTGCGTATGACCCTTGGCACGCCGGATTCGTGGATGGCCGATGAGGTGTATTTCTGCTTATAGACCATGCCGTAGACCGGGTCGGAAGCCTCCAAAGTTTTCCAATCGTATTCCGGAAAGATGCGCTGAACCTCGCCCTCGAATGCCGGCCCGAACGTTTGGCCATAGAGGCAATCGTCTGCGTAAAGAAAACCTCCGTTCATGATGAAGCGCCGAAGACCTTTGCTTTCGTCTTCATTCAGATTGAAGGCATAGTGGGCGGTCATGTAGATGAACGGCCAGTCGGTGAGTGAATCGCTGTCCAGCAATACCGGGCTGCGCGGCACAAGGGCCTGCGAATCCATCCCTGTGAGACGGTTGAACTGATGCACAAGAGCCGGCACCGCGGTCGGGTCGCAATCCCAGTCCGAATTGAACTGCACCTCCCGCAGGACGAAGCGCCTTCGGTTTCGCACAAAGATTTCCGGCACTTCATCGTCCTCGCTTCCTACCGCGGATTCTTCTTTAGCATATGCATCCAGTTCCTCGGTAGTCATTCCGATGACACCGGTGGATGATTCGACAGTGTCGTCACCACCCAGAATGGCCCCCCAGTCTTCGGTTGCTTCCTCAGCCACTGCGGGGGTAATGAATATGAGCGAGATAATTGTTGGAAGAAACAGTTTCATCATTCAGTTCCTGAAAGACTCTCAAAATAACTCTGAATTACCTCCGATGCTTCGCCCTGGAAACCTTCTGTAACTGGAAGGGCCTCAAGAAGCTTTTCTGCGATTTTTGCTGTGGGTTCGGACTCCGGGGCCAGCCGCGGGGGCGGACGGCGTGCGGCGAGGCTGGCGACTTTCAGGCTGTCGTACCAGTTGGCGGACCAGTCGTCCCGGTAGACAACATCGGCGAACATCTGCTCTTCGGTCACGATGGCCAAACGGAAGGTCGGGGTGCGCGCTGTGTGAGGGCCGGACTCCGGTTCAAGATCGTAGGCATCTTCGGCTTCGGCCCAGAATACAAAACGGTCGCCCACTTCCAGATTGAATTTTGACAGTCGGGCCAATCCCATGCGGGGAATCTCGACTCTCGGGACGCCGAGAGAAATCGGTTTGCTGCCGTTTGATTTTTCTCGCCCGGTGTCGAGGTCTTCGATCCGATAATGGAGTACCACCTTTGTTATGCCGTAATCGTCGTGGCCTCGGATAACCAGATTTATTCCGTCGAGATTTCTTTCGAGGACGTGGGGCTCGGCAGCGCTGGAGCGGTGGGGTAAGCCGACGAACGCGATAGAGGGCGCCACGTCTTTCGTGATCTGCAGGTTGTATCGGCGGCCGGAGTCTTCATTGACGAAGCCGTACTCGTCTTCGAGCACCAGGCGATAGGTCTCCTGGATCAATCGGCTCCGGTTTTTCAGCCAATCAGGGGAGTCCACTCGAATGGCGCCTTGGGCGAACTGGCCACCGACGCTGAACGCCTCGGGCTTCTCCAGAAATCCGGCCTTGAATGAAACTGATGCAAGTGGCTTGTTGGCTTCAATGGTGAGAAGAATGGATGAGCCGAAAAGCGCCTTCAGGTTGCCATCACTTCTTGGCTGGACCATGGACGCCCGACGGACGTATTCCGGCAGGTCGTACTCCACACTCATTTTTACGATGCGAGGCCGTTCGGTGACGATGACTGTCTTACGTTCACTTTCGATTCGGCCGGCGGAGCTGTAGCACTCGAAAGTTTTTTGAGCCTCGGCGACGGTGAATTCGGCCTTGCCGTTTGAATCCACTGCGAGGGGCTGCCGTTGCCATTCCGTTTCACCTTCGTTCCTCACAAAGACATCCATAGAGCTATTGAAGAAGCCTTCCTGGGCGATCTTGAGCTGGATGTCGGTGCCCCTGAGATAAGCGGGCCGCTCCAGGTCCTCAATGATAATTCGAGCGCCGGCCATCTTTCGGGCGATGTCGCGCATCTCTGACCATGCACTTCCAAATCGTGAGAAGGCGGACAGCACTCCGTCCGGATTGGCGGCAACGAGGACAATCCAAATCGCTGCGGTTGCAAATGCTGCGAGTGTCTGTCGCTTTGCAGGGCTGCGATCGACTACATCGAGGAAGTCATCGCCTTCCGTTGATTCGGCCGCGTGTCGCATCAGTCCTTCGAGGAGCGAGCGGTCGAAAACGGAGCGTTCCTTTTCCAATTCGGGATAAAGTTCCAGCGCGCTGATGACTCGCGATTTAAGTGCTGGCCGTTTGTCTTCCACGAGCATGGCCGAGCGCTTCAGGCTGTAGCGCTCCCGGATAGGTTTCACGATAAAGCGCCAACCCCACGCGATACCGGCGAGAACGAAAAGCGGGATTACCGGAACGCGAAGCGCCAGGGGAAGTGAAATCAAAATGTCGAGCCCGACGATCCCCAACAGTGGGACGCCAATCCTCGAGAAGTATCGTCCGGCGCCTTCGGCGAGTTGGCATCGCTTGTGAAGCGCGGCCACCGCGGTGACCTTCCCCTCCAATGTCTGCCAGGCGTTTCGGAATGGTTCAGCCATCACGCAAGCCCCCTGCGTTTCCGTAGCAGCCATTCGAGGCTGAGACAGAGGATCAACAACAAAACCAGGCCGGGCGATTGCCAGAGCTGGACGGTAAGTTCGACGACCCTGGAGTGCTGCGTTTCCGGCGTTGGGATTTTCAGCTTCTCCTGATCCCTGATCGGAACCACAGTTCCACCGGTTGCTTCCGCGAGTTCACGTAGCGCCCGTTCGTCCGGTTTCACTGAGAGGAACTCTTTCCTCGACGGTGTCACAAAGAATTCCAATTCCTTTTTTTCTTCTGAACCTTCAGGAAGACGGACTGACACCACAACTTTATGCATTCCCGATGTGGCCGGATGAAATGACATTGCGAAGCGGCCGGGCTGGGCCGGGTTGCTCTTGAGGTGTGAAACGAGGTTTGTCTGATCGGGCGCTACGATGGTGAATATGACTTCGGCTTCAGTGAGCGTCCCTCCTGCATCGTCCCGGATAGTTGTTGAAAGAGCGACCGGCTCGCCTACTTCGCAGATGGGCGTTTCCAGGATGACGGAGTTGCCGCTGGATGTTCGCGGGTCGCCGCTGAGCCAGCGTACATTCAGTCCCCAGAAGCGGCGGTGGAAATCTATCTCAGTCTTGCGAGCGAGTGCCCAGTGCCAGGTGCCATCGAGGGCAGAGGAGAACACCCGGCCTTTCCCGCACCGCCATACTGCGCTGACTGGTCTGGGCCCGAACTGGGTGCTCAGGGTCGGATGAACGAGCAGTGCTGTCGCTCCCGATTTGGTTCTCCGGATCGCATTGCCTCCTTCGACCCAGGGCAGGTTATTCCAGGCCATTTCGTTTTTTGCGGGGTCATGATCGAGCCGCATGATCGGATGCATGATGCCCTGTGGTGTGAGTTGGACGTTGAATCGATTTACGAGATGTAATTTCTTTTCCCGCTCGATCTGGAATGGGACCAGCCGCGCCAGAGGAGTGCCGTCAAAATTCCCAGCGCCGTAAACAGCAAGTCCACCGATAGTCGCCAGACCGCCGGCCCGCATCCGGACGAACTCTTCGAGAAGCGCAAACCGGCCGGCCTGCTCGAATATCTTCCTCTCCAGGTCGCCCAGGATGATAGTGTCAAAGTAGGTCAGCTCTTCTATCGAATCGGGGAAGCCAAGATTTGGATTTTTCAGGATAGGTTGGCCGTCCTTGCGGGTGTTCTTGCCCTGGAAGAACCACTCGTCCGGCGGCAGGCGAACGAGACCGTGAAATTCCACCGCGGGGTCAGCGGAAAGCGCACGCTTGATATATCGATACTCCCAACTCGGTTGCCCTTCGATGAAGAGAACCTTCATTTTTTCCGGCCGAACATCGAGGTGGAAACGCAGGGTGTTATTGAGCGGGGTGAGTTCGTCTTCGTTGCCCGCAAGCCTCAACTCGTAATGCTGGAGACCGGCATGCTCTGCCGTGAACTCAATCCGTGCCGGAACCGCCGAAGAGTCCCCGTTGAGCGTTACCTGGACGGAGGCGACTTCTTTCTCCGTTTCACCACGAAGGTAGAACAGTTTCAGGAGCGCTTCACCTTCGAGCCCGGTGCTTCTTATATCCGCCGAGAGGGGCACCGGGTCCCGGTGATAAACAAATGGTGGAATGCTCGCGCTGCGAATCCATGCGTCTTTGATTCCTGATCCATCACCGAATGACAGGACGCTGACCGACACACCAATCTGTGCCGCCGCATCCGAAAGGGGAGACAGGCCGACCTGGATACCGTCCGAAACGAGAAGGATGTGGTCTGGTGGGCCGCGTCTCTGCGGGACAGATGCCGCGAGGACGACAGCTTCCGCCAGATTTTGAGAATGCTGCGGCTGTCCCGATTGGCCAAGAGTGCTGGAGGTGTTCGTCGACGGAGTATTGAAAGTGCGCCGCAGGTTTTCGATGTGGGTGGATTCCAGCAAGAACTGCATGGCGGCCTTAAACCGTGTTTCCTCGCCGTGCCTCACGTGCATGCTCTGCGAATCGTCGATGACAATCAGCAGTTCCGGTCTGGTCTTTACCAGCAGGTGAATCTTGGTGACCGCGCCCGCGGCGATCAGCACAAGGCAAATCGTCGAGACAAGACGCAGCACACCAAGAACGGTTCGAGCCTTCAGGGTCAGACCTTCGGTAGTCCGAATGTAGCAGAGCATTGCCAGAATCAACCCGGCCGCAGCCCCCACCATAAGAATGGCATGGCCACCCGTGGCAAACGACCAGGCCACGCTTTCCACCTGGGTGGAGAAACTGGTCCATTCACCTTCAAGGAGCAGGATGATTCGGGCTAGAAGTGACATGGTCTATTGCTCCGCATCACTTGGTAGGGGTCGATTGAGTCCCGAGAGGACGTAATGCGAATAGACCGGGGTTGAATCCCTGTTCTTTGCCCAAAGTTTTACATCGTTCTTTATGCCGAAGGCATTACGCCTGCCAGCCCAGGGTTGCAAGGCTTTGCGAGCTACCCTGGGTTGAAAAGCAGAGCACTTCTTCAACCCTGAAAGGGTTGCGCCCATATCTGTGGAATCGATCAGACTGGCATATAGGCGTAACCCCTTCGGGGTAAAAGGAAATCGTTGTCCGGTTGTCCCAGGGTAGCTCCCAGAGCGTCGCAACCCTGGGCTGGATGGCGCAACACCTTCGGTGTAAAGAGCGTAGGTGACGGCCGAAGCTTTAGTCTGTGGAATCAATGAGAGCAGTTTCACAAACTCTGAACGGGTGACAGGTGCCTCAAGAATGTTCCTCCAGAAACTCGCCGTCGCCCCTTCAGGGCTTTTCGTCGTGTTGCCTGCGGAAACCCCAGGCTGAAGCCTGGGGCTAATTGCCTGAGTCCCTTCGGGACGCTTGAAAGGGTGTCGACTAAAGTAAGTGTTCAAATCAATCTTCCAATGACTGCACACCTTTGCAGGCGGCTGTGATCCAATTTTGGCATTCCATTCCTCCAATTCTCCATTCCTCCGATTCTCCATTGCTTCGCTATTGCTCCGCATCACTTGGTAGGCGCCAGGCGACCAGGCTTTCTGCAATCAGCATCAGCAGAGCGGCCAGTGCAAACACGCGCCAGAGGTCGCGGCCTCGCCGCAGTTCCGCGATGTCGAATCCGTCTTTGAGAGACGCTACGGTTATCTCGCCGTTCGTGAACTTCGATTTCAGGTCGTCGTCGGAGATCGCAGTGAGATCGCTTTCCGCGGTGCCGTGATTCATGGATGCCGAAATGATGTTCGCGCCCAGTCCCGGTTGAGTAAGCTTGTCTGCGGCCGCGGTGGGCTGAACCGAAAGAAGGTAGTGGCCCGTCCGGGCTGTTTCTGGGAGGTGGAGCGAACTGCCGACGAGCAGCCACGGAAGCGGCTCATGCACCAGAGATGTCTTGGTAATGGTCATGCGGAAAGCGCCTTGTGCACCACCGGCCATCTCCGCCGGGATCGAGCGAACCATTCGATGTCCTACCTCTCGTTGGAGAGCCATCGCGGGCTGGCGGTTGCTGTCGGCAAGATGGCTAACCAGGCTGCGTGCCAGGAGGACGAATGCGGGTCGCAGGGGCCAGTCACTTTCGGATGAGTGGCTGCTGGCCGCGGCGAGAATCACCCGGCCCTTGCCCAGTGCAGATTCAACGAGAGCAGGCTTTTGGCTGGAGAGAAATGCAAGTGGGGTTGCTCCTTCAATGGGCTCCATCGAGATCCATCGATTCGAGCTGAGACCACTCATCGCGCTGGAGTTCCCCTCCAACTCACGAAGCGCGGGCGCTTCCTCGACGAATGTTTTTACGAAGGCAAATTCTTTCTCTTTGGCTTCCTGCAGGCGTGCCGGAAGAAATGTCCAGCCATTGTATTCATCAGGCGTGGTGGCATTTCCGGGGAAGACGAGTACGCCGCCTCCGTCCTCGATAAATGCTCTCAGCTTCTTTCTTGCCTTCTCTTCAAGCCGCTCGACTGAAGTGAGAATGATTACGCTGTAAGGAAAGAGATCTTTCTCAGCCAACTCTTCGGACGCACACTCGTTGACTTCCGCAAACACCTTTGCAGAGGCTGACCTCGGGGAAAGCGCGTTGGTCACGAAGAAACCGGATCGTTCGCCTGGATTCGCTCCGGAAAATCCATTGACACAGAGCACGGTCATCGGTGGACGCACGGGAATCTGAAAGTGTCTGGCATCGTCGTAGACGAAGGAATCACCCGAGCCTTCCAGTGAAATCGAGCAATGGACAGTCCGGCCACGAGACATCGCAGTAATGGTGAATGGAACTGCTTCCGTCCCGCCGGGCGCTATAGCAGGAACAGCTGTCTGTGATGGCTGCTTCTGTCCGGCTGTCTGAACATTCAAGAGAGTTGAAGCAGGGGAAGTTTTCGGGCCGTAGTTGTGGATAAGGGCAGTGCAGGTGACTCGCTCTCCGAATCGCACTTCCCTTTGTGGCACTATGCAATCTTTGATAGCCAGGTTGCTTTTTTCCTGGCCTTTGCCGGCGATTCCAAACACCGTAAGGCGCAGACTTTTTAGATCGATTTCCGATTTTTGAGCCCAGTCTGTGTTCTGCATATCAGTGAAAACAATAATCGAACGGTCACCGTCTTTTGATCTCTCCAGGAGTGACGTCGCTCTGGATGCGGCCGTTGAAGCATCACCCTGTTGCTGTGAAAGGCTTGCGTTTTCGACCAGTCGTACGAGGGCCTCGTGGTCGTCAGAAAGACCTTGGTGTTCGGCCAATCCAATGCCGTCGACGGCCAGAGCGGTTTCCTCGGGGACATCGGCCATGAAGGCTTGAACTTCCTCGGGAATCCGTGAGAGGGATGCGCTTGCAGCAGAAAATCCGTTTTCGGTTTTCACCAGGAGGCCGGTCGGTTGGCCCTTGCGTCCCTTCAACTGTTCTTCGACGAGCTTGCGATCTTTGGTGAAGGCGGGCGTTGCCGGTGAGGTCAACAGCACTTCCGCACGGTCACCCGGCGACAGTTCCTTCAACGCCGAAATTGCTGCCAGCTTCGCCTCCTCGAAAAGAGTCTTACCATCGGTACCCGGTCGCCCCATGCTGGGGGAGTTGTCGAGCAAGATCGCCAACGACATTCGCTTCTCGCCAATGCCCAGGCCAAACGGACGTGCGAGCGCGAGTGCGAGGAGCGCCAGCAATGCAAGTCTCAATATCAGAAGCAGCCGGTCGACGAATCGCCGTTGGATGACATTGTGCTTGATCGTCTTGTCGAAGAAGCGAAGCGTGGTAAACGCCCGTTCCGGATAGCGCTGCCGCTGGATCAGGTGCAGCACAATAGGAACACCGAGCGCCAGCAGGCCCCACAGAAAGAGAGGATTGAGAATGCTCAACGAGACCTCCGGGCGCGGAAATGCAGGTATTCGGTTAGAGCGGTCTCAATGGGGGCGGAAGACCGAAGCAGCATGTAATCGATGTCCGTCTGCCGGCAGCCGGACTTGAGAGATTCACAAAATTCTGAGACTCGATTGCGGTACTCGCCCCGGAAAGTTGCGGGATCGACTGCCACCCGGCGGCCGCTTTCAAGATCCCGGAAATTCGACAGCTCTTCGAACGGCAAATCCAGCTCGCTGTCGTCGAGCACGTGAAAGACAACAACGTCGTGCTTCCTGTGCTGGAAATGGCGAAGCGCATTAATGATCTCCTCTTCATCATCGAGGAGGTCGCTGATGAGAATGACCATGCTCCTGGCCTTCATCGTTTCAGCCAGGTGATGACAGACTTGTGGCACGTTAGTAGCCGGCCCGGGCTGAACATTTTCCAGAACCTTCAAGATGGCTCGCATGTGCGAACGAGACCCGCGTGGTGGCAGGTAGGTCTTGATTTCACCGTCGAAGGTTACCAATCCCGCCATGTCGTTCTGATGAATGACCATATAGACCAGGCTGGCGGCAAGGTATGAAGCGTACTGCAGCTTGGTGAGCCGGCCCTCGCCATAGTCCATGGATTTGGACGTATCGAGAATGATCTGCGCCTTGAGTTGGCTCTCCATCTCGAAGCGCTTGATGTAGTACTTGTTCTTGCGCGCCCAGACCCGCCAGTCGATGTTGCGCACATCGTCGCCCCGAACGTATTCACGGTGGTCGACGAACTCAACACTGTATCCGAAGAACGGGCTTTTGTGGTATCCGACGAATAGTCCCTCCACGAGCCGCCTGGCCAACAGCTCCATGTTGGGGAGCTGTCGAAGGATGTCCGGATCAAGATAGTGGGAATCGCCTACAGGCATCGAAGAGATGGATTATGGTTGATACGTAATACGTAATACGTATTACGTATTACGTATTACGTATTACGTATCACTCTTTCGGCTCCGGCACGGCTTCGACCAGGTCGTTAATGATGCGGACCGTATCGATGCCCTCTGCTTCTGCAGCGAAGCTTGGAACGACACGATGCCGAAGGACGCTGACGGCGCTGGCGCGAATATCATCGGTAGAGACGTAGTAACGTCCGTTGAGGATGGCCTTGGCCTTGCCGCCGATGATGAGGTACTGAATTGCCCGTGGCCCGGCCCCCCACTGCAGCCATTTCTTTGCAATATTGTGCCCTGAGTCCTCAGTCGGACGTGTTGCACGGACGATGTCGGTTGCATATTCAGCCACGTGCTCGGCGACGGGGACTTTTCGGACGATGGACTGATACTTCAGGATGTCATCGCCGGTCATGACCTTCTCCAGCTTTGGTGTCTCATCGGAGGTCGTGGTCAGACCGATCTGAACTTCCTCCGCTTTGCTCGGGTAGCCCACGTAGATGTTGAACATGAACCGGTCCTGCTGCGCCTCGGGGAGCGGATATGTCCCTTCCTGCTCGATGGGGTTCTGGGTGGCCAGGACAAGAAAAGGCGCGTCGAGCTTGTAAGTCTTGTTGCCGATGGTCACTTCCTTTTCCTGCATGGCCTGGAGGAGCGCGGCCTGAGTCTTGGGAGGTGTGCGGTTGATTTCATCGGCGAGGATGATATTGGCGAAAATGGGGCCCTGAAAAAAGACCATCTCCCGTTTACCGGTTTCAGGGTCTTCTTCGATCACGTCCGTGCCGGTGATATCCGAAGGCATGAGATCCGGCGTGAACTGAATTCTCTTGAAAGAAAGATCAAGAATTTCAGCCAACGTCGAAATGAGCAGTGTCTTGGCCAGACCGGGCACTCCGACGAGCAGCGCATGCCCGCGGCCAAAGAGACAGGTAAGGACGTCGTCGATGACATCCTGCTGCCCGATAATCACCTTGCGCACCTCCATCAAAATGCGTTCGCGCGCATCTCTCAAAGCGTCTACCGCTTCGAGTGTTTCTTTTGTTTTATCCTGTTGTCCCATTTTCACTCCTGATTTTTCAATACGACGACGCAGCAAAAAGCGGGTCATCAATTCGCCAGAGTTGCCGGCAAGCGTGCTGCCCCCGGCAACAATGGTTGCCGTTCTGAAAAGCCTGACGGAACTTTTAAGATTTTGGATTGCGGACGCCCAAGCCCTGCAGTCTCCCAAATGCGAAGGCATAGTAAGCTGAACATTTCGTGATTCAACTTGTGGTCGCCACTCACCACTTCACGGGGCGAAGACCAGAAATGGTGAGGCGACTCCCATGTCGCTCACCTCTCGACCTTCAGCCATCGCTTCAGCGGCAGGCAGTCGCCGCTTACCTTGAGGTAATAGTTTCCGGGCTGGGCGTCTGGTGGAACAGTCACTCGCACATGTGCCGGAAGGCGGAAGCTTGTTGGTTCGACGTTCAGTCCGGGGATTTTGATTTCGATGAGTTGGTTCCTCTTCGATGACCAGGGCGTAAAGGCGCGGCACAGGATTTCAGTGGTGGTGCCCTGCTTGAGTGTGGGTAACTCGCCTTCGATCTGCACCAGCGGTGGACAACTCGGGCTCGGAAACAGAACCGCGCTGAAGGCGGCCGTAACCTCCACGTCGGTTTGGCCGCCCACTCGAGTCAGTTCAGTTCTTTTAAGAGCAAGCGTTTCGGTATCGAACTCGAAGGCATGGCTCAGGTTCGCGGGCAGGCCAGGCAGACGGATCCTTGTCGGCCCGGACAATGGAGTGCCGTCCAGATGTCCACCCAGCAGAAGCGAATAGTTCGTGGCCTTCCATAAACGACCGATCCATTCGCCGTCCTCCGGAGCAAATGGAACAGAATCGTAGACTTCGCCGTGCCAGAGGGCAGCGAGGAAGGTGGGGCGCAGTTCGTGCCAGCGGAGAATTTTGCCGCGGTCATCGCCGAAGTTTTCAGGCTTCGCAGGAAAGCCGGGCTGGCCGGCCCACGGGAACGATCTCCGTTTCGCCTCCACGGAGCCTCCGATCCAACCGTTCATGCCGGTCTCGATCGCGCCCGGATGGTAGCCCGATCCACGATAGGTGGGAATGGCGATGCGCATCGGCTCAAGACCGTGTCCGGGATAGACCATCAGCAAAGCGCCGTTTGTCGATTCGTTAAAGTAGTCGCAGAAATATTCGGTGGTCAGGATCGCTTGCGGGTTGACCTCATCGATCGCTTTCCGAACTTTCCGGAGGAGCTCCCGATTCCAGCGAAGCCCGTCGAACGGATTCTCATGGGGATGGGCCCCACTGAAGCAGGGGGAAAACGGCATCCCCAGTTCGTCGAGGCGAATGCCATCCGCTCCAGTCTCCTTCAACAGGCGACGGCAGGAGCGAGCGAGTTGGTCCTGCCACGGCACATAGCCGGGGCACATAAACATATCGTCCCCGTGCCGAGACTCCTTGCCCTGCGCGTTTACGTGCACGCCGTCCTTCAGGCCTGCGAACAAATCACTTGTCCGATGCAGTCCTCGTCCGGCCACGTAGAGCATGGCCCGGCGACCGACTCGGTGAATTTCTCCGATGGCGTCACGCATGGCATCTGCACCACCGAGATCCTGGCGCGGATGGTAAGAACCATCCGGCCCGAATGCCCCGAACGATTCGGGGTGCTGGCGCATCCCGTCCCAGTACATCGCCCATTCGAACAGGTCGACCTGGTTGCGGAGGTAGTAGGGGCCGGGCAACTCACGAAAAGATCTGATTCCGTGTCCGCCTTTCTTTGAGGTTTCCACGGCCTCGGGACGGGGAATCCAAAGGCTGTTCATGATGTCTACTTCGCTCCACCATTCAGGTGAGACGCGCGGCTTGAAAGTCTTAGCGAACCACTCGCGGTAACGGTGTGCGGCAAATTTCCAGTCGCCCTGATGAATAAGGAGCTGGACGGGCGGGTATTCAATCTTTTCGCCTGGCCTTAAGGTTTTCGCTGGAAAGTAAAGCGCCGACATCCCGCCACCCGCAAATCGCCGGAGGATCTTCGTTCGGACCTCCGGGTCCATCACGATGAAAGCGAGCCCTTCGTCGAGCGAACTCTCGTAGACCGACTGCCACTGCATGGATACCTGATAGCCGTAAGAGCCGCCGCTGTTGATCCAGGCGGGCTCGTCAGACAGGCCTTGCCCGAACATGCGGATTCCGAGATTGGTTTTTGGGTCAGCGCCAAGCGAAAGCCCGGTGAAATAAGGAAATGCGGTCATCAGTGTCGGGGCCGCCTTTCCAGAATTCTTCACCGATAGTTTGGTATCGACAGCAACATCGTGATCCGTCAGTGTGACTTTCAGCTCAAAGAGTAGACCTGTTTGATCATGTTGGAGTTCCAGACAGAGCTCGCCGCCCTGCCGAACCCTTTTGCAAGAGAAGTGAATTAGTTTGCAGTCACGTGGATCGGCCAGTTGCCCGCCCATACTCCCTTCAACGTCCCTGGCCGAAGCGGCCCAGCCAAGATTGGAGTCCGGAGGCATACTCTTAGTATCGACGTAGCCCCGGAATGGATTCCCGTCACCACCGGCCCCTTTCAGATACTCATCGCCGGTGGCCAGATTCTTCAGGCTTACCAGGGCCCCCGTGGAAGCACTGAATCGCAACTCGACAAGCCCATTCGAGAGCCCGACCGAATCTTGGGTCTTAACGAATCGACACTTGCCGATGCCATCCGGGGGATAACGGTGTTGCGTCTTGCAGCCAATAACAGCCATGACCGTTGCTGTCAGGAAGGCCGCCCGCAGAGTTTTCCACTGGTCAGAAGAGAGATCGCTAATCAGATTGATGGCTCGCAAGAATTCAGGGCGCGGCCGGAGGGTCGGGCAGGTTTTCGTCGGGCGCCCGATTGAGATGGAGACTGGTGTGCCCGTTATTTCACTCCGTACACCAGCAATTCATCCCCATTTCTCAAATACAGTTTGCCGCCGGCGATAACTGGATGCGGCCAGCTTGGGCCCCGGTTCTGAATCGAGAAACTGCCCTTGTCGCGATACTCATCAGGAGTGGCTTCGATGAGCTTTACCAGGCCGCTCTCATACCTGAAAACAAGGTGGCCGTCCGCGCAAACGACGGCGGCGGATTTTCCTTTGGAAATGTCATCGCTCTTGTGCAGCCATTTGATCTCCCCGGTCAGCATGTGCATGCAGAAGGGCATCCCCTGATTGTGTCCGTGCCCGCCATAAATGTAGTCGCCGAGCAGGACCAGTCCCCCATGATGATTCTGAAGTTTGTTCGCCGGGTAATAATAGACTTCTGTTGCCTCGAAAGAGCCGTCCTCCTTTTTGGAAATCTTCAGGAGCGCGCTGCCACCATCCCCATAACCGCTCGAACAGAATACGTGGTCGCCCTTAATTAACGGCGTCGGGACGTTGGCAGTGCCGTTCGCTACCTTGCCATAGTTCCAGAGCAGGCGGCCGTCATCCGCAGCCACGCTGATGACGCCGCGGCCCGTGAGCTGGATATACTGTTTCGTTTCTGCGGCCTGGCTGATCACGATGGACGAATATCCAGCACCATCCCTGCCTCGACTACCTAAGTCGGGCGCGCTGGTTTTCCAGATCAATTCGCCGGTCTTTTTGTTAAGAGCAACAATCATGGCCTCTGGGCCTCCCGGTGTGCACAGCAGGCGATCGCCATCAATCAGGGGAGATTCCGAATAACCCCAGCCGGACATCATCTTGCCGGCGTAATCTTGGCCAAAATTCTTTTTCCAGACTTCCTTGCCCGTTGCGCCTTCCACGCAGATGAAATCACCTGACTTGCTCAGGCCATATACCATGCCTGTGTCGGGGTCGGCAGTCGGCGTGCCATTAGGCGCACCGCCGGGTCCGACAGGTGTCGTCCAAAGAACAGATCCTCCGTCAAGACTGAGCCCAATCATTGCAGCGTCTTTGCCTACCGATCCTATGGTGTAGATGCGGTCGCCCAGTACCGCGACGCTGGACATGCCGTTCCCCAGTCCCTGCGTTTTCCAGAGGAGCTTCGGCCCACCTTCAGGCCACTGTTTCAGCAGCCCGGTTTCATGCGAAATACCGTCACGTTTCACACCACGCCAAGTGGGCCAATCGTTGGCCACGGTAACAGTCATGAAGCAGGCAGAAACAGCAAGTAGCTTAAGTGGATTGAAATGGATCATAGATGGTTTCCTTTATTGAAAGTCAGGGTTCTCAGGAGGAGACATAAATGTTCAACAGGCTCAAGTCGCCATGTGCGGTTCTGTCAATCCTCAACGCGCAGATAAAGTTTCGAGAAATCGTGTTTCGGCACAAAGCCGAGTAACTCTTCAGCTTTGGTAGTCGGGAACTGTCCGTGGGTATAACGGCTCGAAATGTGGAAAAGTTCGAAGTTGCTCGGCAGGTTTTCGACTTCCAGGCCGAGCCGGAACGCCTGGCCAACATCTTCAGGATGAGCGGCGAACGGGATGGTTCCTCCCGCGAAGCCTCTACGGTCTCCGAATCCGTTATAGTGAAACGCAATCACCTGCATGTTGTAACGGTCTGCAAATGCCTTGCATGCTTCGAGCCCTAGATACTTAGTGATGAAATACAAATTCGTGCCCGGCCTCGGCGGAGCGGATTCATCCACGTCGAAATCATAGAGGTAACTGCCCGGCGATCGCCCCCACATCGCGATGGGGCCGGTATGGATAAACCGCTTGATGCCATGATGTGCTGCAGCTTTCAGAGCGTTATAGGACCCGCGCAAATTAACATCCCAGGCCAGCGTAGGGTGTGGCCGCATGACGGTGCAATTGATGATCGCATCCATGCCCTCTGCAGCATCCAGTACCTGCTGCGGGTTGGTGACATCCACCTGCATAGTTTCATGTTCCTCGGATTCAAGAGGGAGCAGATCCGTTAATCGCAGCTCGTGTCTGCCTTCGAACGCTTCTATTCCTGAAACCGCCACGGGCCCCCCAGCGCCCAAAATCAAAACCTTCATCTTCTGAACCTCTGAATCTTGAATTTTGAATCCTGAATCCTGCTTCTGATACTCAGACCATGTCCTCGCCTTTGTAGCCGCCCTCCGTCCAAACTTGCCGGGCCAACTCGAGGGCCTCTTTAGTCGGTTTCGATTTTGAACTTCCGGCAGGCGGCTGGCCAGGCCCCGCGTGCTCTGGCCAGGGCGACCAGTGATCGTTTTCGTATGCCTTTCGACTTTCCTCGTCCCTGAAATCAGGCACTTCGATTGGCGTCCCTTCTTTGAGCGCGCTCTTCCACGCAATAATACCGACGGATGACATCTCCACCCCGCGATAGACATCCAGGAACGGTGGTTCGCCGGATCTGATCGCGTTAGCAAAATGAAAGTTAGTCCAGAAATCGCCTCCACCATGTCCAGCCTTTCGGGCGAGATCACCGTGCTCCGGCCAATCTGGTGAGTAGACCTGTTCTCTCAACTGACCAGGCTTCTGATCCCACTCTTCGTGCCAGACCCTTACCTGGCCTGAGCCGAAGTATCCTGAGCCGCGTGCAAGTTCCATCGCACCATGTGAGCCGTGCACGCGATACCAATTGCTGTGTCCGGGCAGGCAGAGTCCGAAAATCCTGAAAACCGCTCCGTTGCCTGTACGACACAAAATGACTGATCCCGGATCTCCCTTTCTGACATATTGGCGGGTAACCTCGTCATTGGCTATGGAAAGACCATTGACCCTGACGACTCTCTCTCCGGTGATGTAGACAAGAGGTGCCAGCGCGTGCGTGCAGTAATAGGTAGATGGAATCCAGTTGCGCCAGTGATTCGTGCCCGGTGAGATGCTCAGGCTCGAGCGCGGCGTCATCGGATGATTGTATTCCCCCTCGGCATAGGTCACTTCGCCAATCTCTCCGGACTGGTAAACCCGCCGCATCTCCTGATTAAACGCGGTGAACGGATAATTCTCCGCAAGCATGTAAGTCAGTCCCGTCTCCTCCACCGTCCGGCAGAGCGCCACGCCTTCGGCAAGGGTGGTGTTTGACGCAGTCTCGCTCATCACATGCTTGCCCGCTTTGAGCGCTTTGACAGCGAACGGGCCGTGCTGATGGAAATAGTTCGCAAGGATCACCGCATCCATGTCGTGCTCGAGAAACTTGTCGTAGTCCGTATAGGTGGCCACGTTGAATTTCTCGCCGACGGCCTTGAGTTTCTCTTCCCAGTGGTCACAGATTGCGACCAGTTCCATGCCCACGACGTCAGTCGCCGCCGAGGCAAAACTCTGGCCGCGGCCAACACCAATGACGCCGATGCGAATCTTGTTACTCATAATTTTGGTCCTGTGGTTGGTTTTCAAGCCAGATTGGCGCGCGAAGTAATCAACCCCGCGGACCATGTCAATCAGTCTCGCCTGGGGAAGAGTTTGGTGACCACAGTAATCAGCCAGAAAGCTGCCAGCATGAATGGAAATTCAGTTCCCCTCACTCCGCCCTTCAGATGGGCTGGGACATATTCGAATGCTGGAATCTGAACCAGCGGCTGATTTATCCAGGTCACGATGGGATCGAAGGAAACAAACTGGGCAACGAATATCTGTGCAACAAAACTGAACCAGAAAACGCTTGTGATGATCACGATGCCCGGACGCATAAAAAACCCAACACACCCTTTGGCATTCTCATCGATGCCGGCCGGCTTGGCCTGTTCGCCGGGCAAATCCATTTCGCGGAAGATGCCTTGTTCGAATGCATCCAGCTCCTCGGGTCGTACTTCTCCGGCTTCATACAATTCGGCCATTGCGTTCGCGTAGATTCGACCAGCCGCCAAGCGAAGGAAAACATAGGCGGGGAAGACGTAAAACGAACAGTACAAGTAATAATTTTGCAGCCAGTTCACGAGCTCCGGATGGGTCATCTCAGCAGGCAATTTGAGACCAAAACCGGCCGGCGCAATGCGCATCACAAATGCAGGCAGTGCTACAGCCGAATAAAGTCCGGCGAGGACCAGGAATGCCAACCTGCGTCTCTTAACAATCTTGCGAATCAGTGCGAAATCATAAAACGCACGCCAGTTGCCTGTTACTGCCTGCCGGGCCTGTGCGGCAGGGAGATAAAGCATCACTGCAATGTAGATGATGATGCCGATCCAGGCTGTCGTCGGCCCGACCCAGAACTGCTCGTAGCCCTTATTAAATGAATTATCCCACCCGGAATACCAGGCAAACACCCACAGCAGACCGCTGGGAGCCGTGAGCACCCAGGTGTTGAAAATTCCAAGCGAGCCGATTCGGATATTCGTCCACAATGAGTGAAACAGCGAACGGAACAATCCGAGTTCGCGCCTCGTCTGCAAAAAATTCTGACGAAGAAACCAGTTGGGCCAATGGGAGTGACGCGAGAGTTTGCCATGGGCCTGAATGAAATCCTGGAACTTGCCGCTCCTCGGGCTCTTCTCCCACCAAAGACTGAGTGCGTGTCGCTGAACGAGTCGCAAACTCCAGCCGACCACCATGACGGCAGGTATCAACCCGCCGCAAAATAATGCGCCAACCAGGTATTTCCAGAGCAGAACAATAGTACGCCAGATGCAGCCCGCTCTTGCTGCAGGAACTATCGGCGATTCGCTTTGTGTTCCAACCTCTTTGCTCATCCAATCGCCTCACTCAACACCTTGCCCTCGGCGAATTCGCACTTGAACCCCATCGCATGACCTATCGTCTGCGCTACGTCCACCTGTTGAACTACGCGGTCGACAATCTGTCCCGGCTTGAAGCCCGGCCCAATGAAGAGCCCGAAAATCTCATGGGCGGAACGTCCCCCAAAGTGATGTTGGAACGGAACCTCGATACAGCTATTCGTGTCGCGTCCGCAATCCGGCACGACGACAATGACTGTATTGTCGCGATATTCTTCATCGGACTGTACGGCGGCGTAAATGTCCTTGAGTCCTTCATCCATGATCGAGATCCCGCGGGTGTAGTGCGAGGCATTACCCCAGTGCACATAGTCGCAGTCGTTGTAATTCACGAGTACAAGGCGCGGCCGAAGCTGTTTCATTGCCCGGATGGTGAGCTCGGTGAGCAGCCGATCCCCACGTGGGTTAACGAAGCCCGTAATACCGTAGTACCGTTTCCAGTTTTTCCAGAAAGCCTGGATCTCGGGTGACTGCCCAGGTGTCTCGGCCCGGTGATCGAGCGCGCTCATTTTTTCGAGTTCCGCCTCCTTCTTTGCGAGTTCCTTGCCTTCGAATTCTCCGGCTCTGATTCTTTCCGCGAGGAGAAAGGTTTTGAACCGGTAAAGGCTCAGCACGTTGGAGCGAAAATTTGTGCCGAACATGTGATGATTGCTGAAGGTATAAAACTCCTCATCGATCCGATCCTCGCCGTTGATGATCAGGGTTTGATGTTCGGGCACCGTGTAAAAGCGGCGGAGATATTCGAACACTGTCGGCACCTTGGCTTCGAACCGAGCACCAAACAACCTGCCGCCGACATCTTTATACCGGCCGTATTTGCCAGTGAGGATATTGAGCGTGCCTTCGCCATGGCTGGTGGCCAAATCCTTGATCTGTGCAATCTCCATCTTCGGAAAAAACGTGCCCTTCGGGATCAACTCATGAACAAGGAAAGGACTGTAGGTGGTGGCTGCCTCGATGGTCTCTTTTCTACGCACGCCGCCACCAAATCGAATGATGATGACGTTGGGCCCACGGTAGTCTTTGCGGTCTACAGATGGAAGTATCGGAGCAATATCGTTGGTCTCTTGGCCAAAACCGGAAAGCGCTGCATTGCCGGCAACTGTGGCTGCGCTGAGGCCAAGAGTGCCGTGGATGAAGGTCCTGCGATTCAGCTTTTTCATTGGTGGGATTCCATTTTCGGAAAACATCCGAATTTGCGATTCATGGCATGTTGTGCTGGGCACACTGAAGGTCATAACGGATAAAGCATTCCGATCAATTGTGTTTTCAAATTCTGGGAAACACGATTCCAATCGTTATAGTCTCGCCCTCTTTAGTTCCACTCCATACGACTCTTTGAGGTCGGATTCATGAATGGCTGATCGTAAATCCAGAATGGCGATTGCGTCGAGGGCGGCGTCCTTGATGTATGAAGGACTCGAGAAGGAATACTTCTCGGCGAAAAGAAAAGCGGCAAAACAGATGGGCATCGATTACCAGTATCGGCCCGGCGATTTACCTTCCAACAGCGAGATTCGAGACCAGGTGCAATTGCTGACCAGGCTCATGGAAGGCGACGAGCGTTTCGAGCTCCTGCGTTCGATGCGTCTCGCCGCGCTGTCGCTTATGCGAAAGCTTGCGCGTTTTCGCCCACGCCTGATTGGCAGTGTCTGGACGGGTCACATTCGGAAAGGCTCGGATATCGATATCCATGTATTCGGGGATAACGCTTCATCTGTCACCGATATCCTCGAGGAGGAAGGGGTGACTCACAAACTGGAAAGGAAGCGTGTCATCAAACACGGTGAGGAACGGGTCTTCACCCATATTCATGTTTACGATGAATACGTGTATGAGCTGACCCTCTATGGATCGGACAAAGCCCATTACGTTTTCAAAAGTTCCATTACGGGAAAAGGCATCGAGCGAGCGTCGATTCGTGAGCTTGAGGAACTTCTGCAGAACGAAAAGCCGAACTGCGATCTGGAAGATGAGCTTGTGGATTCCGAGGACCTGATGAACCCTTACGAATTGTATGATCTACTGCTCCGTCCTCTGGAGCGAGTAAAGCAGAGCCCCTCTTACCACCCTGAAGGGGATGCTCTCTACCACAGCCTGCAAGTGTTTGAATTGGCGCGCCAGGAACGGCCGTATGACGAGGAATTCATTCTGGCCGCTCTCCTGCACGACGTCGGCAAGGCGATCGATCCGCATGACCATGTCTTCGCCGCGCTTGAAGCCTTGAACGATCTGATCACGGATCGCACGTTCTTCCTGATCGAGCACCACATGGACGCACTGGCCTACAAGGACGGCACGCTCGGTAAGCGCGCCCGAAGAAGGCTGGAGGAATCGGAATACTTCGAAGACCTGATGCTCCTACGTGAACTCGATTCCGCCGGAAGACAACCGGGTATGCCGGTATCACAGCTTGAAGACGCGCTCGAATTCATCCGAGAGCTTGAAGATGAATTCGCAGACGACGGTACCTACTGAGTCGGAGCGCGGCGACCGGCGATCTCAAGGCTTGGATCTGGAGTGCGGTGATTTATCACCGCTTTCTCTTTCCAATAACTTCAACAGAAGAAAGCCCTGAAAAGCAATCTGGAACTATATCACGGGCTGCCTGTCCTGTCGCGGAGCGCCCAGACCGCGATCAAAAAATCACTTTGCCCCGCCCCAGAATATCATGCAGATGCACCAGCCCGATCGCACGTGATTGTTCATCTACGATCGCCAGTGAGGTAATAGCCATCTGCTCCATGATCATCAGGGCCTCAGATGCCAGGGATTCGGATTCGGCAAGTTTTGGATTCCTTGTCATGACCTTGGTGATGGGCGATTCCTGTGTGTGGCCTGACAGAAAGATCCGGCGAAGGTCACCGTCCGTCACGATACCGGCGAGGCGCCCGTCTTTATCGACTGCCAGGGCCACTCCGAGATTCTGGTGGGCCGACATTACCTTCATGGCGGCCCCAAGATTTTCTTCCACGGAGATCAGAGGAAGGGCTTCGCCGGTGAGCATGATGTCTCGCACTCGGAGCTTGAGCCGACGCCCCAGTGAGCCGCCTGGATGAAAGCGGGAGTAGTCTTCTGTGGAGAATTTCCTTTTCGATGAGAGAGCCATGGCAAGTGCATCGCCGACTGCAAGCACCGCAGTTGTACTAGCCGTTGGGGCGAGGCCAAGAGGGCAGGCCTCCTGATCGACGGAGACGATTAAGGTGTAGTCGCAAAGCTCGGCAAGCGTGGATTTCGGATTCGAGCAGATGCCAAGGGTGGTGAGCCCAATCTGCTCGACCGCAAAAACGAGGTTGAGGACTTCCTCGGTGGCGCCGCTGTTAGAAATGGCGATTAGCAGGTCGCCCATTTGAATGACACCCATGTCCCCGTGGACGCCTTCGACTGGATGAAGGAACAGCGCCGGAGTGCCGGTACTGGCAAGCGTCCCTGCGATCTTTGAGCCGATTATTCCCGATTTGCCTATGCCGGTGATGATGACTTTTCCAGTCAGGGCTGAGATTACATCCACGACGTTCTGGAAATTTTCATCGAGGCAATCCAACTGTTTCAGAATGGCGTCTGACTCGGTTTTCAATACCTGGCGGGCCAGTTTCAGTTCAGGAGTAGTTGAGTCTGGCTTCATGATTTCACTGCGTGGCGCGGGGATTCTGTGGCTGCGCTCTCCTGAGCGCAGATCTGCCTTCGGGAGAAGACGGCCACTGGGGTTGCGGACTATTAGCGGCCTTGCGCATCTTTCACCTCGAAGAATCTTTGAAACTGCTGGACGAGTGTCCCCACATCATTAAATGCGATATGCGGAATCGGCAGAGACTGGAGCAGCGTGCTACCGTAGCGTTTTGTGAGCATGCGATTATCTGTGAGCAAAACAACTCCATAATCATTCTTAGTTCTAATCAGACGGCCGAAGCCCTGCTTCAATCGGATGGCCGCACTCGGCACCATAAAGTGAGCGAATGAATTGATGTTCCGTGATTCGAGCAATTCGCAGCGGGCCTCCACTATTGGATCTTTGAAAACGGGGAACGGCAGTTTGCAAACCACGACGCAACAGAGAGTGTTTCCGGGTGCGTCAAAACCTTCCCAGAAGCTCTGCGTACCGAGGAGCACCGAACTGTTATCCGCCTTGAAATCTTCCGTGAGGCTGGAAGCTTCGCCATCAATGCCCTGAGCGAGCACCCGAATGTTGGAAAGCTCCAGGTCACGTTTCAGCGGCTCGTACAGCTCTTCGAGCAGACTGTAGGAAGTGCAGAGCACAAGGGCCCGCCCTTTGGTCGCCCGAAGGGCATCCACCAGCAGATGGCCGAGTTTCTCACCGAAATCCCTGGCCTGATATCCCGGCTCTGGAAGGAAGGCCGGGATGGCAAGCAGGGCCTGACTTTGAAGATCGAAACAACTGCCGAGCTGCAGCTCACAGAAATTCTGCTCTGCCAGATGATCCATTCCGATCCGCTGTTTGAAAAATTCGAAACTGCCACCCGTCGAGAGCGTAGCGGACACCATGATCACCGTTGCCTTCTTCTCAAACAGATGCTGCCGCAGAAGCGGGCCAATATCGATTGGGGCGGCGTGTGCTGAGTATTGCCAGCGCCCGCTCCAGCGTTCCTTTTCGATCCAGAAGACATCGTTGTCGCTGCGGGCTTCGAGAATGAACTCGACGTCTTGTGAGAGCTCCGAGAGATCCTCCGTCAGTCGTTTCAGTTCCTCAATCGGCACTCGAAGAATCGAGAGCTTCTTTTGTTCAGTGACCTGTTCTGAAACATCGTTAGCCGCATCCAGGATGGCATTAAGTGCAGAGCAAAGCTCATTGCCTGCCCGGAGAATGGTTTGCCAGTAAGCACCCTCCTGCGTCTCGCTTTTGTATCGTTTCTTGTCCGGCTCACGTGCGCCGCCTTTTCCGCCTTCAAACAACAGCGAGAGTGCGTCAAAAAACTCGCCGGAAGCACTGCGTGCCACTTCAACCTGTTCGCAGGCATATTCAAATTTAGACTTGAGTGGATCAGCATCTTTCTTGGTCAGGTCACGCTGAACCGCGTAATGCAGATATCCCAGGGCGCCGCGGCCTTGTTTTTTCTCCTTGACGTAAAGGTTGTCCAGCAACGAAAAGACACGAAACGAGGTCACCTCCCGGGACAGGTGATCGGTAGCCACTCGTTCCACGTTGTGCGCTTCATCAAGAATCAGGTAGGCGTAGTTCGGAAGGATGCCATTCTCCATAGCCATGTCGGTGAAGACCAGGGCGTGATTGGCAATCACGATATTGGCCCGCATCGCCTCGCCGCGGGCTTTGTAAAGAAAACAGCGGCTTTGGTTACGACAGGTACGCATGCATTCGCCGCCACCGAGATTGAGCCGGCTCCAGATTTCACGCCCTTTCTGATTGATGAATCCAGGACACTCGGTCACATCTCCCGACGTTGTGCGAGTCGCCCAGACCGCGAGTGCAGCGATAGGCAGGCGGTCTTTAACCTGAAGGTCACCCTGGCCCTTGCTAAGAACGTTCAAGAGGTGGTTAACACAAAGGTAATTGTCAGATCCTTTCACTCTCACGGTCTTGTAAGGTTTCTGTAACACCTTCTGAAGTTCCGGCAGGTCTTTATCGCAAAGCTGATCCTGAAGCGATTTGGTGTTCGTGGAAATAACCACTCGCAGACCGTTGAGAATCGACCAGCCAATTGCGCAGGCGGAATATGCGAGGGATTTTCCCGTCCCCGTTCCGGCCTCAATCAGCGCGTGTCGCCCCTCATTGAATACCTCGCAGATCGCCTGAACCATATCGACCTGCTGCTGCCTGTATTCGAAACCTTCTTTTCGCTTGGCGAATACCCCGTTGGGGGAAAACATCCGGCCCATCCGCTCTGGCTCAAGCATCAACAATTCGGGCGGGTGTAACTCCTCTTTCTTGTTACGAAGCTCATCCAAATACTCGGTAAAGTCTTCAAAAAAATCCGGGTACTTCCCGGACTGTCTCAACATCGATTCCTTCAGCATTCTCTCGTCAAATTTGAGGAAGACCTCTGCAAGAGGCGTATTAACCGGCCCGAGGAATTCGGCCAGCGTGTGCACCACCGCAGGATGCATCGAATCGATGCCATCCATCAACGCCAGCCAGAGCAGTCCGGTCACTCGTGAGTCATCCGTTGCCCGATGAAAACTTGCATCCACACCAATGAACTCACACAGGGCCCGCAAGTCGTGGCGAACCCGTTCCGGCCAGACAATTCGGGAAAGGGCAAGGGTGTCGTAGAGCCGCTTACCAAGGCCGCTCATCCCTTTTGCCTTGAGGAATGCGGCTTCAAATTCGATGTTGTGCGCCACCACAATTTCCTCATCGCCGAGGAATTTCTGCATTTCTTTCAAGACTTCCTTCGGGCTCGGCTGCCCTGCAACATCCTCATTCGAGATGCCCGTAAGTTTGGAAATAACTTTTGGTATCGAACGCCCCGGATCCGCGAACCTGGAAAATTCCTCCGACGGTTTACCATCACGAAAACGGACCGCGCCCACTTCAAGGATCTCGTCACCCTCCGGGTCGAGACCAGTCGTTTCGAAATCTATGACTGTGAAATTTTGGAACACGTATCTGGAATCAGTTATCAGATGTCACGCTGCCACAAGCAGCCTGCTTGTGATTAACCGACTACAGGCTCGCAGCTTGTGGCGACGCTTGAATTTTCCTCACTCGTCGGCAATGGTAAAGTGATTCAAATTCACGGGAGGGAGATGCCATGCCAACCAAATCGATGGGAACGGTAGCGCGGACTATACCGGAGCTTCAGCAATTGTGGAGCGGCCGCCAGAATTTTCTTCTCGCGGACGAGTGTGTGCCGTTCGAATATGAACCGCCGCCGCTTGAGGACATCATCGACGTGCTGCGTAAAGATGATGATTCAAGGATTCAGTGCGCGGACAATTCGGTAGATGCTGAAAGTTTCAGATTGGAGTTTCAGAAGGCCCCTCTTGAGAAGGCCATGGATATGCCTTTCCGGCTCTCCAATTTCAGGCTGCATCTCTTCTATGGTCGAGGCCAGTTGCTTGAAGGTTTCAACGACGGCGTCTTTTTACCGTGGGTGAAATTCCTCGCTCGTGCAGGTTTTACCTGGTACCGCTCGTACCCGATCGTTTTCATTTCGGGTCGCCGGTTGCCCGGCAATTATCACATGGACGTATCACACGTGATCGCCTGGCAGATTCATGGCACAAAAGTCTTCAACGGCTTTGCCGATCCCCAGCAACGCACGCCTGTCGAATCGGTCATTGAACCGGAATTCCGAAAGGAATTGCGCAAGCCAGCGGGTATCGCCGAAGAGGAAGTCCTGAGCTATTCCATGGGGCCGGGCGACGTCCTCTGGAATCAGATCCTCACCCCGCATTGGGTCGACACCAAAGACGAGATCGGAGCTAGCATCAATCTCTCGCATGGCGGCCTCAGGCTGAATGGGCAATTGTCGATGAATGGGGCGCCTCTGGAGAGGCATTATGAAGAGAATCCGGAGCAAAGATTTTGAGAGTGGCTTCATCCTCTTGCGTGCGTGTACTCATAGATACACCATCTTGTCGATCATCTCTTCTGCACTGGTTTTATTCATGAAATTCGCCAATCGAGTAGCGTTGGTCTGGAATTACAATGATTCCCCAATGCTGTTCGCCGGCGGCAAGTGATTGGGAATGGAGCTTTGCAAAATCACCAACGTTAAAAGAGTAGATGACTCTCTGAAGTTCAATCGCCAAATGCAACTGGTCTAGATCTGATGTCCCTAAGCTCCCTGCCTCAACAGTGCAAAGGATGTCATATCCCCGGGCGCGGAGACCTTGAATTACCGCCATTTCACCCGCATCTTCATCGACATAAAGCCGGATGACACTCATCGTTCACCGTTTTGATTCTTCAATTTCTCAAATTCTGCATCATCCTCTGCAAATGTAGCCTCGACTTCCTGTCGGTTCTCGTGGAAGTAGGCCAGCGCCGTGTAGATTTGTCCAAGAGTCAGGTGAGGATAAGTTTGCAAAATATCTTCCGCTGTCTGGCCCTGCTTATAGAGGGTGGCAATTCGATGGACCGTGATGCGAGTCCCCTCGATTCGTATTCGCCCACCACACGTCCCAGTGGTACGTACCAGCATCGCGTCGAGTGTTGTTGACATAACAGTCCTCCTGAAATTCTGCAGTTGGGAAATGTTATCAGTTTTCGTGACATACGCGAATCTTACTCACTCCACTTTCACATCTTCCAGCAGCATCGAGCCGGCATCCCTGGTGTTGTAGATTCTGAAACCGAAGTTGGTGACCTTGCTCAGGTCGAGCTTGGGCAGTGGACGGGTTTTCGTCGCGGCTTGGTAGTTCTCGGGCAGCAACGATACAGTGTAGACGGGCTCCCACGTTCCCTGGGTGATGGTGATCGGACGACCGTAAAAAAACGTTTCGTCGGAATTATCGAGAAGCGGATAGAGAGTGATGGCGTGCTTGCTCTGATTGAAAGCCCTGAGGGTTATCCGTGTCTTGCCGGCCATGCCTTTTACTGGATGCATGAAGCGTGAGTGCATGAGTTGCGATGCCGCAGGTGGCTGCCAATCGACGGAGAGTAGCGTGTTCTTGCCATTGATTGTTTTCACCGGCTGGGCAGTTACGGTCGATCCCGGAGTTTCCGCTACGGCCGACCATCCTTCGCTCGCTTCGTAACTATCCGCCGGTGCTGTAGGAGGGAGGGATGTGGTGTAGTAGGGGTAGTGTGCCGTTTGACTCCAGTTGCCGGCGCCGTCACGAGCCTTCAGGTGGAAATACCAGAAGCCTGGTGTATCGAGCACGGCGAATGCTTTTCGGATGTCGCTGCTGTCGATTGTGTCATCCGGCTCAGTCGTAGGCTGCCTGTCCAATAGATAGCTGAAGCCGGATATTCCGGTGACGTCCCAGGTATTCCATGAAAAAATCGGTGCTGGGCTGCCCGAGCCCTGTATGGCAATGTTGTCGAGAAAATAAGTCGTTCCAATTGGATTCGGATTGCCGCGGCTCCAGCATCCGAAGGAAAGATTCCGAATGCTCCAGGAGGTCACATCCGGGTATGCGGCCTTAATGATTGCCTGGATATCGATGACCGCCTTGCGCCACTTGCCGTCGGCGACGATCCCTTCCGCCATTCCGATGTTTTTATGGATATCCGATTCGCCGGTCAGGCCGATGATGTAGTAATGCTTGTCCGACCCGTAAAGTTTCAGCATGAGGTTCAGTCCCGGCGGGAACTTGTAATCGAAGGTCATGAGGTGCTGCTGGTGACTGTAGAACGATTGTGAAAGAGAGAATGCAGACTTACCGAGCGGGTCGTTGACAGTTACCTGCAAGCATTTGTCGTTCCGCTCCGGATCCTGATAGAGACTGGCGGTCGGGCTCGACCAGGAACCGTACGATGAGGTGAAATCCGAGTAACTCAGCATCTGAGCACTTGGGCTGCCGACCGACAGGGACGATGGCCCGCTCTTGTCTTTGGAATAGTCGATATTCCATGTCCATGCCCGGCCCTCAGCCTGATTGCCGACGAAATCAAAAAAGGGCTTGATCTCATAATTCATCGCCGTGCCGTCTGGAATAGGCGCGGTCATTGGTGCCTGCGCCTGGGCCCAGTCGTAACGCAGGTCCCCCGACGCCATCATCCGGGCATGGCCGGACTGCAAATTGACTGGTTGTCCATTTAAGGAGAGAGCAAGCGTCACTGGGTTCACGCCGACAACATTATCCCTCAGTTGCACTGCCACATAAGGAGAGATCGACTTTGCACCTTCTGCAGGGAGTACCGCGGTAATGTTCGGAGGCGTACTATCAATGATGTATCGGTAATGTCTTGTCGGCCCCCAGTTGCCCGCGAAATCTACCGCGCGGATGTGGAACCACCTTTCCCCCTCGGGCTGGGCAATGAATGTCGAGCTGTTTTCAGAGGTGTCGACTTTCAACGGAGGCTCAAATGCCTGCGTCTGAGACCAGCCGTATGAATAGCCCTTAATGCCGCTGAGGTCGTTCGCCTTCCAGGTGAAGGTCACTTCCTGATGGACACTGATCGCTGGCGTCATAGTGACGTTATCCAAGTGCAGCGACTCGCCCGCCAGGTTGGCACGATGGCCGAAATCGGCAAGTGAGAGAGCCCGGGCTTCGAAATGTTTCTGATTGAAGGACGAGCTGAGCCGTTGTGTAGCCGCCCTCTGGAGATTTATCTCGGCATGATGCCATTTACCATCCGTTTGAAGGTCGATATCTGAGATATAAGCAGATGAAGCCCCCTCAGGATCCGTGAACTTGATGTAACGTCCAGCCCCACCGGCCTGGGTGTAGAAATTCATCCGGAGCTTTCCTTCCGTCCGATAATCAAAACTGAATATCGGGTAAGCGCCGAGATTGAAACTGTTGTTGAAGAAGGAGCTGTTGACCTCGCTGCCAAAGGCGGGGTTGGTTATCTTGAGGCTGTACGTCCCCTCTGCCGCCGTGGCGGAATCACGTTCAAGAATAGCGCCCTGCACGCTGTTGCTGGTGGTGATTCCACCCAGGTTTTCTTCGAAATCGAGATCCATAAGCCGCCCGCTCAAATGGACTCGTGAGGGTGGCGTTTTGTCAGCACTGGTCTCAAAGGAGTAGCTCCACTTATGGGAGATCAACTTCGAGACATCGTCCACTTTTCTGGGCGTTTTTGGATCTGCAGTTGGACGCTGATACCAGAAGGTAAGTTGCTTGTTGCGTGGCTTGGGACCGCGAGGAATATAGGCAGCATTCTGCAGGCAGTCTTCGAATTTCAATTCGAAAGGAACAGGCTGGCCGGGCTCACATGGCTTTTCCAAGTGATTGAGTGTGAGCGTCAGCGTGCGCGTATTGGCATTGTAATTCGAGATCGGATCGCCCAGCGGCACCTGTTGGCCCCTCATAAAAAGCTGCATCGTTTCTAGGATGGGCGCGGCCGTCGTCTTATCCGGAAATCGCAGTTGTATTGGTTCACCGCCCCACGCCGCATTCGCTGCAGGTGAAAGCTGCGCAACTCGAGTTTGCGTCTCGACTCCTATCTGCCGGTGAGCCAATGCTGTTTTCGAGCCGTCCCCTCGAATGCCCTGAACGTGAAGGTACCAGTTGCCGGGGGGGAGCTTTTCAGTAGCTAGCGCAGCGAAGTGGGGTGGGCTGGCCTTTTCGAGAACCGGCTTGGACGGTCTGGATCGGTTTCCCTTTGCTGCTTTCGAGATTTCGATCTCCGCGGCTTTGATTTCGACTCTGGATGTCTTCAGATTCGGGCCCGGCTTGAGGGATTTCATGTCCGGCTGTTCATCAATGCTCCAGACGAATTCATTGATAGTGTCCGGATCCTCGGGCTCGAATTCGAAATTCACTGTCTCGGGCCCGGCGGATGTCACCAGGAAATCATCAATGTGATAGACCAGGCCGGCCTGGTTGCCGCCCAGTCCGGCATTGAGATAGCCCTCGTGAAGGTTTCCAATTTTCATGCGGTTAACAATGTGATGGACCTCGTTCGGCAGTAGAGCCCGGATGGCGCGGCCAAGTTCGAAAACTGCTTGATGCCATTCTCCGTCTGCAGTCACTTCAAAGTCGCCGAGCTTAGTCATTGCGATGTTGGAGTCGTCGTTGCCAGTCAGACGAACGAAGAAGGTTCGATATGGATGGCCTTCCAGATCAAAGTAGAGGTTTACCTTCACCGATTCAGGAATCCGGTAGAAGAAGCTGAGTTCTTTCACCCGGGAAAGGTCGCCTCGATCCATCGGAATGAGCGCTCCGAAATCACCGCCCGCGTGCATGTTTTCGAGGCGAAGGCTGTGCTTGCCCTCCGCTCTGGTCGCAGAGTCCACGGAAAGCTGTGCACTCTGGTCCTCGTGAAGGGGCTGCCAGCCTGCAAGACTATTTTCGAAATTGCTGTGGTGGTAAGGATGCGTCAAAGAATGGATGACGAATTCAGGATTCGATGTTGTCTCTGGCTCAGACTTTTTTTGATGGGGCAGTTCTATCAGTTCGAGCTTTTCACGGATGCAACGTTTGTATGCGATCTGAGTGCGTGCCACGACGATGCTGTTGTTTTGCGTCCAGAGCGCGATGCGGCCGGAGTCGATGGGGGAGTTGTCCCTGTATTCGAGAACTTTCTGATTATCGAAAAAGTATTCGATTAGTCCGTTTCGCCGCCTCAGCTTGAGGTAATACCACGCTCCGTGAACGCCGCGCCCGCCCGGATCCCAATCAAGGGGGATGGCCCTTTCATCCCTTTGCTCGATCCGCACACTCGGGATGAGTTGCCTGTCCGTCTCGGCAACCTTCCGGCCCTGACGATACAGACGCGAATATTTTTCAGACCAGTCACGATCCCACTCGGCAAGGATCATGGTGTAACCACTGAAGACGTCACGGCCGTCAGCACAAAACGAAAAATTGATATCGCCGATCCTGGGATAGTTGTACCACTGGTGAAAGCCCTGGAGGAGTTCGCCGTGCCGCATGCGCATTCCGGCGTAAACCTCCATGCTGAAATCGCCCTCGAAGCGGTGCTTGTTCCAGAGCGCAGCCAGGCCCAGGCTGCGCCCATTCATGTGCGACCAGCGCGGGTCGCATGCAAATCGATTGGTAACTTCCCATGTGCCGACTCGAGACCAGTCTTTCGAGGCCCGTTCAAACAGGTAATCCTGCACCTTGTCCCTTCGCACCTTTACCGAATAAAAATCGAACGACATCGGTGCAATCGCTCCCAACCGAATCCCTGAGGTCAGTGTGTCGTGGCGGAGTACCGCTTTTGTGTGGCTGTGGTGCTTTATCCAGGTGTAGTAGCCGTCCGAGAAAATTTCGAGTGGCAACCTTTCTTCGTCTTTACTGACAGGCAGGTCTATGCTCTTCTTGACTTCACCTTTGTCAAGGAAGATGACCTGACGGGTCTCATTGGCTCTTTGGGAAATCTTTACACCACGTCCAGTTTGAAAGTCCGCCTCCTCGGCGCCCCAGAACCAGGTGCTTTCCAGCATCGGTATCGATAACTCCACCGCGCCAAAACAATCCCCTTTGTACAGCCAGGTGGCCGGCTCACTTTTCTCGTCAGGTAACTTCGCGGGATACCACGCCCACTTTGGGGAAGCCCAGCCCTGCATGTACGGGTCTTCTACAAAAGCGTCTTTTGAGACATTCTGTGACCAGTTCCGATCGTCTTTACCGTTCACGCTTATATTGCTGAATACCGCACCCTCCTCTCCGTAAAGGAACAACTTGCCAATATCGGAGGGGGCGTCTCCCTGGAAGTGGTGCACCTTTATGCCGTTTACATAGAAACTCTCGTTCCCAGGATTGAAATCCAGGGCGAGATGCAGCTTCTTACCCATCCGAATGGGGTAACACTCCCTGGGCAAGGGCACAGAATCTTTGTGCAACTCAAACTCACCTTTCGAATTCACAAGGTAGGCATTACGAATGCTCTTGCCCGGAATCTGCGAAATAATTCCGAGCCCCGCGGCTCTGGAATTCGAGACGTCAATATCCGCCTCAAACCGAAGCCCAGCCAGGCTCGAATTCCAGAGGTCGAAATGCCCCGGCTTGCTGCTCAGTTTTCCCACGGTCTTTGATGGACCCCCACGTCGACACTCGATAGTGAGGCCATCTTTCTCTTCGATAATTTTCCATTGACCCAACGATGCCTTGCCGAGTTTTTCGATTTCATCTTTCCGATCCAGATGAATAGCCGCGTCGGAGCGGACAGCGACATCGTCAAAAGCGGTTCCGTATCCCCCCTCTGAATAGAGCCCGATCTTGCCACCAGAACATGTATCGTCATACACATCAAAGACCAGGGCGTCGTCCATGCTTGCACGGATTCGACCGCCGACCGCGCTGACTTGGATTCGATACCAGTCACCCGTGCGGCCGATGAAGTGTCTTTCTTCCAGGACATCGGTCTCGCCATCTTTAACGCGCACCAACTGTAGAGTCCCGGCATGTTTCTTAGATTGCAGGAGCTGCGCCCTGAAAACGAAATGGTCCTGCGGCCCACGCCAGCAGAAAACTACACCAAACCAGCCACTTTCGGTCTTGGAGGAGACTTCGAAGGCGTAATCACTCCAAAAGCTTTGTCCCGATGTGATTATGGACGGCTCAATGCCGAGAGACGAAAGAGAAAATGGATTAGGGCTGCGCTCTGATTCAGGGGCTTTACCATTGCTGATCTTCAGTCCGGTCGCTCGAACCTTTTCATCAATGGACTGGATTCTCCAGCTGCCGGACTCCGGCTTCCAGACGCCGAGGTCCTCCGCCGCTTCGGCAGTCTTCATGAAGTCATCGTCGAAAATTATTGGATCGAGCGGCTGCACGCGAAACCGGGTGATTTCCAGGTCCTCCTGCATCCTTACGTATACCTCTCCGCTCCCATAAGAAAGGTCAAGGACGCGCAACGCGATGACATGATTCACGACCACGGTAATCCAGGACACTTGCCGCCGTATCTCGATCATCTGATCAGGATTCTTCGAATCGCTGTGAAGAATGCGCCCCTTGCCCTCCCAGACATCTTCTAGATTGTTATCCCTGTATTTCTCAACAACCGCTGTAGTTTTTGTCAGTTTAAGGCGGTAGTAGTTTGGCACTCCCTGATGCGCGAACAGGATGACAAGCTCTTTGAATTTCTTTTCAAGTTTATTCCGAGCGGTTATCTCTACCGAGTATTCCCGGGCAGATATCGCCTGGAGAGGGGCGAATGAATCTCTTCCTATCTTGAGGTTTTCTGCTCTTGCGAGTGCACTGAGACTTGAGAATAGCAACAGTAGTATGGCTGGATTCAAGACCCGCATAGACAGTGTTTCTGGTTAAAGAAATTGAGGTAGTAGCTCTTACACTCACGGAGAGGAACTCGCAAGTTTGGGCCCTGTAGCGAGGGAAGAATGGCTATCGAAAGATCCCACCACGGGTCTCCGACCGCGGAACACGATTCAACTGTTCAGGCGTCCCTCTGCCCAATGCACTTGCCAGAGTGATTCGGACATCAGCTCGAGAACATTTGGCCCATTGTTTATCGTGCTGATGGGCAGGTCGAAACCATGCGGCGCAGATTGCAATGAGGGCGGCCCAAGTTTGATGTGGCCAGGACGATCGGCCTTGGATCCGTTGATTTAGAGTTCAAAATCCCCCTGCCACTCAGCTCACCGGTTCGGGTAACACGGTGGAGAATTCGCTCACAAGGGTTGTCTCCTGAACGTCCGCTCTCAAAAGCCAGGAGTCCTCATGAAGATAGTGCACGGCAAAAGCCAGGCGAGGCCTTGTGGAACGATTGGCAAACGAGCCATGAATCGTCATGCCGGTGAAGAAGACGGCGCTGCCCCGCGGAATGGTCAGGTGTTCGATGCAATCGTCATTGAGGTTTTCGATCTGAAATGAATACATCATCTGCTTCCATTCACGGCCATGGCGATCACGCATCAGGTGTTCATTCTCCCAGCTCAGATGATCCTCCTCAGTGTTTTTGTGTGTCTTTCGCAGGTCGCCCTTATGGCTGCCAGGAACGGTACAAAAGCCGCCGTTGTCAGGGCTGGTATCGTTAAGCGCAATCCAGCATGCCATCAGGGTGTTCGGGTCGCTGGGCAGGTAATGGGTGTCCTGGTGGAGAGCGATGCCGCGGCCTCCCCCTTCACCGGCTGCATCTGCCGGCTGTTTGGCAAGATACATGGTCTGAACGATTCTGGGCTGGCCGTTCAGAAGCTGCTGCGCGATGCCGGCGATGTTGTGGTGGCTGGAAAGATAATTCCACATCGGGTCGGCGGTGTGCGATCGCAAGCCCTTCTTCATGGATTCGGGCTTGGGCTGTGATTCGTGTTTCAGAAACGCCAGGAGTTCCTTTTCAGTCAGGACATTCGGAACAATAAGGTATCCCTTGCTGGCGTAATCCTGTCGCTGTTCTGGTGTAAGAGTGATGGTCGCTGTCATCTATCAGGTTGCCGGGAGAGAATGATGGGTACGAATCAGATTTCTTGCGCCTTCAATTACTATCGAAACTTCTCCATACCAAACAGGCGGCGCAGCAGGCCGATCTGGCCTACGTGGAGCATTTCGTGTCTGGCCGTCCAGTGGAGCGCCCCCAGCCTGGTATTGAACAGTTGGTGTGGTAGGAGCGGCGGGAGATCCAGGTCATCGTCATTTATGTTCGGGAGCTCCTCCGTCGCCTGTTGATGTACTCTGTCGAATACGGAGCGAATCTCGGCAATGGAAGGATTGGCCGCCGGATCTGCAGCCGGGACGGAGGCGCGGGTGAAATGGTCCCGGAAAGCTTTTGGGATGAGGTTTTCGTCGCTCTCATGTTCGCCGCGCATTCGGACAAGGGACAGACCGTACTGGGCTACTGCCAGGTGGCCGACCTGCCAGGCGATGTGGGTCACCGCAGGTTCGGGCATACAGAACCAATTGGTGTCTTCGATGGTCTCCAGAATTCTGTTGGTGTAATCGCGGGAGGAGAGGATCTGGTCTATCGCTGTCTGGAGTCTGGACATAGCGTTGAACTCAACCCTCGGTGTCGTCCAAGGCGTTCTTGACGCAATTGACGAGATCCTGAACCGAATAGGGTTTGTTGAGGTAATCAGTCGCGCCAAGTTTAAAGGATGTCATCTTGGTGACGTCTTCCTTGTTGCCGGTGGCCATGATGACCGGGAGATTGGGTAGAATTTTTCTGATGTGCGACAGGACCTCCATGCCGTCCATCTTGGGCATGTCAACATCAAGGATGACCAGGTCGAAGTGCTGGGTTTCGAGGGCCTCTATGGCCTTTAAAGGGTCTTCAAAAGTAACAGGCTCGAGGCCTGCGAGCTTGACGGCCTCTGCGGCAAACTCGCGTGCATAGTCATTATCGTCCACGACCATGGCCTTGTGGGTGGAGGCCGCTTTGTGCTCCTGGACATCTTTTCCGGTCGCCTTGGCCATGTCAGTAAAAACTCTGACCAGATCCCGGTGGGAGATCGCCGGTTCGAGAGTGCTGGTGGCGGCAATAGATTTCCGCACGGCTTCCATCGCTGCGCGGCGGCATGCTTCTTCGATTTCCGCTCCGGAGAATCCCATGGTGATGGTGGTGAGCTCGTCCATGTCGATGTTTTTTCCAGCGGTTTCTGGCGGAGATGGACATCGAGGATGTGCTTGCGGCTCTCTGCATCGGGAAGAGGAATATAGATAACCTTATCGAAGCGGCCGGGGCGTCGAACTGCTGGGTCGATAGCTTCTGGGCGGTTGGTTGCGGCCAGGCAAAAGATGGCCTGGCTGGGATCGAAGCCGTCCATCTCAACAAGTAATTGCGCGACGAGACGGTCGGCGAACTGGTCATCGGAACCACTGCCGCGAACCGGTGCGATCGAATCAAACTCATCAAAGAAGATGATGCACGGGCTGGCATTGCGGGCTTTCTCGAATACGTCACGGAGCTGCTTCTCTGTTTCACCGACGAATTTTGATACGAGGGATGGCCCGTTGACCGCGATGAAGTTGACGCCGCACTGGCCGGCTGCGGCACGGGCGATGAGGGTCTTGCCGGTTCCCGGTGGGCCCGCGAGCAAGACGCCCTTGGACGGGCGGATATTCATCTGCTTAAAGAGTTCAGGCCGTTTGAGCGGCAGGACGATGGCCTCTTCCAGTTCGCGTTTCACGTCCTCCAGGCCACCGACGTCAGCAAAAGTGATGTTCGAGGCCATGGCTGCGGCGCCCTTCATAGCGGTCGGTGTAATCTCTTTCATCGCGGCCTCGAAATGGCGCTTATGCACCTGGAGGTTTGACGGGGGCTGCCCGCCTGCGGGCATGGCCTCGCGGATGGCCAGCATGCCGGCCTCTTTGCAGAGATGAGCAATGTCTGCACCTACATAGCCGTGGCACACTGCCGAAATTTTCTCCAGGTCTACGTCTGAAGCGATGGCTATCCCCTTGGCGTGAATCTTGATAATTTCGCAGCGGGATTCTTCATCGGGAATGGGGATTTCAACCTCGCGGTCGAAACGTCCCGGCCGGCGCAACGCGCTGTCGATAGAGTCCACGCGGTTGGTGGCAGCGAGGACGATCACGCGGCCGCGCTTGTCATCGACTCCGTCCATCAGGGTAAGGAGCTGTGTGACCAATCTCTTCTCAGCACCGGACCCTGCGTCTTCGCGCTGGCCGGCGATGGCGTCTATTTCATCAAAGAAGATCAGGCTCGGTGCCTGGGCGGTGGCTTTTTCAAAGACTTCGCGCAGATTCTTTTCGCTTTCGCCCATGGCCCCACCGAGCAACTCGGGCCCATTGACCGAGAAAAAAGTAGCCCCGCATTCTTCGGCAACTGTTCGAGCGGTGAGAGTCTTGCCCGTTCCCGGAGGGCCGTACATCAAGACGCCTTTCGGTGGTGAAATACCCAACCGGGCGAACATCTCCGGATAACGCAGAGGCAGGACAACGACCTCCCTTACTTTGGCCATTTGTTTGCCGAGGCCGCCAACCTTTGAGCCCTCTTTGTTCAGTTCTGGCTGAGCCTTCTTCTCCTCTGGCGCAGGTGCTTCTGCCACAATCTCGACCACAATGACGTCTTTCCTGCTGCGAGAGGGCACCTTCTTGACCGAGAGGATTGTCGCCTGGGGCCCCATCTCCTTCTTGACGATATTCATACCGTCCTGAAGAGTATAGGCTCGGAACGCCTTCTTGATCTTCTTTCCAGACCTTTTGTTCGTATCTTTCGATTCGCCCGAATCTGAAGCCATTCCTTTATCTCCTATGATAGGAAAATTCCCTGAGCATGGTCGGCTCGGGATTGTAATGAGATATCAGAGGGATGTCATTCCCAGATCGTATATACAGGCACAGCCCGTTCCTGCGCAGCCAGCCATGCGATGATCTCCGATTTAAGTCTCTTCATCAATCAGTCTTGCGATCTCATCTTCATCCATGACTTCCATATCGGCACCGTAGTCGCTGTCCTCATCATCCAGGTCAATCACTTCGACCGATTCCAAGCCACCCAACACTTCTTCAGAGGATTCCATCGCCTCGTAGCATTTTCTTGGGAATCGCAAAGTGAAGACGGTACCGACGCCAACTTCACTCGTGCAATGGATCGTTCCTCCAAGGGCGTTTACGATCTTGCGACAGATGTCGAGCCCCAATCCAGTGCCTGCATCGCCCTTTGTTGAGAAAAAGGGCTCCCAGATTTTGTCGATCTGCTCGGGTGGAATGCCTTTGCCGGTATCTTCGACGTGAAGGAGGACGTCTCCGTCATCCATCTGAAGGCGAATAGAAATGTGACCCGTGTTTGGGTCTGCAAGGGCCTGGCAACCATTACGAATGAGGTTGATGAGAACCTGTTTGACCTTGCGTCGATTGAGTGGGACAGGCGGCAGTTTCTCGTCCAGATCGAGCCGAAGATCAATGTGTTTCACCAGACTGTCAACGGAAAGAAAGAGTGTGACTTCCTTGACCACCTCCGCGAGCGACATCGGTTCGACCTCGTAGTCCCGGACAGGCTTGGCGATATCACGAACCTCCTCGAGCAGGTTGATCGCGTGGTCGCGGGCATCCGTGATCATCTGGGTATATTTTAATACCTGCTTGTCATCGGGATACCTGATGGCGATCAGCTCTGCGAAGCTGAGTGGAGCAAGCAGATTCTTGATCTCGTGCGAAATGCCGCCGGCGAGGGCGCCGAGCATGCTCAGTTTTTTCTGTTGCTCGATCTGTTCGAGGAGAAGAGTGTTTTCGAGCCGAACGGCTGCAATGCTCGCTATTCCGTACAGGAGCTTTTCGTCGGCTGCACTGAATCCATCTTCAGAATTCTTGTTCAGCACCTGGAGAATTCCAATAATATTGCCGTTGGCGTTCTTGATCGGGACGCTGAGGATAGAGCGGGTGGTAAATCCAAGCTTGCGGTCGAACTCACTGTTGAAGTCTTCGTTGGCATAGGGATCGTTCGTGAGAACCGTCTGGCCCGTTCGGGCGACGCGCCCGGCAATGCCGTTAGAGATTGGGACGCGAATCTCAGTCGCTTCGAGTCCGCTGCCAGCTCTTGACCAGAGCTCGTTCTTTTCTTTATCCACCAGGAATACCGTGCCCCTCTCCACATCCAGGGCCATACAAGTGAGGTCTATAACCAGCGACATGAGCTTCTCGAACTCCGCCACCTCACCGAGAGCAATAGCCATCTCCACAAGAACCTTGAGTTGCTGGTTCTGGTTCCTGAGCTCCAGGGGGTCGATGACCGCAGATTCATGACGAAGACGCTTTGTTGGGTTAACCAGAATTTGGTTAATCGTGGCCCGGACATCCGCGTCAGTGAACGGCTTCTGAAGGAATGCAGCCATGAGGCCCGAAAAGAATCGGCGGCGCGAATCCAGCTTCCTTGCGATCCCGATAACTGGCAGATTTGGTGCCTGCTTGTGAATGCTGGAAATGAATTCCAGAGATGGGGCCTGGGAAATGGATAGGTCCACGATAATCAGTTGGAACTCTTCTTCTTTCAGGCTCTCCAATCCCTCGCTGGCGGATTGCATATTCACAATCTCATACCCGAACTCAGGCAGAACCAGATCGAAAATATTGAGACTGGTCAGGTCTCTATCAATGATGAGCGCTCGTTTGTCCGGCAAAAATGTTTGGGACATACTCAGTAGGGTCTCTTACGCCGCGTTGCTTACCAACTATTAACCATCTTGAAGTCGCAGGGGCAGGATTGTAGACGACGGGAAGACTCTTGAGAAGGGAGAATCCTTGTCGGGGAGCGTGACCTGCCCAAATCAGTATTGTCGAAAGAGCCTTCGAGTTCCGGGCGCGATATCCGGCCATCCCATCGCGCGTCCCGGCCGAGGATACAAAATGCGTTTTTCACACGACTATGGCGCCAAGAGGTATAAGAAATTGGGGAAGTACCTCATGCTCGCAGGATTATGCGCGACTCTTCAGGAACGGTCCCTGGCGGATTCGATATGAAAAAAGCCAACCCGTTGCCATTAAAGATCCACAAGTCGACGAATGTTATCGGGATTATCCGACCCTTATCGCTGATCTAGAGAATGTCACCTTCGGTAAGGATTAAGCTACTAATCTTCGGGCTCACACTCCTGACGATGATTCTGATCCCTTTCTTCCTCTTTGGTGGTGAGCTGGAAAGTCGGATCGAATCCATGCTGAAAGAGGCGGAGCGTCGCCCCTGGATTTCAGCGCTGACGATCCTGCTTGTACTGGCGACAGATGTTTTGCTGCCCATACCCTCCAGCATGGTAAGCACGGCCGCAGGCGCTGTGCTCGGATTCTGGGTTGGCGCAATCTGTTCGGCCCTTGGGATGACGGCGAGCTGCATCATTGGCTACGGCCTCGGGATCAGTGCAGCCAGGGGAGCGGCGAGCCGGTGGATGAATGAGAACGAAATGCAGGAGATGGAAGCCCATGCGGTGAAATTTGGCGATTGGATGCTGGTGGTTTTTCGCGCCGTGCCCGTCTGGGCCGAATTCACCACCATCCTCGCCGGCATGAGCAGGCTGAAACTGCAGCGCTTCCTGATCCTGACAACCACCGCGAATCTTGGAATCTCGCTCGTCTACGCCGCGGCAGGCGCCATCGCTCAAAACTTCGACAATCTGTGGTTGGTGCTGGCCGCTTCGATTGGCGTCCCAGTGCTGGCGATGCAGTTATTGAAGGGGAAGCTCGGTTCTTAAGGCCTGCTGTATACCACTCGGAAGCGCCGTCTGGGTGGGTCCTCATTATCGAAATAATCTTCCACCGAGACCTCCTTCAGACCAGCCTCTTTTAAACCTGACAGTTCCTGTAAGGAGACCGGCCTGGGAAGCTCCTCCGCCGGCTCGTCATCCCCCCGCCCTCTTGTGATGACAAGGAGTTCACCTCCAGGCGACACCAGCTCAGCCAGTGACCGGAGACAACGAGACCTGAGTTGGAGCGGCAATGCCTGGATTGTGTAGGCATCAACAACCAGGTCGTAAGCCATGTGCCAGTCTGCAGGGGTGTCGAACAAATCACAGACCAGGTAATCAACTTCGGAATCAGGAAAGCGGTTTCCGCACCATTCAATCGCGGTCGGCGCGATGTCGAATGCGGTGACCATGTATCCACGGCGGCTTAGCTCTTCCGCGTCGTCGCCGAGTCCACAGCCCACGATCAGTGCACGTCCCTCGCTCCGAGATCGGTGTACTTCCAGCCATTCCAAGAGATGCCGATTGGGAACCATGTCCGCCCAGGGAATTGTCACAGTCTCCGCCTTGCCCATCGCGTAGAGCTTGTCAAACCATGCAGTTGGTTCGTTACGTTCCAGGTATTCGTTTGCAAGAACTCGTGCGGTAATACGGTCAGACATGGTCAAGAGTGCCGGATGTTCGAGCTGCTGGCCCATTAGTGACGGTCCGCGTCAACACACATGACAGGCTGGCGCTGAGAACAGATCGAAAGTGTCCAATGAAGGCCTAAATATATTCGTTCAGAATATTCTCCAGCATCTCCTGGCGGCCGCTTTCAACCTTCGGTTCACCGTGCTTGAGCGTGTGTGCTTCGAGGCTCGTGAAGTCCTCCTTACCTGCCTCTATGCTGGCGCCCAGACCATTATCCCATCCGCTGTAACGCTGCTTTACGAATTTGGCGAGCCTCTTCTCTTTGAGCATTTTCGCCGCGTTCTTCAGGCCGCGGGCAAATGCATCCATAGCCCCGATGTGCGCATGGAACAGGTCAACCGGATCCACTGACTGGCGACGAATCTTGGCATCGAAATTAAGACCACCGGTCGTAAATCCTCCGTCCTTGAGGATCGTGTACATGGCTTTTGTGGTGTCGTAGATATCCGTTGGGAACTGGTCGGTGTCCCAACCCAAGAGCAGATCTCCACGATTGGCGTCGACCGAGCCGAGGATGCCATTAGCCACGCAAAATTCTAGCTCGTGCTCGAAAGTGTGCCCAGCCAGGGTGGCATGGTTGGCCTCGATATTCAGTTTGAAATCATTCGCCAGGCCATATTTCTGCAGGAAGGAGTAGCAGTTACCCGCGTCGAAATCGTACTGGTGCTTCGTCGGTTCTTTGGGTTTGGGTTCAATGTAGAACTGGCCCGTGAATTTGATTTTCTTCTTGTAGTCGATGGCCATATTCAGGAACTGGCCAAGGTGGTCGAACTCCCGCTTCATGTCCGTGTTCAGCAGGGTTTCGTATCCCTCGCGGCCGCCCCAGAATACATAGCCTTCTCCGCCAAGCTCTTTCGTGATCTCCATCGCCTTCTTCACCTGTGAAGCTGCATAAGCAAAGACAGCCGGCGAGGGATTCGTGGATGCACCGGCCATAAAACGGCGATGGGAAAAAGCGTTCGTCGTTCCCCACAGAAGTTTCATACCGTTGTCGTCCTGAAGCTTCTTCGCCAGCTTGACGATCGTATCGAGCCGGGCATTGGTTTCCGCAAGAGTATCCGCCTCAGGCGCGATGTCGCGATCGTGGAAACACCAGTATTCAACGCCGAGTTTCGTAAAGAATTCGAAGGCCGCGTGCATGGTCATCTCGGCCACCTCCATGGGGCAGCTCGAGTTGTTGTACTCACGAATAATCGTTCCCGGCCCAAAGGGGTCCGCTCCAAGACCTTTGAAGCTGTGCCAGTAACAGACCGCATAGCGAAGATGATCTTTCATCTTCTTGCCCAGCACTTTCTGATTCGGGTTGTAATGCTTAAATGAAAGTGGGTTTTTGGAATCCGTACCTTCGTACTTAATCTTTGAAATCCCAGGGAAGAATTCCTGCATGGCATGTATCCTCAAGGCGTCTGAAAAGTTGGATTTTGTGAAGAATGTCGAAATGTAACTTGGGGTTAAATTACGTCAACCACCACCATCCGTCATGAGCATCGAAGAACAGATCCAGGAACTGGCCACGAAATTGAACCTGACCATCGGCATCGCCGAGGCCACGACCGGCGGGCAGATATGCGGCCGGATAGTCCGCGTCCCCGGCAGTTCCGGCTATTTCGAACGGGGCATCATCGCATATAGCAAGCAGAGCAAAATGGACCTGCTTGGAATGACCGAGGAATATTTGTCTGAGCACGGCGCTGTCTCAGCAAAGGCGGCTGAAGCCATGGCCGAGGGAGTCAGAAGGAACGCAGGCACAGACCTTGGCCTGGCCGAGTCAGGAATCGCCGGTCCCATTCGCGGTAGATCTCCGAAACCGATCGGCACGGGGTTCATATCGATCAGTTCCGCGGAAGGAATTGATACCCGCTCTTTTCAGTTCTCAGGCGACCGTGCAGAGATACAAGATTCCATAGCGGACGCTGCTCTGGAAACACTTCTGGAGTATTTGACTAAGCTTGACCAAAAAATAGAATCGCCGCCCGCTTGACGTGGCCCCGTGGCCGAGTGGCTTAGGCACTGGTTTGCAAAACCAGGTACAGCGGTTCGACTCCGCTCGGGGCCTTCAGAATAAAAAAGGTTTGGAACGTGCACTCCGACGCTCCAAACCTTTTCTTTTTGTTATCACGGCTTACTCGAATGAAAGACAGCCTCGTCCTATACAAAGAGCAACCAGCGATTGTGGTCAATGCCGGGGATCGACTCGAGATAGGGCTTGCAGGCGGCAAGACACAGAAAGTGCGGCAGAAGGACGTCCACCTCCTGCATCCTGGCCCGACCAAAACACTGGGTGAGCTGATTCCATGTGAGGGTGATTTGAAGACTGCCTGGGAAATGCTCACCGGCGAAACCATCAACCTTTCGGAATTCGCAGAACTGGCATTCAATGAATTTACTCCAGCCACCGCCTGGGCGGCTTGGGAGGCCGTGGCGGATGGACTTTATTTCGTGGGGACGCCAGACAAGATTCGTGCCCGGACCGAACAAGAAGTCGGAACAGAGCGCGCCCGCCGAGAAGGCAAAGAGCGTGAAAGAAATTCCTGGGAAGAGTTCAAACAGAGAATCGAGGCCGGAAGCATTGTCACGGGTGACGAGCGGTACCTGCAGGAAGTCGAAGCGCTTGCGACGGGCCAATCAAAATCAAGTCGCCTGTTAAAGGAACTCACCCGAGGGGAAACGCCTGAGAACGCGCATTCTCTTCTTCTGCAAATCGGTCACTGGGATGTATCAAGAAATCCTTACCCGGCAAGAGAGGGCATCAGCCTGATCGCAGCCATTGCCGAGCTGCCCGGTTTACCGGAAGAGGACCGCCTCGACCTCACGGATCTCGCCGCCTTCGCTATCGATGACGAAGGCAGCACCGATCCCGATGACGCCCTCAGCCTGGATGGGAACACGCTCTGGGTCCACGTGGCAGACGTCGCTGCGCTGGTCAGTCCAGACTCAGCCGCGGATCTTGAAGCACGTTCCCGGGCATCAAATCTATATCTGCCAGAACAGGTCATTCACATGCTGCCTGAATCGGCGACCAGGCAGTTGGGGTTGGGGCTGCATGACGTTTCGCCCGCGCTTTCATTTAAAATTTCGCTCACGGAGGACTTACAAATCGAGGGAGTTGAGGTGCAGCGCTCGCTGGCGCGGGTTCAACGACTCACCTACGAGGAAGCGGAAAACCGGCTTTCCCAATCACCCTTTGCAGAATTGTTGAATCTGTCAGAGAAACTGGCGGACCGCCGTCGTCGTAACGGCGCAGTGGAGATCAATCTGCCGGAGGTAAAAGTACGAGTGGATCAGGGCGAGGTGACGATCACTCCTCTGCCGGCACATAAAAGCCGGGGCCTGGTCATGGAGTCTATGCTTCTCGCTGGTGAGGCTGTGGCAAGATACGCCACGGAGAACGAGATCCCCCTGCCATTCAGTACACAGGAACCAACGGCAACGGATGAGCGGCCAGGCGACACCGCCGGGATGTTCGCTCTTCGGCGAACTCTCAAGCGCAGCCAACTCCGCAGCATTCCTTCACCGCATGGCGGACTCGGCATCGATGCCTACGTCCAGGCCACCAGCCCTCTCAGGCGCTACCTGGATCTTGTGGTGCACCAACAGCTCCGGGCCCATCTGAATAATGGGTCTTTGATCCCTTCCCAGGCTCTACTCGAACGCGTGGGCGCCGCAGAGGCACTGACTTCCGAACTACGGCGCGCAGAACGAAACTCCAGGCAGCATTGGACTCTGGTTTATCTGCAATCGCAGAAGGAATGGCGCGGCAAAGGAATTGTGGTCGGACAACGTCGACAACAGGTCATCACACTACTGCCCGAAATTGGATTCGAGGCGCATATCTATTCGAATGAGAATCTGGATTTGAACTCAGAGGTCGAAGTAGCCTTTGAAAGTGCAGACCTGCCCAATCTGATCGGGCATTTCAGGATTCTTTGAAATGTGGGATAGGTTTTTCAACCTGCCATCTTCACGGACCTGATATCGCAGGTTACAAACCAGCGCGGCGATTCAAGACCTCGATTCAACCCGGTACCGCCACTGCCCGCTGCGACCTTTCGTTCGAGAGAGTTGGAATTCTCTCCGAAAGACATCGGAGTGCTGCCAACCGCCAGCACTTTCCGGCACTAACCAATCGGATTCCCCTCTCCTGAGGATCCGAAATTCAATTTCAGGACCGCGGATATCTGCGATCCAGTATTCTTTCACCCCGGCCTGGAAATACCGGCTACGCAGGGTTACTGTGTCTTTCTTTACCGATGACCGGCTGACCACCTCCAAAGTCATGTCGGGAGAGCCCATGACTTCCACCAGTTGATCCGGGTTGGATACACTCTGCACGAACTGGACGAGATCAGATTCAATGGTCTCGTGAGAAATGAAGAAAAGATCGGGGCAGGTTGAAAGCTCGGCTGCGATGTTTGTGAGAAGGACTGTTTCGACGAACAGCTCACTGTCTTCCTCAAGCAGCAATTTCAAAGCAGTCGCGAATTCAATAGTGACCTTATTGTTGTTTAATTCTGCAGGACTCATATCTACGTCAATATCGCCTCCAAAATAGGAGATGCCTTTCTTTGGAAACTCCTCTGACATCGCCCATTTGCGGAATTTCTCCAGGCAGTCAATGTCCATCGGAATTCTGAGTTCTTCCTGGATGTAGATGGAGTTCTGGTTCATGACGCATTCCTTATCAGTCAAGAAACCTCGATATTCTAAGGAATCCCAAGAGGATTTCAGCCTTTGCCTCACTGAGGCGCCTTCGACAGATACCTCAATCCCGGCAGATGCTTGCCATTCCTGGCCCTCACTCGGACGACTGCGGACCAGCCGCCTCCGCTGTTGTAGACTGAGAGCATGATCGGATTGATGCCCTGTTCGAGGGTGACGTTGACTTTGTCTTCCCCGATTCTGACGGCTCGGTTTCGCTCAACTTTGTGAATGAGTTTGCCATTGAGCCAGACCTTGCAGCCGTCGTCCGTCCCGATTTCGAGCAGGGCGTCCGCCTTTCTTTTGGACCGGATCCAAGCGCGCAGGTAGGCGACACGGTTGTCCCCGCCGATGAGACGTTCGAGTAGTACGATCTGTCCTTCAGCCTTCACATTCTTCCAATTCACGTCCTTTGAATCGGGGTCTTCAGGTGGGAAGGCAGTGGTGAATAGTTTGCCTGATTTGTCTGGCTTGGTGTAGGGGCCGGCCACCTCCCATTCGAGAATGAAGTCCGCAACTTCGCTCGAATCGGCAAGGACGATCTCGGCTCTTTCCAGCACAGCCTCATCCTGGGTCAGCTTTGCAAGCGCATCTACAATCTGCTTCTGTTCGTCGACCCTGGCTGCAGCGAATGCAACATCGATGGACGCATCCACGAGATTGTCTGCTGGCTTTTCGACGGCCATGTCTGCAAGCATGGTCTCGGCGCAGTTCGCATCATCGAACGTCAGCAGGCCATTCAACCCTGATCCGTCTTCGGCGCGGAATCGGGCACTCGCGTCCCAGGATGCGGTGGCATTGGTGATCTTGAGCTGGAGAAGATTCCAGCCTGCGGCGAGATCGACGTTGACTTTGCTCGCCCCCGCCGCGATGGCCCGGTTGCCTTTGAATACCAGGACCTCTTTGCCATTAAGCCAGGCTTTGACACCGTCATCACTTCCAACTTCGAGCGATGCCTTTGCCGGATTCTCCACTCGCACCCAGGTGCGGAGGTAGCCGACACGGTGATCACCTCTGCCAAATTTGTGGAGATCAAGTTTCCAGGAATCGTTGGTCTCTGGCAGCGTTTCCACTCTTTTCCAGCTCGCTTCGTTGGGTTTTGTCTCGGGTAGAAACGCGATGTCATAAAGGTCTTTTTCCTGCTTCCCGTTCTGAGAAAAAGGGCCGGCGTAGAGCCAGGTGTGAATATGGTTTTCATGGATTTGGATTTTCTGGATCAGGCTGTCAGCTCTTGCCTTGTCCTTGTCTGATTTCACTGTGGTCTTCAGTGTCTCGAGCGTTGCGAGGGATTCTGCAGTACTCGCAAGGCCGAGCGTCTCGACCACTTTGAATATCGCAGCCGCTGATTCGCTTTGTATTTCCTCGTTACTGACATGTGGCAACAGGACTTCGAGCGCCTTGGGATGTCCGATATTGCCGATGGTGCCGATAGCAAGCACTTTCTCATCGTTCCTGGGCGCGACCTCTAAGGCAGCCTTCAACATATCGATAGCTGATTCAGGGGTTTCAGCAGCAGCGGCGCCAACCATGCGATTAAAGCCGCGGAAGGCCAGCACTTTATGAATCAGATCGTCACCTTCCTTGACAATTTTAAGCAGATCTTCTGAAGCACCGAGGTTTGGCCATTCGGTCATGCCACGCAGGGCGGCCTCTTTGATGTCTTTGTCTTCTGATTTCCAGGCGGTGCGCAAAGCGCCCAATGATTCTGTGATGCCGGTCAGGCCGATGAGCTTCAGGATGGCCACCTGGGCGGGCTTCGCCGAGGTCTTGTACTGGGCCATGATGTCGTCGACGACCTTCTGCTTGTCCTCAGCGCGGCCGAAAACGGCGAAGACTCCCGCCTGCACGGCCTCACTTTCGTCGTCTGTTTCCGCGACAACAAGACGTCCAAGCAGGAATGGCAAATCTTCTACGGTGGTCAACTTTTTCAGAATCAACAGGGAGGCGATACGCACCCCGACATCCTTGTCCATGGCGGTCTTCTTCAGGTAGGTTTCAACCTTGTCAGATGGGCGGGTGGCAAGTGTCTGAATAAGTTTGACCCGACTCTCTGAATCTGAACTGTCAATGGCCCGCGTGAGCTGATCGATGACGGCATCGCCCGGGATGATCGCCAGGGCATTGCGCGCGGCTTCAAGCTCCTTCTCTTTCGAGCGGGCAATGGATTCAACGAGTGCGGGCACGGCGCTAGCCGAGGCCAGACGCCCCATGCCGCTCAGGGCAGCGATGCGCACTCCCTGGTCCGCATCTTTCAACGATTCAAGGAAGACCGGCAAGATCGCCTCGTCCGCACTTTCAGCGAGGGCCTCGAGCAGGGCAATTTTGAGATCGGCATCTGCTGTCTTGAGTCGCTCCACGATAGCGCTGCTGACCTCCTTGCCCGGCAGGAGCGCGAGCGCGGCTTTGCCCGCACCGACCACTTTGGGATCCGCGTCCTGCAAAGATGTGAAGAGAAGTGGAAGCTCGTCGGTGCCTCCCGCTCGGCCGACCCCGATAACCGCTGCGCACTTCCGATGGCCAGCCGTGTCGAGCAATTTTTTGTAGATGGCGAGAGCCTCGGCCTTCTTGTCCATCTCAGTCAGCTTGTCTGCAAGGCGAAGGTAGGCATCGGAGGCTATGGCCTGGGCACGATCCGATCCTTGGCTCATGGCAGCCGCTATCACCTCGGCACCTTGCGTTGAACCAATAAGCGACAGACCCTGGATGGCTGAGGATCGGAGGGATTCGTTATCGTCCTTCGCGTATTTCAGAAAGACGGATTCACTGGAAATTTCCTTTCTATAGACCAGCGAATTCAGCAGCGAGAGCTGCCATACCGGGTCTGTGGACTTTTCGAGCTGTTCACGAATCTTCACGCCGGCCTTTGGCGATGAATTGTTCTGGATAGCACGCCGGGCGCGTTCACGGATGGTGGCATCCTCTTCATCAAGAAGTGATGCCAGAGTGTCTACCGATTCTTCCCGTCCGATGTGTTCGATCTGTTTGAGCAGCCAGTGGCGGGCGAATTCAGGCGTTTTTGGCCCCAGCGATGAGCCGATAGCTTTGCAAACCCCAACACGCTCAGCTTCCGCGCCCGGTCTCGATGCGTGCCAGCATATTGCCTGAAGGGTCTGTTGAGGCGAGTTGCGTTCACCTATCTCTTCCGAACCCAGCGCAGGCAGCAGAGACTGAATCACCGTGGTGTATGCCGAGACAAGCTGTTCCGGACTTCGTTCGATCGCGGTCGTCTCGCCTTTGAACTCGGCGATAAGCGCGTTTACGTCAGGGCCTTCGGCCCCTAATGGGTAATGAGTAATGAATAAGATAGTGAGTGATAGTGTGGTCGTTTTCATATATCCGGTTGGAGGGATGGAGAGATGGAGAACTGGAGTGTCGGAGGACTGAATGTTTGGATGAATTGGGATGCTTGACCGAGTGTTGCCATCGCAACTTACTCATTAAGCATTACGTATAAATGTTCCATGGGCTTCGGCGGGGGCGGTCCAAGAGTCTGTTGGCTGCTTCGTCATCGATGAACTGTTCGGTCACTGGATTCCACTTCAGGGGGCGGTTTAACCAAAAGGCGATGTTGCCCAGGTGGCAGACGCTTACTGAGCGACACCCGGTCTCGACATCACAGATGGGGTTTCGGCGTGTTCGGATGCATTCGAGCCAGTTGGCCCGATGGTTCTCGCTGGCGGGGAGGAAGACTTCGCCGGGCCGGGTGGACTCCCTCGACAGGTGCTCCGGAGTTGTTTTCAGGTAGCCACGGTTGACTTCGATCTCACCATCGATGCCTGCGAATCGGACGCCTGTAGTTTCCGGATCGTGAATCATGTCCGTACCGTTGGCGTATCTGAATCTGAGGTTCGGATGCTCTTCGTCGGGTGGCATGATCTCGGTCGGGCCGGTGTCGTCCATGCCGAGCCCCCATTGGGCGATGTCGAACATGTGCGCGCCCCAGTCGGTCATCCCTCCGCCGGAAAAATCACGAAACGGCCGCCACGACTGAGGGTGGAGTTTGGAGTTGTATGGCCGATAGGGGGCGGGCCCGAGCCACATCTCCCAGTCGAGTCCCGCGGGCACGGGCTCTTCAGGCAGATAACAATCTTCGGAGGGGCCACCGCAGCCGACATAGACGGTGTGGACGCGGCCAATACGGCCGCTGCGAACCATTTCGCATGCGAAGCGGAAGGTCCCGTTCGAACGCTGGTGGCTTCCGGTCTGGAACACGGTGCTGTATCGCCTTACAGCTCTTACCAGCTCGCGGGATTCGCCTATGGTCTGGCAAAGCGGTTTTTCTCCATAAATGTCCTTGCCACTTCGCGCCGCATCGACGCCCATGATTCCGTGCCAGTGTTCAGGGGTGGCAATAAGGACTGCGTCAATGTCATCACGGGCGAGCAGTTCACGGTAATCGCGATACCCCTTCGTTGCTTTGTAAGAGCCTCTTTTTCCAGCCTGCAGTGAATACAAACGGTCCAGACGGTCTACATCCCTTTCCCGATACGATTGGTCTACATCGCAGACCGCGAGTATCTGAACTTCCTCGAATCCGAAGAACAGCCCAAGGTGCAGGCTGCCCATCTCGCCGAGGCCGATAATGCCCAGCGTGATTCGCTCGCTCGGTGGTGGCCGCTTCTTCGCCTGTGACTTTATGACGTACGCACCTGCCATCGCGCCGATTCCGGCAGCGGTGGCGGTTATGATGCGGCGTCGTGTGGTTTTGAGAGGGAGGGACAATGGAGGGGTGGAGGAGTGGAGTGGTGGAGGAGTGGAGAGGTGGAGTGGAGGAGTGGTGGAGGGGTGGAGTTTAGTCGGAGGTAGGTGCTTCTGAGTCGTATATGGCGTTGCTCTCCTGGACTATGAAGGTGTCTGTCCAGTCTCCCTGATCTCTTTTGCGCTCGAGGCTCTCGACCAATTTGATCAGGCCGTTCTCGAGTTTGTAGGCGAGGGAATCCAGGGACTCGAAGTTCTGTTCAGACAACTGATCTGCTTTTCTGTAAGCAATGAAGCTGGAAACGGATTTGCCAAGAGAACTCAATGCAATATTCAAGAACTGGAAATACTCTCGAATAGATTTGCGACAATAGCCTTCTGCGATATTCCGATGCACCGAATCAACTGACGCGTATGCCTGCGACACAAGACGCCCCATCTCGAAGGAAGTGCGTTTGAACACCCTTGTCGTCAGTACGTAGAGCTCAATCGCATCTTCCCATACACGCAATTGTTGATAACCGCGATTCCTGTTGCGTCTATTCATGGTTCTCCCTTCGAGATCCGAATTCTTGATGCGGCACCCAGGCCAAGGCTCATTCCGACACGCCAAAACTCCGACACTCCATCCCTCCATCCCTCCACCACTCCATTCTGCTCAAACTTCCAGTTTCCATTCGCCGCGTTTTGGGCGATCCAGCCAGCGGTTGGCCTCGGGGTCGTTTAGGAATTCTTCTTTGTCGGGATTCCACTTGAGTGGTCGTTTGAGCCAGTAGGCGAGGTTGCCCAGGTGGCAGACCGAAACGGAGCGACAGCCTATTTCGACATCGCAGATTGTCTTCTTGCGGGACCTGATACAGTCGAGCAGGTTACCGCGGTGATTATTGCTTTCGTACAGGTGCACCTCGCCCGGCTGGGTCGGCGTGGCCATAAGGTTTTCGGGGAAAGTCTTCAGGTAACCTCGGGCGACTTCGACCCAGCCGTCCGAACCCACAAACTTGACCCCCTTCGAACCGCCGCCGTGATACATGGTAACGCCGTTCGCGTATTTGTAGGTGAGCAGCTTCACGTCTTTGCCGTCTGGTGGGAGGATCTCAACCGGCCCGGTGTATTGCATGCCGAGTCCCCATTGTGCGATGTCGAAGTGATGCGCACCCCAGTCGGTCATTCCACCTCCGGAAAAATCCCGGTAAGAGCGCCAACTGAATGGATGGAGCCCCTTGTTGTAAGGCCGCCACGGGGCCGGGCCGATCCACCGATCCCAGTCGAGTCCTTCCGGCACTGGCTGTGCCGACAGATAGCAATCGCCGGAGGGACCACCAACGCTGACGTATACGCTGTGAACTTTGCCGATACGGCCGCTCTGCACCATCTCGCAGGCGAACCGGAAATTACTGGACGACCTCTGTTGGCTGCCGACCTGCAAGACACGTCCGTAACGCCGGACGGCATTCACCATGGCGCGGCCTTCCCCGATAGTCAGCGACATCGGTTTTTCGCAGTAGATGTCTTTACCATTCTTTGCAGCGTCAATGGCCGTCAGCGCGTGCCAGTGGTCCGGTGTGGCGATCATGACCGCATCGATATCGGTGCGAGCGGTCAGTTCACGAAAGTCGACGTATGCATCGCAGCCCTTGTAATTGCCGCTTTCTTTCTCGTTTGAGTATTGTTTTTCAACCTTGGCCTGTGCCGCGTTTCGATGGTTGGTATCGACGTCACTGACAGCGATGCCCTGGACTTCCGGGAATCCAATGAAGCTCTCCATGTTGCCGTTGCCCATTCCGCCAATGCCGATGAATCCAAATGTGATTCGTTCGCTGGCGGGTGGACGACCGTTTGCCCCGAGGGCGGAGGAGGTGATCACGTAAGGGGCAGCAGCCGTTGCTGCAGCTGCCTTCAGGAATTTGCGGCGGGTGGTAGATGACATGATTGAAGAGTGGAGTAGTGGGGGAACAGTGGAGTGTTGGAATACAAGATTGATGTGATGCAGTCACATCTACCGGGCAATTCGTCGTAGAACGGGCTTCCAGCCTGTTCATTCAGATCGACCGTGAGGGAAGCGCACACGACGATTATGTTTGTTCGATCTCAGGCTGCAAAGGCTCTTACTTCGCCAGCGGACGGGCAGCTTCTTTGAGGCCGTTGTCCTTGATGATGCCGAAGGCGGCCTTGAGCGCGCTATTCTGTTCTTTGGCTTTATCAGGTGCGGCGATGCACATGGTGATCAGGGCGGCAGCGGCGTTCTGACTTTGTTTGGGATCCTGGAGATCTTTGATGGCCGCTTCGAGGCTGCCCTTGTCGCCTGGGAGGATGAGACCTGTGGCTCCTTTGCCGTCGGTCGCGCGGAAGCGAGCGCATGCGGCCCAGGAGCCGCCGCCCTGGCGGATTTTCATCAGGACTTCGTTCCATCCAGCCTTGAGGTCGACGTCAATTTTATCATCGCCGGGTTTGATGCCCCGGTTGGCATCATTGGTGTGGACAACTTTGTTGTTGAGCCAGACCTTGATGCCATCGTCTGAGCCAACCTGGAGCTGCAGCTTCTGAGCCTTGTCGGAATGCACCCACGTGCGGAGATAGCCGACGCGATTATCGCCACGCGCCAGATCCATGAGGTCGACCATCCAGGTCGTATCGCCCTTGCCAGCAGCGGATTGCCAGCGTGCGCCTGGTTTGGTGGCGTCCGGTTCGTTTTCAGTTTCCTCCGCGTCCAAATCAATATCTTCTGATGCAGCCTTGGCCAGGCCGAACTCTGGTGGAAACGGGGTCTTCAGAAGGTCTTTCTCGTTCTTATCCATATGAGGGCCAGAGAAGAGCCAGGTGGTGACGAAATCCTCGTATTGATGGATTCTGTCGATGGCCTGCTGCGCGCTGCCTTTGAGGCCGCCGTCTTTGGCAGACGCAGCCACCTTCATGAGGACGGATTCGGATTCGGATTTGTACTTTGAGCTGAGCGCGCCTGCGAGTTTGATGATGGCCAGGCCTGCGTCGGTTTGCAGGCTGGCATCTTGAAACCAGCCTTCCAGCGCCACGAGTGTGGTCAGACTCTGCATCTCGGCAACTCCATCGAAGAGCGGCTTGCGTTCCGTCTGCGGGGCTATTGCGATGACCTGCTTGTAGAGGTCGAGCGTTTCTTCATCGCTACGGTTCGAGGGCTGTGTGAGCTTCGTTGCATATCCCTTAATGGCAATTGACTTAATGTTTTCTTCTTTGGCTGTTTTGGCGATTTCGAACAGCTCGTTCATCACGGTCATGTCCGGCCAGTCAGCAAGGCCCTGCACCGCTGCCGTGCGGATCTCAGGGTCGGCATCCTTACAGGACTCACGCAGAACGCCGAGGACTTTTTCGCCACCGATATTGCCCATCATGCTGAGAAGGGAGATGCGTACTTCCTTACTGGCCCCCTTGAGAGCGCTCAGGATAAGGTCGGCACGGCGACTCTGATCGGTGACGCTGCGGGCCGCGTAGATGAGGACAGCCTCGGTATCCTTTCGGGCATTGCTCGTCTCTGCTGCGGCGAGTTGTTCGAGGAGTTTTGGAAGTCGCTGCTCTTCGCTCATTCCGGCAAGTGAATTGACCATGGCGCGGCGTTCCTTATTCAGCGGCAGCACGCTCACATTGCTGTACCAGACCGCGTTGCCGTGATCCTGAAAGCCGATGAAGCCTTCACGGGCCATGTCTTTGTACGCGGTGCGGAATTTGTTATTGGTGCCGTCCGGGTTCTTGCCGGGCTCGGTCCATTTGTCGCGATCCATGTCGATGATCTGTGTGCCGTTGAGGACGATTTCGATCTTATTGTCGTAGCAGGTGATGGTGTAACGGTTCCATTCGCCGGGTTTCTTGAGCGGGTTGCTGCTGGGTGCCATGACGTCGTAGACCGCGCCGTTGTCGTTTTTGCCGGGGTTTTCTTTGCCGAAGGTGTCGTATACCTGCACCTCTATACCGGACTGTACCGCGTCACCCTTGTTTGCCGTATGGATGAAGATGCCGCTGTTTGCGCCCTTGCTGAGTTTGAAATCGAGATCGAGGACAAAGTTGCCGTAGGTCTCTTTTGTCCAGGCGTCACCGCCCCCCCGCTGGAGCGCTAGAGCGCCGTCTTCCGCAATCCAGCCGGCGGGCTTGAATTCAAACGCCGAGGTGTCCGAACCACTGAAGAGGGCCTTGAACTTTCGCTGATCGCCGCTCGGTGACGCATCTACTTCGAGGTCGCCCAGCATGAACTGGATGCCGTCGAGGTAGTATTTCATGACGGTTGGATTCCAGTAGATTTCTTCCCGGTGCCCGAGCGAGCTGTAAAACACCCGGCCTTTGCCGTGATTACGGATCCAGCTTACCCCGAAGTCACCATCGGTTCGGTTGATGCCGCCCTTGTTCATATTGGTCTTATTCACATCCAGGCTGAGCAACACACGGAGCCGGCCGCGCGACCAGGGCGCGCGAAATTGATAAATCTCGTCGGCAATCTGAAAGTCCTTGCCACCGAACGCAGCCACGAGTGGATGGTCAGGCTCGTCGAGTTTGATGCCGACATTTTCGTGCCACGGATGCCCGGAAAAGTAACCACCAAGCATGAGGCCAAACCCCGGCCAGGAGTAGAAACAATCGGTTGCCGCATGGCATCCCCCGAGTCCACCGCCGTTGAGAATGAATTGTTCCAGGTTTTCGCGAAGACGTTCCGAAGTAGCCGTATCGATGTTTTCGCCGGGTTTTTTCGCCTTGAAAAGATCGCCGGTGGTGTTGACAAGGAAGACGGCATCAAACTCCTTGAGTTTGTCAGCCTCGAACATAAACGGGTCATCGGTGATAGTTGGCTCAAACGCGCCAGTGTTCTTACCCATAGCTTCGATAGCGCTTGCACCGTAAGGAATCGAGCTATGTACGAACCCGGTAGCCCGGGTGTAAATGAGGACTTTTTGGGCTTTCCTGGGCTGGACTCGCGCCTTGGTAGGAGAGGCTGTGAGGATTTTCTCCAGGAGATCCTTCCGGAGGGGTTGTTCGGCGTGGGAGGTGGTAAACGTGAGCGTAAGGCCAATGATGAAAAGTGAGAGATTCTTCATAGATAACAGCTTCGTGAGGTATTTCGGAATGTCGCGCGGTTGAATCGTAAAGCGGGTGCCCGGAGTGTCCATTCATTTGGCAGGCACGGATGAAGGCGAACCACGGATGAAAGATGAAGAGGAGGGCGGTTCATTTCATCCTTTTCATTAGCGGCCCTCTTCATCCGCGTCGGAGAGTTGCCAGTTACCCCATTTCAGGAGGGTGTCCGAATCGCTTGGCAGCATGAGGCCGGAGTGCCATTGCTGCGCGGCGAAGTAGGCATCAATCTCTTCATTTCTCATCACCATCAGGGCTGTGGAGAGTGCGTCGGCGATTGCCGCTGAAGGTGCCAGGGACCACGTGCCCTCTTTGGCTTGGGCTGGTTCGCCGTTGCGAGGATCGAGGATGTGTTGGCCGTGGAGCAGGACGCCTGAACCGCTGAGGGCCTGATTGCATAGCTGCAGTCGGGCCAGGCTCAGTGAGTGGTCACGCGGATCACGGATGCTTACGTTCCAGCCTGTATTGTTCGGTGGAGCATCGAGGGCCAGAGCAGTGCTCTGGCCGCAGTGGAGGATGGCTGAGGAGATGCTCCAGTCACGCAACATTTTTGCGGCACGGTCGAGGGCGTAACCTTTGCCGATGCCTCCAAGGTCGATGCGCAGCCCTTCTGAGGACACGGTACACTCCATTGAATCTTCACTTAATTTGAGCGACTCGATGCTTGCGTCCGATCCAGCGCCGGCGTCGAAGGCGCCCGCGGTTGTTTCGAACAATTGTTTCGCGAGTCTCAGGCAATTGAAGGCGTTGATGCCAAGAATCCAGTTCTCGCCGGGTTCGAGTGCGTTTATCTGGGCGATGTCGCTGGAGGGTATGAATCGGCTGAGTTCCTCCTCGATGCGGGCGATCTCATCCAGGGCCTCGAGGGCGGCCTGCTCGGCATAAACAGCCTCCTGGCCCGCTATGAATATCTCAAAGGTGGTGGCCATGGCGTCGCGACCGAAGCAAAGGATCGAGGGAGCATCTTCAGTGCTGCCTAACCGCAGGGGCTGGTTTTCAGATTCGTTGATCACTTTTGTTCTTTATTGGTGCTGGCGCTCAGCGGCAGCTTGATTAAATCTGGTCGCGGATCGTCAAGACTACGGTCCACCTTTGCCTCGGTTCCAAGGACGGCCTATATTCCATCCTGCTTTGACATCACTACCGGCGAGCGATTCTATGACCAACAGTGAACGAAACGATCTCATCCGAGAACTGCTTTCAGATTTCAGTGATTCGGACAATGTCGAAATAGCGGAAGAGATGATCCAGACCTGCCTGAGTCTGCTCAAAGATGATGCGGCGCGGGTCGATTTCAAGCTGCTGAACAAGGCGTTCAAGGAATTTCGATACGCGTTCAAGATTTTCTCAGGATATCGGCATCTCCGGAAAGTGAGTGTCTTCGGATCGGCCCGCTCGAAGCCGGATTCGGCTGAGTATCAGCAGGCAAAGAGATTCAGCAAGATGATTGCTGATCGCGGATTCATGGTTATTACCGGTGCGGGGCCAGGGATCATGCAGGCGGGGAACGAAGGCGCCGGCCGCGATAGGAGCTTTGGGCTGAATATTCGGCTGCCATTTGAGCAGACGTCGAATGAATTTATTGCCGGGGACACGAAACTGATCACGTTTCGCTATTTCTTTACGCGCAAACTTCTCTTCCTGAAGGAGACGAATGCTCTGACCTGTTTTCCCGGCGGGTTTGGAACAATGGACGAGGCGTTTGAAGCCCTGACCCTTGTGCAGACGGGTAAGAGCAATCCGATGCCGATTGTGCTTTTGGACGTGCCGGGGGGGAATTACTGGCAGCGTTGGGAGCAATTTGTTCGTCAGGAGTTGTTGGGGAACGGGCTGATTTCAGATGGCGATCTCAATCTGTTCAAAGTTACTGATGATATCGAGGAGGCGTGCGATGAGATTTCACAATTCTATCGAGTCTTTCATTCCAATCGTTACGTGGGTGATCGGTTCGTGATGCGGCTTAAGTCAAATCCTGGGCAGGCATTTGCCGATAGTCTGACGTATGAATTTGATGACCTGCTTTCTGAAGGCGGTTTTCAAATTCACGAAGGCGCATTACCTGAAGAAGAGGACGCCTCGGAACTGATGCACCTGCCAAGACTGGTCTTCAAGACCGCCTCGTGGGACGTGGGGCGATTTCGAACACTCATAGATCGGATCAACGAGCAGTAAGCAGGAGCCAGTGTTGAAGCTGCCGAAAAAGTAATAGGGCGCGCCGGTCAGGCTGGGAAGAAATGCAGAATGCCGGTGGATATGAGAAAAGCTACCGCCGTTGATCTCCACACGGCCCTGTGTGAGATACCTACACACACTCCTCTCACTACTTGAGCCAATTCTATCCGCGCTCATAAAGCCATTAAGCAGCGGAACTTATAGTGGAGCGGCCCATTGGCATGAAGAATGCTTAGCTACAGCCATCCACTTGAATTCCATCCCTTCAATCCAGAGGTAACACGAATGAAGAAGCTCAGCCTGTTCATCGCCCTGGGAAGTCTGTTGACCCTCTTCCCGGTTCAGTCCCATGCAGACGATCCCGAAGCCGCCGTTTCCGAGAATTCCGGCAACTCCAGCAGCCTGAAAGATCGCTGGCGTAAGTGGCTGCAGAAACGTCAGGAAATCAGACCGGACAGAACGGTCACCAGCACAACGGAAGTCCAGCGCCATACTGATGGCGACTCACGCACCACAACCAGCCAGACCCATAAGGAAGACGACAAAGGCCATTCGGTGGACATCGATGGAGGACGTACGGTTACCAAAAACGGCGACGGTACGGCCACAGTCCAGGGCCACGCTGACAAGACATTCGGCAACGGCGATACCGCCAGCCGCGACTACACCGGCACTGTCACCAAGACAGCAGACGGCATTGAACGCACCGGCACAACCACCGGCACCAGCCGGGATGGAACTACCTACGAAACTGAAACCAGTGCCACCCGCACAAAGACGGAAGATGGCGTCACCATCGAACGTTCCAGCACGGGAGCAAACTCCAAGGGAGGCACCGTCACCGGCGACAGCAGCAAGACGGTTTCAAAGAATGACGACGGCTCGGTCACCATCAGCCGCGAAGGAGAACGCACCAACGGCCAGGGCGAGACCACCAGCCGCAGCTCTGAAACAACAGTTACCAAAACAGAAGACGGACGAAGCCGAGAGACCACAGGCGAGCGTACCGGACCGGGCGGTCAGACCACCACACACACCGGAACGGGCTCGGTCTCAAAAACTGAAAACGGTCTCGAACGCACCCGCACCGGCGAAACGACCGGCCCCAAGGGTGGCACGCGCAGCACTGAAAGTTCGGGAACAGTGACCAAGACCGAAAACGGCCGTGCCCGTGAAAGCACTACGACCGGTTCAAACTCGAACGGCGCCTCTTGGAAGACCGACCGCGAAAAGACAGTGAGTCGCACAGAGAGTGGTCGCAAGGTCGATGGCTCTGTGAGCCGCTCTCCGGCCAGCCGCTCCTTTTCAAAATCAGACCCAGCGAGCCGCAGCTCAGCCAATAAAGGCTCGGTCCCTTCCCGCCGCGACTCGACCAGCAGCAGGCCCACAACATCAAAGAAATCCGGAGGGAGTTCAAGGTCGTCCGGCGGCCGCCGCCGCTAGACTGATACACTCCGGTGTCTACGGGAAAACGGCCAGGAGCATGATGCTCCTGGCCGTTATTTTTTGGCAGGAGACTGCCGGGCTGAACGCCAGCGTCGGAATAATGCCAGTCAAATCTTTATCCCGAAGCGGTTGGGAAGTCAGGGCAATCCCAAGCTTCATTCACACATGAAAGGGAGAATTCCACAGATGCAGCCAGCATCCTGTTAGCGTACTTTCCTGACCATCATGCACAGCGTATTCATCTTCCTTTGTCCACTCGCTTCGCAAGCCAAACAAGTCTGGTAGTCCAAGACGGATGAGTTTTGACGGATTTCTAACGGGTCGGCCCGCTTTCGTAGGATGGCCGTCCTCGGCCGTCTCTTGCCCGGGAACTCAAGACGGGTGGGGACGCCCATCCTACATTGCCAATGCAGAATCCGTAAGAACACCTCCGTCACTGGTCGTCTACAACTGCTCAAAACTTAACAGAAGTGTCAAATTTTCAGAGCGACCAGCTATCGTAGCTCTGGCCTCCAGGCCGGAGTGGTTTTTCCTGCGAGCCTTCGGCTCCAATAAACCGCCGCCCTGGAGGGCAGCGCTACGAGGGACCGCTCGACGGTTTGAGGCGAAGCTTCGCTAGTTGTTGAAGCCGGCCCGCCCGGATGGTGAGGAAGGTTTTTTGGCTTAAGTCAGGAAATCAGAGGGGCTGTTTGTATGATTCGCAGAAATGCCCGCCTGCCGAGGCTGGGCAACTGATATCACAACTGCTTTTGGTTGGAGACTGACTGATGGCCAATGACGAACAGAAAACCAGCGATACGACTCGCTTTGATCTGCGGCCCGTAAACCAGAATTCGCCCGGTGGCAGCGGCCTTGGCGTTCTTCTCATATTGATGGTGCTGGCAGTGCCCGCCCTTCTGGTGGTTACGTTTCTGATGATGAAATCATCTCCGGTACCCGGTCAAACTGTCCCAGAGAGTACGCAAGAGTTCTTTGAGGGCGTCCCCCTCAAGAGACCGCCCGAGATCGATGGCCCGGCACTTCTGACAGACGCTCCCGAAGAGCATCCGAATGGCACTAATGACCAGGCGAATGAGCCTGCCCCGGAAGGGACGCCGGAGGAACTCCTGCTGGTGGAGACAATACAAAGAAGGGCGGCGCGGCCTAGACCATTAATTCCAATGCCCGAGCCAGAGCCGGAATGGAAAGAGCAAATCCGTCGACAAATGGACAAGAGGATCTCATTCGATTTTGTGGATACGCCGCTCCCGGATGTTGTGGCGTTCCTCTCGAATCTGACCAATACCAACATGGTGCTCGATCCGGCCTTCGGTGACGACAGAATTCCGGTTACTCTGAAAGTCACCGATATGAAGATTTATTCAGCTATCGACTGGATTCTTCGAATTGTGAATCTTTCGTATGCGATCGCTGACGAAGCCATATTCATCTCGACACCGGAGCGTCTGCAAGAGCTGCCGTCACAGCGCAACATGCAGATCGTCTATCGGGCTTATGATCTTCGAGAGGAATTGAAGGAAGAGAGCCGTGAGGTCTTGCTTGAGGTGATTCGAAATTCCATTGCAGCGGATTGGGAAGCTCCTGAAGCCATCCTCAGATTCATCGACGGCCGTCTGATTATCCGGCACCGGCGGATCGTCGTCCGCATGGTGGAGGAAATGATGGACGAGTTTCTCAGGGCGAGCGGAGTGGAGCCGCCCGAAAAGCCATCCCCCAAGACCGGAGCGCTGCAAGGTAAGTAGTCCCAAGAATGGAATCGGTCCTGAAGCTGAGCAAAAGTGAATCAGCCTAGGCTCGTGAGGACGTGGATGAGTTTTATGAGATTCTCAAGAGGGCGATAATGGATTGCGCATCCATCAGACTACTACGCACCGAATCAGTTTCGGTGTGCCAGGTATGGGTAAAAAACGGCTTTGTGCATCTGCAGCCGGGAATAGGGAAATCGGCACCAATCTGGATTCAGGTAATGTGGCTAAACAGATCTATACACCGAATCAGTCTTCGTTGATATTTGCCTTCATCCAATTGAGGCATTTGGCATAGCCTTCGGCCTTGTCGCTGCGGCCTTCCCATTCAGCGCAGTAGGCACCTTTGTAACCGGCATTCTTCAATGCGTTGCGGGCGTGATGCAGGTTTACATGGCCTTCTCCGAGCGCGTGTCCCACGTATTCGCCCTGGCTGCCGGTGCCGTCCTTCATGTGTGTGTGGAACACGTATGGGGCAACCAGGTCATAAAATCTGTTGCAGGTCTCGATGTCGTGGCCCATCCAGTGGTAGTTCATGGTGTCCATCGTGGCGCCAACGAATGGGGAATCGACTGCTTTGAAAATCCGCACTTGAAGTTCGCCGTCGTTGGTGACATGCCCGTGGTTATCAACCCCTAGATAGATTTCATCTCGCTCGATGAAGTCTCGGCAACGCTTGAGACATCCGACCATGGCGTCGCATTCCTTCTCGAATGGCACCTCTGCCTTGCGGCGTCCCCCTTCGGTTCGGATGACGTTTGTGCCGAGCAGTGCCGTCAGCTTGCAGACCCGTTCCATACGCTCTACCTGTTTCTGGATCTCGTTATCGTCAAGCAACACAAAATCGTTACCTGCTCCCACTGCGCAGACTGAGAGACCCCTGGACTCGACCAGGGCCCGCACGCGCTCTGCTTCTGCTTCGGGGCTATCCACACCTTCACGCCAGACACTTCCCACAAACAGTTCTACCGAGTTGAAGCCGGTTTCGGCGGCGTAATCGAGAAATTCTTCGAGTGATGCGCCGGGTGCGTTGTAATGGATTAATCCGAAATTCATGAGTTGTCTCCCAAAAGTGTGAAGTCGTACAAGCGGCATTGACGGCGTAATGTGGCTACAGATTCCTTAACTTCAACAAGGTCTAACGCGGTCCTTCGACCACAAGCACCGAAGGGTTACCACAAAGGCGATAAGAAATAAGTGGGGAAGGAGAATATCAGATACTCTGTTGGCATCGCTCCTTTAACTCACCTTCGTGTCTTCGTGGTTCCAAACAGCTTCGCTCACCTGAATTTTGGTTGCGGCAATGTGCCGGAGTCAGGATGCCGAAGACGTTTCCAACGACCGGATCTGCCCCGACATGCTGGAAGCCTGCCGCGCGAGGTGGTATGCCTCCCGTTATGGCTGAATCTCCTGCAAAACAGACGAAGGCTCTCGGCAAGATCTCAACCAGTATCTGGGTTGGCCTTGGCGCATTCATTGCGGGTTGCGTCATTTTCCATAGTGAGGTGGCCAAGCTGTCGTTGAAAGCGTCCATCGGCAAAACGAATGAAATCCCATTCGTGGAGCTTGAACCCGTCAATAATGAGTTCGTGGTCAAAGGGTTCGAACGTGGCGAAGACGCACTCTATCTGCCACCCGGTGGTGAAGGACAGTGCCTGTTGCGGATGCGGGTCAATCCGCCTGTTCCCATCGCTGTCGAACCGGTCTTCTTCAATATCTCCGGCAGCGAACGCTTCAGGAATCGTTTTTCTTATTCGCTCGAAGACGGCAGGGAAGGCACCTGGACGACTGCATGGGAGAATCGTTCATACCTGCGCAGCCAGACGGTTTTGATCCCCCCGGCAACGGGAGAATCCCTGGTCCTTCGATTCGATGCGAAAAACACCACCGGCCGGCGTGTGCTCGTCCTTCAGGGCATCCGTTACCGAGTGGTTGAGCGGTCAGATATCGTGCCGAGATTTTCTCGCATTCTCTTTGTCGCTGGTGTCGTCCTTCTTCTTTTTCAGTTGATCGATGGCGTGCGCAAGATGAGCCTGGGCTGGAAGAAGCTCGATGCTGCACTACTGATTCTGATTGTTGGACTCAGCCTGCATCTCAGAGAGCAGAAGCTTGAAGAATACGCCTGCTCACCGCTGACGAACGATGCGGTCGGGTATCAGAAAATTGCCCAGGAGATGCGCCTCTTTTCCTGGGAGCACGGTTTTTATGCGCCGCGGTGGAGAGAGCCTTTCTTTCCTTTTACCTGTGCCGTATTTTCGAAGGTGGTTGGCGACACAGATTTTCATCAGCGGTTGCTGACGGTACTTGCGGGTGCACTCGCCTGTGGGCTGACCTGGTGGGTCGGGCGTGAAGCGATCCATCCGGTGTGCGGGCTTGTTTCGGCGATACTCATGGCCACGCACCATTACCTCATCTTTCGATCCATGTATGGCTATCGGCTGGAGGTGAGGACGTCGGTGATGCTGGTTTTCGTTTACTTTCTATTTGTGCGGGATTGGCGTGGCGTGGGCGGAGGGCAGCCTCCTGAAGCGGCAAACTCCGACGAATCCGCAGCGGGCGCGCTTCGTTCTCCTTTTTTCTGGCAGTCTGCAATCGCTGGTGCGGCAGGCGCGCTGTTAGTTCTGACCGAGATGTCCACGCTGCCAATGGTCGGGCTGTTTTTGTTCTGGCATCTCTTCAATCACAGAAAACACTGGCGGTCGGTCATGCCTGCCCCCGCGGTATGTGCGCTCGTTCTGTTGCCGTTTTTTGCGCGGCAGATTGCTGCCAATGGGGATCCCTTCTTTCCGCTTTCAAATCATGCGAAGTGGTATCGCAACGTCGAAGCACGCCGGCATGCGGGCGAGCCGGGATACCCGGCCAAGTCTGAGATTCCCAATTATCAGGGTTACGAAGGGCCTCCGATTGGGATGTTTGGCTATCTGTTCAGTTATCACAGCGTCAGCGAGCTCATCATCGGCGGTGCAAAGGGCGTCGCACGCTACCTCACCGGCGAGCCATTCTTTCGCCAGTTGGCCCTCCGAGGGTTGTTCGTTTTCGGTTTGCTCATTCTTCTGCTTCGCTCAGGCCGCCGTGAGCTGGCCTTCCTCGTTCTGCTCACAAATTCTCCACCCGCTCTGTCTCTGTATGGAATGGCCGTTCTGATTGATGAGAGAGTGATGCTTCACGCGATGCCGTACGCCGCAATGTGCGTGAGCGTTCCGGGCCTTGCGGCATGGGAATTCATCCGGTCGAAAACGGCGAGGCCCAATGAACCCGATACATTGAATAAGCCCGATACCGGTTCATAATGGGCCGATTCCGTACAGAAGCGTCGAACCCAATAACAAGATGAACGAACATCCACTGCATTCGCTCTCACTCGCTGTCCTCGCGATGGTTGCTGCCGCGCCGGGGCCGGATCAAGGCGAGACATCTTCCCCAAGCGCGTTTTCCGCAGTCAGGGAAGCGGCAGTGGAGTTCTGTCTGAACCAGCGGCCGGGAGTTGTTGAGCCGCTGGTTGCATGTACGGCCCACACCGTCGGGTTGGCAGCGACAGCGATCTGCGAAGTCATCGATAACAAAGATCTTATGCCCTCCAACTTCAGGCCGCCTCGATCCGGCGACCGGGATCGGCTGGCGCCGCATAAATTTTACGTCCTACTTCCGGTGAAAAAAGAACATGGAACAACAAGCACAATCCTTCAAAGAAAATGCCCTCGAAAAGCTCGAACAGGCTGGCGAAAAATTACACAAAGTTGCTGAAGTAGTCATAAACGGGGTCAAACTCGTTTTCGGCTCGCGAAACGACCGGCTGGTTCGCGAGATGTGCTATACAGCGAACCAGATCAACGCACTGGAAAAGGACATGGTTCGGCTGTCCGATGCCGAGCTCAGTGGCAAGACCCAGGAATTCAGGAAACGGCTCGTTGATGGAGAGACGCTTGACGATCTGCTGCCCGAGGCATTCGCCGTTTCGCGGGAGGCCTCCAAGCGTGTGCTGCGCACCCGTGACAGGTCACCCGTTCACATGCGGCACTTTGACGTCCAGCTCATTGGCGGCATGGTCCTTCACAGGGGAATGATTGCCGAGATGGTGACCGGCGAGGGCAAGACTCTCGTGGCAACGGCTGCCACGTATCTGAATGCGCTCGAGGGCAAGGGCGTTCATGTAGTTACGGTCAACGACTTCCTCGCCCGCCGTGACGCGGAATGGAACAGCCCGCTCTTCGAGTTTCTCGGCATGACGGTCGGCGCCATTCAGTCCAATATGTCGAATGCAAAGCGGCGACGTGCCTATCACTGCGACGTTACTTATGGCACAAACAATGAATTCGGCTTCGACTACCTGCGCGACAACATGAAGCCGACCCACAAAGATCAGGTCCAACGCCCGTTGAATTATGCGGTCATCGATGAGGTGGACAGTGTACTTATCGACGAAGCTCGCACGCCGCTCATCATTTCCGGGCCGACAAACGAAGCCACTGACAAGTACTACAAGGCATGCGCCTGTGCCAAACGCCTCAAGGGCATCAACAAAAATGATTGGGATATCATTGTCCTGGAGTCCGGGCTGACCGAAGGGGAGCACGACAAGACGCCTCTCGAAGATGAGCACGAGGTGGACTACATATTTTCGGAGAAGGACCACTCAGTCTCCATCACCGAGCACGGCATTATCCGCGCGCAGAATCATCTGAAGGTCGACGATTTCTATACTGGCAAGAACATCGACTGGCCGCACCACATGGAGCAGGCCCTGCGCGCCAAAGAGCTCTACCACAGAGATGACCAGTATCTAATCAAGGATGGCGAGGTGGTCATCATCGATGAGTTCACCGGCCGCACCATGGAGGGCCGCCGCTGGAGCGACGGCCTCCACCAGGCCGTGGAAGCCAAGGAAGGGCTTAAGATCAAGGAAGAGAACCAGACCCTCGCGACCATCACCTTCCAGAATTTGTTCAAGCTCTACAACAAGATCTCCGGCATGACCGGTACCGCGATGACCGAGGCCGCGGAGTTCTTCAAAATGTATGAGCTCGAAGTTGTAGCCATACCCACCAACCGCCCCATGCGCCGATTGGAGCACCCCGACCTCATCTTTGGAACCTCCAAAGAAAAATACAGCGCCATCGAAGAGGAGATCTTCGAAGTCAACGCAGAGGGGCGGCCCATCCTGGTCGGCACAACCTCCGTCGAGCGTTCGGAAATGCTGAGCAGACACCTCAAACGCCGCGGCATTGAGCATGAGGTTCTTAACGCTCGACAACACGGCCGCGAGGCAGAAATCATCAAAGACGCCGGGCAGTTGGGTAAAGTAACCATCGCCACCAACATGGCTGGACGCGGCACGGATATCGTCCTTGGCGAAGGCGTCAAGGAACTCGGTGGCCTCCACGTTGTTGCGACTGAACGGCACGAAGCACGCCGCATCGACAACCAGCTCCGCGGCCGCGCCGGGCGCCAGGGAGACCCCGGCTCGTCACGCTTCTTCCTCTCGCTCGAAGACGACCTCATGCGCCGGTTCGCATCTGATCGAATGCGAACACTGATGCAGCGATTCGGAATGAACAGCAATCAGCCCATCGAATCCGGCCTGGTGAGCAAATCCATCGCAAAGGCCCAGAAGCGTGTTGAGGAATATCACTTTGAGATTCGAAAACAGCTCCAGGAATACGACGAAGTGATGAACGAACAGCGCAAGCTTATTTACGGCATGCGCCAGGATTACCTCGAAGGCCGCAACATGAAATCCACTATCATCGAGTGGCTCGAGGATACGATTTACGGTTCAGTCGAACACTTCCTTCCAAGTGAACATGAAAAGCATGGGGACTGGGAACTCGCGGAGCTTTGCGACTGGTTCACGAAAAAATTTCCAGAAGGGGTCAGCGTGAGCGATCTCAGCGGCAAGACTCGTGAAGAGATTATCGAACACCTCATCAATGCCACCGGAGAAATGTACAGGAAAAAGGAGGTGGCCGAAGGTGACGAGAACATGCGGATGATCGAGACGTTCCTGCTGCTCGAAGGCATCGACCAGCGATGGAAGGAGCACCTGAACAACATGGACATGCTTCGCTCCGGCATCGGCCTGCGAGGCTACGGTCAGAAAGATCCGAAGATCGAGTACAAGAAGGAAGGCTACGAAATCTTCGAAGAAATGCTGAACTCCATCAAAGCGGAAGTCACCGATCTCGTTTTCAGAGTTCACATCGCCCGCGAAGAGGTCGAAGAGATCCGGGAAGGCCGCTACTCCGAGGGCAACGCCATCCACGAAGATTTTGAGGGTGGAGGAGCTTCGGAAGGCCATACCAACCTCGGCGGAAACGAACCGCTCGAACCGCAGCGACGCGAGCAGGAAAAAGTAAATCGCAACTCGCCCTGCCCATGTGGCTCAGGCAAGAAATACAAGTCCTGTTGCATGAGGAAGCAGAAGGCCTTGCCCGTTTCGTGAAAAAAGTCATCAGGCTCGGCGGGCGAAAATTTACAACGGGACAGTAATCCGGGCTTGCCAATCGCGTCTTAAACCCCCAGAATTCTCTTGGGCTTCATATACATTCCCTTGCTCAAATTCGCCGTCCCGCCACGACGACCCATGGCGACGATGATGACGACGCCCATGGACATGCGGCGGCCGACGAACCGCTGCCGGCGGGACGGCCAATTTGAGATTCAGGGCAAGAACCAACCACCCCTTATGACGCGAACCATCGCCCTTCTCACGCTCCTCGGGTTCCCGATCCACGCGGACCACCACAGAAATGCCTACGAGGTAAATCTCTCGAACGAAGACTTCAAGAAGCTCTCCAACTTTGAATCGCACCTGATCAACAAAGCGGACAAGGCATACAACAAGGAAGACTACAAAACGGCGTTTGCGGAATACGATTCGTTCATCCTCGAATACCCGGAATCCCTTGCCATCCCGTATGCCATTCTGCGCAAGGCCCGGTCGATGCAGCTCCGCAACAAACGCTTTCAGGCCGTCAAGATTTATCAGGAAATTCTCGACTACTTTCCCAACCACGTTCAATTTGCGGCGCCCGCCATTTTCTACATCGGAGAATGTCACTCGGATAACGGTGACCCGGAAAAGGCATTCAAAGCGTGGGCAGCCATGGCGCAGGACAAGGAATACTCCAAGCATTTTCTCGCCGCCGGCGCGCTCAACAGACTCGCCGACAACATGATCAAGCTTGAGCATGTCGACCAGGCGATAAAGTATTACAGCCAGATTGCTATCGACTTCCGCACCACCAATGCGCAGGCCGCCAGATACGCACGTGAAAAAGTTGCTGCCCACTACATCCGCTTCATGCAGGAGGGGCAGCTTCTTCAATTTTACAAAGACGTAAACAGCTTTGAAGACCGCCCTTTCAGCGTCCCTGCAGACATTGACAAGGATGCCCGCTACTGGGGCAAGGTGCGCCAGCTCGTGCACCAGAACGGAAGATTTGAGGAAGTTCAGGTTTCACAGAAGAAGGAATACTTCGGTTACTGGGCCAAGACCCTAAACGGCAAAATACCCGAGTGGGATGATTTCCAGGCCGATGTTGCCTACTTCTTTCTATACGCGGACGGTAACAAGGACGCCTGGAGCCAGCGCCTCGACGATCAATTCAATCGCTACCAGAAGCCCGGCGATACCGGTCGCGTTCTCAAATGGATGGAACGCTTCAGCGGCCACAAGGCGAAGGTGCAGGAGTACTACCAGAAACTCGATTTCGGTAAGATGTCGAACAGCGAGATAAAGTCTGCGCTCGAAGTGCTCTGGGATCGCTGTCGTGAATACGCCATCGCCAAGACATGTTATGAGAAATTCCAATGGGACAAGATGTCTGACAACGACAAGGACGGTCTCGCCCGTACGCTGTGGCACAAGGACGCCGGCCTGCTGAAGGAAACCTGCATGCGTTTCGAGGAGAAGGAGCGCGGCCTGTCGATCATGCTCAGCTATTACCGTGAACGCAGAGATGCGGTGAATGGCCTGCCTCTCACGGACAAGCTCGAAAGCGAGCCCAAGTATGCGAAGCTCGCCTATTACAGCCGCGGAGATCTCCTTTACTACACAAACAAATTCAAGGAAGCGATCATGGCCTACCAGCAGGCCGACAATCCACCGGACACTCTCTGGAAAATCGTTTCCTGTTACAAAAAGATGGGCGAGGTAAAGCGGGCGGTGAGCCAGCTCACGGAAATCGAAAATTTCTTTAAAGAACAGGCCCCCGAGGCTGCCATCCAGATCGCGCAAATTTACCAGGGCGCCGGAATGAAAAAAGAGAGCGTGTCTGCCTTTAGAAAAGTCCTTCGCAAGTATCCCGACAGCGGCCAATCCAGTAAGGCCCACGAGGCCCTGGAAGCCCTGGGCGAACGGATCGGTGGAGGCAGCGACGCAGAAGATAATTAGGGCATTCCAGCATTCTCAAAAGCAGACACATACCACTACAACGCAGAACCCATGATCAGATACATCCTCCTCGTTTGCCTTACTCTCACCAGCCTCAAAGCCGAACAGACACGCCCCGCTGTCGCTGGCCGGCCGGCCGCGTCCAACTACGCGGCGATGCGTCTTCTTCAGACGGCCGAGGATCTTCTGCTTACCGGGGAAAGAGAGCGCGCCGTCAAAATGCTTGAGACTGTCATCGAGCGATACCCCAACACCACCGCCAGCCTCAAGGCGTGGCTTGCGCTCGGCAAGCATTACCTCGAACAGCACAAGGAGGGCGACGCCATCATCTGTTTCCGTCACCACCTTTCGCTCGAAAAGCCTGACCAGCCTCTCCTCGGCGATGCCAGAGAACTCTTCCTCGAATCGACCTACCTGACAGGTGTGGCCTACTATCAGATGCACCAGTATTCCAAGGCGTTCCCCATCCTGCGCAGGATCACCAACAACTATCCAAATTCTGTCTGGTCGAATCAGTCATATTACTACATCGGCCTTTGCCACTTCCGGGAGAGCAACTGGAAGAAGGCGATCAACGCGCTCAACCTCGTCGGAACGTTCATTGACCCCGACAGCCCTTCGACTGAATTCTTCGAGGCCGGCCAGCGCTTTTACGTGAAAATCAAGGACACCGATCTTCCAACCTTGCACCGGCTCGGAAAGAAGATCGAAGTGGACGTCAAAACTTCTTCGGGCGATGCCATCCGAATTGCCTGCCTGCCACTCACCAGTGATGCAGAAGTCTTCATTGGCTCGGCCGTTACCGAGATCGGCAGGGCTGTGCCGGGCGACAATGTCCTGCAGGCCCTCGGCGGCGATACCATCACGGTCACCTACAGCGACGACAACACCAGCACGGGCGAAAAAGACGTGGCACGCATCGCCCAGGTCAGGGTGGTGTCAACCGGTCAGATTTTCTTCACTCTCGGCACTTACGAAGGCCGTGCGCCCGCGGCGTTCCTCGGCCAGCCCTGCTTCATCGTGGCTCAGGATGCGGACCTCGACACCACAGAAAAGGCCGACACCCTGACCGTCAAACTCTACTCCCGCTATCGTGAATATAAGGATGAGGAGACCCCGGCCGGCGGGGTCAACCTTGAAGCCCTTGAAAAAGAGGCAGAGGATACCTGGATCATTCGCGACGAGGAGACCCTCAAGCTTACAGAGGTCGGCAACGGCGATCTGATTCACTCCGGACGCTTCGGCGGAAGCATCAAGATCGAAGGCGCTATCCGGGGACGCAACGCGGATCACGATGACGGCGTCCTCTCCTGCCAGATCGATGACGAAGTCCTCGTCGTCTACCTCGACGACTTCCACATCCGGGGCGATTCACCGGCCGAGATCTCCGCCCGCCTCAAGGTCGCCGGCGAGATTGAGAACCGTCCCCGTGCCACCCAGCCGTTCGTGCCCGATCCGGTTCTCAAGGCCCGCAAGCAGCTTGTCGAAAGCGAAGCCTACCTCGAACTCGGGCGGATCTTTCAAGGCATGGGTCTCGAAGAGGGCGCGGCCTCCAAATGCAACCAGGGCCTCGAACTGGTTAACGATATTGTCAAAACGAGCGCAAGTATCCCCTCCGTCCTGCGTGAAAAGGCGTTCGAGGTGAAGTGGAATCTTGAGATCACCAAGAACGATTTTTCTGCAGCCATGGGCACGTGCGGTGCATTTAACAAACTGTTCCCCGAATCCCCGCTCGTCGACCAGGCTTTGATGGGGATGGGCAAGGCCAAATTCAGCAACAAGCAGTACAAGGATGCGCAGGCCATCTTCAATCGCATCCTCAGGCTTGGCACTTCGCACGCCAAAGGCGAAGCGCAGTTCATGATCGCCCAGTGCATAGACCAGGCCGCCCAGGAAAGCCCCAACGCCCAGGGCGTGAGCGAAGCAGCGGTTGCCCAATACAAGCTCGTAGCCGAACGCCACCCCGAGAGCGAGTTCGCCGGCAGCGCCCTCGCCAAGGTCATCGATTACTACGTGAAGTCAAAGGATTACTCCCAGGCCGACGATCTCCTGGAGCAGGTTTTCAAGGATTATCCGGACGCCCCATTCCTGGACCAGATGCTGTTGAAGTGGACGATTGTTGCGTTCCGCATGAACCAGTATGAAAAAGCTCACGAAAAATGTGCGCAACTGATTTTTGAATTCCCAAGCAGCAGCTTCGCCGCACAGGCAAAAACAATCTTGCCGAAGATCGAAAAGAAGCTGAAGGGGAAGGAAGAGACTGAGTAGGAGGGGAGGAGGTCGCCTCCTTTGGATTGCAGCGCCTTCTCGCCGCTTTCGCTTTTGAAAACATCACCTGAAGAAAGCCTTCCCGATCCTGAATCTCACTTAGCCTCGATGCTTCTCAGTTCTCATAACCACAAGAAACGAAAGCGGTGACAAGTCACCGCACTCCAAAATAAGACTCCATCACTCCGTCACTCGAATGGCGCGACATTAAGCCGTAAGGCGTTCTACATAAAACAGTTATGGAAACTGGCGCGACAACCGACCTCTTTGGTGTTAGAACTTGG
>JAQBXN010000146.1 GCA_027625095.1 Planctomycetota bacterium | reverse complement strand
AGTTCGATTCCGACCTACCCCAAAATCGTCATCAGAATTTCACATCCTCTGTGTGGAGGACTCGCGGCTGGGTTTTGTAGGTGACCTTTATGCGGTCGAGGAAGGGGGTTTTCTTCCAGTCGTTCTGACGGCCGTCGTATGGGTCGTAAGCCTTGTCCGGATACTCGAAGAAAATCCGCAGTTCTATCTTGTCGCTCTTGGTTCCGCGGTTAGTAACAGATGGGACTTTCCCGTCTGAGGTGAAATGAAACCACCCGAAGACTGCGTTACCCGGGTCGCTGGGCTTATCCCGGTCTTGCGGAGTGTCTGAACTGGTAAAGTGGAACAGGCCCTCCGTCGTATCAGGATCGGAATCCCATGATGGGCCGGCATCCCCATTAAATCGGGCGACAACATGAATCTTGAACGGCTTGCTGGAATCGGCCGGGGTTGGCAGTTGGCCCGACCATTTAAGACTGTTCCACTCTGCGCCTCTTACGGTGCGGCTGGCTTTCAGGTAAACCGCGCCCTGGGCATCGTAGTCCGTCTTGCGAACGACTGACGCGCCTGAGTCGTCGATCTGTCTGGGAAATCCGTCGAAGTATCTAATCGGCAGGAGGCGTGCAATGTAAGGGCTGCCGTTGACAGCACTCGGGATGGTGTCCGGAAAGAAGTCCGGCGTGGGGTTGGTATCAAGATCCGTAATCGGCGGCAGTGTCTTCAAGTAGTCCTTACCGGAGCTGATGACTGCTGACGATCCGTAGCGTTCACGAAGGGTGTGAATGCCACCAAAGGCTGACTGGCTGCGCGATGAATATCCCACAATTTCACCCGTGCCGAGCTCCAGCAGACCCCGTTTTGGAAAGAGGGCCTCCCTGGTCAGGTTATTTTCGTCTGCAAGAGAATTCTCCTGCGCGGGAAGCGTACCGTTGTCATTCAGCGGGCCTGTGAGGACGACCGTCTTCGTATCTTCGATGGGCATCATGGGAGAGCCGATAGCGTGGCTGTCCAGAGAAGTCCCCATGGCAGCACGCTGGAGGATCTGAATCTCGACCCCGTTCAGTGCCCTGACCTGCAGATAAGAGTTTCCGGCAAGACCCGATTTGCGTGGTCCGGCGGCGGCCGCGCCGGCAGTGATGCCGAGCGTAAAGGTGGACGGAGGGCCCAACTCAGAGTAATCGAAGAGATCATTGCCCGGCCCTGGCAATGTGTAGGGGACGGTATCAAGAAGGCCGCGCTGGATGGTCTTGAAGGATGTATCCGTTTTTGACTGGTAGAAAATAACTTCAAAGTGTGCGGCGTTGTGTGGGTTGTAGTAGTAGTTGCCCACACTGATATACGGGTCAGAGTAGTAGGTCAGCAGGCCGTCGTAGCGCGCACCAAGATAGTTTGGATTGGCCAGGTTGAGGTCACCCGAAGTCTGCACCCCCCCGGTTGCCGTTCGAAGCCAGGGATCTGCGTTAACCCAGTATGCACTGTTGCGGATGTGAAATTCGATGACTGCGTAACCTGATTCGGCGAATCCTTCGGTGGAATCAACCGCCAATTCAGTGATACCCGCCAGAGTTGCTTCGGGAATTTCGGTGACACTCGCAGCAACATTTGCAATCGCATTGCTGGTCGGGTGTACGTAGAGCATCTGGTAAAAGAAGACCTCGGTATCGATCATGACGTAACCGAATCTCGGCCAGGAACTGCCACTCGTCGATTGCCACATCCAGGGCGGAAGATCGGTATTCGCAGGAATACCAAGAGTCGTTCCATACCAGCGGCCCTGAACACTTCCGCTGTCGACGGGGTATTCGGTGTCGTAATCACGGAAACGGTTCAGGTTACCGATTCGGATACTGAAGGGCGCCTCCAGGGTCGGTGTGATACGTGACTCAAACCTTTCCCAGGGATCGCCGGGCTGGCCCGATACCGTGGTGAAGGAACGCTTGTTCACGGGTACAGCGCCGCCGGGGTCATCGAGGATGGAGTGCATGTTCTGAACAGGGATCGAATCTCTCCGAATCTTAAACTGACTGAAGGTAGAGTTCGCCGCGTCCTTCGATGGAACGCTGCCGATGGGGGCCGACGAACCCAGCCACATGTTCACACTAGGAAGCTGCGGGCGGCGCCCGGTGGGGAATTTCAGAATCCGCGGGTGCTTGGTGTATTCAAAAATGGTGGTCAGCCAGGCTGGCTCCTCGGGTAGTTCCTTTGAAGAGATGGTAAACAGGCGGCCGTCACTGCTGGCGTGGAGGATGACCTTTTCCTCTTCGTTACCGTCATCATCCCGGAGCGTGACGCGGTCGTTGATACCTACGCGGGATGCGTTCGCGAAGTAGACGGGGTAGACGACACGTGCCGCGTCCGCACTCCCTGTGGGTGAGCCCGGATGTTCGCCACCGCTGGTGCTGCCCTGGTTACGGCCCAGACCGGACGGAGCGACGAGATAATGCTTCGTTCCCGTAGCGACCTGGCGGGTGGCATCATCGTCTCCATCGCCGCCGCTGCCGCCGACAGCGAGAGTCGGCCAGACGTAGCTGATCCATTCATAAAAAGTCGCGCCGGTCTTATCTCCGAGTGCGATGATGCCCGTATCGCTGTGTTCCCTGCCGGGGCCGTTTTCCCATTCAGCTTGGGACAGGCCTGCGGTGATCCACGAATCCTGCTGACCCTGCGGCAGGTCGCCGAATGGCACGAACGGCCGATAGAAGCCGCGCGCATAGTTGGCGTTGCCAGGAAAATCAGCGTCGTTTCGAAGCTCGACGGAGACGAGCTTGATGATGTCCGTGTGGGACAGGACCAGTTTGTCATCGGAGCCGAGTTCTGCGCGACCTTGCGGATCGGCAGGGGTCTCGCCGCCCGGAGGGCCGGTCCAGACGTGGAGTGCGTCCACTGTAATCGTGCGCGCCTCTGCAGCCTGGCCGTTCACGGATACCATGACCTTGAACTCATGGTCCTCTTCAAAGTTGTCATAATAGATACGTTCAGTGACGTCGTTATCGTCTGCGTCTTTTGTTGTGGTGAGGATGAAACCGGAAGACGGAAACTCATCCTTGCCAGTGGAAAGCGTGAAAGGGATGTATTCGGTGGTGGAAGAGAGCGTGCCGTCTGCGAGGAAAATGGTGTTGGTCGTGGGCCCGCCTGCGCCATCATGCTCGCCAACGATGATGTGTGCGGCGGCCTCATTCGGGTCCTGCAGGTAAACGGTACCTTCGGGTTCATTGCCAGGAGTTGAGAGTTTATGCGCCAGTAGGGTGTACTGGATCGGTGTGCCGAGCATCAGGTAGTTATTGAGATACTTCGTGCGGCTGTGATGGCGGACCTGGTTGATGTTGTACACGTACCCGAAATGCGTGACTGCTTCGCCCGCGTAGTGGGGGCGGGCGACTGTCCGGCGCATGGCGCGGTTCCCGGCTGAGACGGTAAGGGGCTGAGGATTGGAATATGAAGCAATCTTGTTGTGCTGGAAGATCTCGTGGCTGATGATTTTTGTTGCAACGTCCTTGTCCGAAAACTCCGCAGGGTATTCGCCCGTACGGGACGTGAGCTCTGTCATCGAATAGGTGAGGTCGACGTTCGCGTCAGTGCTCAGGTTGTCGACCTTCAGGCGGGTGGAGGGCCAATACGAACCGGCAAGGCGTCCATCGACGAACATCGCCATTTGACCATAGTCCGTTCCTTTCCACATGAGTTTCGCGTGATGCCAGACGTTTGTCTCGATCTTGAGCTTGTCTGAGACAGAGCCCGTAAAGCTTACCGGAACGCGCACTTCGGAGATGTGGGCTTCTGAGACCTCACTTGGATCGGCATCGCGGCGGACCGTGTCCGTAATGCGCATAACCAGGTGAGGTGAAAGGCTGGAATCGACACCCAGCTTGTTGAGTTTGAGAGAAAGGCGGTTCTTGTATTCGTCCGACGCCATATCGAAAAGGTGATAATCACGGCTGATCGTGTCGTCCCACAACGGCTTGAACCAGAATTCGAGCTGGCCCATGCTGACCGATAGCCCGATATCGTCGGTGGAAGTAGCGATGTTTCCGGTATCGGAGCGATAGGCGAGTGCGCCTGTTACGTTGCCGGCCCCATCGTCAACGATGTCATCCTCGCCGATATAAACGCCCTCGACGCTGACGTTGCGATTGTCTGGATTGGCGGAGGAAAGGTTTTCGTAGATGGTACCGGCGTTCGGGGCATCCGAGTTGGTGCCATCTGAGGTATCAAGATTCAGAATGTCGCCGAAGGTCCCTTCATCAAAATGAGCGGCAGCCGTATCGTAGGTATCGTTGACTACAACCCTTCTCGGATTGAGCGCGATCGAGCCGGCCGGATAGATTTTGGTGCCGCCGCTGTATTGTTCAACGAGCGATTTGTCGATGGTGATCTGCATGCTGTCGGTATCGATTTCTACGATGTTCGCACTTTCAACTTTGTCTTCGGAATCATGGACTACATCGATTCGCTGGCCGTGAAAGAATGAGGAGACGCTTGCGGGTTTGAGGGTTGAGGTGCCGGAATTGGGGGCGACCGTCACTGCTACTCCCTGGATGTTGTCCCCCACACTGACTTGATCACGCATGGAAGTGAGGTTTGTGTGCGTTGCCAGCTCGTCCTGCGGATTTTGCTGGAGCAGTTCCCGGAAATCCTTCTGAGAGTCGATCAGCCAGGTGTTTTCCTCTGACTGGCTCGGCTGGATGACGCGGCGGGTGACAAACTTGGATAATTCCTGACCGGTATTGCTGTTAATGATGCCGGCGGCCTCAACCGTGTAGGCGTTGCCCGAACGGAATATGAGGCCAGTCGTCGATCTGCCTACGTAGTCTCCGAGCGGGTCGACCGCGCTACGGTAGATAGCCTCTTTATCATCTGCTGTGATCTCGTTGGCAGTAACGGCCTCATTCAGCACGTTATGCAGATCCGACCAGTCGGTGAAGATAAGTTCCACTTTTGTGCCGGCGGTGGCAGCCTTGCCTATTCCGGCGTTCTCATATTCGGAAACGCTGTTGATCGTCAGAATGTCGCTTGCCGGGTCGTTGTCGATGTATTCGATCAGGTCGCCATCGATATTGATCCAGCCCTTCGCTGGAAAGCCGTCTGATTCGTTGAGGCTGATCTCTGTGGCGCCCAACGCCAAATCTTGTTCGAGTGTGGTCTCGACACGGACGCGATCTGCAAATTGTTCAGCGGCAGCCTGACTGACGCCCGAGTTCTTTTCATTGACGTTGATGACGAACTGGTCGTTCGCGGCGAAGTCAGTGCCACCGCAAGTAATACGAAAAGAAATTTCCCCGCCTGTAGATTCGTATACCGTGCTTGAGGTACTCGTGAATGTGTACGCTGAAAATGTGGTTGAACCGTTTGAGACGCTGAATTTGAACTGCCTGGGACTTGCGCCTGTAACGGATGTGCACGTGAGAGTCCAGTTTTCGCCGGTGAAGCCGGATGGAAAACTAATCTCGGAAAGGACGCCATCACCAACGATATCGCCGCCACCTGTGTTTCTGGTTGAGACTGTCTCCGGGTTAACAGGATCCCGATAGGTGAGGCCCTTGAATACTGAGATAAGCACGTCCCTTGGCGCAGTATTTACATTAACCGGATGGCGCGCGTAGGTGTTGTCGGAGCTTTTTGAGGAGTAGACGGTGCAGTATTCCCGCAGGCGTGCGAGCTCATCGACCGAAATGGCATACCGGCTCGCGGAAGGGAGGTCCGCATCCGAGCAAAGCTGGATCTCACCAAGCGAACGGAAGGGATGGCGATTTGCCCTGAAGTAGACGACAGCACCAGCAAGTGTGGCCGGAGTGGTGATCTCAGCCTGTGTGAATATGTTTTGGAGAAGAAGTTCAGGAGCAGAGTTCAGATTGACCTTGCCCTGTTCGTCTTCAACGCTGACGCTGACCATGATGCCTTTAGCATTGATATTGTAGTTGGAGTCTGGATCTCCATTCGCGTCGGTGAAGTCTGCGAAGTCGACTTCGAACTCACTTGAGACGTCAATGGACGGCGTTAAGAACAAAGAGCCTGCAGACGCCTCAACGGAATCGATGGTGGAGACGAGAGAAGCTGAAGCATGGTTTGCCGCGGCCAGTGCCGAGTATTTTGCCCGCGCCTTGAAAAGCAGATTCCGGCTGGCCTTGTTATGCAGTTGCATCGTGACCAGAAATGGAGCCCCGACAATAACCAGCGCGAAGAGAATGAGAACCACCGTCAGAATGGCAAAGGCGCGGGAGCGCCGGGAATTCGGTGGCGCTGATTGGTGTTTCATCCGTCTGCTCCTGGAGAGAGTTGGAATGGAGGAATGGAGGATTGGAGCCCGTTTGTCTGTGGTCTTCCGTCTTCCGTCTTCCGTCTTCCGTCTTCCGTCTTCCGTCTTCCGTCTTCCGTCTTCCGTCTTCCGTCTGCGGTCTCTTCTCCTCCCGTCACTCGGTCGTTCCTGCCCAGGACAGCTTCAACCGATTGATGCGGTCGCTTTCGTCCAGCATTGTTCGTTGGTCTTCGCTGAGCACAGAGTCGCGGAAGGTATTCAGGGTGCCCTCATCAGCGTAAATCGCGTGGACTGGGGGAACCCATTCGTGCGTTGGTGACAGAACGATGACCTCTGGCTGATTGGAGTGGAATTGCCTGTCGAGGTAACCACGAGAATCGAAGTAGATTTTGTAAGGCCCAAGCGGTTGAGATCCGGTCGCAGGGTTGATAACCACGATGCCGATCTTTTCGGGTATCGTCTGTTCAGGAGACGTCTCGAACACATTGATGCTTACTTCATCAATAATCCCTGAAAACCACGCAGAACTGACAGAGCCGCTGCCGCGAGTGACGTTTTCCGTCTGGCCAATGCGCAACGGCCGGGTGTTGAGCTCGAGAAGTCCGCTGGGCGTGGTGCTTTCTTTGCGCAAGATACCGTTCACGTAAAGCCGGATGCCCGAACCGCCCTGCGAGTAAACCATCGCAACGTGCGTCCACGTCTGCGGCCGGACAATCGCATCGTCCGTCATGATTTCCGTAACCGTGTCGTTCTGCTCGGTGATCAGAGATCCCGCCTTGAATTTCTTCTTACTACTGTCGTATTCCAGGAACAGTGTGTAAGGCGAAAGGCTGGTAGATGAGTCGCCTACTTTGGAAGCAACCGGGAGGAAATCACCGGAGGAAAGTTCCGTGCCGTTTGAAGTGGATTTCGGATACACCCAGGCGCTCAGCGAGACACCTTCCACTGTGTTGTAGATCGGGACGTAAGCCGGGCTCTCACCACATTCGACGTAAAGCTGATCGGCGTCCGAAGCATTGCTACCCGCAAACGAAAGTGCTGCGCCATATCGGCCGACTACGAGGGTGGGCGTGGCCAGGCCGTCATTGCCGTCTTTCAGGTTGCCCTTCTGGCTCAACGCACCTTCTGTGATGCTGTTGGAAATCGGTTCGCCCTTTTTCTTGTCATCAAAGTGCCAGACGCCAGCGAATTCCTGTGCGAACACCTGAATCTTGTTGTTCTTTGCGTCTATAGTCACGAAACTCGATGCCTGCCGCGTAATGGCAGAATTCCGTGCGGAGAGGATCTGCCCCTGAATCATCTGTGTTGCCGCACCGTAAGAGAGGGTCTTCGCCATCAACATATAGCTGCCGACACTGAGACTGAGAATTACGGCGGCAATGGAAATTGTGACGATGAGTTCGAGAAGTGTGAAAGCGCGGTTGGAAAGACCCGGGTATCGGTTCTCAGGCATCAGGGATCTGACTCCTGTCACCTCACAATTGAGAGTGGATACCGGACTTCTGTTACCAGGTATCAGCATCATCAATAGCTCCAATTGACGATATCGTCGTCATCCTGGCTGCCTGCCGTGGAGGTGTTCGTGTCGTTTTTCATGTTCTTACCCCTCGACCAAATCTGATAGCTGGTCAGACAGTAGTATGAACCAGCACTCTTTGTCTTGGCACGGGCCTCAACTGAACTGGCCAACGAGTACCCATACTTCTGCATTACGGAATCGTCTGCACTGTAGCCTGAATTATGGAAGTAGATATAGGGCAGGCCCCACGGATCGAGCAGTTCCTTCATTCCGTCCAAATCGGAATCTGCCAGATTGGCCCCCCCTTCACCAGACAGACCAATATGTAGATAAGCACTCTTCGATTGTTTGCCGGGCAAGACCGAGTAAAGGCAGGCTACCAGAATTTCATTTCCTTGATTCAGAGATTTCTGTTGGTCCGTCAGGCCTGCAGAGTTGGATACGAGGACGTTCTGGCTTGGAAAATCACCAAAATCGTCCCGGAATCGCTGAATCGCCTCGGCAATCAGTTTGATCTCGTTCGCCACCTGCTTCTCCCTCTGATTGTTCTTGATATTGATGTAAGCCGGTACTGAGATAGAGGCCAGGAGGATAATGATGCCTATGACCACCAATAGCTCGATGGTTGAAAAGGCAGATCGGATCGATTTCATGTCGTTTTCGGCCGCAGGTGGTTGGGTGAGTGAGTGAATTATGTTAATTCCCCTCGCAAATGAGTAGTCAGAAGCCTGTAAGTGCTCCGTAAAATAATGTAAACAATTCGTTTACATTCTGATCACTTCAATTTTAAGTAGGTGTGAAAATGTCGTCAAAGTGTGGTTTTAGTCCATACCAGATCGCACTTTTGATGGGAAGACTTCCTCTTCTGAAATTTACGAATATCCGTAAGTCTTTTATCTGTAGGCAGAAAAGAAGGCGGTTCGGATGCAACTTAAATTGGTGGTTTAGCATTTGCTTGCAATGGCGGCAGGTCATGATGCCAACAAGAAGTTGGCGTAGCTCTGACCTTCCAGGGCGGGTCCAAACGACACCGCTGAAACAAGCTATTGTAAGGGGATTCCAAAGTTGATGACTGCCAGCGTAGCACGGGCAAAAACCATTTCGAGAGGGAAGGCCAAGTCCTCGAAGCCCAGAGCCAATAAACCTGAGTTGGGGAGATATGAAATTCATGAGATTCTCGGCAAGGGGGCCGGGTCGAAGATATTTCGGGCCACAGATTCACGGGATGGCAGAGAAGTAGCAATCAAACATGTTACCGAAGAAACGATACATGAGCGGCTGGCAGATGTGGGCGAATACAAACCTCATCGAAACAACAAGCCAATAGATTACGCCAGTTTCTTTGATCAGTTGAAGCTGGAATATGAAGTCTGCAGAGGCTTGTCAAAGACGCCGGTCAGGAATTACGTTCCAGAAGTGTATGCACTGAAAACCGTGCGCAAATATGGCTTCCTTACGGCGGGATACGACCTCATCATGGAATACATCCCCGGCCCGACTCTCCGGGAAGAACGAGATTACCCGATCAAGGACATCGTCAAATTTTATTATCAGACAGCACGCATCCTGTACGGCATGCATAGCATCGGCTGGCTGCATTGTGATCTCAAGCCGCAGCACTTGGTGGTATCCGCGGAGAGGTCGATCAAGTTACTGGACTTCGGTCAGTGCCGTAAACCCTGGGATGGGGCTAGGAGAATGCAGGGAACTCCAGACTACATGGCGCCGGAACAACTGAAGGGCTGTGAAGTGGACGAAAGCACCGACATTTACAGCCTTGGCGCTTCGATGTATTGGATTCTTACCGGCAAGAGCAATCGTCCGGCGATGGCCGGAGCGTCTGTTGGCGCTGGTTTTCACGTTGGATACGGCGAACGTGCACAGAGTATCCGTGAGGAGAATCCCGCAGTGCCAGAACCCCTGGAGAGACTCATTCTGGATTCATGTGAGCCCAAAGCCATAGATCGGCCGATTTCCATGAGAGAAGTGATGGAGCGGCTGGACCGACTGAGATAATTGGCCTGAACACGAGAGCTAAAGAAAAGCTTCGTAGATGAGAGTCTACGGAGCTTTTTTTTGAAACTGATCTAGTTCTCTTCCGACCGCGATCTTGTCTCGGGCTTCTGACCATTCGCCGGTGGAATCCCAAGGTCGAGATCCAATGGATCGCCCGTGACAGGCTGCCACTTTTTGAGGCGCTCCTTCAACAGCGCTATCCGCTGAACGTGTTCGGGATTGCCCGCCAGGTCGGTGGTTTCCCACGGGTCTTCTTTAAGATTAAACAAGAGTGTCTTGCCGATTTTCGGGTAAAGAATGATCTTGTAATCCCCCTGGGTGAGGTGGCGTTGTGTGTGCGTGTAGGCCCCATAAATAGAATCGTACAATTGCTGCGTTTTGCCCTGAGCAAGAGGCAACAGACTCTTGAATTGAACTTGGTCCGGCTTGGGAACTCCGGCCAGTTCCAAGGTGCTGGGCATGATGTCCTGGACGTAAACGCGGGCTGATTGCTTTTTGTTTTTCTCAACGTCTGGCCCCACCATCATCATCGGGACGCGCACACTGTGATCGAACATGTTCTGCTTACCCATGAGCCCATGATGGCCAACCGCCAGGCCATGATCCGCGCCAAAAAATATATAGGTGTTTTTCTCTTTGCCTGATTTTTTCAGAGCCTCAAGAATTCGCCCAATCTGGGCATCCATATGGCTGATGATTGCATAGTATTCCCGACGATTGACCTTAACTGAGTTCTCAGTCCTTGGAAAAGGAGCAAGCTTCTCGTCGCGGATTCTGTTGCTGCCTATCTGAAACGGGTACTCAGTCAGGAAAGGTTCAGGCAAAGCAATCTTTTCTGTGGGGTATTTATCCACATACTCTTTGGGGGCCTGACGTGGATCATGCGCTGCGTTGAAGGCGATATACATGAAAAACGGACGATCTGACTTGGACGCCATTTCAAGGTAGTCACAGGCGTCATCGCCAACGACCTCGCTCCAGTGCTTGCCGCCCTGCCAGAAGCCGCCGAACTTAGGGTCGGAGGGGTTCCATGGGTCCGGTTTGCCGTCGATAGGCCGGTTGTAACCTTCGTTCGTCTGGGCCGGCATTCCGCCCCTTACGTGGCGGGCGACTTTGAACACGACATTGGCGTCCGCGTTCACATGCCACTTGCCGGTAAAGTAAGTCTCGTAGCCAACGCCGGCCAGGAGTTGCGGCCATGTCTGTTTCTTATCCTGATATTCCTTCCGGAGAGTTTTCTCTGCTTTCTGTGCGTTCCATAAATAACGGCCCGTGATCAGCATTGTCCGGCTGGCAACACAAATAGCCCCGTGGTAACCGCCCATGTTGTAGGCATGGGTGAAGGCCGTCCCAGCCTCCACCAGGCGATCCAGGTTCGGCGTTTCAATTTCAGTGTTGCCGAGGGCGCGCACAGTATCGAATGCGTGGTCGTCCGAGAAGATGAACAGGAAGTTAGGCTTGTCCTGAGCCCTGATTGGTGAGAAGAGAAGAAGAGAAATCAAAGACCAGGAGAACCGTTTCAAGCTCTTACCCCTATGCATCATGTATGTTTTTTTCTGAATGGTGTTTTGAGGATAAACCGCCGCCATCATTCGGCAGCAGAATGAAAAATCCGCAGAAATTGACCAGCCGCGCCTGGTGGCAGAAGGAAGCCACAGAATATCATCAGCAAGCAAATTCTCAACGTGAAGGTTCCTATGGCGCATGTGGTTCCTTTTATCTCGTTATCCTTCTTGCGGATAATAACGATCAAGCATTGTTTTGCCTTTGCAGAGGCTAAGGTCCCGAATATCTTGTCTGCATGAATTGTCGAATCAAAATTTGTGGGATCACCCGGCCCCAGGATGCAGAACTCGCTTGTGCTCTCGGCGCGCATGCTGTCGGGTTGATCTTTGCTGAGAGTCCGAGACAAGTCTCGCGGAAACAGGCCCAAGCCATTGTCAGAGAACTCCCGCCGTTCATCACTCCCGTAGGAGTCTTCGTAAACGAACCTGTCGAAGAGTTAATGACCACGGTGGAAAAATGTGGCCTCGGGGCGGTTCAACTGCATGGGGATGAAACGCCTGAATATGCCCGCCAATTAGAGGGCATCAGCGTCATCAAGGCGATTAGCGTTCGCGATGCTTCGAGTTTTGAGGGACTGGATCTGTATCAGGTTCACGCGTTTCTACTTGATACTTTTTCAAAGGAAAGAAGGGGTGGGACCGGGTACACGTTCAATTGGGAGTTGGCTGTCCATGCCCGCCTCGCCCGGCCGGTTATCCTTTCAGGGGGATTGAAGCCGGAGAATATTCGGGAAGCGATTCAGACGGTACAGCCTTACGGCGTGGATATATCGAGTGGCGTGGAGGCGGAGCCAGGCGTTAAGGACGAAGCCAAAATGCGAGCTCTCTTTGAAGAAATCGCGGGCATTTCAAAGTGACGCCTATGCCAGAATCTTTGGATTCACCTTACCGGCTACATCGGTCAGGCGGTAGTCGCGGCCATTGAAGCGGTAGGTCAACTGTTCGTGATTGAAACCGAACAGGTGCAGGAGCGTGGCATGGAGGTCGTTCACGTGCATTTTGTCCTCGGTCGCGTGCCAGCCGACCTCATCGGTAGCTCCGATGACCTGGCCCCCCTTGACGCCTCCGCCAGCCATCCAGATGGAAAAACCGTAGGGATGATGATCGCGGCCGGTGGCTTTCGGGTTTCCTCCGCGGTTTTCTCCGAGCGGGGTGCGGCCGAACTCGGCGGCCCACACGACGAGCGTCTCTTCGAACAGGCCGCGTCGTTTCAGGTCGTTGATCAGAGCGGCAATGGGCTGGTCGCACATCTCGGCGTTGGATGCGAGCTCGTTATCGAGGTTCGAATGATGATCCCAGGAAGCGTGCATGAGATTGACGAACCGGACCCCGCGCTCGACCAGGCGGCGCGCCAGCAGGCAGTTGCGTGAGTAATCGGCCATGACACCTCCTCCGCCGCCGCGGCCACTGACGCCTCCTGTGCGATGGATGCCGTATTCCTCAAGGGTTGCTTTGCTTTCGTCTTTGAGGTCCATCAACTCAGGAGCCGCGGTCTGCATGCGATATGCGAGTTCGTATGAAGCAATGCGACTGTTGATTTCCGGATCACGGATCTGCTCAAAGCGCCGGGCGTTGAGTTTGCCCATGAGATCGAGGCTGTGGCGCTGCATGTCCGGCGAAATGCCCTGAGGATTGCTCAGGTTCAAGACCGCGTCGCCCTTGGTGCGGAACAGAACCCCGGCATAAGTAGACGGCAGAAAACCACTCGACCAGTTCGACGCGCCACCGCTCGAACCGCGGCCCGCGTGCAGAACAACGTATCCCGGCAGATTTCTTGACTCCGATCCCAGGCCGTAATTCAACCAGGAGCCGACACTTGGAAGACCGAAGCGAGGGACGCCGGTGTTCATCATCAATTGACCCGGATGATGATTGAATGCTTCCGTGTGCATGGAACGGATAAGACAGATGTCATCGGCGACTGTGCCCAGGTGAGGCAGCAAGTCAGAAAGCTCCATACCGGACTGCCCGTGCTTCGTGAAGACGCGCTTCGAGCCCATGATCTTGACGGTCTCTTTCTTGATGAAGGCGAACCGGACATCCTTGAGCATTTCTGTCGGCAGCGACTGGCCATTCAATTCGTTGAGCTTCGGTTTCGGATCAAAAAGGTCGATCTGGCTTGGAGCGCCGGCCATGAAGATGAAAATGCAGTTCTTCGCCTTCGGTGCGAAGTGTGGCTTTTTCGGCGCGAGCGGGTTGATTAATGATTCGTCTGCGAGCAGTCCTTCCTGCTTGAAGAGGTCGCTGACGGCCAGCAACCCGATGCCGTTGGCCGTAGTGGCCAGGAAATCCCGCCGGGTCTGGGTGGTGTAATCCTGAATGGGATCCATGGTTCACTCCCTCGTGATAAATTGGTCAAGATTCAGCAGAATGCGTGATGCGGCGGTGAGTGCGGCGAGTTGCACCTGTTCGTCGACTGGCAGTTTGGATTTTCCGGAGAGGCTGGCCGCGGCTGCGGTATCTTTAGAGTATTCCGTTTCGGCGGTTTCAAACCAACTGGTGAAATCATCCAACTCACCCTTCGTGGGCTCGCGGGAAAGGCTGGCCTTGAATGCGTAACGAATGCGGGCGATTTTCTCCCTGGGCCCGTGTTCAACGATGCGCCTGGCCAGGCCCTGTGCGCATTCAAAGAACGCTATATCGTTCAGAAGTGTGAGTGCCTGGATAGGCGTGTTCGAACGCTCGCGGCGGGTGCAGCTGACGTTTGAGTCGGGCGAATCAAAAGCCATCAGCATGGGATACGGCACAGTTCGCTGGAAGAAAATGTAGAGGCCACGACGAAAACGCTCTTCTCCCTGGCTCTCGGCCCACTTGACGGAACCGGCATAACCGAGCTGGGCGATGTCACCAGGCATGGGAGGACGAATGCTCGGACCACCGATTGCCGGGGTGAGTAATCCACCACTGGCGAGGGATATGTCACGGACGGTTTCGGCTTCGAGCCGGTACCGGTTCTGCCGTGCCAGCAGCTTGTTGCCTGGATCTTTCTCGATGAGGTCATCACGAGTCTGTGATTGCTGACGATAGGTCGCGGAATGAACGATTAATCTGATCATCTCCTTGCGGCTCCATTTCAGATTTCGGTATTCATGCGCAAGCCAGTCCAGGAGTTGTGGGTGTGTTGGATTCTCGCCGCGGAGTCCGAAGTCATCGGTTGTCTCCACCAGTCCTGCCCCCAGAAGGTGCTGCCAGATTCGGTTTGCAGCCACGCGAGGGGCGATTGGATTCTCTGCATCGACAAGCCACCGGGCAAGGTCGAGGCGGTTGGGCATGCCTTCTTTTTTCGTTGGCAGTTTGTGGAGCACTCGAATCGTCCCTCGCCCTACCTTCGCGCCTTTGTTCAAGAAGTCGCCCCGGATGTGAATCTGGGTCTGTCGATATCCAGCTTCGGCAAGAGTCTGAGCTTTGGTATCTGGCGCCTTCGGCGCCGTCTTCTCGTGATCGAGCAAAGGCCCTCGAATGTGATTCAGGCCGGCGTCGATGCCCTTGTAGTAATTGGCGAGGTCTGCCTTCTGTGCGTCCGTACGCTTAGCCTCCGTCTCTTGGAGAATGGAGGCGATATTGGGTGGCAACTTGGTCTCGCCGTATCTCACTGGTCTGGGCGCGTTGATGGCCGATATGCGGAACTTGCCGAGCGTATGCTGCCCGCCGTAATTGAATGCGAACTTAAAGCTGAGCCGGGCGCCATTCTTGAATCCGGTATCCTCGACAGTTTCGAAGACCGCTGTATGCGGTTTCCCCATCTGATTGGAAATGGCCCAGCCCTCTTTGTCCTCGGGATTAAGAGCCTTGGCGACCTGAAAATTATTTTGTGAAAAGTCCGCCGTGGCATTCTGAAGCTTCACTTCCTTCGCCGGACTGGTGTTCGCTTCGAGTTCCGCATCTGCCAGATCCAGGTCCTTTTCTACCTCTGGTGCGGCCACGGCTCCGGCCGCAGGGTTCTTCATGCCTTCCCGCTCCTTGCGGATTCTGTCCGGCATGGGTTGGGCGGTAACCGTCAGGTGGGTAAGGACGAAGTTCCCATGCCCGGTGCGGCCTGGGCCATTGCTCGGCAGAGATTTGTCCGTCAGGGCTTCGATACGAAAGCCGGTGATACCCGAAAGCTCGGTATCGACTATGAGGGTATAGGTATCCTTATCCGGAACCGTGCCGCCGAGCAGATACGAACCATCTTTCAGGTATTTAATCTGGGCTCCACTTTCAGCGCTGGCCTTCGTTGCCTCTTCGAGGACTCGCCAGTCAACGACTTTGCCCGCCATCTGCGTTTCCCAGGATGCCTGGGCTGTTGGGAGTTTTTCCTTCTCATACTCCGTAATAAGGGGGCCGATCTCCGCCTCAATCTCGGCGAGCCTGGAATCGTATGCCTTTTTCGCCAGGTCGTAGATTGCCTCCTCAGCCGGGGTGGGCGCTGCAATATCGGTCTGGTTCAACGAATCAAAGAAGGAATAGAACTGGTAATACTCGCGCTGAGAGATGGGGTCGTATTTGTGCGAGTGACATTGCGCGCAGCCGACGGTGAGACCAAGCCAGACAGTGCCGGTTGTATTGGCACGATCTACGGTCTGTTTGACGCGGTCTTCCTCCTGATCGGCCCCACCCTCGCGATTAGTGAGCGTGTTGCGATGGAAGCCGGTGGCCACGCGCTGTTCGATTGTCGCATTGGGCAGCAAATCGCCGGCAAGCTGCTGGATGGTGAACTGGTCGAACGGCAGATCCTCGTTGAACGCCTTGATCACCCAGTCTCGCCAGCGCCAGGCGTTGGGACGAACGTTATCCTTTTCGTAACCGTCGGTGTCCGCATATCGGGCAAGATCGAGCCAGTGGCGCCCCCATCGTTCGCCAAAGTGAGGGGAGCGAAGGAGGCGATCCACCACCTTCGAATAGGCATCTTCGCTCTCATCATCAGCGAAGGCATCGACTTCTTCCGGGCTCGGCGGCAGGCCGATGAGGTCGAGGCTCAACCGGCGAAGGAGCGTGAACCGATCTGCCTCCGGCGAGGGCTTTACACTCTCCTTTTCCAGCCGCGCCAGAATGAATTCATCTATCGTATTTCGAGCCCAATTCTTCTGTTTCGTTGCCGGAGGCTTTGGCTGTGCTCCAAGATGAAAGGCCCAATGGGCCGCACGAGAATCTTTGGCAAGGTCGCCATCGGCCTCTTCAGGCCAGGAGGCGCCCTGATCAATCCATGTTTTGACCAAAGCAATTTCGGCCGGGGTCAGACGTTCCCCTTTGGGGGGCATGATGTTTTCAGGATCAGTGCCCGAAATGAATTTGAAGAGCCGGCTCTCGGCACTCTTACCAGCCACATAAATGGGCTTTCCGGAATCGCCGCCTTCTTCAACAAAACGATGCGCATCGATTCTGAGTCCGCCTTTTTGCTCTTTGCTGCCGTGGCATTTGTAACAATGCTTTTCGAAGATCGGGCGAACCTGCTTGGCGAAATCAACGGGGACGCTCTCCTGGCTCTCGGCAGGGGCTGCCAGTAATAACAGAATGCTGACTACGAAGGTTTTCATGGGGGTGGTTGCACTTGGCTTGGCGAGACCAGGTAAAGTTATCAATTCAGATTCGGGTACACAATGCCGAAGATCAGATGGAATGGAGTGAACTTAAGGATGTCCGGCTCTGCTCTTTTAATCTTTATCATGATCTTCTCTCCTAACGGCAGCCTTCGGCCGCAACCAATCGGATCTGCGTAATACGTAAGCTTGCAGGCACTTAGACGTAGACCGGTGAGGGAAAGCATGGGTTTACATTTTGAAACATTTCATTTCAGGGTGGGACCCCATTCTCCCCTCCCCATGATTGGACAACAGGTGGCCTCGAAGACTCAACCGCTGGCCGAAACACTTCTTGTGAGCTGCGTATTCTGGGCGACCGAATTCACGAAAGCGGTCAAGAGCGGGAGCATTCACCGAGAAAGAGTAAGTCCTGATACCGTCACCAATCTCAGGTGGTTGAACGACCCGACCTTGAATCAATTAATCAAAGATATCTGAAGTGAAGTGAGTTCGGGGGGATGTCGAGGTCAGGCGTCCATTTGCCATTTAACTTTCTTCAATTTTGCTCGGAGTTTTTTGTCGTTTTGAAGCGCCGCCTCTCCCCTGATCCGTACGTTCGAGATGCTGACAGGGATTTCTGGAGCCAATCCGATATTTCTGGAAGACAGGCGACCAAATGGCAAATGGACGCCTGACCCGGAGCCCCCCGACTGAGCTTGATCCGGCCGCGGCACAGTGCCGCAACCAAAACCTGAAACTTCTGATTTGTGCCGATCCAGGTCGTACACCCGGCCTGTTCTGGGGCCTCATCCGGGGCCTGCTCTTTCCGCGGCCTTCAGCAGCAACCAATGCTGTGAGCAGACGCAAAAACCTCCTCTTCGCCCCCACGTGGGTTTATCCCCGTGGAGCGATGATTGGGAGCCAGCAATGAAATACATACGCGCTCTATCCCCATCGGGCAGATCCATGAAACTGCGTCCTATGATGCTTTCAATCGGTTTGACGCAGTTTCATGGATCTGCCCGATGGGGAATAATTCTTTTCTCTGCTACCGCCTTGCTCCCAATCATCGCGCCGCCCGGACATGCCCGGCGGAGGCGGACGAAAGTCTCACGTGAAGGATACCGAATCCCCTCGGGGGATCGAGGACTTCCAGGGCCGACGGAGCCTAGCCGTCTGGTCGATCCGGCTTGTTAGGGGATTCCTTGAGCGCGGCCTCGACTTCAGCGATGACCTTCTCTGCAGTTGCCCCCTCAACGACCCTACCGTCCTCGTCATACCACTTGACCACTTCGCCGCCAAGATACACGTATGACATGTACCAGTTGAAACCGACATGCCCATCCTTCTCGTCTCTCTTGAGGAACACAAGATGCTTCCCCGTGGAGACATCAAAGGCGGCGCATGGGAAGAATCTGGGAATCCGGAAAGTGGTCTCTCCCTTGGCGTCTCCCTTGAACAGCCTCGACACCTGGGCCGTGGCCAGCAGGTCAGCAACGAGTTTCGTCTTGTCCGTGGTGACCAGCTTCTGAATCTGAACGAGTGCGATTAGGTCCGCCTCCTGGACCATCCTCTTCTTCCCGAGGATGGCAATATCTGCAAAGAGGGACGGTATCCACGGGAGGCCCAGGCACATGAGTAGCATAGTCTTGTTCATGCTTGATGCCCTAACGACCAAGCTCACCGGCGGCAATGAAGCGCAGCGGAATTGCCGTCCGGTGCAGCGCCTTGTTATGTGTAAATCGCAATTCACCTTCCGGATTGTGTAATCTTTGCAGTTGTAAACTCAACTAACTACTCCCTCCATTCTTCTGCGGCTAAAGGCAAGTCGTTAAGTTCCGCTCGGGCTTCCCGCCATGTTGGGAGATGATCGGTGAGTAACGAAATAAAGCGGTCGCTGTGAGTTGGCTCTGTCAAGTGGAGCATCTCATGGACAACAACGTATTCGATTAGATCTTTGGGTTTCTTCACGAGTTCGGTGTTTAATCTGATATGCCCAACCTTGTGATTGCAACTCCCCCATTTGGTCTTCATCCGCTGGAGAAAATAGGCCGTTACCTGCACGCCCAGCTTCGGTTCCCATTTGCTGATCAGGGAAGGAATAAAGTCATGCAAGAGGGACTTATGCCATTCGTGGATAACCGACGCTCGTTTAGCATGGTCACTGCTTGGTCGCACACTCAGCGTGATCCGTTTATGGTCGACTGTTACGGATGGTTTGGTGTCGCGTTCAATCACGGTCAGCAGATGTCGACGACCCCAGAGATAATGGCTTTCGCGTTCGATGAATTCCCGTGGTGTTTCTCGAGCCTGATTGCGCAGCTTTTCCTGCTGCTCACGTATCCAACTGAGTCTTGTAATGGCATAGGCCCGAGCCACCTCAAGGCGCGTTTCTGTAGGGGCGGATAGCGTGACACGGCCCTCTGGCGGATGAACGGAAAGGTGAACGTTTTTAATATCCTTCCTCGTCACCGCAATTGAAATATCACCTATGTGAATAATCTCGATCATCAGTAACCCGGCATGTTTTTAATGAGCTCAAACAAAGCCATAGTTACGTCTCGGTCCTTTTTCATGAGCGGGAAGAGCGCATTGAGGACTTGCGTCTCTCGTGTGTCGTCACCCCGCCAGCCAGCCGGTGCTTTTTCACGCATGGCGCGGTCGATTTCAAGGGCCAAGGCGAGCCTCGAATTTCCATAATCAGCCGGTGGCTCTCTTACTTCCATCGGGTCGGGCGCACCAGCAAGAATTGAGGGCAGGTTGTTATAGATCACAATCGCTTCACGTTTGCCAAGCAATTCAGGTGGGATGCCTTCATCAGCTTGACCTTTGGCCATCTGTTTTACCAACGCCTCAGCTTTGCGGAGAAACTCTTCATAGGATTCCGTGTCATCGCGTTTTTGCGTGATGAGGTCATCAAGCAGCTTCGACAGTTCCTCGTAGAACCTGGGATCGGTCAACTGATCGCGAATAATCGTCTTTCGAACGTTGTTGATGATGCCCTCGGCAACAGCATTCTTTGAGAGTTTCCCCTTCTCGTTGAGCTTCTTCGCGATGGCGTCATGGATACCTGTCTCGATGATCAACTCAACCAGCGAATAGTTATCCACCGCTCCCAGAGGGTCAGCAGGGTCGGCCTGGATATAGGTGTTGATGAGGTGGCGCATGTCCGCCTCATAAGGCTTGATGTCAAGCTCTTCCCCGGAGTGCTTCTTGATCGCCGCGCGAATCTCACTGAAGAATTCAACATCACTGTTCAGCGAGGTGATCTCGGCAGCGGAGTATCCTGCTTCGTCGAGATCCTGAGAAATGGCGGCGAATGCCCGAACAAATGTGGCCACCGATTTGTAGAACGAAATACGCAGAGCCTCAGTGTCATTCAGCGCGTTTGGATCATTGGCGTCGCCACAGAAGTAATGCAGATATTGCTCTACCTCACGCGGCGCAGGAACCGGCTCACAGAGATACTTCAAGGCTTCGCGGGCAGCGTCGAGCTTCGCTTTTCCCTCTTTCAACCAATCCTTGAGATGGATGTTGTTGCTCCCACCGCTGCCGTCGTCAATGTCCAACTCGTCCGAGCTATAAACGGCAATGGCTTCCTGCACGTCCCCAAAAAGCTCCTTGAAATCGACGATATGTCCATAATCCTTATCGTCTCCATCGAGACGGTTGGTGCGACAAATGGCCTGAAAGAGGTTGTGGTCGCGCAGTTCGTTATCGAGATAAATATAGGAGCATGAGGGGGCGTCGAAGCCCGTCAGGAGCTTGCTCACGACGATGAGAAGCTTCATGTTCGCCGGCTCTTTAATGAACCGGCGCTTAGCCTCGTCCTCGTAGGCTTTGGTCGTTTGGCCGTTCTTGAGGACGTGCTTCGTGTAGGTGTCGAACTTGTAGCGCTCGTCGCTGTTCGGCGGCTCCAGCACAATCGCACCGGGCTGCGGCTCGAAGGAGGTGATGATGCCGCAGTATTGGCCGAAGGGCTTGCTCTGGAAGATACGGTAGTAGTGGCAGGCGTCGTAGATGCTCGCGGCCACCAAGATGGCAGTGCCCCGGTCGTTGTTCAGACGCGGCTTGGTGTCAAAATCGTGGATGATGCTGGCGGCGATTCGCGCCTTGCGTTCCTCGGCGCTCATTAACTCCTCCATCGTCGCCCAGCGCTTGCGGATGATGGCCCTTTGAAAGTTGTTCAGCGTCTTTGTCTTTTGCTCGAAATACGCCTCGATGGCCTGCGGCGAGGTAATGCGTTGCGGCACGTCGCGGGCCTCGTATTTCAAATCGAGGATGACGCCATCCGCCACGCCCTCGTGGAACTTGTAGGTGTGGATGTAGGTGCCGAAAATATCCTGCGTCCTCAGCTTGGCCGCGTCTTTCTTGAGCAGCGGCGTGCCGGTGAAGCCGATGAAGATGGCGTTCTCCAGCCAGCGCTTCATCTGCTTGTTCATGTCGCCGCCTTGGGTGCGG
>JAQBXN010000145.1 GCA_027625095.1 Planctomycetota bacterium | reverse complement strand
AGACTCCACGCGGAGCGTGGAGACCACGTGGTGCTCTCGCTCCGCGAGGGCTCTGAGAAAAACTCCACGCAGAGCGTGGAGACCACACCCAGAAGACTCCACGCGGAGCGTGGAGACCACGTGGTGCTCTCGCTCCGCGAGGGCTCTGAGAAAAACTCCACGCGGAGCGTGGAGGCCACGGTATTGAGCCGGAAGGGCTGCGCTGTCACCTCCAACGATTCTAAGAGCGGTCCGGCGAGCCGTTACCAGCTATCCGACCTGAAAGACGAAGCGGGCAGGCCCTCCTTGTTGTAAAGGTTCGCGCCGCGTGGGTTCATTGTGTAACCGTAGCGGACGGCGACCGGCTCCGCGATGGCGTCACATGAGACGACAACGGTTTCCCCATCAATAACGGCTTCTGCCCACTGCCATGCCTTATCCTGTCCAGCGATGGCGAAGCGCTCGAGCTTTCCGTCCGGAACCTCCTTTGTCGGGGCAAGGCCTTCCTTCGCGCCGACCATAAGGCCATCGCCCACATGATCGAAATGAATCCGAATCTTGTTGCCTTCGACGACGATTTTCTGGAAGAGCGGGCCGCAGGGGACGACATCCTGCTTGTAGGTCTGATGGAGTGCCCACTGTGCCAGGCGATCCCCGACATCCTGCTTGTTTCTTGGGTGGATATCGTTTTCGGCCCCGATGTCGTGAATGACGGCCATGCCGGTGTTGGGGATGGTAAGACTCTTTCGCTGCGCTTCGCGAATCTGTGCCCAACCGTCACCGCCCTCTGGCTTGCCGTTGGATTTCTGGAAGTCGGCCAACTGAACCCAATAAAAAGGGAAGTCGCCCTGATTCCAGACGGAGCGCCAGCCTTTGACGAGGGCCTGAGTTTTGTGGTAGTAGCTTTCGCCTTCGCCGCCGTTGGATTCGCCCTGATACCAGATAGCGCCCTTGATGCCGTAAGGGACCAGCGGGGAGACCATACCGTGGTAGATGGCGACCGGTTCTCCTCCGCCTCGTGGCCCGGGTGAGTCCGGTGTGGCTGGAATGCCATCGCCGGAGGCGAGCGAAGCCTTCGCGGCGGCCAGCCAGGCTTCCATGTCTGCAATGTATTTGCTCCAGGTGGCTTTACCCTCCTCGGTCGTCAGATCGAATTTGTTGACGCTGTCCGCGATGGCTTTGAGTTCCGGCACCATGCGGAATCCAACAGGCGGCGTCCAGGGCTCGATTCTCGTTCCGCCCCAATTCGCGCCGATGAGGCCGATGGGTATTTTGACGTCTTTATTCAGACGGCGGCCGAAGAAGTAGCCGACTGCTGAAAAACCTGGCACGGATCCGGCAGAACAGATTTGCCACGTACCGGACGCGTCTGATGCCGGCGTTGGCGAAGTGATGTGTCCCTGAACGTTGTACAGACGAATGCCTGGGTATTCAGCGGCTTTGATTTCTTCTGCCGGGTTCAGTGTGCCGCCCACGCTCCATTCCATGTTGGATTGGCCGGAGCAGACCCAGTTATCGCCGACAAGTACGTCGGTGAAATTGATGGTGTTCTTCGCGGTAACTTCGAGCGTCTGGCCATTCGCGTTGGCCTCCATCGCATCGAGCTTGACCATCCAGCGGCCCCTGGCATCCGCGGTTGCCTTCTTCTCCTGGCCGGCGAATTTTACTGTCACCTCTTCGCCTGTGGCCGCGCTGCCGTAAACCGGGCACGGAATGTCACGCTGCAGCACCATGTGGTTACCGAACACATTCGGCATGGAGACATCGGCCTGAACCGAAGAGAAAACAAGGCCGAAAAAAGCGGCGGTGAAAAACAGATGTCGCATAGTCGCTCCTCAAATATTGGTGGATAAGTGTCGCTACTTTGAGGTTTCGTTCCGGGAATTCAACCATCTCGAAGCCACCCCCTCCTGAATCGGTCATTTGCCAACTGTCGCCAGCAGTGGATCAGATGGATTCAACGGTTGAATTGCTGGTAGCCGCAAACATGATGGCTCTCCGATCTCATTGGGATTCCACACCGCCAAACAATACTCGGAGGCAAAATGTCTAAACTCGTGCAAGCGCACGTCGATTGTGCCAGTGCATCAATCTCGGCTGGGAAAAGGGCACCGGAGATCGCGATGCTCTTTGTGATGATGGCAGCTCTTTTCCTGCAAGGACTGGATGCCAAACCAACGACAAAAACCATCACAATCACCGAGCATTTGAATCAGACATACGGGCGCGAACTGATGTCGTTTCCGTTCACCGCAAAAAAGAGTTCGTGCGTCCCAGACTCCGTCCAGCTCAGCGGACCCGACGGGCCGGTACCGGTGCAGCTCACCGAAGTCGAATTCTGGTCCGATAAAAAGAAGGATGTGAAGTCGGCCGCTCTGGTATTTTCAGTGGAAGGACTGAAGCCACTCACCTCATCGAATTACACGCTGAGCTATGACAAGACAGGTGTCGCTCCGCTGGCCGGCGATCTCAAGATCAGCAGCTCCAAAGGCAGTGTGGAACTCAGCACCAGCCGGGCAGGCGTACGTTTGCTGCAGGGCGAAGAGAAGTTTGACGAGCCGAAAGCCGCGGCAGAGGCCCCAGCCCCCCTTCTTGGAATACGATTCGGCAATGGAGCGTGGCACGGAGGAAGTTCGCTTAGCGGCGAGAAAAAGGTGTCCGGGTGGCACGCCGAGCTGATCGAAAGCGGGCCCGTCCTGGCACGAGTTCGCGTCCGCTACGACTTTGACGATGGCAATGTCGTCACACTGACTGCGACGCTTATCGCGGGCGACAACACAATCCGCTGGGAATTGCATTCGAAGAACGACCAGCCGGATGCAGGAATCGAGCTGCGTCTTCCTCCAGTGCCAGGCGTCAATCAGGCCCTGCTGCCCCATGGCTACGGCCAGTGGGCACGTGCGGATCGTAAGTTGGAATTGAAACCCGGCCCCGATCATTTCGCTTTGCTCGCTCCTGACAGCAGTATTGTCGCGGCCTTTCCTGACTCCCCGCCGAACATCGTTCTCAAGTCTGCCGACGGTGGGAGCGAACTCCATCTCTACTCACGCGATCCGGGCTCGTGGGTAGATTCGGTCAAGCCGCTCACCTACGGCGGATACGAGAAATGGCATCTCGATATGATTCCCAAGATGTGGGAGGGCTGGAAGCGGAAGCGCGTTCCTGTCTTCTATTCCAATGACGGAACGGTGACACTGAAACCCAGCCTGGCCAGGGGCACCCGTAAGTGGTGGACCTGCGGCGGAAGCTCTTTCGTCGGCGAACGACTCAGCCAGGTCAAAGACATGGTTCTCGATTGGAAGGAAGACACCAAACGTCCGAGCCCGCGCCTGTTTGTCGACACTCAAGGGATTGATGCCGCACGGAAACGGGCCGAACAGGATGCGGCTTTCAATAAGGTGCTGGTATCTGGTCACTCCGGTGCCGCGCAGGCAATGAGGCTTCTTATGAAGCCCGGTGAACAGCGCACGGACAAAGAGGTGGATGCCGTTGTGGACATCCTCCGCACAAGTCTGGGTTTGCTGGGAAATTACGATGTGATGCGAGGGGCTATCGGAGCCGTAACCCTGTATGACATCGTGATCAATACAGACCTGGTTACCCCCGCAGACCGAAAGGTCTTCCGTGCCCAGATGGCTTACCTCGGCTATCTCATAGACGACCCGCGCTGCTGGTCTATGAAGCACGGCTACGTCTCGGGCAATCCAAATATGAGCTGCTCGTACACGTTGTCGCTCGGCGTGATCGGCTGTGCCCTTCTTGACCATCCCATGGCCAAAGTGTGGACCGACCACGCCACCCATTGGATGGAGAAGTGGCTTACGGACGAAGTTGGCCCCAACGGCGAATGGCTTCCTGAAGGTTCGCATTACGGATACGTCAGTCTTGAGCCGATGATTACTTACGCTATCGCGACTCAACGGGCAGACATCCACGATTTCTCGAAAGACAGCCGCTTCAAGAAAGTGCTGCTTTACTTCGCCAGGTACAACACCCCGCGTGACCCTCAACGTCAGAACCAGCGCGGTATCGGCGCGTACGGTCGAGGCCATTCCGGAGACCGCCTTCCCGTATTCGGGATAGCGGCGCCTTTGTTCAAGGATTCAGACCCGGCCTTGTCCCGGATGCTCCAGTGGATGTGGTCAGAGAATGGTTACCCCTATTACATGTCCGACGGACGCCTCGGAGGATGCGAGCCCTATTACGCAGATTCCCGCCTGCCAATGGAAGCGCCCAGGTGGTCCTCGGAATTTTTTCCGAACCTGGGTGTGCTGCTTCGCTCCGGCTTTAACACGCCACACGAAAGCTACATCAACTGCCTGGCCTCGACAGATTCGTTACGCAACCTTGACATCTGGACTCCCGGCATCGGCGGCATCACCCAATGGTTCGCAAGGGGGAAGCCTCTGAACACATGCTTTACCTACCAGATCGGCTATCACGAGCGACATGAATTGTTGAAGGACGGCGTTCGGCTGGCACGTAATTGGGGACAACCCGCGGATTCGAAATCGCCATTCGGCCACTACACCGAGACTTCGTTCAAGACCTTCGCCGCTTTGCCACAAGTGGATTATGCACGAGCGACGTACACGAATATCCGCGTGGACGACCGTGACTGGTTTCCAGCAGCGATGCCGGCCTACCCCCAGGTGAATCCGGCCAGTGGCAACGGCCTCGAATGGACGCGCCAACTGATGTTCCTGAAAGACACCAACCCGGAAGGGCCCGCATATATTGTTTTGCGCGACACGACCTCCGGCGGACATCCGACCGCGTGGCAGTTCTGGACCCTGTCGGAAATGCTCGGTTCAACGGAGCAGGCGGCAAATCCCGAATTCCTGAAGGACAAGCCAGGTGAGAAGATCCTGCCAGCGCGGGAGCTTCCCCTGACGGACCGCTACACAGCGCGCGGCTCTTTTGGATTGGACATCGAATACTTCGTGGCAAGTCCCGCAGGGTCACCTCGCCACACGTTGCGCTACGGAGGCACGTGGGCCGGCAACCGTGTGCCTGAATACCAGGATATGCTTCACCTTCAGTTACCCGGCGACGGCGTATATCATGTGGTGATTTACCCTCGACTGAACGGCGAAAAGCCGCCGACCTTCAGCAAACTCGCCGACGGTCGCATCGTGAAGGTGTCCGGCACGTTCGGAACGGATTACGTTTTCCTCGAGACGGAGGAAACAAAGGCTTCTGAAGAAGGGGTGACTTTCGAGGGTACATCGGGAGCCGTCCAACTGCGCGGCGAACAATCTCGTTTGTCACTGTCCGCCGCAGGAAGGGTGGATTTCAAAGAGTTCGCTTTACGGGGCGCCAGTGCAGCATCGTTGAATTGCTCTGCTAACGAATTAACCCTGGAACTGCCGAACTCCGAAGGTGGAGAATTTACCGTAACAGCCACAGGTAATTGGAGAGAGAAGGGCAAGCAAAAGGGCGTGAAAATCGAGCAGCAGAAAGACTCGGTGCGTGTCACAGTCCCGCGCGATGTCACCACCGTGACGCTTAACCAATTGTGAAACACTGGTTGCATGACTCGATCCCCCACTGCCGCGCGCACACAGTATCCCTTTTAGGCCACTGGACTGGTAAAACGACGACTACTTTGCGCCTGTTTGTGTCTCTCTACATTCTGCACCTGCCCGGCCCCGGAGAACTCGAAGCCTTGGTGAGGCAAACGCGGAAGAGGCTCGAAAAGTGATGAATCAAATCGCAAGTTCGCAGCAGGCAGATTTCAATCTCGCAGTACAAGGTCTCGCGTTGTCCCGTATCCAAACCAACCAAGGCGCATAGCAGGAATGATCCCAGAAATTCAGAACCTGATCCTCACCCGTACCGGCAACAAAGAAGCCACCGTCGGCATCATCTCGCTCCCTCTGCTGCCGGACGCGCCAGGATTACGAATCGACCATCCCGGGGCATGCACGATCCCGATAGGCTGGCGGAAGCGTCACGAAACTCCGAGGCGCGCTATCGCGTATGTTGTCGATGAAGAGGGAGTTCCTGAGAGTCTCAGGCTGGCGTCTTCGCCTGGGCCGGAACCGGCCGAGAAATCTTCGATGTGGGATGTGTCGATGCGGATGACCGTCCTTCGGGAATCCTACGTGGCGCATGGGTGGAATGATTACGAAATGCTTCGGGGCGTACCTGCAGAGGAATGTGCCACCGCGCAGGGCGAACTGGTCTTAACTTACGGTGACCGGACCCTTCGCATCCAGGCGGGGGCCACGGGCCCCAGGGGCGGGCCGTATTATTGGGAAAACGTCCAGGTCGACGCGCTGTGGGAAAATCAGGTGGCCCGGGGCGTCCGAGTCGGGGGAGTCATCTACAACGAGGACACCTATCTCTGGGCCGACTTTTACTTCGTCCTGTTTCACCACGGGGTGGTTGACCTCTCCGCACACTTCGTCAATACGAAGCTCCATATCAAGGCTTACGATTTCCAGGGGCTTCCGATGATCCGATTCGCCGACGAAGGCCTTGAGGCCGTCGAGGCTTCACTTCCAGCGGACGGGATGCGATTCAATCCGGGCATGCTCTTCAATTTCGAAGATTCGAAATACCTCTGCAGCGAAGAATTCCCCGGCAGACTCATCAGCAGCGAAAAGGACATCCACTGGTATCCGGTGAATCGAACTTACAACAGTCGAAAAGAGGATACCCCTGAGCGAGAGTGGCACACTGGTGCGGCGAGGACGTTCCGATGTCAGTTCAGTCTGTCCGGAGCGAATCCGGCAATGGCACGATATCGCCTTCCCGCCTGGTGGTACGCCCGCTGCCGGGAATCGTCTTCGGAAGGCTTCCTCCCGGTGGAGGGCCGGTATGACCGGATGGGTGAGATCGTTTCCGATCATGTGCGGACGTCTCTGGTGCGGGGACGTTTCGACGGCGGCTCTGCCAACATGGGGAATGACGGCGACGCCGGCAGTGGGCTGATGCTCAATTACTACCACACCGGGCGTCCGGAGCTTTTCGACGATGCCCTCGCCCACTGCACCTACTGGGCTGACCTGGCCGTAGACCACACCGACTTCACGGTACACCAGTGGCTCGGCGGGTGGGGATGGAAGACCTGCGCCTATACGAAGTTTCGAGACGTGCTCTTCGGTTACCTCGAGACGGGCGATCCGTATTTTCTGGATGTCCTGGAGATGGTCGCCGAGTCGCACTGGATGTGGTACCGCTCGAATTGGCCGAGGTCGACGATCGGGCGGGACAACTTTGAGCTCGGCACCTGGGGTCTCCTCTGGCGATTTTTTGACAGTGAACGTGGCCGGGAACGGTCGTTGGAGTACCTGCGCATGTGCCAGACCGTTCTGCGTACGCGCGGCACTATCGGGGGCCAGATGGGCGCCGGGCCGCACCCCGGTTTTCTATCGTCTCTTTTTATGACCGGCGTCACCATGATGAGCGTCCTCGAAGTTGCACATACGGCTGCGGAAAAGGGTGACGACGAGGCGCTTCGGGATTGCCTCGAAGCTCTGCGACTTCTGCATCCGCAATTCGTTCGTGACGACCGTGAGTTCTTTCCCAGCAATTACGGCGAACAACGAAAAGACTGGGGGGACAGCTTCAGACTGATGTGGACGATGATGGCTCTGCGTATTTATTCTGACTTGAGCCGTCTGCCCGGCGAGAAGGACTGGGTAACCGCAGGGCTCGAGAAAGCGCTCGCAGTAAATACACCCCTGATCGAAAAATGGGCTGTGACCGGGCGGCATGTCATTTTCTATCACAACCCAATAGATGCGGACTCCCACCTTCTCGGTGCGCGCTGGGAGGAAGGCACCCTTGCCATCGAGCCGTTGGGAAATCCGTGCGTCTGGCCCGCTTTGCAAAACGTGAAAACGCCGCTCGGGTCGCTCTCTATCGAGACAATCCTTTCAGACGGGAATGCAGTGATACGCTTTGGAGCAGAAACTGAATTTCCACTGAGATTCAGCTTTGAAGGGAAGTGCCTCAAAACGACAAGTTCCGGAGAACTGCTCCTCGAAGGCGACGGCCTCCTTCCCAGACAGCAGGTCGCCAAATCGGGCCTCGACTTGCGGCCCTATATAGCGCGAGGCTTTCCGGGAAAGTGGGACAAAGAACTCGCGACCACTCCTGTAGTGGGAATAGATCGCCGGCAGTGTCAGACGATGGTCAGGCTCTGCCCGGAAACGGAAGCAGTCCTTTATGGCCGGGACTATTCTCCAACCAAGCTACTCTATCGGCCCCGCATGAGACCTGTACTCGAGAGCATTGCCGGCAAACTGTCCGGTATAGAACCTCTCGAAAAAGTCACCGCCGCGATGGCCTGGGTGAGTGAGCATGTTGTCCACCCGCATTTCACCGGCCCCCTGGCCCCGGATCGGGGAATGACGGAAGAACAGCTCATCCAATCAGGGCACGGCTGGTGCAACGAACAGGTACGAGTCTTCATCGCGCTGTGTCAGATTGTGCAAATTCCGTCGCGCCTCTGTTTCCTTTTCCATGAGAACACCATCTGCGGGCATACCGCCGCAGAGGTCTTTCTGGATGGCCGATGGGTTTTTGTGGACGTTACCTTTGGCATTGTTGTGAAGCTCCCTGACGGCCTGTTCGCGGAAGGCCGCGATCTCTCCGGTCCTTACCGTTCCCTGGCTCACGAAGCGTATCGCCCGGCGCTCGAAGATTACGAGAGACGAGTCCTGCCATACGTTGAGCAGTGCGCTGGCTGGTGCCGCAAAGATCGGGTCACCCCGGACAGAGGCGGAGACCTGCTGCATACACTGGGAATATGCAACTACATCATCGCGGGCGTCGAGTCGGTATGATCCCTCTCCCCTTCACAGCGATCTCCCTGCCATCGCCGCAATCCAGTTCCCAGCCACCTTCCACGGACCTGAATCGGGCGTCAGGGCGCTCTCCTTCATAGGGCAAGAGGAAGACGGCGAACTCAACCGGCCCATTCATGGCTCTCTTGCTCATGGTCAGACAAGTCACATCTTGAATCAGACGGCTGCCGTGATGTCTCATGAAATCCGTCTGTCGAAGTGCCGCGTATTCCAGAGGCAGAACCGAAGCTGGATTCTGAGTCAGGGACAACGCATCCACTTTGTCTGCATCCGCAACCATCACGATAAGGCCCTTGCCATTCCGCCGGCCGTCAAGGATTCCGGAGTCCACCTGCGTCAGCTCGAAGGGTGTATGAAGCAGCCAATCCATGAGATGAGCATCCATGTCCACTCCGTCGGCGCGAGAGAGCTTGTCATGAATCATCCAGCCAACGCCTTTGAGAAACACGATAGTACGGTCATGAAGAATGCCCAGAGAATGCTCGTAGCCTCGACTTCGCATCTCCAGAAAATCGGCGTCTCTGTCAGACTGCCAGAAGGTTCGCTTAACAACCTTTTCCGGTTCGACATCGTCAATGGCCACGACATTGTGAGCGCGGACTTTCCGATACCAGGTGATGTACAGGGGGTCGCTGTAGGACAGGCCTATACCTGAGTCCAGGGCAATCGGTTGGCCCCCGGCCCAGGCCACAAACCCCATGGCGTCCACGTGGCTGTGCTGGCCACCCAGCGGGCCATGATCGACTGCCATGTAGAAACTGTCCCGATCCCACCCGTCGCGCATCACCGTGAATTCCGATTCGTCCATCGACACCGAAAGCTCCGCGGGAGGTGACGGCTTTATGGAGTCGGGGACAAGCTCCGGCGCGATCTGTTTCACCGGCCAGGCGAAATCTTGCCGAGAGAAGAGGGTCGCCCCGCGCTGGAAGAATCGGGTCTGGGAGTGAGAGCCGTAATCGCCGAACGCGGGCATTACGCCACAGGGAGGGGACATTCGCAGCACCCACTCGTGCATTCGTTCAAGCACTGACAGAGTCTCAGGACGCATCAGCTCTTCGAATCGAGCTTCTGCGCTATTGGCGCGAATGCAGCTCACCGTCTGCATCACGTAATTCATGGCCACCGAGTGGTAACCACAACGCTCCAGATAACCGCCGTCAGCAAAAGTCTCCCGCTCCAGGTGTATCCGAATGGATCGAGCTGCTACCAGCGCCCAGTCATCGCTTTCCTGGAATTCGGGGAACAGCAACGCAAGGATGGCCAGCCCGGCACTCTCATAGATCTGATGATTGCCAAAGTTGTAGGCCGCACGGACATTGAAGACCGCAAATCGTCCGGCACGAAGCATGGCCTTCATCATGGCCGAGTGGGTTTCTACGGTCAGCGATTCCTTCCGCAGATTCAAGTAAGCGTACGCCAACAGCCCCGCCCGGATAATTTGGTAATCGTGGTAGGGGCTCTCGGCTCTTGCAAAATGTTGGAAACTGGTCGTGGCCGCCAGCAACGGTTTCATGAACTGCTCGAAGATCCGAATGGCTTCTTCAAAGGCCCCGACGTAACGGGGCTCTCCCTCCAGCAGGTAAGCATCTCCCAAGGCTTCGAGCTTCAGAGCAAAAGAGGAGTCCAGTTGAGCTGGTTCGGCGGACCATTGTTCCTGCTCTTGAATCAACGATTCAGCGGCCTGCATCGCCAGCGGCTGATCCATCGTAGGGATTCCCTCCGCGCCGGACCGGATACCGTCCCATCGGAGAGGCAGGAGCCCTTCTCTGGTCGAGAGATGCTCTGACCAGGACGCCCACTCTCCGATCCCAAGTGCACACAGGACATCTTCGTCTTCGATGCCGTTAATCGCCTTGAGGAAATAGCTCCTCCGTTCTTCCGCATACCTGGAGTACCGTGGGACAGCCGTCTCGTCTGTCGTGTCCGGCGGGACGCTTGTCCCAAGGAAGGTGATCTGACCAAAGAGTTCAGGTCTGAGCGCATCTCCAAAGGTGGGTGCCCACTGTGCGTAGCCCGCCGGTTCAGACGGGTTCACCCGCATCAGATTGAGACCCCATCTCTCACCCTCGTCTGGAATTCCGTCAAGGATTGCGAACGGAAAGGATGCCTCGACAGTCCACTCCTCCTCCCGCAATGTGACCTGAAAATCGAAATCAGGATGCCAGCCCTGCAATTGTCGATTGTTGAAACCGCGATAGGTCGCCGGTATGCCCGTCGGGGGCAGTATGAAATGAAGGTATGTATCGCGGGTCAGCCCCACATCGATCTGAATCTCCAGGGCGTCGTCTCCCCACGTATCGCGGTCGTGATCGGAATTTTTTGTCACGATATCCCGAACTCTCTCCATCGCCGAAGTCGTGCATCGCGCAAACAGGTGGAGGGCATGGTCGTCGTACCAAAGGCTGACTTCGGTAGTTTCTCCAGCCACCTGATCGCCCTGGGGATTCATGAATTGGCCCAGGGAGGCTGTCACGGGTTTTGTGCCGTAAGCAACCATCCCGTGGTTGTAAGGTTGCTTGAATTGGGCAGGAAGCCCCAGCCAGTCTTTGGTATCAGGATCTGCCATGAAGCTGTTTGGTATAACTGGTGAGAGCCCCCGAGACCAATACCGTTCAGTTAAGCCTGTCGGAACTGTTCGGTCTCTTGGGTAAGGCTCAGAAAGACGAAAGAATTGGGTGATTACCTCTTCAGGCTTGATCCCGGTTTCAAGGGTTAATGGTTAGACTGTCAGGACTTTAATCGTCGTCAACGACAAATCTAACAGGAGAAACTCATGATCACTGAAAAAGTATTGGGAGCCTACGCGGCCGTTGGAACACTCCCCCCGGAAGAGCAGTCCAGGTGGTATCGCAAGATCGCTGATGACTGGGGCATCAACTGCTTCGAGATCCCTTTCGTTGCCGGGGTGCCCGTGGCTGGAGAACTTGTGCAGGCGTTCGCCGAGATGTCGGCATCGCTGGTCGTTACCCTCGTGGCGCAGGGCGCGATTGTGGGGCAGCAGAACCCTGCCTATGGCCTCTCCTCTCTGGATGGGCTTTCTCGGAGAACGGCAGTGATGGACGCCTTCGCCATTCTGCACCAGTGTGTCTCACTTGCGGGCAAAGGAATTCGCATCCGCAACGTCATGATTCAGACCGGTCAGCGAATGGGCGAACCGATCCCACATGCAATCGCTTTCTACCAAAGCCTGATCGATATCCGGGCGCTTATGGGTTCTGTCCTGCCCGATACGATCCTGTCCGTCGAGCCGGCGGACAACCTTCCTCAGGCCCATCCAACCCCGTTTCCAGCCGCCAAGAAATCCTCGCTGAGTATCTCCGATCTGATCCAGACGGTGGAAAGCGTGAATCGGAATTCAGCAGGAGGCCATCCGTTATCGTTCGTTGTGAATTGGGGCAGAGTATTGATCAACGGCGACGACCCCATTTCCAAGATCAAGGAGATCCTGGGCTCTGACGTTCCGCTCGCGGGTGTAATCATGTCCGGCGCTGGCTCCTCGCCCAATGGCTATTGTGACTCGCATAACTCTCACCTCGATCCGGACAGTGGATTTACACTTGAGGACGCGCGCGCTTGCGCGGGGGTGCTGAGAGACAGTTCCCAGCCAATTTTCATCGGCAGCAAATGCAGTCGCAAAAAAGGGGGAGGCGAGGTCTCAGTCGAAGAAATCCTGAGCGCGCAAGCGGGTCTGCTGAATGAAAACAGTTGAGTGAAGATTTCCTTCGGAACTTCTGCGCGTTGTGAATGTACTACCGTAGCAGCGTCGTAATGACGTAATGACGTAATGACGAACAGACGACCTCCCTTCGGTGGGCGATTGAGATGCCAGTCTGCTGTCGAAGTCTAAGTGCCTGCAAGCTTACGTATTACACGGTTACAGTTGAGTTTCTGGTTTTCTTTGAAAGATTTTGGCTTCCCCATTCGTTGTTTCCTTGAATTCGTTGGAAGCACTTTTCTTCCTTTTGGTTGCGGCCTTACGGCTGCGATATCTATTACGTATTACGTGTTACAACGCTCCGATTGGTTGCGACCAAAGGCTGCCGTTAGGAGATAGACGAGGCGTGATTCGTCGCAACGCCAGCCATGGGGTGGCTGCCCACATGACTGGGGCCGTCATCATTGCCTCACCAGTTCACCTTTAACGCCGGCTTCCCGCCTCTCGCTACAGGCAATTCGCCCATGGCACGAGTATTCCCGTGGGTATCGATGGCCTGCGCTGACTTATAAACATGCGCGACCATCACCTTCGTCTCGGTCGACTGATTGTCTCCAACTCGGTGGGCCAGCCAGGTGTGGATGATGATCGCGTCCCCGGGATTCATGGACGGCTGTTGCACATCTTCGGTGATCAGGTCGTCCTCGATCGCCATGACCCCTTCCCGTTCGTGCGGAATTTCGCCACGCTTGTGCGAGCCTGGTGCCACCATCGTCGCGCCGGCTCCCGGGGCCGTGTTATCAAGATAAAGAAGGATGGCGGCAAGCTCGGGCCTGTCGTGTTTTTCGTATGCCCAGTCCTGATGCCATCGCTGATTTGAGATATGCCCCGGCGCCTTCATGGGTATTTTCTGGTCGTGCAGGTTCACGTCCGGGCCGAGGATATCCATCATCGGACGGATGAGCCTTTCATCAAGAGTCAGCTTGAACCAGGTATCACCCAGCACAGGCGATTGCATCACGAAAGCCGCCCCAAGCGGATTCTGAGGATCAACGCCTTCTGCATCCTTCTGATAACTGACACTCAGTCTCTTAGAGCCCACCCAGGGCGCGCTGAGCGTCTCCAGTAATTCCGTGCGGAGAGCGGTTGCCTCTTCTGCCGGGAACAGGCCCCGTAAAATCAAGTAGCCGTTTTCGTCGTAGAATTGTTTCTGTTCTTTGGTGAGGTAGTGCATAGTCGTCAATTTGGAATTTTGTCGTAAAGCGTGACATGCTCTCTTCAGGCGAGTTCACCGAGTTTTCATCCAAGATGTAATCTCTTTCTAAAGAAGAAATCCTATTCTTCAAGACAAACGGTTACCTGATCAAGCGGGAAGTGCTTGCTCCCGACCTGATGGCGCGGGCTCGTGACAAATTGTGGGAGGGCGCACCACCAGGGCTGATACGAGAAGATCCCGATAGCTGGACAGGGCCGTTCACAAAAGAACAGACCTCCGAAGAGACATCGAATATGCGCCGTGACTATCACTGGAATTATCGTGAGCCTGGCAATCTCGATTGGATGATCCGTCTACTGGCAACCGATCCGAATGTCTGGCACATGGCGGAGCAGTTGCTCGGGGAAGGCCAGCTTCAGACCCCGAAAGGCATCCGAGGTATCTATTGCATCATGCCAAAAGCAAAGGCGGCCCCACTGCCGTATGGCTGCCACGTGGATGCGCATCCATTTCACCTGGGAGTGGTCGGTTACATTGATCATGTCGCCCCGGATGGCGGCGGATTTAACGTCTGGCCAGGCAGTCACAAAAGATTCTATTACGACTATCACTCGCAATACGCGAACGAGCCGACAGAGGCTTACAAGGAGGACGTCGCACGTGTGAACAAACGGCCGAGGGTCGATTGTCACGGGGGCCCGGGCGATATCGTTTTCTGGCATCACCGCATCGGGCATTCGGCAGGCCAGAATCTAACCCGTCAGATACGGCAGGCGGTGTTGTACGATTTCCGCAAACTGGATCTGGACGAGACACAGAAAGAGCCGCCCTGCCCCGATATGTGGCGGGACTGGAGCGAAGCGGTGAGAAACCTTTAGTAGCAGCATCCAAATTCAGGATTTGTTCCCCTGCCATGGAGCCGACAGGCGCTCATATTGGGACTCTCTGAATCAACAATCCAGAACTCTGGAGTGTCCGGCTACCTGTTTCTCAGCCTGCTCCACATCTGCCATACACCGCTGTCCACTTCAATCCGTGAATGATATCCTGTGCTCCCGTTCCCACTGAAAGAATTCACACGAGAACAAGAACCCATGCTGAAAGGAATCTCACCCTTATTAAGCCCCGAACTCCTCGCCAATCTGTGTGCAATGGGACACGGGGACGAAATCGTTTTAGCAGACGCCCATTTCCCCGGGCAGAGCTGCAATGAAAATTGCATCCGTGCCGACGGCATTCCGATTGAGCCACTCCTGAACGCCATTCTGCCCCTGTTCGAACTCGATGCCTATGTGGACAGCCCGCTGGTAATGATGGCCGTCATCGAGGGCGATACCGTTGATCCCGATGTTGAAGCAAGCTATCAGCGGGTAGCAGACAGACACCAGCCCAGCGCGGGCAAGATTACCATGATCGACAGGTTCGCGTTCTACGATCGGGCAAAGGAAGCCTATGCCGTCGTAATGACCGGCGACACGAGGAAGTATTCCAACATCATCTTGAAGAAAGGCGTGACGCCGAGTTGAAAGCAGCCTTTTACCATCGAGACAAAGAAATCAGCGTCGGCGAATGTATGCCGGTTTCACCCGGTATCGGCGAAGTGCGAATTCAGGTTTCCTTCTGCGGCGTTTGCGGCACAGACCTTCATGTATATCACGGGGCCATGGATCAGCGGGTGAGTAATCCCCAGATTCTGGGGCATGAAATGTCCGGAGAAATTGTTGAATTGGGCGAAGGCGTAGCGGACTGGGCCAAAGGCGACCGGGTGGCGGTACGGCCCCTGGCGCCATGCAACGAATGCCCTACCTGCAAACGCGGACACGGTTACATATGCCCGAAGTTGAAATTCATTGGACTCGATACTCCTGGAGCATTTCAAAGTTCCTGGACAGTGCCCGCATACACACTGCACCGGCTGCCTGACAACGTTCCGTTGAAATTCGGCTCACTGGTCGAACCGATTGCGGTAGCCTGTCATGACGTGAGGCTTGGACAGGTAAAGGATGGAGAGAGAGTGGTCGTGATTGGAGGCGGCCCCATCGGGATGCTGAATGCGCTGGTAGCCCGGCATAAGGGAGCAGAGGTCATCGTTTCAGAGGTAAATCCATTCCGAATCGGAATGGCCCGGAGCCTGGGGTTTGATGCGGTCAACCCCGGGGAAACGGACCTCGTGAAATATGTTGAGGATAAAACAAACGGCGATGGAGTGGACGTGGTATTCGAGGTATCCGGCACATCGATCGGCGTGGCAACAATGACCCGGCTCCTTCGAGTTCGTGGTCGAGTCGTGCTGGTAGCTGTTCATCCCAAGCCGAGGGAGGTCGATCTTCACCGTTTCTTCTGGCGGGAGTTGCAATTGATAGCCGTGCGAGTCTATGAAGCAGAAGATTACGATGAGGCCCTGGCACTGATAGCCTCCGGGAAGGTGCCATTCGAAAAACTCATTACCGATGTCAGACCTCTGGAGGGCCTGAAGCAGACCTTTGAGGAAATGACACAAGGCGCAGATATCATGAAAGTCCTGTTGGAGTGTTCGTGATTGCAGGGAGTGACATTCCTTGAATCCAGACAAGTAGAGCGATGCGAGAAGTCCATTCAGCAAGTAGGAAACTTACCAAATCGCCGAGGATGCCAGCCTGAATCGTGAATCCCAAATCGTGAATTTTCTACCACCATTACAAACATGACTAAACCCATCCTTCTCACTGACGACCAGATTCAGAGCTTCATCCTCGACGGCTACATCCAGGTAGAAGCCGATTTTGCCAAACCGGTCCATCAGAATATCTACGACAAAATAGAGGAGGTCTTCACGACCGAGGGCAACGTGGGCAACAACATCCTGCCCCGCATTCCCGAAATTCAAGATGTGTTTGATCATCCCAGAGTCGCTGGTGCGTTTACCAGCTTGCTTGGTGAAGACTACATTTTGAATCCGCACCGCCACTGCCATCTCAACGCCCCTGGTTCAAAGGGCCAGCGATGGCACAAAGACAACTACACTGCCACCTTCAATATCCGGCAGCCTCGATTCCGCTGGGTGATGGCTTTCTATTATCCGCAAGATGTCACCGTGGATATGGGGCCGACTGGAATTCTGCCCGGGCGACATTTTTACAAAGGGATCTCGGACGACGATTCATCCAAGACCATAGAGGAAGAGCTTGGCCTCACGGGCAAAGCAGGCACTGTGAACATCGTTCACTTCGATGTGTTTCATCGCGCCCTTCCCAATCTCAGCGATCGCAAGCGATATATGCTGAAGTTTCAGTTTGTGCGCATGCAGGAGCCGGTGAGGCCGACTTGGGACTTTCAAAAGCATTACTGGGATTACGAAGGACCAGAGCCATGCCACCAGGCCGCGCTGGATGTCTGGAACTGGTTGCGCGGTGATCACCTGGCTGCAGCCAGGGCCGCTCCCGAAGGTGATGAATTGGAGGCCCTCTTACAGGAATTGAGGGAGGGCCCGGAGGAATCCCGTTTCCGCGCAGCGCATGCACTGGGCTCGATGAGTGAGGCGCCGATTGCAGAAATTATTGATGCGCTTCGGGCCGAAGCGAGAGAGAAAGAAGATAGCTTTCTAGAACAGTGCCCCGGCAACGTTCATGGGTACAACCCCACTGCTCTTCACGCGGCCACAGCATTGAATGTCGTCGGAAGCGGAGCGCTGGAGCAGATTCTTGAAACTCTCTATGACGACCATTGGCTCGTGCGGCTTTCCCTGGCCGATGTATTGGGAAACATCACAGACGAGCGGTCAGTCTCCGCCCTGACATCCCTGCTGGATGACAAACACGAGCGCGTGCGGCGTGCGGCAGTCATGTCGCTTGGCCAGATGGGAAGCACGGCGAAAGCGGCTGTACCTCATCTCGTGCCCAAATTGCAGGACGAGGATGCCTTGATGAGAAAGGTTTCCGCTTTCTCCATGGCTCAGATTGGCGAGAGCGCGGATGGAGCTGTGAATGGTTTGCAAAAGATGCTCGATGACGAAGACCGTTACAACCGCTTCTATGCCGGCCTCGCACTGCGGCGCATCCCTGATCCTGAAGGAAAAGAGGTTCTTCTGGAGTCGCTGTTCAAGGCAAGATGGTGTCCCATTACGGGGCCGAAGAATACCTATTGAAATGGACACACAATCCGACGAACTGCTCGTGAAAGCGCTTGAGGATCTTTTTGAACAAAAGCGGCAGGGCAAGAAGCCGGACCTCGAGGCCGCGACACGAGAACATCCCGATCTGGGCGAAGAGCTTCGCGAACTCTGGGCTGCGGCGGTAATGGCTGACGAGTTGGGAAGCGATTCCACGAAAGCTCAATCAGCCGGCTGGGAGCATCTTGAAACGGTTCCTTCACCAGATTCGAAAACAAAATCGCAGCAGCGGCTGCCCGAGACTTTTGGTAATTACGAGATCCTCGGCGAATTGGGACGGGGCGGCATGGGTGTGGTGTATCGTGCACGGCAGGAATCGCTGGATCGCACAGTTGCTCTCAAGGTGCTGCTCAAGGGCGAAATGGCCTCGTCTTCGGATGTGGCGCGTTTTCGTATGGAAGCGGAATCGGCCGCTCATCTCGACCATCCGAATATCGTCCCGGTTTACGAAGTTGGTGAAGAAGAAGGGCGCCCTTACTTCACGATGCGAATCGTTGAAGGCGAAACTCTCAGCAGGCGTTTGCAGAATGGGCCAATCTCCTCCCGTGAATCGGCCGAACTTCTGCTGCCGATCTGCCGAGGCATTCAATACGCGCATGAACGCGGCGTACTGCATCGAGACCTCAAACCTTCGAACATCATCATCGATTCGGAAGGCACCCCGTATGTCACCGACTTCGGTCTGGCAAGGCGACTCAAGTCCGACGCGGGCCTCACCCACAGCGGAGCCATTATCGGCACGCCGGGATACATGTCACCGGAACAGGCGGCCGGCACAAGAGGCACCGTTGGCCGTGTCAGCGATGTTTATGGGCTCGGCGCGATACTGTACCACTCGTTAACCGGTCGCCCTCCTTTCTCTGCGGTGACTCCAGTGGATACGGTGCTGGCGGTTCTTGAACAAGATCCGGTACCGATCCGTTTGCTGAACTCCAAAGTGGATACAGATCTCGAAATGGTTGTCATGAAGTGCCTGCAGAAGCCTCAAGATTTGCGTTTTCAAACCGCCGCCGATTTAGCTGACGACCTCCAGGCTTACCTCGACGGCGAGCCCGTCTCCGCGCGCACCGGCGGGATCATGCAGGTGATGTCGCGAGTGCTTCGTGAAACTCATCACGCCAGCGTACTCGAGAATTGGGGGCTCCTCTGGATGTGGCACAGTGTGGCCGTCTTTTGCTTGTGCCTGTTAACCGATATTTTCCGTTGGAACGGCATTACCTCACCGGCAATCTACATCGGGCTCTGGACGATCGGCCTCGGTGCGTGGGTCGCCATCTTCTGGGCCCTACGTCATCGGGCAGGGCCGATTACGTTTGTCGAGCGGCAGATCGCTCACATCTGGGGAGCAAGCATTCTGGCCAATGCCGCTCTGTTCGTGATCGAAATCCTCATGGGCCTGCCCGCGCTCAAGCTATCGCCCATCATTGCCCTCTTCGGCGGCTCAGTTTTTTTCATCAAAGCGGGGATACTTTCAGGCAGGTTTTATTTCCAGGCCGCGGCGCTGTATCTGACCGCCGGTGTCATGGCTCTGGCGCCGGATTACGGCGTCACGATTTTCGGGGCTGTCACCGCGGTCTGCTTCTTTGTGCCAGGGCTGAAATACTATCAGCAGAGCAAACGGGCAAGTACCGGCGAATGAAGTGAAAACGAGGTTGGCCCGCAATCCCGAACTTCTATTCCAGGTCTTTGCCCGTGATACGTTTCACAGCATCCAGATACTTCGCCGAAGTCTTCTTTACGATGTCGTCAGGAAGTGGCGGTGCCGGTGGAGATTTGTCCCAGTCGAGGGTCTCGAGGTAGTCTCGAACGAACTGCTTATCGAACGAGGGCTGGGATTTCCCGGGCTCGTAAACGTCCTCCGGCCAGAAACGGGACGAATCTGGCGTAAGGACCTCATCGATGAGAATCGTGCGGCCGTTGTGCTTGCCAAATTCGAACTTTGTGTCGGCCAGAATGATGCCTTTCGTCCGGGCGTAATCGGAGGCCCTGGCGTAAATACCGATACTCTTTTCCCGGAGCTCTTCTGCATAGTCGGAACCGACGATGTCGACCATCGTTTCGAACGGAATATTCTCGTCATGGCCATCGGTGGCTTTGGTGGCCGGCGTGAATATCGGTTCGGGCAGCTTCTCTGACTCACGTAGACCCGACGGCAGCTTGATACCGCATACGGTGCCGGACCGCTTGTATTCCTTCCAGCCTGAGCCGGCCAGGTAGCCTCGGACCACGCATTCGACTGGCGCTGGATCGGCTTTGATGGCGAGCATTGAGCGGCCTTCGAGCTGGTCTTTGCAGTTTTCGTAGTTCTCGATCACTTCTGATAACGGTAAGTTGATCACATGGGTGTCCACATGGTCTTTTAGAAAATCGAACCAGAAGAACGAGAGCGCAGTCAAGACCCGCCCCTTGTATGGAATGGGCACCGGGTTGACGACGTCGAACGCGGACACTCGATCTGAAGCAACCAGCAGGAGCATGTCGCCGAGGTCGTAAATATCGCGCACCTTGCCGCGATTAAAGAATTTAAGTGAGGGGATTTTGGTTTCAAAAATTGTGTTTACAGACATCATGATTCACCATTTATAGAAAAAAGTTTTTCGTACAGTTTCTTCACACCTTTGAGCTTTGGATTGGCCTCGAAGGCCTGCCTCAGGAATTCAGCGGCGGCATCGGTCTCGCCAAGCTTGAGCAGGGCTTCGGCCATTTTTTTGTGGATTTGTGCGCGGCCGCCGTTCGTGGTCTCCAGCCGGAGCGCCTTGTGATAAAACACCAGTGCAGTATCGATGTCAGGCGCTTTTAAGAGACATTTGAAGTAAGACTCGCCCAGCCTTTCGATAATCACATCGAAATAGCAACGGGCACGTGGCTCTTCACATTCTTCCTCGTAAACGGCCTCATAAAACTCAAGGGCTCTCGAAACGTCACCCAGTGATTCGTAGGCTTCCCCCAGCAGAAACTTGCAGTCAAGATAATCGCGGGTGTTAAGCCGGGCCAGCGGGTCCACCAGTTCCGAGCGGGATTTCAGTGCTTCGTAAAGGCGTATCCCCTCCGGGTTATTATTTCCAACAAGCTGTTCCAGGATAGCTTTCCCAATCTTGGTAAGTTCATCCGGCCACGGCCAGTTTGGCGCTCTGTTAACGCTACGGTGCCTTGAGAACAGCCGGTACCGAACGTCATACTCGTCACGCATCCTCGGATTGGAAAGCGTGTTGTATGCCTCCGAAACGACAAGGAACTGGCCCTGTGCCCAATCCTGCTTCGCCGGGTGAAGATCGGGATGGTATTTCTTCGCCAGCCGCCGATAAGATCGCCGGATCTCGTCAACTGTCGCAGTCCACTGAATCTCCAGGATGCGGTAGTAATCGACCTGTGGCGAGTTCATGAGCGGGGAGAGAGGGAGGAGGTCGGAGCTGTGTGGGATTCTAGTTGTGGGGTTCGCTTATTCCAATGGGTAATGGAGTGGTGGAGTAATGGAGTAATGGAGTGTTGGA
>JAQBXN010000002.1 GCA_027625095.1 Planctomycetota bacterium | reverse complement strand
GAAATGGCCTGGAATCCGGAATAATGAATTGCCGAAAAAAGGGTCAGAACTTTCGGGGCACCGCACTAGAAGGGACGATTTCATCGTGGCACGGAGTTTCACTCCGTTTCTGAGTCGGAGTGCAACTCCGACCTACACCGGCTCCAACTCCAACGCCGCTCGTGTGGCGCAATCGGTACAGGCTTGTCGAGTGCGAGAACGGGACTAAACTCGCTGCTCCTCCCTCCAGTCCAGGTGGAACCTTTCAAGGAAAATCGATGCCCATCCCGAATGAGGGGAACGACCTGCTGACGAAACTGAGGAAGGAGATGGAGGCGGTGAAGCGATAGGAATAAACTGATTGAGATTCGAATCTCGCGAATGGAATCCCATTGAATCTTGATCCCGCTGCGGCTGAGATAAAGTTGGGCCGCACGCTTTGTATCTCAATTCAAAAACGATCATTCTCCCGGGGGAAAATCATGAGGTACTCAATACCCGCTCTTCAACTGTCTGTAATCCTCGCACTGTTCGCTTTGGACGCAGACGCCCCTCCATATTTGCGGAATCTGGCACGCGAGAATCTTGTAACGATTAAGGACTCACCACGAACTTCTGCCTGCAAGCCAAAGGAGTTCAGCTACGAATTCAATGCCGTGGCCAAGCCCGAGGCCATCCAGAAATACGGATGCTGCCAGAGATATTTGGCCGCTTACCTTGTTACAGGAGGATCATCAAGGGAAGTGCGCGGCAGGTGCCTCTCCTGGTCACCGGCGACATCAAAGTTTTTTTGACTCCTGGTACTGAAGTGAATGTCAGATGTCCGGTCTACAGCCTGCGCGTGGGCGAAATATCTCCGAGTGAAGGATACAGACTCGGCGTAAGACATAGCGGGCAAGTCGCGCAAACTGAGCGGCCTGACTATGCCCTGATATGATCTGGTTCACCAGAATTTGGATGCGTTGCCAAGTTGATCACGAGGAATCCTCCGCCGATGAAAAGCATGACCCCCAGTGAACTTGAGATGGCGAAGCGGTGGGTGAATACCTGGCGGCGAGCCGGTCCCGAGCTCGAGCGTATAAAGGCGGAGGAACTCGCCAACTACCATCACGAAGACCATTGGCCGGCAATAGATCAGATGCTTGAGTGGGCACACAGGAATGCCAAACCGCGCACCAGTTCCGGCCTGCTGGAAATGCAAAAATATTTCAAGATGTGGAGGGAACAACTCGAGGCCGCCTCGGAATGAACGGCAACTTCGACACCGCAGTGGAGATCCAGCAGTTCATGCTGAGCCGGGGTTGGGACTTCTGTTTCATAGGCGGTCTTGCTGTTATTCGCTGGGGTGAAGTTCGGCTCACCGAAGATGTGGATCTATGTCTGTTAACGGGCTTCGGCGGTGAGGAGGCGTTCATTGATGAACTACTCAAACATTACGAATCACGTGTTGCCAATGCAGTGGAATTCGCCGTTCACAATCGAATCCTGCTTCTCAAATCTCAAAGCGGCACTCAGATTGACGTCTCCCTGGGTGGGCTTCCGTTCGAAGCACAGATGACGCAGCGGGGAACGGAGTTCAAGTTCGCCGACGAATACACTCTCAAGACCTGCTCTGCTGAAGACCTGATAGTTATGAAGGCCTTCGCCGACAGGCCGAAAGACTGGATAGACGTACAAGGGATACTCATACGGCACGGCGGAGCGCTTGATCTTCAACTAATTCGAGAGAATTTGAGCCCCCTCTGTGAACTCAAAGAAGCCCCTGAGATCGTTCAACGATTCGAGAAGATGGTCGAAGAGTCTCAAACAGCCTGGTTGATGAAATCCGAAGGTGGTCCTGGATGCTGAATGTCGGTTCGAAAGTGTCGGACACTGGCGTTGCTATAACTGCCATTCGATGTTGTCGGGCTTGAGAGCTGTGGTTCATACCTCTTTACTTGCCGCCCGTAAGGCAGCCTTGAGAGATCGGCTTTTCTCTGGTATCTCAATGCGCTGCTTTCCCTTCCCAAAGGACGCTTGGTCTCAATATGCCGGGCATCGAATTCCACTGTTCCAATCCTGAGTGCCAGAAAAAACTGAGCATGCCGGATGAGAAGGCGGGTCAGAAGGTCCGCTGCCCCGCGTGTAAGACCGTCAGTTCAGTACCCCATCCAAGTTCGAGCCCTCACGAACAGAGAGCGAGTATCGAAGAAGTGAACCTCGCCCTGGACCGGGCGAGCTCTGCAGCCACCCGATACTTGCCGGGCAAAGAGATTGCCCGCGGCGGAATGGGAGCAGTAAACCTTTGTGTGGATCAGACCATCCTTAGGCCGGTGGCCATGAAGGTCATGCGTCCGCAGATCACTGAATCGGAAGACGCCCGCGCTCGATTCATCGAGGAAGCACAAGTCACCGGACAACTTGAACATCCGAACATCGTCCCGATCCATGAATTGGGGAAGGACACGGAGGGTCAGCTTTACTTCACCATGAAGCTGGTTAAGGGAAGCTCGCTTGGAGAGATCTTGAAGAGTATGGGGGTGTGGGAGTATGGGGGTGCGGGTGAAAAGAATCTCGACTCCCATACCCCCCGCCACCGCCACCCCCACACGTCTTCCTCTCCCACACTCCCATACCTCCTCAACGTCTTCCTCAAGGTCTGCGATGCCATCGCCTTCGCCCACTCGAAAGGAGTCATCCATCGCGACCTGAAACCGGACAACATCATGGTCGGCGATTTCGGTGAAGTGCTGGTCATGGATTGGGGCCTGGCGAAGGTGCTCACAGACCAGAGACCAGAGACCACAGACCATGGACCGAAACACACAGACATTCAACGTTCAACTTCAAACGCTCAACGTTCAACTTCAGAAGCTGCTCGTGAGGCTGACACCGTCGCGGCCTCTTCCACTCCCACGCGCCCATCCACCCACACTCCCGCCCCGTCTGTAAGGAGCGTCCGCGCCGACTCCGACGTTGCGTTGACCATAGACGGCTCAGTGCAGGGCACGCCTACCTACATGCCACCGGAGCAGGCCGAGGGCGATGCGGACAAGATCGATCATCGGTCCGACATCTACTCGCTCGGGGCGATCCTGTATGAGATCCTGACCCTCAAACGTCCTGTCGAAGGAAAGACGATTCATGACATTCTTCTGAAAGTGTCCGACGGCAGAATTCTCGCCCCAGAAAAGCGTTCCCCAACGCGTGACATTCCGAAGGAACTCTCCGCCATTTGCATGAAGGCGATGTCGAAAAGTCGGATCAAGCGATACCAATCGGTGCAGGCTCTCTCGCAAGACATCCATCTCTTTCTCGAAGGCCGAACCGTCTCTGCAAAGGAGGACTCTTCTGTTGAGACGTTCCTCAAACTTATCAGGAGGAACAAACCGGTCAGCGCCGCGGTAACGGCAGCAGCGGCCATCATCGTCGTCCTGACCGGTGTCTTTTTCATCAAGCAGCAGCAGACCCTGAACCGTGCCATCAAGAGTGAGAAGGCTGCGAGGGTGGCCTGGGAACAGCAAACGAAAGATGCGTTGAGGTCTGCGGAGACGCTCGCGATGCAGGCGGAAGAGCTCCTGGCGGGCGGGCGAATCAGGGAAGCCGAAAACGCCGCAAAGACCTCTCACGAACTCGTCAAGAATGCTCACTGGGGTTCTTATGCCCTCGGACTTGTAGCTCTCGAAAAGCGCCAAATGAAGGAGGCGGAGAAGTGGCTTCGGCAGGCGCACGAGCGAGATATATCATTCGCTCCTGCTAAAGCGGCACTGGCAAAAGTCTTGTCCATCACAGGCGGCCAGGCTGAGGCAGCAGGCCTGTTGAAAAATCTGGACAAGGTCACCGATGCGCGCGCCCTGGTGAACGCGGGCCGGGTCTTCATGAACGACGCACGTTACCGCGAAGCCCGGGATGTTTATCGCCGGGCTGTTTCTCTTATGGAGGCAGGCAATACCGACAGGCACGAGATCCAGGATGCCCAGGCACAATTGGAGCGTGCCGATGCATGGGTCAAATGCGAAGGATTTTATGAGTCGATCAAGAAACTTCCGGTGAAGCAACAGGCATCTCGACTCCGTGACAAAATCGCGAATCTGAACGGGCTGCAAAGCACTGAAAAAATCGACATCGAGATCGAGGAAGGTCAGATCTCAGGCTTTCGAATTCACCCAGGCCACAACCTGAATCTGAGATTCCTGCAGCCATTGAAGGGGCTGTCGTTGAGTCACCTGGCTGTTGGAAGCAATCCGATAACAGACCTTACGCCCCTGAGTGGCATGCCACTAAATCGTCTTGATCTTTCCTGGACTAATGTGACCGATCTGAATCCGCTTCGCGGTATGCCGCTGACCTCACTGAAACTGGGGAATGTCGGCCACCTTGAAAGAAGGAATCTCACGGATCTCGGTCCACTAAAAGGGATGCCTCTGAACTCACTGTCGCTTTCTCAATGCAATGTGAGCGACTTGTCGCCTTTGACAGGAATGCCGCTGAGAGAACTGAACGTCACAAGGACCTGGGTCACGGATCTCTCGCCATTAAAGGGGATGCCCCTGGAGGAACTGTATGTCGGAGACGATGACAGGAATCGCTATCCGATCGCGAGTCTGGAACCACTTCGCGCCATGCCCCTGGAAGCGCTTCAAGTGCAGGGGACATTCACAGATTTGTCCCCACTCGCGGGGATGCCTCTGAAAAGGCTTGCGATTCACGGAAGGGGAACCATATCGGACTTCAGTGTGCTGAAGGGGCTGCCGTTGGAGTCCCTGGATCTTACAGGGCGGGAGGCGACGCCGGATCTTACGCCGCTCGCCAACAAGAAGAGTTTGGGGAGTCTGAAACTTCCGCAATTCAAGTTCATGCGAGGAGCCCCGTTTACCCAGGCATCTTGCGAGGTCATTATCGACCTCAAGAAACGTGGAGGGGTATTTAACGACGAAAGCAACGAACTCCTCGACCTCCACAGCACCGCATTCAGTGACCTGAGTTCGCTAAAAGGCATGCGGCTCAAAAAGCTGAACCTTGCTAATACACCGGTAAGCGATCTAAGCCCTCTCGAGGGGTTGAAGCTTGAAGAGCTGCTTCTCCTGCACTGCCAACAAGTGGAAGACATCGCGCCGCTCAAGAACATGCCATTGACGAACCTCGATCTGAATAACACAAAAGTCAAAACTATTGAGCCCCTCCGAGGTATGGCCCTTGGATATCTCTCACTGAGTGCACACAGGTATTCCGATCTATCTCCGCTGAAAGGAATGCCACTTACCATTCTGTACATGAATGGCGCATCAATCACCGACCTTTCCGCGTTGGAAGGCATGAATCTTGATCGGCTTCATCTTCCTCCCAAAGAACAGAAACTCACCCCCAACTCATACGCAATTATTGCCAGACTGGAAAAGAAGGGCTGTGAGATTGTGTGGGGAGAGAAGAAGTAGCCGGCCCACCCTGATCCCGCGCAAGCCTTTTCATTCGATCTCATGTCCTTTTGATGCTGTAATCTCACACTCCTTTTCAACCACACAGGAGCTTCACATGGCCGCAGCACTCGCCGGCGCGTCTTTCGTGCTTGTTCTGATTGTTTACCAGCGTGTGATTGGATTGGAGAATCGGATTGCAAGGCTCTCAAGACTTGACGCCAAACTCGACGCGGTACTGAAGCATCTCGAAATTGATTTCAACCCGAGCGAGGGCATCTCGGATGAAATCATTGAGGCTTTGAAGCGAGGGGACAAGATCCAGGCCGCCCGCGAGGCAGCTACGCCAACCTCCAGGTCACGCACAAAACAGACTTAACTTTGCCTATCGAAAGCAACCGATGGATTTAATTGGATTAGGCATTCTTTCACTCCTGGCAATTGTGGTCTGTATCAGTTGGGCGATTGCGTTCATGGCATTCATCCGAGGTCGATACTGGGAAGAGCCTGCCGTCGTCGAATTTTGTGACCACAGAAAGTGGCTGACAAAGCTGAAGAGAGATCTGAAATCGACTCGCAAAATGGCCATCAAAACCTGCACAGAGGTCGGCCGTCGGCAAAGCGAGATCTTGAATGCAATTCTGACGGAGCAACTTCGAGAGCATAAGACGGCAGGTCTGGCGGCGCTCCAAGAGATTGGGCCCAAGACTGTCGAAGCTCTGATTTCGGCTGGAATGCACACTTTCGAAGACATGTTTCCGGAACGTCTTCGTGCACTCTCAGTCATTTCTTCTTCGAGAATTGACGCCATTATCGAAGCTGTCGTGAATGTATATCGCACGTCGCTGCGAGAGTCACTGAATGACTTTCTGGATTTTGGCCCTCGGACTCGCCGTCAGCCCGGTTTTGCGGCCTACATCGGTAATGTTGAATACTTCACCAATCTGGAGCGGCGCTTCGTCAACACACTTCGAGAGATAAAGGCAAAGGTCAGGGAAGTCCACGCGCATAGGCCACCTTCACCAATCGCGTTCAGCCTGGCAGTCGAAGAGGGCACGCCGTATTACAACGAACCTTTAGGATGGGGTCTCATGCTTGGAAGTCCCATTGTCTTGACAGCGTGGTCGTATCTCGCCTATCTGAAGTTCGGCTCCGTAACTTTGAGCCTCCTTGGCTGTGTGCTGGCATTCGCAATGTATCTGACTGTCGGCGCTCAGGCCGTGTTTCTCTTTGGTCACCTGACATTCCAACTTAAGCCACCGACGTTTCCAAGCCCGCCGCGTGTCTCCAAGAGTTCAGCGGACGAGCATTTCGAGGATGTCATTCAGACACCCACAGCGACAGGAAACAAGCCCAAAGACACAGCAGCGGAAGATGACTTCGAAGAGATTGAGGCCGAGTATTCGCCCCCATTCGACGATGAGTTTGCGGAGCTAGAAGCTCTTGAACGTGAGTATTACGAAAAGCTTGTGGAGGAACTCGGTACAATTGAGGAGGAGTATCCTGAGTCAACGCCGACGGTACCTGTTACCAAGGAAAAGGAGAAGAAGGACCGCTTCTACTCCGAACTTGCCGACCGCATTAATCGTACGGAATTGATTCTTGGAGATGGATTCAGAGGCGAACTCTACGCCTACCAGCGAACCGGGGCTAAATTCCTCATTTCGGCGAAAAAGGCACTTCTCGGGGATGAAATGGGGTTAGGGAAGACCATCCAGGCACTCGCCGCACTGGTGCATCTCGCCAATACTCAGGGCGACATACGTGTCCTGATACTGTGTCCGGCTGGCCTCACCGACAATTGGAAACGAGAAACGAGGAGATTTACAAGCTTGCGACCGATGTTGATCGCGGGCTCAAGTCGGCAGAAAGCATATCGGACCATCCTGAACGGTCATGCGGACATTGGGATTGCCTCATACGAAACTTTCATCCGAGACTATCCATACGGTCCCAAAGTTCCCGCTGACTGGGACTGGGAAAGTCTAGACGTCGTCGTGATGGATGAGGCCCAGCGAATTCGTAACCCGGATGCATCGACTGCCATCAATGCAAAGAAGCTGGCGTCGAAGATCGACTACAGGTTCCTGATCACAGGTACTCCCTTGGAGAATAGAATAGAGGATTTTTACTCGCTTTCGGAGGCGTTGGGCTCACCGTTGGGCAATTCATCGGACCTCTGGACGGAATATGGCCATATCCGTCCAAGGACATTGCAGAGGAAGGCATCATCGTTCTATCTGAGAAGGAAGAAAGAGGATGTGTTTGAAGACCTGCCACCACTGATTGAACAGAGCATATATCTCGACCTGCTGCCCCAGCAACGTAAGGAATACAACGAAATACTTATGTCCACTGGCAAAGGCTGGGACGCAATCATGCATCTCCGCCAGGCAGCGAACATGAGCAGTACCGGAAGATCTTCAAAGCTCCAATATCTATTGGAACTCCTATCGGAAACGGAACAATCGGGCGACAAAGTTATCGTGTTTTCGTTCTTCGTTAAGACGCTCGAAGTCTTGCAGCAGGAGCTTGACACGGAATACCTGATCTACGGCGATGTCCCACAACAGAAAAGAACGAAGCTGATAGACAAATTCAACAAAAGCCGTGAGCCGGAAACGATACTAATTCAAATCCGCGCTGGCGGCACTGGCCTGAACCTGCAGGCGGCCAATCACGTTGTCATCTTTGAGCCGCAGTGGAACCCAGCCGTGGAGTCACAAGCAATTGCCCGTGCGCATCGAATGAACCAGGAGAAGAAGGTACACGCAGTCAGATTGCTGGCTCGGGATACGATTGAAGAGCGAATGGAAGCACGACTGGCCGAAAAACGAGCAGTATTCGACGACTATGTGGATCAAGCACAGTTGGCCAAGAAACTATCAACAAGTTGGAATGAGATTTTGAAAGAAGAATGCCGACGAGCTGGAATAAGCGCGGCGTAGCGGCGCTTGTTCAGACAGGCTCGGGCACGGCACACGTAGCCTCGGAAGCCGCCCTTGTCCCGGTCCGGCACGTCCGCCGAACCAACGCACTAGAACTAGAGAAACCAGGTAACAGCAACCGGCTCGCCTTTTGTGATTCGGCTTTGTTCAGATCATTCCCGGCCCTTCAGATACTTCACAATGGCCAGGTGTACTGGCAGCGTGTGAGTCACTGTGATCGTACCGCGGTCGTAACTGATGGAGAAACGATTATCGGTTGCCCAACTGCGGGGTTCGATATGGCCTTTGATGAGCTCAACCAGTGTCAGACCGTTCTGATCGACTTCCTTCTGACGCTTGCCCTCACTCGTGCGTCCGGACAGCTCCTGAAGTGTCTCCTGGCCCAGGAGGCTGCTGGAATTCTGTTGATCCTGGATCAACTCCCGCTCCGCGAGTGAGTTCGGTAGCACGGTATCACTGGCCTGTGGCAGTGGCGAGATGACGGCGCGCACGTCGTATGACTTGGTCAATAACTGGACATCAGCCACGACTGACTTCTCGGTAGTGACGTATAGAACCTCGTCCCGATAATCCATAATAAAACCGGTCATACGAAGGATGACCTTGAAGATCGATTTCACGCTGACGTTTTTCAGGCTGAGATTTATGTTTACATCGGCGGCGCCCTTTTCGAAGAGCTCGGGGTCGAGCACGATGTTGATGCCTGTTTTGCTTTGTAGATCGGCCATCACTTCCCTGAACGGCTTGCCCTTTGTCTCATAGGTAGGCAGGCGTTTGGCGAGTGCTTCCTGGAGGTGGGCAAAGGTTGCGGCTTCCGACACATCCTCCGCGTGAAGCACGCAAGGCGAGAAAAGAATTCCTGCGGTAAGGAAAATAGTGCTGAGTCTGTTCATGATTTGAAAACTCCAGTCCGGGGAATCAGGACGTCAGAGGAAATGTGAATGCTGGTTTCAAGTGTCGTTAAGTCCCTACAGAACAAGGAAAGATTAACTTGCATCCTTTTGGAATCAAGAATTGCGGGGGTCTAACTACTCACTTTTCAGGATTCCTGGCCAAGGATAGGGAACACAGGCGCACGATCCGTGCCACGACATGGCGTTTTTACGGCCTCATGCCCGGACTCGCCGTGGAAAGGCGTGTAATTCCATGGGATGCCGTACCGAGCATTGATTTCACCAATCCGGGTGATGAATTTCTGGTAGACTTCGCCCTCGAGAGGCCGGTATGCCGGGTCACAAAAGTAAGTTCTGCACCCCAGGGGTCGGTCCGGGTGGATGCTGCATTTACGGTCAGCGCTGAGGAAAGGGCATTCTCCCTCGTCCGTAAGCGCCCAGGGGCCTTGCTCCCCAATGGCTTGACGAACCCGTTCTGTTTCGAGTTCACTTGTGTAAAGGATGTAGCCTCCTGTGCGAAAGTTACAGCAAACGCCGCTCGCCTCACATTTGGGATTCATCTCCCGAAGGGCGTCATCGAGCGCCTGATAAACCTGTTCCAGTTCTGAAAGAGCGTCTTTGAGTTCATTCGACATAGATTCGGCCAACTCCCAGTTCATACGTTTCCTGCTGATTTAATCCTTCATAATGTTTGAGGCTAGAAAGCTTTTTAAACAGGGTCAAAAGCTGGCCTCCGAAGGAAAACCCGCGGAGGCTATAGAAAGCTACACCGCGGCTTCAAGGCTCTCGGATGATGCAGGCATCGATGCCCATTGCTCCATCGCTCACCTGAGCCTGGGGCAGACACATGAGGCTCTTCAGTGTATCAGGCGCGCCCGAAAGTGGGAGCCGGCCAATCCGGCATTTCAATTGACCGAAGCCCTCGTCTGGCTCGACCATGGCGATCTGGGGAAAGCGGTGGGCCTGGCACAGGAAGTGATTCGAAATTCTCCCAACAACTCCCTGGCGTTTAATATCCTCGCGCTGGTGAGTTGGGTCAAAGGCGATATCGATGCCGCGATCTGCTCGATGCAGCAGTATGGAATCTGTGACAACCTGCAGGTGCGCGTTCGCCTCATGATCCTGCTCCAGATGTGTATGCCCAATGAAACCGGGCAGAAAACAGAAGTCTCGCCACCATCATTGGTCGAACCCGCTGGCGGTCCACTGAAAGGCCTCCGGGGAAAAATGGCTCTCGATAAAGGTGTGCGCCAGCTCTTTGGAGGCAAGGCTATAGAAGCTTTGAAGAGCATTGAAAGGGCGCAAAACCTCAAACCCAAACAGACAGGTTTGGCATACTACCGAGGTTTCACGCTAATTGAGATGGGGCGGTTCGAGGAAGCTCTGGCAGCATTAGAGGATGTTCCCACTGATGATTTCTTTGCCGCTCATACTGAATTCTTCCGCGCGGTCTGCCTGCTCAAAACCGGCCGAATAGATGCGGCAGAGGTAGCGCTCAAAGGCCTTCAGGAAAGAGTGGCTACTGAAACCCAGCTCACCGATTTTCAAGAATACATCCCATGTCTCCTTGGCGAGATAGCCATCAGCCGCGGTGATTTGCGGTCCGCGCGACTCTATTACACCCGGGCGCTCTCAATCTGGGGGCCGCTGCTTGACCAATTGCTGGGAGAGGCAATCAAACTCAGATCGGCAGGGAAGTTCCCGAAAAATGACCACTTAGCACTTTTAAATTTACGCCCCGGTGATTACACTGAGCCGCCACCTGCATCCCGCCAAAGAGGAATGACCGTGAGTGAGGAATTTGAGAGACCTGAAAAGGCATCCGAAGATGCTGAAACCACTGAAAGCGAATCCGAGATGAGCAAGAGCGACGAATCAACGGATCATGTTAGCGACGCTGAAGAATCAGCCGAAGCAGCAGGGGAAGTCTCTTCAGTGGAAGATGACGATAAGGGCGCCCAGGTAACGAGACCGGAGGTGTCAGCCGAGGCCACGGATGGGGAAGCGGCCGAAGGGGGAGCAGGTGAACCACAAAATGGCCCGGATGAATCCAAAGAGCCGGATTCAGAAAAGGCAGATTTGAAGGATGCGAACGAATCAGGAGAAACTACTTACAAATCTGAAGACTCTACGCCGGCGGAAATACTGCAGGCTGAAAGCTTCAGTGAGAAGGCCCGAGCCGCAGCAGAAGAAGAAGAGGACGATGATGATCACATGGAAATCACCGAAGACCACCTCGACGAAGAGGATGTAAATCTTCCCCGCATCGGCGCGGGCGGCACCTCAATCCTCCGGCGTGCAATCGCTGGGGCTGATGAAGTAATGTTCACCATTCCCGAACCGGTCGAAGGCGTCATCTGCCTGGAACTTGATGATGGGCCCACTTCGAGGTTCTACATGCTCAAGCATCCAGATGATGGAAGCTATATGCGCATCGACTCTCGAGAGCGATTCATCTGGCGGAAGATGGATGGTGACACAAGCCTGGCAGAAATCGTTGAGGCCTACTATCGCAAATACAATTCGCTTGGTTTCAAGAGTATTGAGCGGCTCTATCACAAGCTCGAGGATACGGGGTTTCTGAAGGCAGCATCCGAGACCACCGGCCAGACAGCCATCGGAGAGGTGGAAGGATGGCTGGAAGAGGCAAAGACCAGGCTTGCCTTCCGCCCTATCGGACCAAAAGGCGGGGATGGACTGTTCCAGTCCTTCCTGAATGCAGGGGGTGCCTTCCTATTTGCCGAAACGGTCCTTGCTTCATTTGTCTTACTGGGCATTGGAAGCCTGATTGCCTTCGTGCTGTCGTTATCCGGCAGCAGAGGCCGGGAAGCCTATGAGATTTTCCGGCCTGGAGGCGGCTATTACTCCTCGGCATTGCTTGGTATTTATTTATGGAACTTTTTCGGTTCATTTATTCACACATCGGGCCGCGGCATCGCGGTGAAATCAAACTTCTGCAAGGTCAACGACGTGTCATTCGTTCTGCGTTTTGGATTACTCGGCTTTTATGCCGACATCCGGGATTCGAAACGGCTCAGCAAGCGTACGCAAGTGCTCATTCACCTGACCGGAATTGCTATTGAGATCTTCGCCGCCGGGGTGCTGGGCGCGCTCGCCATCATTAACAATCAGATCGGCAGCTCAGCGCTGTTGAGGGATCTATTGGCTCTCGGGGCCTGTGTCCTTGGTATGCGAGTCTTCCTCCACCTGTGCCCACTGACGAAATCTGAGGGTTACATCGCTGCCACGGAAGGCATGGATAGCCCCCATCTGCGAAAAGCGGCAATCCGATTTCTCCGCCCGAAATACTGGTCGCAGCTCTGGACAAAAACCAGATGGCAGAAAAGCGAGGTCGCCTTCCTTCTCTTCGGCCTCTGGTGCGTCGTCTGGCTCACTATGGCCGCCAAGTTCGCCACCTTTGTTCTCAAGAATCAGTTCACTTCGACTGTGGTAGAGTTGGTTTCCGCCCTCTTTTCTCAGAATGCACAAATCAGCCTGGATGAGCTGTTTGCCCTCCTCATGATCTTTATGGTGCTTGTCCCGGCGGTCTTGTTCCTGACACTCAGCGCGTTCTTCGTCGCCAGTTCCACTTACCGCATGTTCAGGCAGATGGGTACCTGGACGAATCCGACCAGTTACGTCCTGGGCACAGCCATCAGCTCCCTGTTCATTGGATTTCTTGGTTTTCTGTTTTATGCCCCCGAATCATCCATTTCGCAGGTTTTCTGGGGCGTCGCGGTGATGCTGGGTATCCCGATGTTTCTTATCGTATTCAGCCAGGCCAATGCTGAAACCGAAGGCAATATCGCCAGGGGCTGGGCGCTCCCACAACTCTTGGGCAGCGCCGCCTGCGTAGTGACGGCAACCGGCGCCCTCTTCCAATATTCAGTCCCGGAGGGCCGGGGAATGCTGCTGATGGCCGGTCTGATCCTCGCAGCGGTCGCCATGCTTATGGTTTTGAAAAACCTGTTCTCATCCATGGGAACATTCTTCGATGTCATCTGGTTCGGAAAGGCCGTGGGCCTTGGCACGTTGCTGGCGACTGGCTACCCCCAGGGGCTGGCCACGCTTCGCGGGGCAAGCGTTCCAGAGATCTCCGGGTTCGCGCTCTCGATGATCATTGCCGGCGGGCTCTATTTTCAGGCGAACGCGTGGGGGCTATGGTTCGTTGCCAGCCACTACCAGCCTTCCGTGCCTGATTACGATCTTGATGAATCCGAGACCGAAGAGGAATTGCTGCTGGCCGCATTCAATTTCTCTCTAAACACGCTACTCCTCAATTTGGAACGCTGCGGCGGGCAGGCGTTCTTAGAAACCCTGAAAAGCGAACTGAAAAAGAAAGCAGGCGACCTCGAGCTCAACTTCGAAAGTGAAGACCACCAGCTCATCAGTATCGAAGGCAACAAAGACAAAGAGTTCGATGAACTGGTTGCTCCCATGCGTGCCATGATCGGTCACAGCCTCACCCGTGGCTTCAGTGTCACCGGTGCGACCGCCCTCACAAATACTTTGCGGGAGCTTCACAAGCATCTGCACTGGGACGAGCGTTACATGCTGTCCGCCCACCTTATCCAGGATCCGCGGTGGGCATCCGCCATTGGAGTGGAGAAGGAATTCTCCAAAGACGACCGGTTCGCACTGCTGAAAAGCACCTTCCTCTTCCACAATTTTGAGGATGCCGAGCTGACCCAGATCGCCCGCATCGTAAACAGCAAGACCTACAAGATTGGCGAACTGATCATCAAGCAGGACGACCCGGGCAATGAGGCATACGTCATTCAGAGTGGCCGTGTGGAGGTAGTGGTCGAAGATGAGACGGGCGATTATCACGTGGTAGCCAGCCTGAGCGCTGGGGACTTTTTCGGCGAGCTGGCGCTACTTGAGGACATGCCGCGTTCGGCAAACGTTCGTGCCGTGGCGGAGACCCACGTCCTTGTCCTCGAACGTCCCATTTTCGATAAATTTGTACAAAGAGCGGGTGGGGCGCGGGACAAACTTGCCAACGCCATTCGTGCGCTCCGTGTCATTCAACGCATGCCGCTCTTTGAAGAATTCGGAGCCGGAGAGATGGCGACCGTAGCCTCCAAATTCCAACTGGAGCGATACCTGGCCGGCGAACGCATCATCCAGCAGGGCGAACTCGGCGACAAGTTTTATATCATCCAGGACGGTATGGCAGAAGTCCTGGTTACGGGAGAGGAGCAGGAGGAAAAGATTCGAACCCTCCGGCCGGGAGAGTACTTCGGTGAAATCGCCCTGTTACAAAACATCCCTCGCACCGCAAGCGTTCAGGCTTCCGGACCGCTGATCCTCTTCTCGCTGGCTAAGCCTGACTTCCTGGACGCCCTCGGCGGCCATCCATTCGCCAAGCTCAAACTGCAGCAGGAATCTGCAAGGCGACTTGCCTCCGTAGAACAGACCGCGTGAAAATCCAATCTATACAGACCGTCCGTCTAAACCTGCCCAAATGCGAGCCGGTCACCCCGGAGCGACGGCCCTCCTGGTGGGACGGAGCCGAGATAGCGAACCCCATGTCCGTTTATCCACGCTTCAAAAAGACGCGCTCACTCTGGTTGCCGAAGTGGAGCAGCGTCGGCGTTAAAGTGACTGCGGAAGATGGAACCTGGGGCCTGGGCATGACCTCCCACGGCCGCCCCGTTGCCGCAGTCATCGAAGACCATTTCGCACAGCACCTGGCCGGCGAGAACTGTCTCTCCATCGAAAAACTCTGGGACATGATGTTCCGCATGTCCAAACCGTACGGCTCTCAAGGGCTTGTTGCCTGCGCTATCAGCGGCGTCGATCTCGCCTTATGGGATCTCGCCGGCAAGCTGCATGAGAGACCGGTTTACGAACTTATGGGCGGCCCGGTCAGGGACAAAATTTTCTGCTACGCCACCGGCAACGATACGGACTGGTATCAGGAGCTTGGTTTCCACGCATTCAAACTCGCATGCCCTTACGGCCCGGCGGACGGACTCGATGGCCTCAAGGCAAATGAAGATTTTGTCGGGGAGAAGCGACAGCAATTGGGTGACGACGTAGACATCATGCTCGATTGTTACATGGCCTTCGATATCGAATACACCGTCCGCCTGGCAGAGCGGCTTCGCCCGTACAAATTGCGTTGGATTGAAGAGTGCCTGATTCCTGAGGACATCGACGGCCACAAGGAACTGCGCCGCCGCATTCAAGGCGTGTCACTCGCGAGCGGGGAACACATGACCACCCGGTTCCCTTTTAAAGCGATCCTTGATGCCCACGCGCTCGACATAGTTCAGCCGGACATCTTCTGGGTCGGCGGTCTCAGCGAAGCCAGCAAAGTAGCGGACATGGCCTCCGCCGCCGGGATCGAAGTCTGCCTTCACGCGGGCGGCGCATATCCGTATGGCCAGCACTTCAGCATCGCCACCCCTAACGTCCGCTGGATTGAATACCTGCCCAGAATGGGCCCCGGCGTCCCGCTGGCCGAAAGCTCAGCCCTGCCAGGAATGCCTGTTCCGGAAGATGGCTACCTCGTACCTTCAGACGAGCCCGGGTTTGGGTTGAATATCAAAGAAGAATGGCTCAGCCCGTTTTTTGGCTGAACCAAGGACGTGTTCAAGAATAGTCCGCACACCCGGTGAAGACTCGGCAGAGCTTGATTGGAAACCACACCTCACAACTTGTGGTATGATGCCCGGTGCGCAGAATCGCCTGCCAATGACATCATATAACCACCCTGAAGCACCATGTCGTCTGCCCAAATCAAATACACAGCGCCAACCGGCGAAGTAAGTGAAATGAAGCTCGAGCCCAGCGGGATGACCTCTTTCGGCTCGGGGGATAACAACCATTACGTCCTTCAAGGTGAAGATATTTTTCCTGTCCATGTCCAGGTGCAGTTCGATGGCCGGACCTGGGTCTTCAGAACCCCGTCTTCACGGGCGCCTATAATGGTCAACGGCCAACCTCGCGCACAAGGCCGTTTCCGCCACGGCGACTCAATAGTTATCGGCCAGTACGTCTTACGTTTCGAAGAGCTGGACGGCAGCCTGATGCCTCAGAAGTTTGTGGATCTGCCAATTGATGAATCGACCACCCTTGCCAATCTGCTGCCTGAAAAGGAAAAATCGTCGACCCTACCGCCGCAGACCATCGATCTCAAGGACATCGATCTCGAGCCGCTTTCCCTCGATGAAGGCAGCCCGCAGACCATGAATTTAAAGGGCCTTGTCTCAGAGAAGAGTGATCTTTCCAGTCCGAAAGCCTTTGACCTGGCAAGCGTGAACGAGTCCGATGAGCCCGAACTGGAACCCCTTACCCAGGATATTGAGCGTGGAAACGTCGGCCTCAACTTCCAAGATGAAGACGGCCCGGCCCCTCCCGCCGTATTGGGTGATGTACCCAATCTGCCGAACTTCCCCGATCCCTCCGCGGGCCGGCCCGCGGAGTCGGCCATGAGGCTTGATACCGGCGAGCTTTTCGGCGATCAGACTCCAGCGCACGGGGACGATCTTGATCTCAGCAACATCCGTTTCACGGAATCATCGCAGGCAGATAATCCCCCAACTGCACAAACAGGCTGGGAATTCAACGATCCGCAGCATATGCAGCCCCCGATTACGAAACCGATGCCGGTGCAGCCTTCGCTGACCCCTGCATCCCCCCCGGGCTTTCGGCAGCCATATCCGGAAACAGCCATTGAAACCCAGCAGGAGAACGGCATCCGGTTTGTAACCGATGATGGCTCTGATGAAGAATTCGTTTCTCTTGGCGGCTATGCCGGCGGCGGTCAGGTCCGCAGACGAGAGCCCAGAGTGCATGGTGAGTCCTCGAAAAGTCAGACGATAATGACTGTCAGCGTGGTGGTCCTGTCCATCGCGGGCATGCTCTTCCTCGGTTATTTTTTGCTGAACCCACCAGAGAAGGTCACTGAAAATCCTGTGTTCGATGATCTCGTCGGAGCCTTCGCGGACGGCCGCACCGAAGAGGCCAGCGAGCTTGAAAGAAAATTCTGGGAGAGCCCTTACACCGACCGTCAGAAGAACCGGGTGAAGGAAATCGCCTCGCTGATCAAGATCCAGCAAGACGAAGCGAATGGCGATCACGATCAGGTCATCGAGCAGATAGAAAAATATCTGAGCGGTGATCCCAACTTCGAATTTGTTATGCGCCCGATCGCCCAGAATTCGTTCATAAAGCTTGCCGAGAAGAGCGTCCTCACAGGAGATAAAGCGGCCGGGATTGCATTCTATGATCGCGCCATAAATTACAGGCCCGGCACGGTCGTAGCGCAGACTGCCAGGGCGCGGATTGAAGCGCTTCAGAAGGAGGTCAAGTCCGAATCCTCGGCCCAGGAAAAGGAGGCGAGAGTTCGCGCAGCCAAACAAGACGCGCCCGGCCTGCTGAAACGACGTGACTACCAGGCAATATTGAATCAGTTCAAGAATCTGGTGGAGGCAGTGCCCGAAGCGGCGAATGATGCGGAGCTGAAAAGTAACGTTCGCGCCGCCCGAAAAGCGCTCGATCACGCCCAGGTTGGCGAAATACAAATCTCCTTTGAAGTGCCGGGCAATCTGAAAGATCTGAAGGTAAAGAAATACGAAGGACCGTCCGCTATTTCCAGGGGACTCACTCAAACGCTCTATCTGCCAAAAGGAGATGAAACGCGTATAGTCTGGGGCCAGGAAATTCTCGAATCGGCGGATGAAGAAGGCGCGTCATTGGCGGTCATCCAGGCCGGCGGAGTGTATTACGGCGTTGTCCCTGAGTCCGGAAAAATCCGGTGGGCCGCTCCGCACGGCCACAGTGACCTACCTCTGGCCGAAGTTCCTCTTCCGAATGCCCCGGCCCACATGCTCGGTTTTGACGGAGCAAATCGGGATTTGATACTCGTATCATCCGGCAATGGTACCGAAAAGTGGCGAGTGCGATTAAAGGGAAAAGTTACCTCCACGCCCACCACCGACGGCAAGCGTATCTGGCTGAGCACCCAACCCGAACGTGATGACGACTGGCCGCACCGCCTGCTCGCTCTTGATGCCTTTTCCGGCGAAACGGTGGCATGGACAGACCTGCCCAACGCCCTGACCTGCGCTCCCCTCCAGGCGCGAATGAATACCGCCGGCGGCGAACGTCTGCTCACATTCGTTTGCTCCCAGAGAGGGCATGTCTATGTAGTCGGCGAAGATGGCAAGAGCGTCGGCGGACTGAACCTGGAGGGTCCGGTAGTCCAGCCACCGATCATCATTTCACCTTTCGCCGTCTTCCTTCAGGAACTCGATGGCAAGGGCCGCGTGACCGCGGTCCGCGTGGATGAAAAAGGTGTTGCCGAGCGTGATGAGTGGCAAGTGCTGGAACTATCCGAGCCTCCTTTGACGCAGCCATCAGTTGAAGCCGCGCTGGTTTTCCTGACCGGCACAAAAGGGAGCGTTCTCGGCCTTGGCGTGGAAGTTCAGCAAGACAAGAATCCGGTTTACGACGCGCTCAAGGGCGGCAGATCCCTCGAGCTTGACGCCCCTGTCTGGCTTAAGGTGACAGAAGAAGGTCGGCATTTTTTTGCCGCAGGCAATGCGGTAAGGTCGATCGAATTCCGGCAATTCGAAGAGGATCGTTTTCGCCGTCGCTGGTCCTTCAACGGTTCTTCAGGCTGGCCCCCTTTTGGCAAAGCCACGAGCCCGGTCCAATTGAGAGAAGGAAGGGTTCTGGTTTCAACGAATCGCATGGATGGCCCAGGCAAGCAACTCTGGTGTCTTAGTGCAAGAACTGGAGCACCTCTATGGTGCCTCGCTGTGGGTGGCGGGCTGGGTGCGAAGCCATTTGTGGACGAAGGTGTCGCCTACCAGAAAACGAGTGAAGGCCGGTTGATGGCAGTGAAATTCAGTAACAACCAAATCACTCTCGAGCCAAGGGACTACGAGATTTCCAGGAAGGGCGCGTTCAGCCTCATCGCTTCCGGACCGGCTCAGGCGCGAATCGATGGTGTGCGTTCGCTCATTTTCGGCAATGGCAACGGACAGGTCTATGCAATCGAGCAATCTACTGGATTCTCGCGCTGGAAAGGAGCATTTGACGCGGGTCAACCGGTGGTCACCACTCCGTGTATCCTTGGAAACTCTGTCTTTGTGTCCGCGGGGGCAAAGGTGTTTGGACTTGGCCTGGAATTCGGCGGCAAAGAGTTCGAATTCACACACCCGGACAACGGTATCTTTCTGACCGGGCCGATTCTCTCTGGAGACAGGCTGGTCGTCGGAAACGAAAGCGGCGAGGTCTACTGCCTCACGCCGGCAAGAGATGCGGGAGAAAATTTCCTGAAGGAAGTCTGGAAATTCGATACCGAGGGCGCCGTCCTGTTTGCGCCAGTCGCGTCAGGCAGCACAGTCCTCGTCGGTTCAAGCAATGGCGTCACCTATTCGTTGGACCAAGAAGGCCGGCTTCAGCGACGCTGGCGTCTTGGCGTTCCCTCGGCGGCCCTGATCATGGACGGCGAAAGCGCGATCCTCGCCACAGAGGATCGTAAAACGATCTGTCTGAAACCCGAGAATGACGAGCCCCTTTGGCAGACGAGATTGGAATCAGCAGCGGCAAGCTCTCTGTTTGTTTACGGTGACTCACTTTTCGCTGGCACCAGCGGCGGAGAGATCATTCAGATGAAAAAGAATGACGGTTCGCACGTCCGCACCTGCCTGGCAGGCAGAGCGCGCATCTTCGGTATGGCCGCAACATCCGCGCATCTGCTGGCCGCCTCGGGGGACGGTTTCCTCTACGCATTCAAACTGTCTGACCTCGCGACGGACTGACAGTGGTTGAGGCCTGAATTGAGAGATGCTTAGAGATCCCAATGAACTCGCCCCGTCCTTTCCAGGAGTCTCGCTGGACGACGACAGCATGCGAAGATCCCTGCCTGCTTGGGGGCTGTCGATTTTATGAGGCCACCGGCTTGCCCAGTGGCATCATCGGATTGAATCGACGGACCCAATGGCGGCAGAGTTTGTACGATGTTTCAAACACTCACTGTTCGGCATGATTTATGTGGAAGGGACAGAGCTTGCCTCATTGGGTCTTCACGAATCGTTCCATTAAGGTCACAGTAACCCCGCTTCAGCGGGTTTAGATCTCTAACCGACTGAATGAAGCTGGTCACGACACGCCAAAAAACCGCACAGCTCAGCCACTCCCCCATTTACAATCTTCCACCGCGCCACCGCTTCAACTCTCTACTCCGCTTTAAAAACATTCCGTCAGGCGTTATAGAAAGCTATTCGAAAAATGTCCGCCGCGACACCACAGACATCCTGCTATGAAATTCGCCATTTGTAATGAGACCTATGAGGGCTGGTCTTTCGAAGACCAATTGGCCAGTGTGGCCGAGCTTGGGTACGACGGCATGGAAGTAGCGCCGTTCACTCTTGCCAAAAGTGCCTATGACATCAGTACGGCTCGCCGCAGAGAACTGCGTGAACAGGCCGATGCCAAAGGCATTCAACTTACCGGACTGCACTGGCTCATGCTGGGGCCTAAGGGCCTGTATCTGACCTCGCCCGATGAGAAGACCCGTGAGTTCACCATTGACTATCTGAATGAGCTTGTCCGGCTCTGCGCGGATCTCGGTGCGAAGACCCTTGTCTTTGGCTCACCGGCGCAGCGCAACCTGCTTGAGGGTGTTTCGTTTGGCCAGGCGTGGGAATACGCCAAGACTGCATTCGGCCGCGCCGCGGTGACCGCAGGTGAGAAAGATGTTTATCTGCTTATGGAGTCGCTGCCCGCGCCGGAATGCAACTTTATTCAGACTCTGGACGATGCCATGAAAATGGTTAACGACGTCGGGCATCCGAATTTTCAGATGATGGTCGATGTGAAGAGCATGAGCGCAGAGGGCAAGCCGTTGGACGAAATGATCCTGGGCGTTGGCGACAAGCTCAAATACGTGCATGCCAATGATGCCAACCGCCGCGGGCCGGGCTTTGGCAAAACCGATTTTCGACCGGTGCTGGGTGCGCTGGCTCAGATGGGGTACGACGGATACGTGTCCGTCGAGGTCTTCGATTACTCCCCGGATCCAGTGACCATCGCACGGGAAAGCTTGAATCACCTCAGGACAATCTTGAACGAAATACAAGGGAGTAATTGATCATGGCGAAGAAAAACGGAATCGTCGTAGATGCAGGCAATCACGATCGGGTTCATTGCCCGGTTTCCATTGAGCTGGACGCCAGCTCAGTTTCAGAACCAGAGCGTCTCGGGCTGGTGCTGGCTGGCGTGAATACCGCGGTGCAGGTCGATACCAGCGGAAACAATGTCAAACTCACGTGGCTTATCGGCAAGCTAGGCAAGGGGAAGAGCAAGATCTTCGATATCCGCACCAAACGCGCACTTAACAACAAGGGCGGAGTCGAGCTCGTGGACATAGAGGGTGAGAAAGTTTCCGTCTTCCTTAACGGAAAGCTGCTGACGAATTACTACTACGGCGAGCAATACCCCCGCCCGTTCCTCCACCCTCTTAACGGCCCATATAACAAAACGGTCACCCGTGATTATCCTATGTCCGGCGGGCCCGAGGGCGAAAGGCAAGACCACCCGCATCACCGCTCGGTGTGGACTGCATGGGGTGAGCTCAATGGCACGGACAACTGGAGCGAGATGGACGGCCATGCGCGGCAGGTCCACCAGGGCTTTGAAGTCATGCAACAGGGCCCCATTTATGGAAGACTCGTTGCCCGCAATCACTGGGTCAGCAACAAAGGCAAGAAGGTCTGTGAGGAAATTCGTGAGATCACCTTCTACAACAATCCCGCGGCGACGAGAATGATCGATTACAACGTGAAATTCATCGCCACCGAGGGCTCACTCCATTTCCAGGACACCAAAGAAGGCGGCATCTTGAGCGTTAGAGTCGCAAGCTCCATGGACGTTCCGGTCGGTGGGCTTATCACCAACGGCCACAACGGTATCAACGAAAAGGAGACTTGGGGCAAACGCGCTCCCTGGTGCGACTATTCCGGTACGGCCCACAGTAAGCATGTCGGCGTCGCCATCTTCGATCACCCGGATAACTTCCGCTATCCCACCTACTGGCACGTGCGCAATTACGGCCTGATGACCGCGAACCCGTTCGGCCTGTCCCACTTCTATGGTGACAAGTCACGCGACGGCGGCCATAAGATCGACAAGGGGGAGGAACTCGCGTTCAAATACCGGTTGATCGTGCACAAAGACGACCCGGCCAGTGCGAACGTCTCCGAACATTTCCACAACTTCATCAGTCCCCCGGAAGTGACGTTCGGGTAAGGAGGTTCTGCTTCGGATCCAACAGCAGTTTGATGGGAACATTCATCAAACTGTTGGGGGGTACTACCTTCGCGAAGTGCACTTACGATCAAAATGAGTGTAACCGCCGTCGACGTAGATGATCTGTCCAGTGGTGTGGCTCGAACGAGGAGAGGCGAGAAAGACTACCATGTCCGCAATTTCCTCTTTGGTGGTCATGCGCGCTTCGAGTGGGATGAGGCTCCTTATCTGGTTGAGTGTTTCATCTGGATGGTCAAGGGTCTGAATCCACTTCTCATAAAGCGGCGTCCAGACTTCTGCAGGAACGACCGCATTGACTCGCACGCCGTATTCAACCAAGTCAACCGCCCATTCGCGGGTCAATGCGTTAATGCCGCCTTTGGACGCGGCGTAGCCTGAGGTGTTGCCCTGGCCGGTGTCTGCGACCTTTGATGTGATATTGATGATCGAACCCTTGTTCTTCTTCAATTCACAGATCGCATAGTGCGCCATAGCATAGTAATGCACCAGGTTTCGCTGGAGGGAGCCGAGGAAGGCATCCGTTCCGGCATCAAGCCCGACGCCGTCATTAACACCAGCATTGTTTACCAGAACATCGATTCGACCATACTTTTCAAGAGTCTTTTCGACAGCGTCTCTGCATGCCTCCACCCGGGTCAGGTCCCCTTGAACGAAATAACAGTTTTTGCCTTGTTCGGTGTGCTCGGCTTCAAGGTGTTCCCCTTCCGCGGTGCTCCGATTTACGATGACAACCTTTGCGTCTTCAGCAAGAAAGGAGCGGACGATCCCTTCGCCGATTCCTTTGGAGCCGCCGGTCACGATGACGACTTTATCTCTTAATCCAAGATCCATGACTGTTCCTGCCTGCTGAGATTATTCCATCGTGTCGATGAATTTCTTCGCCTCAGCGATAGATATTTCCATCTCCCGGATCAGGTCGGTTACGCCCGCTTCAATGGTGACGACCTGCCCTTTGAGTGAAGCTATCGCCTGAGCGTTGAGGTTGTGTTTCAGGAAGAGCACGTGGTCCTTGAACACATTCAGGATGGGCCCCATCTTTGACTCGGCTTTGTGCATGGCCGTAATGAGATGGGCGTATTGCTCGCGAGAGTTCAGGCGTGCTTCATGACTCCGACGTTTCAGATCCTCGCTCTGAAATTGTTCGATTTCAGCTTTCCATTCGGCGAACAGATCGAGGGCCACCTGTTCGATAGAGGTGATGCGATTCTTGACAGCAGCGGCTCTTGCCTCACAGGAATCATATTCGGACTTGAGCCTGTTGTATTTGGCTTCGAGCTCGCCCCCGCTGAAATTGACGACTGATTTGAATTGCTGGAGCGCGCTTTCGAACTGTTTACTCGCCTTTTCCTGTTCCTTCTGTCCGGCCTTGACTCGGTCCCGAAGAATGTGGCGTTTGTGTTTGCCAGCTTTCTCAAGAACGGAGTAATAGACTTGAGTGCATGAACTGCAGGCCATGGAGATCAGAAGGATTGCTGTTGCTGAGTGCTTCATTTCTAAATCCGGATGCAAACGTATTTTCAGGCTGCGGCCTGCTTGTAAATACTTGAAATGCAAGCTGGCAGCCTGCTGTTACGTTTTCAACTGAACTAACTGTTTTTTCAGTGAATCGTTCAGGCGGCCTGAGCGAAAGTCCTGAAGGTCGAGCGCTACAAACTGGTAGCCCGCTTTACGCAACGCTGTATCAATCTCCGCTCGTGTCTTACTGTCAAGGATGCGGTCGAAATCGTCGTCGGACAATTCGATTCTCGCGATGGTGTCCTTGCCTGACTCGTGGTGACGGACCCGGTAGTTTCGGAATCCGAGAGCCTTCAGTGTCTCTTCGGCTTCGGCGACCATGGCGAGTTTTTTCTGGCTGATCTCTGTTCCATAGGGAAAACGAGAGGCGAGGCAAGCCATGGCCGGTTTGTCCCAGTTTGACAGGCCGAGCTCCCTGGCAAGCTCCCGGACATCATTTTTTGTGAAGCCTGCTTCCTGAAGCGGATGCCGAACCTGGTGTTCGGCCGCGGCCTGCAATCCGGGGCGATGGTCACCGGCGTCGTCCGCATTGGCGCCGTCTGCGATGAAACGGAAGCCCTCCTTAGTAGCCAGGTCTCTGAGCATTGTGAACAACTCATCCTTGCAGAAGAAGCAGCGGTTTGATGGGTTCGAGGAGTAATTCGGATTATCCAGCTCGCGGGGGTGAATGATTCGATACGGTATGCCTTCCAGTTCCACCAGTTCCTTCGCCTCTTCGAGTTCAGAGGGAAGCAAACTCTCGGAATCACCAATGACTGCCAGCATACCCGCCCCAAGTGTCTCGTGGGCCAATTTGGCCACTAGGGTGGAATCGATTCCGCCTGAATAGCCAATCAGCAGGCTCTCCATACTGGTAAGTATTCTTCGCAATTCAGCAGTCTTGTGCTGCAGGGTCATAATTCTTTTTACTGGCGACATGAAGTGAGCGATCAAATCACTCGTGGCAGGGGTGTCAACATTCAAACCAATGCCAATAAAAAAGGCTCGCACAAGGGCGAGCCTCCAATATTGCATAAATCAATTTTCAGTTAGGCTGGTTCCTGCTGTCATTCCCTGGGTTGGTAGTCGATTTTCCTTCGGCCTGTTGGTTGGGGGCTGGAACTGGTGCAGAAGCTTCGCTGGAAGCTGGTGGTACAGGCGAATTTGATTGGAGAGTGGACCCTGTTGCTTTTCGATCCTCTTCCAAGGCGAGCAATGAAACAGCTTCTTTCATCTTCTTGCCCATCTTGAACTCAACAACAGCCCGGGCCGGAACGGGCACCTTCTCCAGAGTGCGTGGATTGTGTCCAATGCGGGCCGGACGGACGCGAATATCGAAGACGGCGAAGTCTCTGAATTCAATTCGGTTGCTCTGAGAAAGCTGAACTACGATCTCGTCAAGAACCGCCTGGACTATGTCTCTTACTTGCAATGGGTTAAAACCCATCTTATCTGAAATGCTTTGCACCAAATCTTTCTTGGTAATGGTCGGCATTCTGGCCCCTTTCAGTCTTTGTTCTGTTCAGTTTTTGCTTGTAACCTCAATGGACAAAGCGTTTTACAACGTTTTCCCCAGAGGCCGGGCGAGTGTATCAACTTGAAAATCAATGTCAATGAGTCTTTATGCTTCAAATTGGACAATATCTCGGAGCGGGTCGGATATAAGGTGTTTAGAAATAGAGCATTAGGTGTTGGTTTCGCTTGCAGTTGTATCCTGAAATGGCATCCTGCGCAGTCGAAACATTGGAGAAATGGGGGCATCGCCTAAGTCCGGGTCAGCGATCAAGAACCAAAAAGTCTGCTTCCTGTAGATCTACCTGAAACTGGACAAAACCATCTTGGTACTCGGAATCGAGCACCTTATTCTTGCTGATGGAGCGGATCCGACTTGGTGTGGCAGGCATCCGGACCTTCACCTTCAGGCCATTTACTGGCTTGTTTGTCCAATTGACCAGGGTAATGAGCGTTCCCTTCTCGTTGTCCCGAACAAGTGCCTCAACGAAAGGAATCGAACACTCGATCTGCCTCTCCAGGCCCGCATCTATACCCAATCGAACGAGGCGTGTGGTCGCCGGGCTGAAGTCAACGGGGTTGTAAACAGATTTGTGCCCGCCTCGGGGCCAAGGCTGGGCTTTTACAGCGGTTTTCATGTGCGTGTTTCCGGCAAGAGTACCGACTGCGATGGCCTTGCCCTTGCCATTCTCATAAATGGTAGCGGCGTCAGTGCCGTCTGACCATTTTGCTATCGACTTTGCCTTGCGCGGGGTGAGCACCTGCTTCATCCCGATGGCCTCGATCTTTGTTCCTTCGAAATCCAGAGTGTCAATGGCAGGAAGAATGGGAAGCTCCTGCAGGGTGCGAATGATCACAGCATTCTTGGTAAGAGTGACAGCTTTCAGACCGAGCAGGTCGAGCATGTCTTCTTCGGGCTCGTCGAACTGGTTTCTGTGCCCGATACCGGCTGTGGCAAAGAAAACTCCGCCCTGCTTCACCCAACTCTGCAGCGGCTTGAGGATGCGGTTGTCGACCCACTCTCCTGCGAAGTAGACAGCCTTGTATTTTTCGAGGACTCCGAGGTCGACGATGTCGTCTTCGGTGATCAGGTCGACCTCATGCTGCGTGTGCCGGAGCGACAGATAAAGCATCTGCTGATCCTTTCTGCAGAGAATCTGATTCAGCTTCTGTGGCGCGTTTCGGGAATCAGCAGCAAACGGATCCTGGCTCTTGTCGACCATCAGGCGTGATTCGTTGAAGTCGGTGGCTTTGCTCAAGATGAGTGCCACCTGTGCCGACCGGGGTTTACTGCCGATGAGATATGGTTCGACTTCTGCCGTTTCGTAGATGGCATCGTGCAGAGCTTTGAAGGTCTCATCTTCTCCCCACGCCACATAGTTTTCGGTGAAGTTTTCCTGTGGTCCGATCCAGAAGTTGTCGATGTGACTCGAACCGGCGCCGACAGAAAAAATCATGTTACGCCTCAGGAAGCCCGGCACTTGTCCAGGGGCGTGGGGCATTACGTAAAAATGCACCGGCTGGTTGTGATATTTTACGCCACACTGAATCTGGGCGAACATCCACGAAATAATCTGTGGGGCCTCGGGCACGCTGAAGATGTAGTCTTCAGTCCAGAACATGCTCATCCCCTGATGCTTGAAGATATCGACCCATTTGTAAATCGGCCCATAGCAGAGAGCCAGATGGTGCGGTGAATAGTTCGCTCCAGTAAGGACATGCGGCCCGATAACCTCTTTAGCAAGTTCGGTCAGACTGCGGTAGTGAGCGAATCGCTCTTCTTCATTGAAGAGTTGCGAGTACCAGGCGAGGCGATGGGTACTTTCGTCCGCGACTGCTGCTTGTGGATCAAGTAGCGGGGCGTCTTCTGGCTTGATTCCGAGTTCTTTCTTCTTCAGTTTTTTCGCTTCCAGCCAGGCCCGGAATTTCTTCAGATTCTCCGGATCTTTGTAGTTGATACTGCCGAGGTGAATCTCATCGCCAAAGCTCAACACCCGGAAGTTTTCTTTATCCTTCAAATTGGCGGCAACGTTCTTGATACTGGCTTCATCACCTGCGTGAGTGTGATAACCATCCCGCTTCACATGCTCGTATCTATCAGGCAGATTTGTGTTGTACCCAAGCGCGTCCTTCATCTGCATGACCCAGTCTCCTTTGCCTCGGAAAGCGCCGTAGAAAAGGATCTCCCTGGGCTTCTGGCCACCATTGGCTTTGCGCCACGTTTTGGCTTTTTCGATCAACGAGAGGGCCAGGTGTTCACAGGTCTCGACGCGTGCGTCGAGATTCCAGGTGACGTCAATCGGGATATTGATCGCGTCGCCATTGGGCACCTTCAGATCGCCGACCAACCGTTCACCACCAACATCCTGTGCGACTTGTACCGGGACAACTTCGGCCCCTTTCACCGAAACCCAGATGCCTTCATTGTGCACCAGCCGGCAGAATGGCCCGAAATTGAACCAGTTGCTCCATTTGTCTGGCGCCACTTCAATTTCAGGATAGCTGGCGCTCGCGCCTCCGTAACTCGGCTGGTAATGTCCCGCACGACTGAGGGTAATCCTGGCCGGGGCGGCAGACTTGTTTTGAAACCGCATGTAGACACTGCTCGCGGCAAATGCCTCGTTCGTAAATGGCGAGCCTACCCCGTAAGGCTTGTGGCCAATGTAGGTATCTTCTTTGCGCGTGGTCAAAACGACGAAATCGATAAATCGGTCGCCACCGCGGCTTGGATTCTTTGCCGTGATCAGGCGAATCTCCGCCGGGCCTGCCTCCAGCCTTGCTGTATCGGAGGGTGCTTCGGCAGCATCGTGATCCACACCCCACGGCCACCAGAGAACGTTGCTCTTCCCGCTGAAACTCCAGAGCCGTTCTGTTTTTTCACCACCATAAACATTGGAGTACACCGTCTTGCCTTTCTGCACGATCTCGATTCTGTGCAGATAGCTGAAGTAGGGCATCGCCTGGTATTTACTCCACACCCGATATTCGCCATCTTCGGGCAGATGGACAACCGACGTGGCCACTGAATCGACACTATCAAGTGGTGCCCCAAGGCAGCCCCCATGAGTCATCCACATGCCTCCGTATGAATGGCTGGCGTAAGTGTCATCCTGTTTTGTGATTCGCCAGCCCTTGTCATCCTGCGGGACAAACTTCTCACCCTCGGCAACCACGACCTGTGGCAAGAAGGTCTCTGCAAAGGAATTCGAACACAGAAGAATTAAAGACAGAAAGGACGAAAAGATGAGTGAGAGCATAGGAATGGTTGATGGATGATGGTTAAGGGTTGATGGAAGATTCGGCTTGAGGATCCCGGGGGCACTTAATACGTAATGAGTAATGAGTAATGCGCAGACTGTATCAGATGCCTCTGCAATTGGAATCTCAAATCTCGGTCATTGCCATTGCCAAATCCGGTCGAAACTTATAAAGAGCTTGAGGTTGCCCGACGGCCGCGTCCGGGTTCGCCAGCACCCCACTGGCTGAACGCGACCTTCGGTCGCAAAAGCGATTACGTCTTACTCATTACGTTTTACTCATTACGCCCATGTCACTGAAAATCGGTATGGCCCAGATCCTGGTTGAAGGGGGCCAGCCAGAATCAAATCTCGCACGGGCCGCCGCACGAATTCAGGAAGCGGCCCATCTCGGCTGCAAGGTTGTCGTATTGCCTGAGTGCATGGACCTGGGCTGGACGCATCCCAGCGCGAGGGAACTCGCGCAGCCAATCCCGGGCGCGCGCTTTCAAACGCTCAGTGACACGGCCAGCGCAAACGAAATCTACGTTGTCGCTGGACTCGTTGAGCGGGACGGGGAACGGCTCTTTAACTCGGCAGTCCTGATCTCGCCGGGCGGAGAATTGCTGTGTCTGCATCGCAAGATAAATGTGCTCAATATAGCGCACGACCTTTATTCCATCGGCGACCGGCTCACCGTTGCTGACACTGAATTCGGCACGGTTGCCATCAACATCTGCGCTGACAATTTCGGATCATCACAAGCCATCTCACATGTCCAGGCGCGGATGGGAGCGCGGTTGGTTTTGTCGCCCTCTGCCTGGGCGGTAGATGCTGAACACGATAATGAAAGTGATCCTTATGGGCAGCTCTGGCGCGATTCCTACACCGAGCTGGCCCGCCTGTACGACCTGACTATCGTCGGTGTCAGCAATGTCGGCCGGCTTGATGCCGGCCCGTGGTCGGGACGCAAGGCCATCGGCTGTTCCCTTGCCGTGGGGCCGGACGGTGAAATCCTGGCTCAAGGGCCTTATGGGGATAGCGCTGAAGCGCTGATCGTTGTGGATGTGGAAATTAAGCAGCCTCCCGCGCAAGGCACCAACATCGCTCCGATGCTGAAGAGCAGAGGCTATACAGGCCCGTAGATATTGCCCAGAACTCTACCTCTTGTCCGACAGGGGAGGGAGTTCTAAGGCTGAAGGACGAAACGCCTGTCCTGCGATAGGTGCATCCGGCCAGAAGGCTGCGCGAAAATTAGTTTTTAGTGTCCGCCGATAAAGATTGTGCGGTGAGCTTCTGCCAGGCTGGTCAGACCTTCACTCAGACGCCTGCAGACGCTATCCTTCAGAGTCACCATGCCCTCTTCAATCGCTCTGGTCTTTATGTCTGAATCAGGCTTCCTCTCCAGGATCATCCGCTGGATGGTCTCCGTGACGTTGAGCAGTTCAAAAATGCCGACTCGCCCACTGTAACCGCTGCTGCATTTCCGGCAGCCGCCCGGTTTCTTCAGAGTCTGGCCCTCGGCAAGCTGCATCCCAAGTCCGGCGAGTTCTCCGGGCGAGGGCACAAATGACACGGCACATGCCGGGCAGAGCTTTCGCACCAGCCGTTGTGCCAATACCGCGATCAGTGACGAGGCCACCAGGAAAGGCTGAACGCCCATATCCACCAGCCTGGTAACGGCGCTTGGGGCATCGTTGGTGTGAAGCGTACTCAAGACAAGGTGACCTGTCAGCGAGGCCTGAACAGCAATGGAGGCGGTCTCCAGGTCGCGTATTTCACCAACCATGATCACATCCGGGTCCTGGCGTAGCGCCGCTCTCAGGCATTCGACAAACCCCAGCCCGGCCTTTTCATCAATCTCCGCCTGGGAGAGACGTTCCAACTGAGTCTCGACAGGGTTTTCAACCGTGAGGATGTTCTTTTCCGGCGTATTCAATTCCGCCAGTGCGGAATACAAAGTGGTGGATTTTCCGGAACCCGTTGGGCCGGTGATCAGGAACATACCGTGTGGGTGGCTGATGACTGACCTGAAGTTCTTGGTTATCTCGTCGCCCATCTGCATCTTGTCGATGCCGATCTGGATAGCCCCTTGTTCAGCGATACGCATCACTATTTTGGGGCCCCGGACTGTTGGCAGAATCGATACTCGCACTTCGAATTTTTTGTTGACAAGCTTCAAGGAGATGCGGCCATCGAGCGGGGTCTTACGAGACGCCAGGTCCAGATTGGCCATAACTTTGACACGTGCGGCGATGACCTTCATCAGTGACTTCGGAACGGCCGGCCCATCGGCCAGAACGCCATCCACCCGATACCTGACCTGCACTCTGCTTTGCTCGCCCTGGATGTGAATATCGCTGGCCCGTTTTTCGATCCCCTCTTGAAGAAACGAATTCACCAGCCGGATCACGGCCGCCTCATCCAGCAAATCGGACAGTTCATGGATTTGCTCCTCTGTCCCGGCCTTTGCCGCAGCGCCGCGGTCGAGCTGCATCTGGAGGTTGCGGTCAGCTGGGACCATCCCAGAACTCTACCTCAACGGATACGGCGTCAGATCTACGCGGTTATTGCTCGGATCAACCGTCGTATCGATTCGGTGGTAGTGGCACACATAGGAAAGTCTGGAAGAGCCCGGCTTGAGCACTTTGGCACCGCCGTGGATGAGGCGACCGTTGAAGAAAATCACATCGCCCTTACTTGCGGTCAATGGTCTCAGACGATCCAGATCTGCAATTTCATCGGTCCGGTCTGATAACTCAGCCCGAACACCTTCATCTATCCACCAGCGGCCCGACAGATCCGCAGCCGTGATGAGCGGTCCTGTATGGCTGCCTTCGACTACGTGCAATGGGCCCTGTTCGATTCCTACCTCTTCCATTGCGATCCAGGCCCCGATGATAGTTGGCTTATCGCAGGGAAAGAAGAACTCATCCTGGTGAAGGCGCGATTGAGTGCCGCCGGAGAGATACATGGTTTGCAGAAGGACCGCTTCGCCGCCGATAAGTTCATCTACTATTTCCAGAATCGATGGCACAGCGGCCATCCCGATCCACTTTTGATCTTTCTGGTGGCCCTGAACCGCAGCCCGGCCTTCAGCTCGCCATCTGGCCAGGTACTCATTGAATTCGTCGATGTCTGCACTGCCGACGAGCGACGGAACAAGCAGGTAGCCTTTTTCGTTGTATGTCTGGATTTGAGTGGCAGAGAGCATGAGATGGCTAACCTGCGATTGGGACCAGAGAGGAGTTTGCCTCTACTGGAAAAGACAAACGGCTTACTTCTCCCCATCCTCTTCAGATTGCTGTTTCTCCACTTTATCCGCACTCTTATCTGCAGGCTGCACGGTCGTTGTGGTGGTTTCCACACCATCTTCCTGCATAGTGAAATCGCGATAGAACACTCGTGACTGGATATTCGTCAGTGCAACATCCATGACCTCATTCGCGTTCAACTGCACTCCATCGATCTTCTTACCGTTGAAGTAAAAATTGACAAAGCGGCCTTCGGCCTTGGCATCAAGCTTATACCAAGTGTTGTAAGCCAGATTGATTGATGGCGTGTGCCGGCGTTCCTCCCCCTTCTGGCTGCCAAGGAAAGGCACGAGGAATATCTTGTTAAGCTGCACACCAAAGCCGAAGAAGACCTTCCTGCGTGACTTGGGGGCATTGAGCAGGAGGGTCATGTTGCCCTGCCTGGCAGGAGTATCATTGGGGCCTTTGTAAAAGCCAACAAGGAACGAGACATGAAAATCATCCTCGCCCTTTCGTTTGAGTTGAATCGTTCCTTTTCCATTGGCATCACCGTTTTCAGTCACGCCGCTGCTCCACAGAGCCCATCTAGATCCATTTTCCGGAGCGGCAATTATCCATCCCGATTCCGTCAGTCGAGCCTGGGCTGCGTCCACTTCCCCTTCCACGTCCATGTCACTTGGAGCAAATGCTCTTGGCTCAAAACGAGCCATCTGGTCGATGCCATCCGGCGTCGCCCCCGTCTGTGCCTCTGGATTCAGGTAATTCTGCACGTAGGCCTTGCCGTCGAACAGGTAGAACCAGGCGATCAAGCCCAGGCAGGAGATCGTCGAGAGCATCATGAAAAAGGTCAGAAAGAAGGAAGATTTTTTCTTTGCCGGTGAAACACTGACCCGTTTGCCGCTCGCTCTGGCGCTCGCACGTGCGCGTCGTTCAGCGGTACCCTTCAGAACGGTCTCCGACTTGGACTTCGGGGACGCCTTCTTCAAGGACTTTTTCTTTGTCTTCTTCTTCTTCTTTGGCTTCGTTTCGACGGAGATGCTGCTTGCGGCTTCTTCCGGGGTGATTACCACGCTGCCATCTTCGAGCATGAAGCCGAAGACCGGCTGCCCCTGGTCGTTGTAAATGAATACCTTTACGCCCTCTTCGATGGCCGTGCCATCCAGGGTTAGCTGTCCTGTCTCAGTGTCCAGCTCGGGCACTGCATCCTGGCCAATGCCCATCTGCTGGAGGCTCATCTTCGGCTTCTCCGGCTGGCCGTCTTCCTTCTTTCGGGATGGAGTAGGGTCGGAATCGTCGTTGGAAGGTTTCTCGGATTCAGGCGAATCAGCTTCTCCTTCGCCGTCATCTGTTTGGGGATTGTTGCTGACCATGACCGTCTCCACCGTGACCGGTTCTCCGTCCTGCTCCTCATTATCAGATTCCAAACCATCCATCTTCGAAACAAAGTCCTCGACTTCTTCCTTGAGCGATCCTTCTACTGAATCGAATGTTTTTGCAGGCTTGCCCTTATCTTCCTGATCTTTGCCTTTGTCTTCGTCGCTCATGAAATCGTGATTGGTAATGAGTAATGAGTAAGTGTTCAGGTTTCAGTATTCAGTGTGCAGGAAAGAACCTGAATCCTGAATCCTGAGTCTCCTGAATCGTTCAGAAATTTACTTCTCTTCCTTCAAGCCTCCGCCCGTAAGTACAACGCCGAGATCTTCGAGGATTCGGTGTGCCTGAGAGGCCTGGCCACTTTTCGGAAAGTTTCGGATAAGTGTCTGGAAAACTTCGATAGCCGCTTTGTTCTGCTTGAGGTTGTCAAGATAAACGCGGCCCATTCTAAGATAAGCTTCCGAGGCGCTGCCCTTGAAGAAGGTCACGATTTCGCCGTATTGTTTGATGGCGGGATCGAAACGCTTAAGCGCCTTGAGACAATCAGCCACCCGGAACAGATGAGTGGGTGGGCTGTAATTGCTTTCCATAAATCGCTTCAGCGCGGTTTCGTAATCATTCTTCTGATAGTAGAGCACCTCGCCCATGCGGTACATGGCGTCAGCGTAGCGAACGAAATCACTATCGATCACCGTCTGGTAATTCGAAATGGCTTCATCTGACTTGCCGCCCTGGCGTTCGTAACTGTAAGCGATCTCCCATTGGGCGCGAAGCTTGTCCTCCATCTTGAGGTATTCCATGCGCCCGTCGTTCCACCGCTTCTGCTCTTCCAGGTAACGGGCCACTTCGAAGCGTGCACCATCATCGTTCGGGTATTGGGCAATGTAGGCAGCGTAAATTTCAAGAGCCTTTTTGTGGTCGCCCGCATCGCGGTAGCTCTGTGCCAGCCGCATGGTGCACTGTTTTGAATAACTGGTCGCATTCGGGAATTTGGCTGGAAATTCCTCCCAGATAGTGCGTGCATTTGCACGGTATTCGTCAGACTTGTCTTTATTGGAGCGCGCCGCGGCAAGATAGGTATCAGCAGCCCAGAGCTCCACCGTTTCATTGGATTGGCCGGGGTACTTGATGAACATGTTTCGCGCACTGACCGGGTCGTTTTCACTCAACAGGTAATGACTGGCGAGCCACGACACACAGTGCCTGAAGTAGTCGTATCCCTGGTAGTCGGTAACGATCTGTTTGCGGTATTTAACAGACTGTTCAATCTGCTTTGGGTCCGCATCCGCGATGCCTGCAAGACGATAAAGGACAACCGGGACAACCGGATGCCCTGCATATGTCTTATCTGAGATGATCTGCATCAGGATTTTTATTTCATCTGCAAACTCGCCCGACTTCAGATTGCACTGGGACATGCGGTATAACGCATGCGGCCCTTCCAGACTCTTGGGATAGTAGTCGAGGACTTTCTGGTACTGCTTCATGGCCTCGTTAACGTACTTTTTGCCTTCGTGGCAGTAGGCCATCATCATCTGGGCGTAGGAGCAGGAATTACTGTCCGGATAAAGTTTCAGGAATTTGTTGTACTCGTTGATAGCGGCATCCCACTGGCTGGCTTGAAATTGTTTATCGGCCAGATCAATTTGATATCGCTCCGCCTCTCGCAATTGCTTGTAGCGCTCAAGGTCCAGCGGGGAGAAACCGGTGTTGTGATGCCCGGCCGAGGCAAAGGGAAGCATGAGTAACGACAGAACTGTAAGAAGCAGTAATTTATTCATCGATACAATCTCAAAATTTTGCTTTGTGATGGAAATCTATGTAGCGGGTGAAGGCGTAATACATCAGGTTGACGCCCATGTTGTAGGCCATCTCCACGGAATCTTTAGCCGCTCCTGAATGGCCGATTTTCCATGCGTCACCAATATCGCCAGGATGATAAAAGACTACCCAGCGTCCCTTGATCTTGATGCCTCTTGCCCGCAGGCCGTCATGATGCCAGAGTGGCGGGGCGCCATTTGGCAGTTGAAAATAGCAGGTATACAGAATGTCGTCGTTTGGAATATCGACCCACCTTGCCTGCGAGCCAAGAGCGCGGCTGATCATCGTGGTGAAGGAGCTGGCGAAATACTCGCCCGGGCTGTCCCCGATAATGAATCCACCCGTATTGAGCATGTAATCTTTGAGAATTCGTGCCTCTCGAGCCGTGACACTGAACGGCTTCCGGCCGGTGATGTATAAGAATGGGGCGCTCTGATCTTTCTTCCACTTCGGGATGTCATCGATTCGGACGGACTCAGTTTTCCGTGCGACAGGGATGCCATTGGTACGCTTGTGAAATTCCTGCAGCATCTGGGTATCGCCGTTGAGGGTCATGTTGCGGTCCCAATCAGCCCCGTTGTGCTGAATTCGAATGAATCGCACCGCACCACCTCCCTCGCCTCCGCCAAAGCCGGGATTACCTTTCTCTCCGCGGCCGCCTCCTCGTCGTCCAGAGTACGCGTGCTGGGTAGCCTCGTTAAGTTCCGTATCCATCATCTCCGGCGTGATCTCAGCAAATACGATCGAACTGAACGGATTGACGAGAAACTTGCGCTTCTTCTTGACGACCTTCACCTGCTTCTTTTGCGGGGATGCGGGGGCATCGCCTCCACCAAGAGGGATGCGATAGGGATCGATACAGCCGAAGAGTCCAGTAAGAAGAGCAAGGAGGATCGGGCCAGCAATCAGCAAGAAATGAATCGCGAATGAGATTCCGTTGGATTCGCTGTATCGAGGGTCGTCACCGTATCGGTAAGCACGCAGCATCTGCTGGCTTGCCCAACGGGCCTGCACATCTGTATGCCCGATCTCCGAAGTTCGCTGGCGAAGGAGTGAGGTCCGCATGTGCAGAAAAAACGAACCGGCAAAGGCGAAGAAGCAGCCGAGAAATGATCCCTGATACCAGGTGAACGGCCCCGGGATGCCTCGGTCGCTTTGTGGAAAGTGGTTCTTGAACAGCCAGGTAAGTACGGGTGCAGACAAGATGAACAGAAGGATCTCGAACCGGTGCTCCCACGTCCAGGTAACGAAGGAGGATTTCTGATCATTGGCCAGGATTTCCACCCGCCGTTTCTTGGAAATAACGTCTCTTTCATGAATAAGATCCATCACATCGTGCGGGCGTACGAGTCCTTCGAGTTGGATCTCCTCTTTCAGGAAATGCTGCTTTACCGAATAAATGTTTGAAAGCGCCACGAAAATGATTGGCCAGTAAAAGAGGATCAGCCAGTAAATGTAATAGGAGATCATGCCGTCCGGCGACCCCTCAAACCCCAGCCTCAAAGACTCGCCTGCCGCCATGTAGGCAAATCCGAAAAGGGCCAGAATGATGGCTAGATATGTACCTCTCCATGCCAGAGATACTGGTCGCCGCGACCAGTAGTTGTATCGGCCAACGAATTTTTGAAACCACACCGGGTCGTTTTCGGCAGCATGCCAGACCCGCCCCGGATTCCATGCCCGATGCAGAATCAACCACCCCGCTCCGCCCAGGGCCAAGACAGAAAAGCAATGAAGAAGAAAAACCACCACTCCCAACAGAGTGACCAGAACAGGCGTCGTGAGCAGATGCCCCGCTGGCCCCTTGCCAAGGAACGGCGTCAGAAAACTCATTAGCCCGGCCGGGAAGAGCGTGGCCGCGGCACTCACACACAACATCCCCAGCGCGAACACCCAGAACGACGCAGGTCGTCCGAGCTTAGTTCCGGGTATGTTGATAGGACGGGACATGGGGGAGGCGTAGTGCGTAATGAGTAAGGTGAGTGCGTCTTTGTCTTGGCTGGTTGATTGGCTGCGGATGCTCGGTGGCGTTGGCCGTCTTTATTGTCGGCGGGTGGGGTTTTGGATGGTTCTTGGTTACCAGGTTGTTCAGTGTAAGTCGGACATTACTAGTCAGATGGCTGTCAGGGTCTTCCTACTCATCACTCGCCACTTTCAATCCAGCTTCAGGAAATCATCAGAATCCGCAGCATCCTTCTTCCCAGGCTTATCGATGTGCTTTTTGTAATCGTCAGGCTTGCCAGTAGGTTTAGAGTTCCGTTCATCTGGTTCTAAGTCTGAATCTTCTGAACTTGGTTTGGCGGCTGGGGTGTTGAGGCCAAGGCCTGGCTTGACCGCATTCGTCGTATTCCCACCAGCAGCACTCCCGTCTGCAGGTTCTTCACCTTCTTTGACTGCTTCACCCTCTTTCTTATCGCCGGGTTCCGCCGTTTCAGTTTTCTCCGTATTCTGAGAATCCATGATGAAGTCATTCAGCTTGGTGATGAAACCGGGGCCTGAAAACAGGGTGAGCACAACGATGTGCCCGACAAGCGCGTAGCTCACACATTCGGCTAATGAGTTTCGGAACAGCATCGCCAGAACTTGTGAGCGATTCTGGCCTTCGAATGGCGAGAGGAAGTCCAGCAGGCCGCTATCCATTTCCTGTGCGCGGCCGATGATAAGGACGCCCTTAAACGCTGGCTTGAGTGCGCTTTGCGCAATACGCAACAGGATCAATGAAATCCCGAGAATGATGATCCAGGAGAGCAATTCGGCGAAGTTGTAACCGGCCGACTCGCTCCCACCTCCGCTGATGAGCCGAAACCCCATCATGAGCAGATTCCAGACGGCCAGAAGCACTGATATCACCGACATGACCGCAAAGAGGGCGGCGTTCCCCACGACCATCCAGAAACCCAGGACTATGAAAGTCCAGGAACGTTTGCCGAAACCGAACAAGCCTCCGAGAAGAGCAGAAAGCAAAGCCACTCCCGAGAAGAAGAACGCCCCGGCCTCCGGACGCGGCACGACCCTTCTTGCCAGAAAAACCGCCTCGTTGCGGATACTGAACGGCGGGGCCTCATTCTTCTCCTTAGCTTTCATTACGGCCTCGCGGGCACTGTCATCGATCAGGAATTCAAATCCAAGGATCGGCGGCAACAAGAGAGCAATAACCCAAAGGATGCCCTGCAGAAATGCCAAACTGACCAGTCGCTCTTTAGCGCTATCGATTACCTGAAAGTCTTCCTGATTTATGCTGGCGGTCATGGTTTAGTAATGAGTAATGAGTAATGAGTAATACATATCGCAGCCGTAAGGCCGCAACCAAAGGGAAGAGAAGTGCTTCCAGCGAATTCAAGGAAACAACGAACGGGGAAGCCAAAAGCTTTCAATGAAATTAGAAATTCATCTGTAACCGTGTGATACGTCACTTCAGCACTTCCTGCTCCTCCACATCGGGGCCACCAGGGGTGGGCGAAGTCGCCGGTTCTGGAGGTTTGGGTGGCGTGGCCTGTGGCTTTTCTGAATTCTTCTTTGATGAACCTTCCGCTACTTTTTTCTCGTCCGTCTTGAGGACGAGAAGACCTCCAGCCCCATTAATTTCTTCGATTGCGGCCATGTAAACTTCGTTCAGGATAGCTTTGTGACATTTGAAAAAGACTTTTCGCTTGTCCCCCTTCTTATCTCCCAAAAGTAAACCCAGATCCACTTTCAGGGCGGAGGTCGGCTTTCCGTTCAGCCAGAGTTCGCCATCCTGATCCATTGATACGTTGATCTGAATTTTATCTTCATCATCGCCGGACTCGGCTTTGGGCAGCTTGAGCTTGATGTGGCTTTCCTTAATGAAGTTTGTGGTCACCAGAAAGAAGATGATCAAAAGGAACGCGATGTCCGACATGGAAACCACCGGGATAACCGGCTCGGCTTTTCTATTTTGTTTAACCAGTTTCACTCCGCATCCTCCAGGCCTTTCGGAGGGCCGTCCCCATCGTCTTCTGCAGCTTCCTTCATCTTCGCCTCAATGTCACCCTTGAGATTGACCTTCTTGATCTCTTCTTTCTTGACGGTTGCCGAATCGTCTCCCTCAGTGACCTCGATGGTGATGATTGCCTTCGTCCTCTGAAGGATGTCGTTCGCAAGAATGAAACGGTCGTACGATGCACCCTTATCGCTCTTCATGATGACGATCTTGTCCGCATCACTTTCCGCGTCTTTGAGAGCCTTCTTCACCTCGTTTTCCAATTCGCCGTCAGCTACCTCTTTGTCATTGAGCAGGAAATTGGACGAGGTCACCCTCAACTCCAGATTCTTTTTTTTCTGATCGGCAGTCTCTTCGGACTTTTCAGTGTTGGGGAGTTCCAGCCTGATGCCCTTCTGCTTCAGAAAATTGGTCGTCACCAGGAAAAAGATGATCAGCAGGAACGCCACATCCGCCATGGACGCGGTTGGGATTTCTGGTGAAAGACGTCTCTTCTGCCGAACTCTCATAAGATTTAATTCTTCTCTTCGCTGAAGTTACTGCCTGGTCTCAGTCTTAATCTTCGTCCTAGGTACTGGCCAGGGCTTCCTCTTCTTCCGACTCCTCCTCTGCCGTTTCCTCGTCATGCTCTTCGTGGGCAGCTTCGTGCAGCGTGTCGACCTGTTTTTCAATCATTTCAAAGTCACCGGAAAGGACTTCGATGAAGTGAGCTGCACTCTCTTCGATATCGAGCACAAATCTCTGAACACTGTTGGTGAAATAGTTGTAGGCAATCTGGCAGGGAATCGCGATGACAAGCCCGGCAGCGGTGGTGATGAGGGCTTCGCTGATACCACCGGCCATCTTCTGGGGATCCATTCCAGATTCCGAAATGACGGTGAACGATCCAATCATTCCTGACACCGTTCCGAGGAAGCCGAGCATTGGCGCTATATTGATGACCGTTGCAAGCACAACCAGGTAGCGCTCCAGGTCTGCGACCACATGAATTGCGTGGTCTTCCATGGATTTGATAACGCCCTCTTCAACCTGATCCGGCTCTTTTCCCAGACCGATCAGGAATTGCAGCTTGCGGAGCGCCACATCAAAAATTGCCGCTACCGGCCCAGGGGTACTTTCAACAAGTTGGATGGCCTGCCGCAAGCGACCCGAGCGAACGAGTGCGGCAACTTTCTTGCGAAGCCCCGCGTTATCGACGGCCACTTCGTTGAGGTAACGAAACCGTTCGATGATGACTCCTATTCCGACGATGGAACATGCGAGCAGCGGGCCCATGAACCATCCGCCCTTAAAGACGAGTTCCCACAAGTTCAACATCTATTATTACTCCAGGTGCAAGTTGATTTAGAATTTTGTTGGACAGAAACGCAGGATGGCTACCTTGTCGGCTGAAGTGCTACAGCGGGTCTGAATGTAGTCCCGCAAGTTACCCATTTTCTGCCGTCCACATGGCGAATTGAACGTAGAAACAATGGGTTCTGAGTTTTTCAGGGGCTCAGGAAGCTGTTTGTCAGAAACTCCCGAATCAACGGATAAAATAGCTTGGGTAACATAGCAGACACCCTCTGCCTCGCAATCATGGGATGCCCCACGTTTACAAGGATTTACGGGTAGGAATCTTCAAATATAAACTCAAATTTCGGGCCTGACGTCTCAAACGGGCTGCAATGAAATAACCGCCTGCTTGACCGGCCAGAGAGGTTGTTTATAAGCCGTATTCGCTGCAGGAATCAGATATCGGAATTCCAAAGCCGGGAATTCGCTCATATAGATGGTAAGTCTTCGAGGAAGTCTTCCTCTCAAAAAGAGGGGGAGAAGATGAAGGCATGGTCACAAGTAAACAGACGTCCGCTCGACCCAATTCCACTAGTAACAAGAGGCATTGAATGAACACTGCCAAGCTCTTTTTCCTCTCTGTGTTGATCACTTCAAACTCGTTCGCTCAGGAAACAGTCGAGAACATCATCAAAGAACTCCCTGTCCAGAATGCCGAGGGGCGAGACGATGTCTTCGGCAAGCTCGTCAAATTGGGTCATTCAGCGATCACGGAACTCTGCAGGAAACTGGTCGACCCGGGTAAGGGTAACGACCTCTCGGCTCGGTACGCGCTGCACGGGCTTGCCGTTCATGTGCAGCGTGCAGGCGGTGAGGCCGAGCGGGCGCAGTTCTCAAAAGCGATGGCCGCGGAACTGGCCGGCGAATACACAAAGCCGGTGAAGGGTTTCATCATCCAGCAACTTCACCAAGCGGGCGGGCTCGAAGCCGTCCCGGCACTCGCAGCAAGCCTGCTCGATGAGGAACTCAGTGAATACGCCACCCAGGCCCTGCTGAGCATCGGCGGAGACGAGGCAACAAATGCACTGCGAGACGCCCTTCCCAAATCCAGCGGAACCTTACGTATGACTCTGATTCAGGCCCTTGGTGGGGTAAGGGATGCAGCCTCTGCTGGCGAGATTGCCAGGTCCGTCAGCGATCAGAATCGGGAGATGCGGATTGTCGCTATGAACGCCCTGGCCAATATCGGCCATGCGGAGTCCGCAGGACTCATCGCTGAAAGGGCAAAGGTAGATGCACGTTACGAAGCCAACAAGGCGACCGACGCTTACCTCCTCCTCATTCGGCGGCTTCAAGAAGCGGGCAAAACTGCTGAAGCGGGCGTCATGTACACGGATCTGTTCAATGGCAAGATTGGCAAGGGCGAAGCCCAAGTCCAGTGCGCAGCATTGTTGGGGTTGGCCAGGACGCAAGGGGACAAAGCCCTCGACCTGATCTTCCAGGCCCTCAATTCCAAGAACTTTCAGCTCCGTTCCGTGGCCAGCCGTGCCGCATTACAGACAACAGGCCAGAACGTCACCCAATGGTGGCTCGGCAAACTGAAGGATTCGACCCCGGTCACAAAGGCGCAGATTCTCAACATCCTCGCTGAACGAGGGGACCGACTCGCCCTCGCCGCGGCTCTCAGCGAATTGAAAAGTGACAACGCCATCCTCCGCAATGCCGCACTAAATGCGGTGGTGACTCTCGGTGACGAAACCACCGTTCCGCCACTGGTCGCATTCCTCAGCAGCAATAAAGATGAGGAGCGAAAGGCCGCGCAGGAAGCCATGGTCCGCATCTCCAACACTGAAGCCATCGCAGCCATGGCCGATTCGATGACCAAATCAAAAGGAATGGCCAAGGCCGGCCTCATCGACATTCTCACCCGCAAAGGCGCGGTGGCACAGCTCGATTCAATCATCAGCACCATCACCGACGAAGATGCAGGCGTCCGTGCCGCGGCATGGAATGCGGTCAAGAGCATGGGTGACGGTAGTCGCCTCCCTCGCCTGCTCGAACTGCATGCCGCGGCCAAGAGCGATACAGATCGTACATCCGCGCAAAGCGCGCTGAGCGACGTTTATTCTCGGGCAGGGGACAAGAGCAAGGCCACGGACGAGATCGTTAAGAGCATGCAGGGCGCTTCTGAAGCGACCATTTCTTCACTGCTCCACCTACTGAAGCGGGTCGGCCTCTCTAAGGGCCTGGCGGAGGCCAGAAAAAGCCTGAAAAGTGACCGTGAGTCCATCGTCGATGCGGCCATCCGCGCCATCGCAGAATGGCCTGATTCCGAAGCCCTGAATGATCAGGTCGCCATTGCCGAGACCACAACAGATATTGCTCAGCAGGTGTTGTCTTTGCGCGGCTTCGACCGCCTGTTGCGGGCCACCAAAATGAAACCGGCTGATGCTCTCAAACTTTACGAACGTGGCTTCAAGGCCGCCAAGCGCCCTCAGGAGAAGGATCTGATGATCGGTGGCATGGGCAACATCGCCAGCCTCGAAACCCTCAAGACCCTCCAACCGTATACCGCCGACACTGAGCATTCAGCCGTCGCCCTGGCGGCAGTCAGGAATGTGGCTCTCGATGTTTTCAAAACAGATCCCGCAGGCGCCAAGCTCGGAGTGAATGCCATCAAGGAAGCCTCGAAGGATGAAGCCATCACAAAGAAAGCCGCGGCCCTCATCAGCGAGCTCGAAAAACTTGAAGACCACATCACCGAATGGCTGGTCAGTGAAAAATACACACACCCGGATAAGAAGCTGAAGGATCTCTTCGATCAGAAATTCGCACCTGAGCCCGAACAGCCGAAGAAACCGGCCATCTGGAAATTTGTGTCCACAGCAAAGACGGGGCACCCCTGGTATGCCGATCTACATGAATACGGCGGCGGCAACGATTCGGTCATGTATCTCCGAACCTTTGTCCGCAGTTCCGCATCCACCGACGCCCGGCTGGAGCTTGGATTCGACGACACCCTCAAAGTCTGGCTCAATGGCAAACAGGTGTTTGCCGATCCAGAACCGCACCGATACGTCCCCGCCCAGAAATCCGCTGAGATAGAACTCACGGCCGGCTGGAACGAGCTCCTGCTCAAGTCCATCAACGGTACCTCCAACTGGGAAGCCTCGGCCCGCCTTCGCAAGCCCGACGGCAGCCCACTCGAAGGCCTCACCTACGCCGGCGACAAGGACTACCTTGCGGCACTTGAGAAAGATGTAGCCGACGAAGCCCTGCGCGAAAGCGCACTTGAAGTAGCGCTCAAACTCATCCCAGTTCTCATGACTGGCAAAGGCGACAATGTCATAGAATTCCTCGGCAAGCTCCTTGAAGCCACAAAAGATCCCGAGGCCATCAAAGCTATCACCGCCGCGTTCGATGAAATCGATAAATACGGCGGTTATATCACTGACTGGATGGTCAGCGGCCACTACAAAGAAAACGGCAAAGATGGCGTGGGCCTGTTCGATATCGTCTTCCCACCCGAAGACCCTGACGCCAAAGATGTGAAGTGGAAGAAGCAGCCAGGTCCGGAAAACAAATGGCAGGTTGACCTGAAGAACAGCATCGGATCAGACAATGCAGCCGGCTATCTCCGCACATACGTCTACTCACCAAATGAGCAGGAGGTCCTCTTCCAGTGCGGCAGCGACGACGGCATCAAATGCTTCCTCAACGGCAAAGTCTTCCACGCAGCCAATCTCCTCCGCAGCGGAGATATCGGCACGGATAAGGTGAAGGTCAAGCTCGCCAAAGAGTGGAACGTGCTCATGCTGAAAGTCACCAACAACGGCGGCGGGTGGAATGCCAACGCCCGATTCCGAAGCCTGAAGGGCGTCGAGGTGGAGGGGCTGAAGGTGGTATCAAAAACTCCGGATTGATGGAATCGAAGTAGCGGGTCAGGCTAGCTGCGGCGGATTCATCGGTGCACAAAAAATGTTCTGTTAGCTGGCCGCCGTGTCTGTTGGAGCAAAGGTGTGCGGCGCTGGGGCGCCCCGCAGTAAACCTTCAGTGCTCAGATCTTCGTCGATGTCAGGCCAATGAATACCAAATCCGCCGCCAGCGATCCGCCAATTTTCCCGTTGAGTTTGAGAGGCAGCGAGAAGGCGAGGATACCACACCAGCGGCACGCAGATTGAGCGGCCATCTACGAGATCGACAACCAAATCATCTTCAGTGAAATCAACATCCTTCACGGCCTCACCGGCCTTAAGTTCGGAAGTAATCATGCCAGGCTCCAAGTAACAGTTCCTGATTGTCTTCAACTAAACTCTGAATTCGACGCAGTTCGGAAGAGGCAAATCCCAAATTTCGAGCAAGCGCCACAGGTGAAAGCCAAAACTTTGCTGAGGCTGCATCACGGTCAACGTGCACGTGTGGGGGCTCATTGGGCTCGTGGCTATGAAAATACACTCGATAGGGCTCTCTCCGTAAAACAGATGGCATACATCGATGCTACGGACCAATCTGTTCGGTGCAACGCTTGAAACCACCTATCAAGGCATACGCGATGCGCTCCACAGAACCCCTTTCGAGCCGTTTACAGTCTGCCTGGCGGGCGGGCAGCACCAACATCATCCCACATCCGGATTTCGTAGCAGTTGTCAATGAAAGAGGCATTCTGATGGTTCATGACGAGACGTGGTCGGTGGTCGAGCCACTCCAGATCGTCTCCCTCATGTTCCGCGAACGGGAACCAGCACATAGCGGTAGCGGCAAGTGACTTCGGACAGATTGTGGCCGCAGTCACTTTATTGCCTGATAACATCCGCTACACTGCCAACTCAGTTTCTGTCAATTTGTAGATTTTCACTCCGCATTCCGATTGGAGCGCAGCTATGAGAACCGAATGGGTTGAAAAGAGAAAAGACCACGAAAACCGTAGCCAGATGCACTATGCAAGGCAGGGCATGATTACGGAAGAGATGGATTATGTGGCCAAACGAGAAGGCCTTGAGGCCGAACTCATCCGGGATGAAATCGCGCGCGGCCGCATGATCATTCCCGCGAACGTAAACCACAAGAACCTCGAGCCCATGTGCATTGGCATTGCATCCAAATGCAAAGTCAACGCAAACATCGGTAACTCGGCCGTCACATCAGATATTCAAGGCGAACTCGACAAACTTCACACCGCAGTACATTACGGCGCGGATACCGTTATGGACCTCAGCACCGGCGGCGATATAGACGAGATTCGCAAGGCCATCATAAATGCCAGCCCAGTGCCCATCGGCACCGTGCCCATTTACCAGGCCCTGGAAGAAGTGAATGCAGTCGAAGACCTCAGTCCGGACGGCCTGCTCGAAATGATCGACCGCCATGGCCGGCAGGGTGTGGATTACGTGACACTGCACGCAGGGATCAACATTGAACACATTCCGATGACGTCCAAACGAGTCACCGGTATCGTCAGCCGTGGCGGCTCTATAATCGCTCAATGGATGGTTCACCATCACCGTCCCAATCCCCTGCAGATCGTTTGGGACGAAATCCTCGAAATCTGCGCCAAGTATGATATGAGCATCAGCATGGGCGACGGCCTTCGTCCCGGCTCTATTGCAGATGCGAGCGATGAAGCTCAGTTCGCGGAACTCGCGGTACTCGGTGACCTCACCACCCGTGCCTGGGAAAAGGATGTCCAGGTCATGATTGAGGGCCCGGGGCATATCCCAATCCACCAGATTCCCATGAATGTCGAGAAAGAGATGGAGCTTTGCCATGAAGCCCCCTTCTATGTGCTTGGCCCTCTTGTCACCGATATTGCGCCCGGCTATGACCACATCACCAGCGCGATAGGAGCTGCGGTCGCTGCGCAACACGGCACCGCGATGCTTTGTTACGTCACCCCCAAGGAGCACCTCGGGTTGCCGAACAAAGAAGACGTAAAGCAGGGCATGATCGCCTACAAGATTGCAGCCCATGCCGGCGACATCGCCCGCGGCCGCAAAGGCGCACAGGATAGAGACGATGCCCTCTCGAAGGCTCGCTTCGAGTTCGACTGGGAACGCCAGTTCGAGCTTTCACTCGATCCGGAAACTGCGCGCTCGATGCACGATGAAACGCTCCCCCAGGAAGCGTTCAAGTCGGCAAAATTCTGTTCCATGTGTGGACCCAAATTCTGCTCCATGAGGATCACCCAGGATCTTCGTGAACTTGCAATATCGCAGGCCGAGCAGGCGGAGGCCCCCGAAATGGTGCAGCTTCAGCCCTTGAGCAGGCAGCCTTGACCGAACTGAGATGTCGGTAGATTTCAGCTGTTACCTCTTGCCAAGAGCAAGCTCTTTGAAAAGTTGTCGGTAACCGACAACTTTTTTTGGCTTTTCATTTGCGCATTGACAGCCCTAAGCGCAATTGCGGTTCTAACCTTCAGGGCTATAATCCGGCCGCATTTTGAATGCCCCCTGACGACTGCCTGATTTCCGGTCGGGCAGCTGTCTCAACCAATTAAACTATAGATACTTATGGGATTTTCCCATCAGGTGGTGAGTTCCGACACTAAGCCCGGCGGAATAGTTCCCTCGCGCAAATGCTCCTCTGTACGCAATGGCTTTGCGCGCCTGACACCTCTGTGAATTGCCCTCCATGGCTGATGAAAGTCAAAAACTTGATGTCCTCGCTGACATTGGCCGGATCATCAGCCAATCCCATGATCTGGACGAGACACTCCAAAATATCGTCCAGCTTGTCTCCGATAAAATGTCGGCGGATGCGTGCAGCATTTATCTGTACGAAGATCCTCAAGAGGAACTGGTGCTGAGAGCCACCATTGGTCTCGACCCTGAGGCCGTAGGACGGGTGAGGATGAAGGTGACAGAAGGATTGACAGGCCTGGTTGTCCAGGAAGTCAAACCGGTGGCAGTCAGAGAGGCACGGGACCACCCCCGTTTCAAGTTCTTTCCGGTCACCCTCGAGGATGAGTACCACTCTTATCTTGGCGTTCCACTTATCGAGAGGCGTAGTCCGGTCGGCGTGCTGGCGGTTCAGACATCTGAACAAAGGGATTTTTCCCGTGATGAAATCCGGATGCTGGAAACCATCGCCAGCCAGGTAACCGGCCTGATCATGACCGCCAGAATGCTCGCCATGGTGGAGGAGCGCGCCAAGCAATTCGACGACCTCGATCAGGCGAAAGTCCATTATACAGACACGCCAGAAGACACCCAAGAGATCAAGGCGCGACAGGAAGAACGGCGGAAACCCAAAGTCTTTCACGGGCTGTCCGGCGCTCCGGGTTTTGGCATGGGGCTCGTGCATATCCACCAGCACGATTTCCACATGGATGCCGGTTACGCCGAGCTGGCCGAAGACACCGCCTTGGAGCGACTTCGTCTGGATGAGGCATTTGCAAAGGCTATCGAAGAAGTGACCGAGCTCAAAGGCCAGGTCAGCCTGACGCTGAGCGAAGAAGACTCAGCGATCTTTCATGGCCATCTCCTCATGCTCGAAGACAAAGGCTTTCGTCACCGCATCGAAGACGTCATCGATGACGGCCGGCGGGCAGAGTTCGCCGTCGAGGTTGTGGCCGAACTTTATAAGGACAGATTCTCATCTTTCGATGATGCTTACCTTCGCGAAAGGGTGATAGACGTCGAGGATATTGAGAAACGGCTGTTGCAGAATCTGCTGGGGGTTGAGCGGCTCCAGCGCGAATTCGAGGAAGAGTTCATTGTTTTTGGCGACGATATCTCACCCTCCGAGCTCATGTATCTGGATTCACCGAAGCTGATGGGAATCGTGCTCGCTCGCGGAGGTGTGACAGGGCATGTTGCCATTCTTGCCAAGTCCCTCGATTTGCCGGTTGTGCTCGGAGTGGTGGACGTACTTTCAGGCGTTTCACCGAACGATTTCGCAATCGTCGATGGAAATTCGGGCGCGGTCTACATCAACCCTGGCGATGACACGGTAGAGGAATACGTCCGCCTCGAAGCCCAGTATCATACTCTTGTAGAGCAACTGAAAGATCTACGAGACGATCCCTGCCAGACTCTTGACGGCCACAAGATCATGATGGAGGCGAACATCGGGATGATCAGCGAAGTACCTCTCTGTCACGAACAGGGTGCCGAAGGGATCGGTTTGTTCCGAACCGAATTCCCGTTTCTCTCGCGGCCGAATATGCCGACTGAAGAAGAGCAATTCGATATTCTTCGCAATGCAATCGAAGCGCTCAACGGCAAGAGCCTGACGGTGCGAACCCTCGACATCGGCGGCGAAAAGACTCCTCCCTATTTTTCCATGCCGGAGGAGCGGAACCCCCTGCTTGGCTGGCGTTCCATGAGGTTGACCCTGGATGAGCCGGAAATTTTTCAACCGCAGCTCCGCGCCATCGTGCGTGTTGCAGCCAAGACGCCCATCCGGCTCATGTTCCCAATGATCTCCGGGGTGGAAGAATTGAGGGCCGCTAAAGAGGCGCTGCAGAATGTCATCGACGAGCTCGGTCTGGAGCCGCTCATCGAGATCGGGATTATGATCGAGGTTCCTTCCGCCGTGGCTGTCGCGGATCGACTCGCCAAGGAAGTCGACTTCTTCAGTATCGGCACTAACGACCTCATCCAGTACGTGCTGGCGGTAGATCGCAATAACCCGAAAGTTTCCAACCGTTACGAAGAGTTCCATCCCGCGGTTCTCACTGCCATCTACGACACAATTCAGGCCGCACATACGCAGGGCATTCCGGTTGGTGTCTGTGGTGAAATGGCCGGCTCACCCGCTACGGCCGTCGTCCTGGCGATGATGGGGATCGACAGGCTGAGCATGGCGCCAAGTTCAATACCCTTCGTAAAGCGAGCCTTAAGAGGCCTCGATACAAGCAACGCAGCGAAAGCGGTGGAACATATGCTCCACCTCGCCACCACCTCTGAAGTCAAAGAATACCTTAATGTGATCTTCAATGAATGGGGCATCTCCGATTTGGTCATCCATCCCCGAAAGTTCAAGTCTGAAGAGAATTAATTGCGGCCGTAGGCATCCTGAGAAAAGTGAGGAAGGAACAAGCGGCCCAGTCTCCTCCGTTCCAGACATCCTGCTTTTCTCCCCTCCCCTTCGCCAATGTCTTCACCGAAAGTCTCGGTCATCATCCCGGCGCTGAATGAAGAACACTCGATCGGGCTCGTACTGGACGACATCCCAGAAGACCTGGTTAACGAGGTCATCGTCGTCGATAACGGCTCAAGCGACCAGACTGCGGAGGTGGCCAGGGAGCACGGGGCCAAGGTGGTAAGAGAAGAACGGCGAGGTTATGGCTCTGCTTGCCTGCGTGGTCTCGCTGAAATGGATGAACCGGACGTGGTAGTCTTTCTGGATGCAGACTACAGCGATCACCCGGACGAAATGAATCGTCTCCTCAACCCCATTTTCAATGACGAAGCGGATTTCGTGCTCGGCTCACGCATGCTTGGCGAGCGCGAACCCGGCGCTCTGCTGCCCCAGGCATTCTTCGGCAACAAGCTCGCTACTTTCTTGATGAGACTCGTCGTTGGCGTGAATTACACCGACCTTGGCCCCTTCCGCGCGATTCGAAAGGATGCTCTCGACAAAGTGGAAATGTGCGATACCAATTTTGGCTGGACCGCCGAACTCCAGATGAAAGCTCCACGAGCCGGGCTCCGCACGATCGAAGTCCCCGTCAGCTATCGCAGGAGAACCGGCGTGTCTAAAATCACCGGCACCATCAGCGGTACTATCAGAGCCGGATACAAGATCATTTACACCATCGGTCGTTACTCTCTTTGGCGACCGAAGAAATGAACTGGAGTCGATGACGAACACCACCTCCCTGTTACTCATGCTTACTGGAACGCTATCTGCACAAGAAGACCTTCAGAGCATTTTGAAGAATTCTAAACCGGCCCCCAAGGGCTGGCCTTCCTCGGTCGTCGAGCTGGAGTATCCGAGCTCCGCCGACAACACCAGCCAGCCAGCTCTGTTTTTCAAGCCTGAAACGGAGACTCCGGTGCCCCTCCTCGTGGGCCTCCACACCTGGTCCGGCGATTACCGTCAACAAGGCAGCATTCCCTATGGGAATTGGTGCGTGGAGAAGAACTGGGCATTTATCCATCCAAACTTCCGCGGCCCGAATCGTCATCCCAAGGCCTGCGGCTCGGAGCATGTTGTCAAGGACATTGTCAGCGCAGTCGAGTTCGCCAAAAGCGCCGCCAACGTGGACATCAAACGAATTTATCTGGTTGGCGTCTCCGGAGGCGGTTACGGTTCGCTGTTGATGGCCGGGCGGGCGCCCGAAATCTGGGCCGGCGTTTCCGCGTGGGCATCCATCAGCGACCTCAGGGCGTGGCATGAAGAATGCAAAGTAAAAGGAAGAATGTATTTCAAGGACATCGAGAGCTCTTGCGGCGGGCCACCGAACACGAACGCCGAAATCGATAAAGAATACTTGGAACGCTCGGCCATCACTTATCTGAAAGACGCGCAAGGTCTCCCGCTGCAGATTTGCACTGGCATTCATGACGGCCACAAAGGGAGCGTGCCAGTCAGCCACACATTGCTTGCCTTTAATGAAGTCGCTGAGGAAAAGGATCGACTCACCAGAGAGCAAATCGCTTACTTCGTGAACAATCGAAAAGTGCCCCAGGAATTACAAACGGATATCCAGGATCTAGATTTCGGTGCCAAGCCCCCACTCTTCCGCCGGTCATCAGGCAAAGCACATGTGACGATATTCGAAGGCGGACACGAAATCATTTCCAACGCCGCACTGAAGTGGCTCGAGAAACAGAAGAAGGAGTGATGGATGAAAACAGCACCTCTTGCCTCGCTCATGCTGGGCATTCTCACTTCTACTTTTGCCGCGCATCCAATCGTCGAAAACCTTCACGATTATCCGGTTGAAGAGTTGCTCTATCTGAAAAATGGATCGGTAGAAGCAGCCTCACTCGATGGCCGGAAAGCATGGCGATGGAAGGTCAACACGGGACAGAGTGGCGATCTGGCCATTCGCTCAGAGCACGAGCTGTTTGATCGCCTCAGGTATTACGACCGCCTTCAGTTCGAGTATCGCATCGTTTCGGGGGAGGTGAGCTCCATCAGTTTCAACGCGGTCGGCCATGTCTCAGGGCCCAGGCAGTACAAAGTTCATAACCAGCGCATTGCCCTGGTCACGACCGAGCGAAAGGTCTGGCATCAAACAGAGCTGGACCTGGCAGATGCCTACTGGTTCCCCTGGGACAAACCGGACGGCGAAGGTGAGACCGGCTACTTCACATTCAATGCGCTTGCCATCGCGCCGGATACGGTAATCGAGCTGCGCGACGTTCGCCTGGTGCGCGGGCTGCTCTACCTGAAACGAGATTTTCAATCGCCAGTTACCTGGCCACAGAAAACTGAAAACGAAGATGGCTCGGTTACCTACACGCTGGACTTTGGATTACTGAATACCAGCGGCCGCCCGACGTCCATCACCGCGAAAGTCACCTCTGCGAATCAGGTATTCAAAACCTCCCTTGACAACGAAGCCATCGAAGTAAAGGCATCCCAGATTGCATCGTTCAAAGTGACCGCAACGATGTCCAAGGCGGCACTCGATGCATCCGAAGAGCTGTTCGCCGAACCGCTGCGATTGGAATTCGCGACTTCTCATCGGCCGGAAGCCACCACCCGCTGGGCCGGCCGGCTCGTGCGCCCGCTCTCGAAAGGACTTCGTCGCCAGGTCATGATCGCGACTGGGGACCTTGAACTGATTCGGCAGCAACTCTCGGCCGGGGATGACGAAATGAGAAAAATCGTCAACTACGATCGGGTCGTGGCCCGCGCTGATGAGCTCGTTGGCAAGACGCTTCAGACGATCCCGCAAAGCTACAATCACGTCCGTAACGGTTACCCCAACCCGTGGATGCCCGGGAACATCATGTCGGAAGCCGTGAACCCGCAGACCGGTGAGCGGCGTATCGCCGATGCAACGGCCGGAGCCGTCTGGCGTGAGTATCTCGCTTACTCCGGCCAGGCCACTTACTACAACGGCCTCGCGTACGCGTTTACGCAGGATGAAAAATATGCCCGGAAGGCCATCGAATTGATGCGTCTCTATGCACAGCAGTATGCTCAGCACAAATGGCATGTGCTGTTCGACGTCCCCTGGTTTCCGGGACCGCCAATCCAAACTTCCAGCCGCATCGCGTCAAACAGCTCCTACGGCAGCAATTGGGAGTTCAAATGGCACTGCAAAATGCTCTCACTGATTGCGGATTCGCCCTCGTGGACGGATGCCGACCGCAAATTTGTCTATGAAGGATGGGTGCGGCCATACGCCACGGAACTGGTCAAACTGAACGCATCCATCAGCAACCAGACCGACATTACGAACCACAACCTTCTCCTCCTCGGTCTCGCATTCGATGATGCACTAATCGTATGGAACGCTACTCTCCGCGACTGCGGGCTGGTCTCGCGCTTGAAGGACATCGATGAAGACGGCTTCTCCTCCGAGGGTCGTCCACTGAACTATCACGGTGCCGCGGCCGATGAATATCTGCCTTCCGTGACACACCTCGAAAACTCGGGTCTGAAAATCAACTACGGCAGGGAACGCATCCTGGCAGCGATCAGAATGCCCTACGAACGGGCCGCTCTCAACGGCCTGGTACCTAACACGGGTGACTGCGGCCGAGGGCAGGGCGCCGGCCCCAGCAATCTGGCTGACGTAGTCGTATCGTTGGCGCCCGATGCGAAATGGTTGATGGATATTGGCCAGGGCTCTTCAATTTCTGCAAGCCTGCAACGCTATCGATCAAAATCGAAGGCGATCACGCCAAACTGGACAAAACTGCTGAGCACAAAGCCGCGACTTTTCGGAAGTGCGGGGCTCGCTATTTTGCGGAGTGGGGATACCGCCGACACCCAGGTGATGGTCACTCTGGATTATGGCCGCAGTGTCTTTCATTCCGCCCTGGATCGGAACCAAATCACCCTGACTGCTTTCGGCAGGATATTCACCCACGGCACGGGCTCCCTTTACAACGCAGGCAGCGGCGGCATCCAATACAACCAGGATCCAAAGCTCAAGAGCTTCATCGACGGTCGCGTATCGCTCTCCAACAATGTGCTCGTGGTGGATCAGAGAAGCCAACTTCCGACAGTAGGAAAACTGCTGGCATGGTCGGAGACCGATGACTTCCAGGTGGCGGTAAGCAGGTTGGATGGACTGTATCCCGGCGTCAGCCACACCCGGGGCGTCGTGCTCACGAAAAGGATCGTCATCGTGTTTGACCAGATCCGCTCCGAGCAGGAGCACTCCTACGACCTCGTCTACCACAACTTCGGCGACCTGAAATTCGGTGACGATTGGAGTGCGGCCGTCACCGGCCCGCTGGGCAGCACAGCCAACTACGACAACATCGTTTCCCCCAGAGCCCTCACCGGCAAAGGCCCACTCCAGGCCACCTGGGATATGACCCGTCAATATCCGTATTGGAACAAAAGCCTGAAGGTAGACGAGACCAAGCTTCCGCCCATCCATCTCAAGTTTGTTCAGCTTGCCCCCGAAGGCTGCCAATTTTTCACCGGTATTACCGGGCTGAACAACACGAACACAAAGATCATCTCTGACGAAGCCCCTACTCTGATAAGCCGGTTGAAGTCGATGGACGCGGATTTCGTTTCGGTGCTTGAGCCCTTTAAGGAGGAATCACGAGTGGCGGAAGTCATTCGAAAAGAACTAAACGGAATCTCAGTGCGTCTTACGGATGGTAGTGTTATTGCAACTTCATTGGACGAATTATTGGACAAGCACAAGGTACCCATCAGGTAGGTCCTTCGAGACCAGGTCGAGGCCCTCTTGATCCATGGCACTCTCTTTCGTAGTCAACAGATCACCGCAAATCTTCCTTCCTGAATCTGCGATAAGAATCAGTGCCGCCTTCTCAAATCCCAATCTGGACTTGAGAGGATGATTAAGATGGAAAACTGTTTGTGGCCGAAGGCTTCAGGGGGCGGGGGAAGCCCCTCCCCTTGGCCACCAGTCTACGGAAGCTCCAATCCAAAGGTTTCCATCCACCTCCGATTTGAATCTGCCCTCCCCTGCTCCTCAACCTCATGAATCAGTGGCCGCCCCCGACCATCCAGAATCACCCCTGCATGACCGCCCTTGATCCGCTGAGTAATGGAACGTCCTGGCCCCTGCCCGATATCCACTTTTCTGTGTGAAGGGGTCAGACGAATCTCCGCCTCCTCGCCGACACCCAGTTCGTGCCGGATCAACTCACCGACAGAGAGCGTGCCGGACGGGCCGCCATCAATGGCATACTCCATGAGCCGCTGACCGGGTTTGAGTCTTTTTGCCACGGGGCAAATAGCCGTGCCCAGAAAAACGAGGCAATCTCGTTCGAATATCTCGAGTGCGCCCTCCTCGTTGGCCTGGCTGAACACTCCAAGGTGAGGCATCATGAAAATGCTGTCCACGCAGAGTTCGGTAATGCCTTCCGGCTCGAATGCATCCAGCAGCATCAACGCCGCAGCCCTACGATCCGGCGCATGGGAAAGCACGCCGCCTGAACCTATGATCATCCCGACGTTGCGCATATCGATGAGCGATTCCCCGGCCCCTGCCTGTGTGAAAATTTCAGCGATAGTACGCTCACGTTGAACCCCCTTCAGGCCAACCGCGAGCATCTTGTGATGTTCGAAAGCAAGCCGGAGCGCTTCTCTTGCGACTGCCTGCTCAACAAGGAGGTCTGAAAGCTCTTCTGGAATCGTGGTCGGTCGGATCATCTTGTTCCGCAGCGATTCCTTGATGCGATTCGGATCTTCCAGGAACGGCAGCCAGCGACAGATGTTGTCGATGCCGGCTTCGAGCAGGACATTCGATATCGAATAACTCATACCCAGGTTGGCGCTCACCGTGCGGTTGAACGTGCTACCACACACAGAAAAAACATCCGTAGTCGCGCCACCGATATCCACAGCGATCACATCGAACCCACGCTTCCTGGCCGCAGCTTCTGTCATCAGGCCGACGGCATGTGGTGTCGGCATGATCTCGATGGAAGTCGAATTGAGAAGTTTGTCGTATCCGGGCGCGTGAGACATCACGTGCGAAAGGAAGACCTCGTGAATGGCTTCACGTGCCGGGCCGAGATTTTCCACCTCCAGGGTCGGCCGGATATTTTCGACAGCTTGAAACGTAAAGTGATCGCCGAGCAGATTTCCGACTTCGACCTGGACTTGCTTATTCCCCGCAAAAATCACCGGCAGCTTGAGCGTTGTACCGAATCTGGGACGAGGATCTGCAGATAAAATCGTCTCTGCGAGTTCGAGTACGTGGGATTCAGTCCCACCATCGATACCACCGGAAAGCAGTACAATATCCGGTCTCAAATGCCGGATACGAGTGACCCGTTCGTGGGGCTGGCGACCGTCATCGATGGATACCACATCCATCACAATTGCGCCGGCGCCAAGCGCCGCACGTTCGGCGGATTCGGCGGTCATTCTGCGCACAACACCCGTAACGGCCATTTGCAAGCCCCCGCCCGCCGACGAGGTCGAGACGTACATGTCAATGCCGTCTTTGTCGTCCGCGGGCGTCCGAAATTTGAGTGGCCCGTCGCCATCGTCATCCGCCAGAATCTTGCGTCCCGACAGCTCCTCAACTTCATTGATGGCATTACGGGCACCGATAGTGACGTCTTCGAAAGGCTTCTCCACAGTGGTAGGTGCTTCTCCGCGCCAGGTCTGACGCCAGCCTTCCGGGGTCTTTTCAAAGAAGACAGCCTTCGTTGTTGTCGAGCCGCAATCGGTAGCCAGGACGGCCCGCAGTGAATCGGGATTGGTGGTGTTTTCTTTATGCATGTCTGTTGATTGTTTCAAGGGCCTTGAGAGTCTCTTAGCAGTCGGAAGTTTGCCGCTCACTTCTTACGGTTTCGAATCAAAAAACGATCCAACTGATTAGCGAAAGCCTGCCGGTGCTTGCTGCTGATGGTTGGGGGGCCTCCTGTTATAGCCCCCGCAGTTCTTAGATCGCTTAAGAGATTCCGCGTCGCAAGACGTTGACCGACATTGTCATCTGTGTAGAGCTCTCCTCTTGGATCCAGAGCTAAACCGCCCTTCTTGATCACCGCATCAGCCAGGGGGATATCTGCCGTAATCACCAAATCGTCAGAACCTATCAGGTCAACAATACGTTTATCTGCCACATCGGGCCCACCCGGAACCTGTATCGTGGTAATGTATTTCGAGACCGGAACTCTCAAATCCTGGTTCGACACGAGCGTCAAGTGAACTCTCACACGTTCCGCTGCCCTGAATAGAATGTCCTTGATAACCTTGGGACATGCGTCCGCGTCCACCCATAACTGCATGCGACCATCTCCAATCAATGTATGTGCCGACTATATTACAAGGCTTTCAGGGGGGAATCGGATCATCTTGCAGTAAATGGATTCCTATTCAGGGGATCGGCTTGTGTGGCGTTAGAGTCTTTAGGGCCGCTTCTCCGCGCGGCGCGGAGAACATCGTAGCCGCAAACTGCCAGCTTGCAGGCTCTTACACGGCCAACAAGCTTGCAGATTCCCTCGTAATAAGTCCTTTTTCAGAAAAACGGGGTTCATGGAGACCCCTGTTTCATACTCAGGGGCAGGGGTACAAATTGAAATTGACCATTCCGTGAGGGGTAGTTTTTGAATTTGGGACTTTTTACGAACGAATCTTGCAGCTTTTGGCTACGATCTGATTGCGGCCATTCAGCCGCTTGATTACTCGTATCAGGATGCGCATCTATATCGCCGTCATCCACAACTCTTGACAATGCCTCCTGGATCAGGCCCCAAAGAGCGCATAAATGCCCTCAACTGCACACGCGGGCTCTCGAACCAAATCGGCAAACATATCCGAGAATGACTTCGTCGAATCACTCTTCGCTGAGTAACCTTTTGCCAGTTTCGGAAATGTGACAAGGGATAACTTCTGAGGTGTACGCTCTGAATCTCTCTCGCGGCCAGACTCGTTCGGCTACCCGATACGCGACTTTTGACTCCAGGTGAGGCCCGGTTTACGGATGGCATTATCCAAGAGTGGCCATTGTTACCACACCGTAAGGGCTTATGGGTCACTGCCGCTGAGTTCAGTTAGCCCAGTGAGCTATGAACTGCAGCAGTCGAATGAGCGGGGCTGAAGGAGACAGGTACCGGCGAGTAGTCTTCAAAACGAGCGTGAATAGCTGACCAGGATGACGTAATCGGCGAATGCGGCATCGCCGTGCACTCCGTTGGCCTGATCCGATACGCTTCGCTGCCTGTTCCTCTGTAAAGCAACAGGTGCACTGATGGCAAAGGTATTCTTGCCAATCCCGAAAATCAGACCAGGCTCGATCGATATTGCGTATCCCGGGCGCCGGAAGCCATCGCTGCCTCCGATCGCGTCGTGAACCGGCACACCCTCAATACGAGCTGCAAGTGACAGCGCCAGCCCCTTAAGATACGTTACAGGTGCAGCCAACCCGACCTTGCCAACATACTGATCCGCGACGGACATGATCTCCTCACCTGCACGGCTGCGTCCGGTCCTGGCCCCGTTCTTATTTTCGGGGTTCATCAGGTACGTCCCGGTAGCAAATGCGGTTAGTTTTCCTTCGAAAAGTCGCTTGAATGCGACCAGATCCAGAATAGCGCCGTAGCCTCCATCTCCGGGTTGAATGGACTGGTCCACGACCACTTGCTCCGTACCGTTGAGCCTACGTACATTGTCAGTTGCGTCATAGTCTCCAGTAGGAAACTTAACACCCCAACCCAAAGAAGCGTTATGGTCTGGATGGGTCGTGGTCTTCAACAGCCACCACCTGCCGACCAGACTGATGTCTCCTATCCCAGAAGCCTGTACAGAACTCCGGTCTACGACATCTCCATTCGCGTCTCGCAGAGGCGAAGAGCGGTTGGCGTACTGTACCGGAACACTGAGACTTACGGAGAATCGTTCGGTGACTTGATAGGTTGCAGCAAAATCCCAAAGGTGAAGGTCATTGATGACTTCACTTTCTTCCGCTTGGCGATTCGCCTCCTCGTGAACGCCTCTAAAGTGCCGATCAGAATTCTGCCAGCGGTAGGACATCGTCAACTGCCAGTGATGAGGGTCCACGTAAACACTTCCTTGGGCGCCAACCACGGGCGCCCCTTGACGTGCAGCCACTCAGCCCTGGGCCCAGGAAATGTCCGGGTAATTCAGGATGCATAGGAGTGAAAAGCCAATGACCCATTGGGTAGGCATGCTGGCTGCAAAGCAGTTGCTTGGCAAAATAAGGCACCTCATCGGTGGCAGGTCAGTTGAAGTTCACATCTCCGGTATCCGAACTCGAGCATCGGTGCCGCGGTGGAGAATTACTTTGGAAATTCTGCGCGTAGAGCGTGTACTTTTGGTCAGGCCATGTACCACGGCAGAAGCAGGATTGCGAAAAAGACTGAGAACAGTCGTTTATTTCGGCTCCGAATTGCCTGGCTCCCCTTCACCGAGGGCTGGGTGTGCGCCAATCCGATAGACTTTGAAGAAGCCGGTGTCGCACACCATTTCAGGACGGCCTGTCGAATTGCCGACCGGATTCAAGTCGTCCACAAGTGATGCCGCCATCTCGGCGGAGGAGGAGATCAGATAAATTGAATGAGCTTCTTTAAGAGCGCGAGTGAACGCTTCTTGCGTATGCTCTTCCCCCTTCCTGTAAAGGTGCTCAAAACCAAACAGAATCGAATGAAACTTGATGGAGTATGGATCACTTTCGTCGATGAAGGCTGAGAGCCGCTCCTTCCGTCCACGTTTCAACAAAAACTTAACGACAGCAATAGGATGAAAATCTACCTGGTAATATTGATAGTAGAGGGACTGCGGGCGTTGCTGGGTGAAATGCTTTCGATAATGCGCTGGAAAATTCCACTCGCGTTGGAAGCTCATAAGAACTAGAAATGCGGCTAATCCGGGTTCTATCCATCTGAACTGCCGCCGAATTCTTTCAAGTGAGTCAATCCCTTCAGCCAGGATGATTCCAGAAGCCGCAAACCAGAAGGGGAAGGCCGGAAAGAAATTGCGTGAGTAGGGCACTTTTAGAATCAGCGAAAACAGCGGCAACAACGAACACCCCAGAAACCATGCGACACTGAGGGTCCTGCCGCTATCGCCAGATCTCGATCTTTGTATCAGAACGTAACTCCCCCATAAGAACAGCGGAACGAGCGCCAGATAATCAATAAACAAGGCGAATAAGAGCTGGCCAAGCACCTCGCAGATGCCATCCAATGTCGAGCTGCCACCCGAGGCATGGTCAAAGAACTGGGCACGAACGATCTGATGCCACAGGTACCAGACCATTCCGAGGGCCGGGGAGAGGAGCACGATCACTAGCGCTATTTTTCCCTCCTGTTTGCTCAATCCGCCAGCCCGATAAATTTCTACAGCAGCCCAGACCCCAAGCCCTCCGAACAGAAGGAGATTCGTTGGGACAGTACCAACGGCCAACACGGCAACCAATGCATAGAGAATCAAGTCGACGGTTCTTCCAACCCGCGTGAGATATCGAATCAGGAGCATCAGCCCAAGTGCGCTCCACAGAGCGGAGAGCCCATATCCGCGTATGTGGCACGAGAAGTTGATAAACGCATGTGAACAGGCCAGAAGTAGCGCGGCACACACCGACGCCCGTCTGCCTTTCCAGTAATCGACCGCCAAAAACAACAGGCCAACCGTCGCAGCAGAGATCAGCCAGGGGAGGATTCGCGGCCACCAGAGCGGCAAATTGAGGCCCGCGCCTATTTGCAACCAGACCGCCATCAAGGCGCTGAAAACCATGTGATTGTTTGGCATACGGTAGTCGGTGAAGGCGCCGAAGAACCCACTACCGGCAAACAGCCGCATCGTCACCGCCTCATCGTACCAGTATTCCTTGAACAGGTTGAACGAAGTCAGGCCCGCTGTGCATGCGATGATGGCGACCAGCGAGACAGGCTTTCCCCACTTCTTCATGCCGGTAAGCTATCAGTGCCTTATATCACCGCAACAGCTCGATGGCGTGGGGACATCCTGGCAATATGTTCTGCCGGATTACTGTCTGTCTTTGATTCGGTGCAAACGTCCTGAACAATGTCCAAGCACAGCCCACCTTTAGAGAAAATAACGTTATCCGTGCTTTCTCTTGGCGCGCTTATCAGCCCTTTCTTTAGTCTCCAGCTTCTGCAGCTCTTTGGGCCGGTAGTCTTGTTTCTGATTTTCGCATGTGAACAGCGTTTTGCGGAAACGCTCCCTCACCTGCTCCGCGAGCGATCTTCCAAACTCATCCTAATTTTCCGACTGTTCTGCTTTGCATTGTTCATCGGACTTTTCGCTCGTGTGCAAATAGAACGACCGGTGTGGACCACGTTATTATTAGGTGCCTCGCTGGTGTTGTTGATTGCCTTTAATATACGCAGACAGCGACTCTACGGCCGAATTGCATTGATATCGGCCACGGCCCTGATCCTGATGGCAGCAGCAAATGAATCGCTGTTCTTCGGATCCGCCTGTGCCAGCATTTCGATGATCCTGTTCGCCGAGCGGGAAGAACTGTCCAGACTCTCACAGGTGCTGACACGAGGGCCGTGGATTCGTTTACTCCTGATTTTGGCACTGACGTATATCTTCATAGGGTCATGGTTTTACTTCGGGCATAACGGAGCGAGATGGTCGCTTCCGAATTTCGCCGTGGGCTGGCCGCGGAATATCGCCGCACTGTTTTGGGTCTCCCTGTCGGGATTACTGGTCCTTCCCGTCATTCGAATCCCATCGCGTGCAGTGTGGAGGTGGCTCATCGTGTGCCTTGGGCTCGTCATCAGCTTCGTAGCGGTAGAGGGAGTGCTCCGGGCTTCGATGCCCATCATGATCCATCAGGATGCTGAGGCAGCACTTTACCGGGATAATTCCCTCGGCTACCGAGACGTGGAGCATGAACTGGCAAAACCGACGGGCACGAAGCGCATTTTGGTCCTTGGCGATTCGGTGACTTACGGTGCGCGCGTCAAAGTCGAGGAAATGTACTCGACGCGCATCGGTGACCTGCTGCGCGAGGCTAACCCTGGTATCAAATTCGAAATCATCAACATCAGCCGTCCCGGCTGGAACACGCCCGAAGAATTATCCGCACTGATAAAACATGGCCTGCCACTCAAGCCGGACCTGGTCATCCTGGGTTTTGTCCTCAACGACGCCGAACCTGCCGGCCCGGCCTTCAAAATTTATCCACTGCTCCCGCAATCGCTGAACTCCCAGCTATCCTGGTATTACCTCACGACTTTCGTGAATTTCATCTACAACCGAATTCTTCAGAGCTCTTCAAAATACCCCGATTACGAAGCCTATCTCCTCGGCCTCTACTCTGAGGGCCAGCCTGGCTGGGAGACCTGCCGTGCAAATCATCGCGAGATGATCCGCGTTTCGCGAGAGGCCGGCGCCCCGCTCCTCTGCGTTCTATTCCCATTGTCGATGGACTTCGAGAACTACACGTTTAAGTCGGTCCACCAGACTGTCACTGAAGTAATGCAGTCTAACGGTGCCGAGGTCGTAGATCTGCTCTCGTGCTATTCAAAGCATCCACCCAAGGACCTGCAGGTCAGCTTCATGGATTCCCACCCCAGCGCCCTTGGACACGGGCTGGCAGCGGAGGCTGCCGTGCAAAAGATATTGAAAACGGAGTCGCTACTTGACGCACTGGGGCTCAGGAATGCAGATAGTGATTAGTGCTGCAGCCTTCAAAGCTGCTTCAGATATCACTTGGAAGAGAATAGAGATCGCCACGGGCTTACGCGTGTCGCCAGGTAGAGCGAGCTGTTCTTCGGGTCATACCTCACCCATTCTCCACCGGCACCTCATCCAGATTCTCATATACCTTCCGTACTGCGGCGGCGAAGGCATCGACCTGTCTGTCACCATTGGGCGGACGATGGGTATTCACGTTCCAGAGGCAGGTATCCACGCAGTCTTGGGCGACTGGGAACTGTGCGACATCGTAATTGACCTCACGCTGGCAATGGCCGTCTGACCACGGTGAACCTTTTCCGTATGCATTCTTTGCCTGGAAGACTGTGTGTGCCGGGAGCATCCAGTTGGCCCGGCTCGTGGGCAGGCCTTCAGCACCGAGCGCTTTGGAAACGGCGTTGGTCAGATTGCTGAGTTTGACGCCTCGTTCCTTTGCATATCCGGGGTCGGTACGGACAACGTATGAATAGCCATTGGTTGGCTGATCATCACTGCTGAACGAGGGCACAAGGTGCGGCGTTCCTTTCAGCGCTTCACTGAGTCGATACCAGTTGGCGCGAGCCTGGCCGTTGGTCTTGTCGAGTTTTCGGAGCTGGCTGAGGGCGAATGACGCAGCGAGATCGGAGGTGCGATACATCCAGCCAAGGCCGTAATCGTGAAAGTCACGTCCAGCCTCCGGCGGGCGCATATCGCTGAAGCTCGTCACGGCTTTTCCACGCTGGAGCACTTCATCGTTGTTGGTAACGAAGAAACCTCCTTCGCCGCCGCAAAGGTTCTTGTTCTGATTCAGACTGAAGGCACCGGCGTCCCCGAAATTACCCACTTTCGTTCCTTTCCAGGTGGATCCGTGCGCCTGGCACGCATCTTCGATGACCTTGAGATTATGCCGGTCAGCCACATCTCGGATGGCTTCCATGTCGCACGCAATACCGAAGTAATGAACCACAAGAATGGCTTTGGTTGACGGAGTAATCGCCGCTTCAACGCACGCGGGATCAATGAGCATGGTCTCCCAATCCACATCCACAAAGACGGGGATAGCGTTGTGATGGATAATGGCCGTTGCGGAACTCGTCCATGAAAGGGCAGTCGTAATAACTTCATCGCCCGGGCCTACGCCGCAACCGGCAACACACATGTGAAGAGCTCCAGTGCCCCCGTTGGTGGCCATACAGTGCTTTGTGCCATTCCATGCGGCGAATTCACTTTGAAGCATTTGAACATGGGGGCCGGAAGCATGCTGGTTCTGCCGAAGTGATGCGAGGACCAGCTCTTCGTCCTCTTTTGTGATCTCCGGCCACGTTCGAAAACCGATGTCGTCTGGTACGGCCTTTTGGCCGCCGTTTATAGCTAGTTTGGACATTGTAAGAATGGAGTGGTGGAGGGATAGAGTAATTGAGTGGTGGATCAGGGACCGCGGTACAATCTGCATTTAACACTTACTCATTACTCATTACTTATTCGCGTGCCTTGGCTGGTTCAAAGATTGTTTTCGGATTAAAGAGTTTGCCGCTGCGGTGGGCCACGAAGAGAGCGGCCACGACCTCTGGATCAAGAGACTTGCTTCCCAACTTGCTCATCTCAAGCAGCGCCTCTTTGGTCGGTTTTGTATTACCTTCTTCGTCCGGCATATTCATCAGATGGTCGAGGATGTTGGCGACGGCAACTATCTTGGCGATCTGAGGAATCTTGTCACCGGTGAGACCCTCTGGGAAGCCCGAGCCATCAACCTTCTCATGATGATATTTGATGCCGGGGATCACGGGCTCCATGCCGGGCATGTTTTCCAAGAGCTTCACCCCCACCAGGACGTGACCTTCGACTTTGGGCCCTCCTTCATTCGACGAGTCAGCGGCCACTTTGCCGATGTCATGAAGGAGCGCGGCGAGCTGGACGTTCTGGCTCTCGGCGTCACTGAGCTTCAACTGCTCAGCTATCGCGGCGGCGTAAGTGCAGACGCGTTCCGAGTGCCCCTGCGTTTCCGGGCTGTTCATTTCAACCGCGGCGACCAGGGTACGAATCGCGCCGGCCAACATTTTTCGCTGCTGGGTGTGGGCCTGGACATTCTGGATGGCGACCGACGCCTGGAAACCGATGGCGGTGATGATATCCAGATCCTCGGGCTTGAATGGATGTTCCACGTCCTGCGATTCGAAATACAGAATCCCAATGGCTCGATCTTGCGAAACCATCGGCACGCAGATCACAGAATGTATGCCCTGAAGTACGATACTCTCGGTCTGTTTGAACCGAGCGTCCACGACTGCATCACTGGTAAGGACGGCGCGGCCGTGCTTGAAAACATTCCGAACGATGGTCTTACTTACTTTGACGTCTTCGCCGGGTTCGATGCCGTAATGGGATCTTGGAATCAAACCGCCTTTCACGTCACGCAGGAAGAGGATACCTATCTTTGCGCTGACGCCCTCTGCGGCGATCTTGAGAATCTTTGCCATCAACGGTTTGAGATGTGTCTCGCCGCTGATGGTCTTCGAGAGATCGAGGAGAAGACCAAGATGAACGGCAACATCTTCGCCAGAGCCGGCAGACCGGATCTCGCCCAATTGCTTTCGGTTGAGATTGAGCTTGATGGTCGCCTGAAAATCGTCTTCTGAAAATTCCTCATCTCTTGCATCCGCTTCCTCTTCATCCTTAAGCGGGTCATCGATTTTCTCGCCATCATCGTCCTTGAATGAGACCCCCTGTATCGGGGCAGAGTGATCGCTGCCACCTGCTTCTTCATCCTCAAATACGATGACGGTACTGCCAATTCTGATCTTATCCCCCACACGCAGGAGCTCTTCCTCAATCTTCTCTTCATTCACAAAGGTGGCGTTTCGGCTTCCGAGGTCGCGCACAAAGCACATCTCGCCAATTCTGAATACCTCTGCATGGTTGCGGCTGGCCGCGTTATCAAAAAGCTGGATGCCGCATTCAGGGTCTCGGCCCAGGGATACCGGTGTTTCACCGACTGGAACCGTCTTATCTCTGTTCGGTCCGGTTTTGATTCGAAGTTTCGGCATGCTTATTCCTCTCAATCCATCTTGTTGTCAGCCGCTATGGCTGATGCTGTCAGTTCGGCAGGCCTCAGTCGTCCATCATCCATTCGATAAACGGCGTCGGCCTGAGCGGCCAGATGATGCTCATGTGTAATCAAAACAAAGGTCTGCCGATAAGTCTGATTATAATCCAAAATTAACTGAAAAATCTCCTGGCTTGTCTTGGGGTCCAGATTTCCGGTGGGTTCGTCACAGAAAATGATCTTCGGTGAGTTCATTAACGCTCGAGCGATTGCAACCCGCTGCTTTTCCCCGCCTGAGAGCTGGTTTGGACGGTGGAGCAGGCGTCCACCCAGACCGACGCGATCCAGGATTTCCTCCGAACGCTTCAGTGCTTGACGACGAGGCATCGAACGGCCAAAAATCCCCGGGCCGACAAGAGCAGGCAGCATCACGTTTTCCCAGGCATTCAGGTCTGGCAGAAGATGAAACATCTGAAAAATGAATCCCCAGTCGGATGCCCGGAGAGAGGCGCGCTGTCTATCCTTGAGATTCGTAATATCCCTTCCCTGATAAACCAACCGGCCTGAAGTCGGGCTGTCGAGCAGACCGAGAATATGAAGCAGAGTGCTTTTCCCCACACCAGACGGGCCGATGATAGCCACAATCCGGCCCTGCTCAACGGCGAGATCGACTCCTTTCAAGACCTCGACTCTGGTGTTGCCGTCTTCATAGGTCTTATAAATATCAACGGCTTCAAGAATGGGTCCGCGAGGTTTATCTTCGGCCACTTGTTTACCTCCGGAAGCTCAACCGGCCTTGGTGAAAGGGACGTCTCCGACTTCGGCCTGCAATTGATGCAACTGGGCAGTCAGTTCCTCAATCAGGTCCGCATAATCGGGATCGTGATAGACGTTGTTAATCTCGAGCGGGTCGTATGCCAGATCGAAAAGCTCCCACTCCGGCTCTCTCGGATCATCAATAGCCCCGGGCTGGTCGAGAGCGTCAGCGTAGTAGTAGATGAGCTTGTAACGCTGCGTTCGGAGGCCGTAGTGCGCGTACACGTTGTGATGGGCCAGGTGCATCCAGTAACGGTAATACATGGCCGTACGCCAGTCGTCGGGGGGTTGCTTCATGAGGAGCGGTCGGATGGAGCTGCCCTGGAATTCGTCGGGGATCTCAACGCCAGCGTAATCGAGAAAAGTGGACGCGAAGTCCGTGTTGAGGATCATGTCGTCACAAATGCTGCCAGCCTCGATCTCCCGGGGATAACGGATCAAAAATGGCATGCGGAGCGATTCCTCATACATGAACCTCTTGTCATACCAGCCGTGGTCGCCAAGGAAAAAGCCCTGATCCGAGGTGTAAACCACGATGGTGTTTTCGGCGAGGCCCTCCGCATCGAGGTAATCCAGCATTCTCCCGATGTTGTCATCGACGGAGGCAACGCATCTGAGGTAATCCTTGATGTATCGCTGGTATTTCCATTTGGTCTCATCCTCCTCCGTAAGCCCCTCTGGCACGGGAAGTTTGAGGTCCTTGGCATTGAGATCGCGGCTGATGCGCATTTTCGCTTCACGGGCCGCGGAAGCGCGATTGCTGTAATCATCCCAAAGCGTTTCGGGCTCGGGGATATCAATGTCTTCATACATGTGCATGTGCCTTTCATCCGGCGACCATTCACGGTGCGGCGCCTTGTGATGGCACATCAGCATGAATGGCTTTTCAGTGTCGCGCTGTTTGAGCCAGTCGAGGGACTTATCCGTAATAATGTCGGTCGCGTAGCCCTTGAATTCTTTCTCTTCGCCCATGTCAGACATCACGGGATCGTGATAGAGGCCCTGTCCGGGAAGCACACACCAGTAATCAAAGCCAGTGGGATCCGAGTGGCCTCCGTGCCCCAGATGCCACTTGCCGATGATGGCGGTCTGATAGCCGTCAGACTGCAGCAGTTTGGGGAAAGTGGTAATCCTGCCGTCCAGCTTGCTGGATAGAGTGGTGACGTTGTTGATGTGGTTGTAAGTGCCCGTGAGGATGGTCGCTCGACTGGGCGTGCAGATGGCGTTTGTACAGAAGCAGTTGTTAAAAAGCATGCCCTCATCCGCTATGCGATCCATGTTGGGCGTCTCATTGATCCGGCTGCCATAACAGCTCATGGCGTGCGAGGCGTGGTCGTCAGTCATGATGAACAGAATGTTCGGTTGTGAACTCATTACTTCCTCGGACGGCTCGAATTCTTGGAAACCTGAAGGCCGGGCATCCTAACGGGTATGAGAGGGATTGACTAATGGAGAGGGAGTGGAGTGTTGGAGTGTTTCCAGAATGGTTAAGATCTGGCAAATTTCATATTTTCCACTTCCACTCCTCCATCCCATGAACGACTATAAATTCGCTGCCATTCAGCTCGACACCATTCCCTGCGAAGTAAACCACAACGTCCACAAGGCCATGAACTGGACTCGCCGTGCATTTGAGGAAGGCGCTGACTATGTCTTTCTGCATGAGGGGCTGACCGCGGATTACACGCCTGAGCCAGTCCGGTATGGGCGGGCGTTAGACAGTACGGAGGTTTTCGGGTTCTGTTCTTTGGCAAAAAAATATAACGGCTATGTGGCGATTGGATTGAACGAGGTCTTCGAAGGGCGACCCTACATTTCTATGGTGTGGTGCGGCCCGGCGGGAGTCATCGGTGTTTATCGCAAGAGCTATCTCTGGCCAGGGGCTGAAAACCTGGACGAGTGGTTGAAAGACTATCAGCCGATTCAACAGGGCTACCGCTGCGAGCGCGGTTTCATCGCGGCAGGGGATGGAACGATTGTGATGCAGGTTGGCGACCTCCGTATCGGCTGCATCATCTGCGCGGACGGTTGGAATTCACTCGCCTGGGATACCTTCGAAAAGGATCGGCCGGACGTGATTTTCTGGCAGAACAATCGCGGCAATGTCGCGAAGGACCAGCGGGCATTCGAACATGTAGAAAAGTTGAAGACGCCCATGGTCTTAACCAATCGTGTCGGATTCTCTTATCATCACTTTCAGCTCGGCGGCTCTGTCATGATTGCAGACGACGGGACAGTCATCGCCAAGGCGAGCGAAGAGGGAGAAGAGGACATGATTTGGGGCCAGTATCGGGAGCTGAAACGTAATGAGTAAAATATGCCGGGTGCGTTTTGTGTGTTCCAATCTCCATCCGACACTACCCGATGGCCCACTTTTCCCGGCGGTAACCTCAGCTAACCGCGTGATCAAAGGTGAACTGAATGCCTGCCAGCCATTGACTCAGGTCGCCGGTCGGGTCGACCCGTATCCACTTGATTTGTCCGAGTAACGTCTTGTCACCCTGGCCGCTGACTTGCATTCGAATCTGAATCATTTCGCCAACTCGCAGCGGGCGCTGAAGCAGGATCTGACAACCGCTGGCAGATATGTCCAGCACGGCGCCGTCGAGCAGCTTGTCTTTTGGACCACCGACGACCTGATAGGTGCAGGGATAATTAACCCTGTGTCGCTCGTGCCCACGGGACTCCGGACCACTTGGCGGTGTGAATTTGTCCTTGTGTCCCTCTTTCAGCTCGAGGAGTCCCAGTTCCTTTTCGATTTGCGAATCGCCGTCCTGAATTTTGACGAGGAGTAGATCGATGTACAGGCGTGCCTTTTTCAATTCCTCGAGAGGCATCTCGCTCAACATCTTTCGCCAGTCATCACGCATATCGTAATCTTCGCAAGTTTCGGCCTGACAAGAGGAGGAGCATTATACGCCCAGTACTGTACTGCTGGCCATGCGGCGCGAGGTATTCTATGCGTTCCCCCGTTCCCCTGAAAGGCTTCGTTCAAACGCCATTAAACCGGCCGCTGCCTGTTTCACGCATGGCCACACAGATTCTGCAATAGTTGCCAGCATCGGCGGCAACGGGCCCGTATCGGCGACACCTGCGAGACGGAAGGCTTCGTGCAGGACGTTGATGGGGCCCATTCCGTCGCGTTCATCTTCCAACGCGAGGAAGTGATCGCGGATTGCAGAGGCGCCTTCGGTATCGCCTCGGCAAAGGAGTTCGAACATCTTTTGAGTGGCGGCCGGCGCAAGACAGCCAGAGCCGGTCGTGTAGCCCGGCAGTTGAAATTTGTTCATGTGAACGATTGCCGGTCGTTCGCCAATACCACTGATAACTCTCGACTTGTCGACTCGATCGAGAATGGCATCCAGGAACGCGTCCTCAGATGGGTCATCCCTGACGACTGCATATTTCAGCGCGAGTGCTGTGCCTTCATCAAAGAGCCTGGCAATCTGTTCAACACCGAGGTTGCTTTCTGCTTTGACGTAAACAATGACCGGCTTCCCCCAGCGTTGCACGAACTCGCTGATACCCGCGTAGACGCCTTCATGATTTTGTGGTGGGCTGACCGGCAGAAACATTGCAGACGGATACGGAAAATCTTTAAGGATCTCGAGTTGATCGATGGCTGTGCCAAACGAAGGGCCGACACTTGGGATGACCCATGTGTCATCGGCTGCAATCTCGGCAAGCAACCTGAGGGTCGCCTCGAATTCCTTGAGTGAGATGTGATAAAAAACTGCATTGCCTCCATAGAGCAATCTGCGGAGCCCTCCGCCTTCGATGTGCCTGACGATCTTGAGATTCTCTTCGGCGTGGATCGTACGCTCTTCATCCCTGTTTCGTGCGAGGGGCGGAACCGGAAAGACAGCTTTAAGGTCGTCAGTATTTATTTCGCGGGTGAGCATGGTATCGTTGCGGGAAGTGAGTTCTTTAGATTCCAAGGCGACAGTTCGGTGGAGTGTCAGCACCACCGAACTGGACATCAAGCGACTTGTATACTAATTCGATTTCAATCCAACTTGGAATCGAGACAAACACCGGTCTTCCAATTTTATGAAACTGGAACGGTATTTTTTCATGCGTGCCATCATTTTCTTCCTCGGCGTTTTCAGCATTGCCTCTCCCATTTTTTCGGAGCACCGCTCTATCTCGTTCGGCAATGAACACGTTCGGCGAACTTTTCTTCTTCGGGATGGTGTCTGGCTGACCACCGAGTTTGTACGCCTGGATGGCTCAGAATGGATGACAGTCGATGGCGAAGAATTCCAGGCACGCCTCATGGACGGACGCATCATTCGCCTCACCGATTTCAAGGCTGATGAACCGAAAATTGAAACCCAGGGCGAGCGTCAGACGCTGACCATCCGGTACAGGCCGGTCAAGGCAATCGAAGGCGGCCCGACCGCTATCGACATCATTTACTGGGCTGACAAACAACCGTGGTTTTGGAAAAAGGTCATCCTGCACATGAAAGAAGGCGATGTCGTTGACCGGCTGGAGGTCGAACGGTTCCGCTGCTTTGAGCCGAAGTGCGAACGAGGAGGGCGTGGTGAGCCGATTTTTATCGAAAAGACCTGGTTTACCGGGCTTGAATATCCGGGCGGGCAGAGCACGCACGGGGACGATTTTCCGTATCTGCCTCCCATTGGTAATTACAGTTACATCTCTCTCGGCCCCGATGAAAAACGAGCACCAGAGGGTCATCTCGTTACTTTTGCTCACTACCCAGGAAAGGCAAAAAGTGACCCAAAGTCAGGCGAGTGGCTCATAGAATCAAAGACTTTTGTTGCCGGTGTTCCCAGGCAGGGCGATACGGTCGAGCTCGGCTTTCTCGATTACCTGGAAACAGTGCGTCTCAAGCGGAAGAGTATTCTGCATTACAACAGTTGGTACGACAGCCGCGGCAGCCTCCTTCATCCGGACAACCTGATGAAGACATTCGAGGGCTTCAAGAAAAATCTACTCGATCCATACGATCTGAAGCTCGGCGCTTTCGTGCCGGATGACGGCTGGCAGATAAGAAACTCGATTTCTGAGCCTCGAACGGATTTTTACCCCAACGGCTTCGGGCCCTTCGCCCGCAAGCTTGAAGCTGGCGGCTCAAGGCTTGGTCTGTGGTGGGCTATCAACGGTTACAACTCAAACATTGCATGGGGAGTTCAGAACGGTTGGGCTCAGGCCAAGACCAATGCACACTTTTCGCGCTTCAGTCCGCACTACTGCCTCGCACATCCGAAATACCTCACGGAAGTAAAGAAGCGGACACAGGAATTCATCAAGACCGCCAACATTTCCTACTACAAGCACGACTTCAATAATCTTTCCTGCATGGCTGAAGGCCACGGGCATTTACCCACTGACCGCCATGGGCATGAAGCGTTGATGGATGCTGAGTTCGATTTCCTCGCATTCCAGCGCGAACTGCAACCGGGCATCTTTCTCAATTGCACCAACTGGATTTGGTTTTCGCCCTGGTGGCTGCAGCACGCGCACAGCCTCTGGATGCTGGCCGGCGATACGGGGCAGTCCAAGGATTGGCCTCAGCTTTCGCCCCGCGAATGGGCCATGAGTTATCGAGACCAGCACCTGTTCCGAATTTTCCAAAATCCGGTGAACCGGCCCCTCGTTTCCATTTCCGACCTGATGACACACGGCATCATTCAGGGGCGTTATCACCAGATAGGTGACGAAAAAGAGACACTCCGAGAATGGTCTGATTATGTGATGCTCTATTACGGCCGCGGCGTCCAGCTCAAGGAACTCTACATTACGCCAGACCTTCTCGATCAGCCCAGATGGGACATCCTCGGTCGCGCCACCCGCTGGGCCGAAGACAACAGCGACCTCCTCGCCAATTCCACCCTCTTCGGTGGCGACCCGCGGCAAGGCGAGGTGACCGGCTACGTTTCCTGGAGAAAGGACCAAACTGGCAAACACAAGGCACTCGTCATCCTGCGCAATCCAGATGTCCAGTCGAAGCAGGCGAAGGTGCCCTTTGACCGCAGTGTTCGTTTCCGAGGTAAATACGGTGTGGCCCACAAAAGTCGTGTCATTTATCCATACGTCCAGGATATCAGTCGAGCTCTGATTTCGGGTCAGCCGATGCTTGTTGAGGTGCCGCCATGCTCTGTGGTGGTCTATGAAATCGAAGAAGGAGCAGGAGCAGAAAAGCAGCCGCCAGGGCCGGAACCTGTCCAGACTCAGGACAAAGATGGAGGCGTCGTGATCTCTATTCCTGACGAGCCCATGGGCCGTTGCGATCTTTATCTGGTCCAAAGGGGCAGCAGATTCTCCAACGATGTTCCAGTGTCGCTTAACGGAGAAGACGCAATTGCCCGAACAGCATCAGGCCCTAACTGGCGGCTGCAGAGCATTGACCTGCTGCCATACCGCGGCAAACAGGTGAATGTGGAATTGAAGGGCAGTGTGGCCCAGACCGGGCTCTTCCCCAGGGAGGCAGCGAAATCTGTAGATGTCTGGCTGATCGCCGACCGTAGTGTCAAGCCCTCTGCCCAGCCCGGCTCGCAGGGAATGCCGCCGCTGAACTGGAACACACATCGGCGAATCTCACAACAACTCTTCCTGACACCCCAAGAGAGCGGACAGACAACTTTGAAAATCACCGCCGAACAACTCAAGACCATCAAAGAAGTCAAAATCCGTCTCCTGGTCTTTGGTGCAAACAGCGAGAAACAATACAGCGAAAAACGCATCACTTTGAACGGCGTCTTCATCGCCCGCATGCCCCCAAACAGCGGGACACTTGATGCCTGGCAGGAAAAGTTCATCCCCATACCGCCGGAGCACCTTGCGGATATCAAAGAGACAAACAGCATCGAACTTACCAACCATACCGCTGACATGTTCAAAGTGACCGGATTCGCACTGGCCATAATGCTCGAAGACGGAACCTGGTCACGGACAAATATCATCAACACCACCTACACCAGCCTCCCCGGATGGGCCCACGGCGAGGGCAGCGTGATGTCAGAAAACAAGACCGGAACGCTCGAACTGAAATTTAGTATGGGAAATTGACTCCCCCACTCCCACCCTCCATCCATCCCCCTATTACTCCCTCACATCCTTCAACCATGTCAAAGCTCATTGGTTCATCTCCACTCTTTCACGTCTCCGACGTCGAAAAATCCGCCAATCATTACCGTGAAGTATTCGGATTTGATTACTCAAAAATCTGGGGAGAACCGCCCTGTTTCTGCATGCCCAGGCGCGATGGATTTATTGTCATGCTGAGCCAGGTAGATGACGCATCAAAGATCAAGACCAATGGAGCGCTGGACGGTACAGGTGAAACCTGGGACGCCTATTTCTGGTGCGATGACGCCTACGCACTCTTTGATGAGTTCAGGTCCAAAGGGGCAGAAATCGCTTACGAGCCGATCCACCGGGATTACTACGGAATGATGGAATTCGCAGTCAGAGATGGCGATGGTTACACCCTGGCGTTTGGTCAGGATTGGACCGGCAAGTAACCAGTAGAAACTTTCAAGACTTGTGTCTGGTACAGTTGGAACCAACCACTGATTTGGCCTATACTCTGGCAGAGAAACGAGACCATTAACAGCTTCTGGGTCAGAATCACCTAATGGCTATCACGGATTTTGTCTGTCCAAATTGCAAGCGCCCACTCTCTCTGACGGATGTGGTAGACCCATCTGATTTGAGATGTGTGAAGTGTGATACTCCTCTGGTCAACGGCAAGGAAGAGACCCAGTCGTTTTCAAACCCATCCCAGGAGATTTTAAAGGATCAGGAATACGCGTCCGCGCCCCGGCCCATACCACAGCGGAGCGATCCAAAGCGAAAACGACTGGAGACCAGGCGGCGAATCAAGAGTCGCGAATTCTCCAATGAAAAAGTACCTCCACTGAGAAGTAAATCAGGGTCTACCGCGAAACAAGCGACTCCCCCGAAAGAGGCTCCGAAGGAAGAGCGATTCGGTAAGTTCAAAATTTTGAAACAGCTCGGCGAAGGTGGGATGGGCACCGTGTACAAGGCCGTTAACACGATCATGAATCGGGAAGTCGCGCTCAAAATGATTCGACCGGAATTCGCGATGGCTGACGAAGCAAACATGAAGCGCTTCCATCGAGAGGCCGCTGCCGCTGCGGGGCTCATTCATCCAAACATCGTTACGCTCTATTCATCTGGAGAGGAGAATGGGCAACACTACCTCGAGCTCGAATTTGTCGACGGCCCGTCCGCCGAATCGCTCGTCATGAAGAGAGGCAAACAGAATGTTGCCATTGCTGTCCGAATTGTAAGGGACGCTGCCCGCGGCCTGCTTGAAGCGCACAGCCACAACATCGTCCATCGTGACATCAAGCCAGACAACATCCTGCTCTCTTCAGACGGCAATGCGAAGATTGCAGACTTCGGGCTCGCCAAGGGCTACGGTGAGGGGGTCGATAGTCAGACCATGATGACCCAACTTACAGAACCGGGGATGGCGGTGGGCACGCCCCACTATATGTCGCCAGAACAGTGCGAAGCAGCAGACCTCGATGGCAGCTCAGACATCTACTCGCTGGGATGCACTTTTTACTTTCTACTGGCAGGCGAGCCGCCTTTTCCCGGCAATGACATCATGAAGATCATGCATCAACATCTTTTGGAATTTCCAACAGACCTGAGGGAAAGGAATGAGCATGTGACGGACGACCTGAACGACATCATTGTCAAAATGATGAATAAAATTCCAGACAAACGGTATCCGGACATGTCCGCGCTTATCAAGGACTTAAATACGCTGGATCTGACGGCAAGAAAGAAACCTGCAGATTCCGTTGAGAAGAAGGATAAGAGCATAACGGCTTACTGGCTGGGCCTGTTTGGCAAGGATTAGAGGGCGGTCCGGCGATCAGCATAGTGAGGGCCTCCCGCTCGCCAAAGCTCCGACTCGCCGCGGAGCGACAAAACCACAAACATTAATCGGTGGCCGAGAGATCCTCGTTCATAACACGTAACGGCTCCATTGTCTCTGGAGACTCCGCTATCCAATGCCGGGGCGTGAAACTCCATGGAGTAAGCCAACTGCCTCTGGGCCTTACTTCCTCACATTAACCCACCGTGACATTTGTCAGCCCTTCATCCGCCGCTTTTTGAATCATTAGTGTAATCCTGCCAGCGTAGAGCACTTCTTCTGTGCTCAGGAACAGATCCGTCTCACCATTGATTTCTTTCAAGAAGGCATCCAGGTAAGCGCCGGACTTCGGTTCGGATGGCGCTATCCGCTGCCGCTCTTTCACTTCGCTGCGGTACATCAATACGCCCTCCTCAGTCGCGCTTGTCTCGAGCATCCCGTTTTGTCCCCAGACGTTGGTACGCCAGTACTGAGGCAGACTGTAGCCGGCGGCCGTCGGCGTCAAGTACGAAACATCTCCAAGTACACCGCAGCCGTTCTCGAGCGTGAGCATCATTTGAGCGGAGTCTAAGAAGAAGGGCACTTCCGGCAGGAAAGCATTCCAATTTCTGGCCGCGTTAATCGTGGTGAATTTCAGCCCGGTTGCCCACGGCAGAAAATCGATCGCGTGAATGCCAATATCGTTGATCGTGCCGCCGTGTTTCCCCTCCTCAAAATACCAGTTGGGACGGCTACCGTAGTTCAAAGGATGCTGGCCGTTAAATGAAATAGCGTGAATCTTACCGATGTCGCCGTTTTGGATGAGTTCACGAAGCTTCAGAAAATTGCCCCCGCATCGCATATCAAGCTGACAACCGACGCTCAAGCTCCGCTCTGCCGACAGTTCCTCGATCTCATAGAATTCGTCCAAGCTCGTGCAAAGCGGTTTGTCGCCAATGACGTGCTTTCCACGCTTCATGGATTCAATCAGGATGCTGCCTCGCTTCCCGTAGTAATCCCCAACCGCAACGGCATCGCAGTCGGTATCCAGCATCGCCTCAAATGAATCGTGAGTAATATCGGCAATCCCGGAGTTGCAGATTTGATCGCGCGTCTCCGCATCCTCTTCACATGCCGCGACGATCTCGATATCCGGATGCGCTTTTGCCTTGCGGTAAACGTCGTAGATATGTCCGTGCCTGAAGCCCATGAACGCAAGTTTGAGTGCCATTGCCTCTTTCCTTAATCTGGCGAGGAACTTTGCTCAGATCAATTCTTCCTAACCGGGTCATTGACCTGAATGTCCTGTTCCTATACTCATACCGGTCCGTAACCGCAAGGAATTCCACTACCCCAGAGAACTGCAGGTGAAGAACGCAACCATCAGCATCGACACTCCTGTCTCACCGCCGCAATGGGCACTCATGCAGCGTGAACTTATCCGAGCCCAGTCAAGAGGATGTGAACTATTCTTTAATAAATATTTCGACGAACGGGGATATTTGCAGTGCACTCCACGCTGGGGTGGCAATGACGGAGCGGACGACGCCATTGAAAACCTCGCCTGGTGGCCCATCCTGCATACGCTTGGTGGTTCCGACTCCCTCGCCGACATGTGCAAACTCGCATGGGAAGGGCACGTCAAACAATACACCGAAGCCAAGACGACTGAGGTACCCTTCTGCCGGGACGGGATGTACTTCAAAGAATTCCCTGTCATGTTCGATTGGCTGCACAACGGCGAAAGCACCACCACTTTCAACCTTCATGGCCTTTTCGATCCGTATGAAAAGAGTTTGGAAATACGGGTGCGAAGGTTCGCCGGCTTCTACATGGACGAAGATCCAATCGCCAGAAACTACGATCCCAAGCACAAGATTATTCGCAGCATGTTCAATGGCAGCCGCGGCCCGCTGCTCCGCAAAGCGACCGCTCTCGATTGGGCCGGCGACCCCATCGAAGTAGAAGGACGCTTTGTCGCTGCCCACGGAGAAGAAAACTTTGAACAGATGCTCGAACACTTCTCAGAGTATCAGGACGTTGTCGGCGACCATCCGCTCAACCTGCTCTCCACGACTCTCGCCCTGAACGCATTCGCCCTTACCGGCGAGGCGAAATACAGAGACTGGCTGCTCGAATATGCGGATGCCTGGGTAGATCGGGCGGAACAAAACGGTGGCCTGATACCAAGTAACATCGGCCTGGACGGAACTATCGGCGGTGAATGCGACGGCAAGTGGTACGGCGGAGCGTATGGCTGGTCGCATTCAACAAAGATGCCACCCGACGGAAAGATTTTTCACCGAAATATCATTTTCCGGGGTGCCGTGCCTGGTTTCGGCAATGCCCTTCTGCTCACCGGCGACCAGCGATATGTCGACACCTGGCGGACGGTGATCGACAAGGTAAACGAGAACAAAAAACAGGTGGATGGAAAGGAGATGTATCCCAGCATGTACGGCGATGACGGTTGGTATAACTACACTCCATCGCCCTGGAGCAGTGGCGCGCTTGAAGTCTATTACTGGTCCATGAAAGACGCCGATCGAAGTCGGGTAGCCAAGAATGACTGGATCCAATTCCTTCAAGGCGAAAGTGCAGACTACCCCACGCGGTCCTTGCGCGGTGATTTCGAGACTCTACGCAAACGTATGAATTTGGTGCACGATGATTCCATGAGTCTGGACACCCGCCTCTCCGATAACACAAACGCATTGAACCCGGCCATCGTGAGCAACCTGGTCCAGCAGATGCTCGGGGGCATACCAATCATGCACGGGAATTCGCTTCACTGTCGTATTCGCTACTTTGACCCGGAACGCCGCCGTTCCGGCCTTCCGGAGAGGGTCGGTTCGCTCGTTGAAAAGCTCGGCCCGGACAGCGTGACCGTGCAGCTTGTGAATCTTGATCCGGTTTCGGAATGCAGACTGATCATCCAAGGCGGCGCTTATGCCGAGCACCAGTTCCTCAGCGTATCTGCAGGGGGGGAAACCAAAGATCTGGACCGGTCGTGGTTTTCGATCCGTCTGGCTGCGGGCGCTGGAGCAAAGTTGAAGATCGGTATGAAACGCTATGCAAACCAGCCGACCATGACATATCCGTGGGATAGAGAGTAGTTTGTCGGCCCAGGCACTCCATAGAAGTAGAGGAATGGAATGATGGAATATTGGAGTGTTGGATAATCGGGAAGCAGTCTTTGAAGTGCGGTGACTTGTCACCGCTCTCATATCAGAAACCTGAAATTCCGCGGCCACCTTCAAACGAACACCGGACCCTCTATTCCACAATTCCCGTCTTTCGACCACTCCAACAGTTGGAATGGAATTATGCAGGAATGACGGAAAAGATGAATGTAACAATCCTACTTGACCTCAAAGGACACTCACAGATCCAATGGCCAACTTCAGCAGCACACCGAACCAAGCATCCATTGCAGCCAACCCGATTTTTGTAGAAGGCTACACCGGCCAACTGAGTTACGAGGCCGGAGACGAAATCACCTTTCATATTTCTTCCAGCGCTTCCCAATTCTCAGTAGAAATCGCCCGCATTGGGGCCGAGAGAGAAGTCGTGCTTACAAGAACAGAGCTTCCTGGAACTGAGCATCCCATCCAGGAAAATGCGTCTTCGTACGGTTGTAGGTGGCCGGTGACATTTACCGAGTCCGTGCCGAAGACCTGGCGTAGCGGGTACTACAGCGTAACCGTATCTGTCGAAGATCGCGGAGGGACTTATGTCCAACGGGGCCGGCGAACTGCGTCGAGTGAGTTGTTCTTCATTGTTCGGTCTTCCCAGCCGGGCAAAGACACGAGCATCCTTCTCCAACTCGCCACGAACACATACAACGCATACAACAACTGGGGCGGTTACAGCCTGTATGAATACAACGCACTCAACAAAGTGCAGGCCCATCGCGTTTCATTTGATCGCCCCACCGCAGGACAGTTCGGTAACTGGGAACGGCCTTTTGTCGCCTGGGCAGAATCCAATGGCTACACACTCGATTTTGCAGCCAATGACGATCTCGAATTTCGGCCGGAGCTGCTTGACAGCTATCGTCTCGTCCTGAGTGTTGGTCACGACGAATACTGGTCGGCCCCCATGCGCGATCACCTCGAAGCATACATCTCCAGCGGAGGCAACGTGGCTTTCTTCAGTGGCAACACATGCTGTTGGCAGATACGCAGCGAAGACAACGGTCGCGCACATACCTGCTACAAACAGTGGTTCAATCACGACCCGATCTATCGCAGCGGCGATCATTCCCTGCTCGCAACACTCTGGGCCCACCCACTTATAGGGCGTCCGGAAAACGAGTTGACCGGTGTCGGTTTTCGTTACGGAGGCTACCACCTCAGCCACGGGCAGTTCATGGACGGCAAAGGCGAATTCACCGTCCACCAGCCGGATCACTGGCTGTTCGAGGGGGCCGGGTTGAAACAGAACGACACCTTCGGAGCTGCAGATACCATCGGTGGCTACGAATGCGACGGCTGCGAATTCGTGATCAAAGGCGGGGTGCCCGTGCCGACCTATCAAGACGGCACACCAGAAACTTTTCAAATTCTGGCGACCTGTCCCAGCCGTTGGGAAGCCAATGAAGGCAATTGGTTCGACGAATTTGACAAGGATCGGGTTGGTGCCGCCATGCTTGGAATCTATGAAAGGGGAGGCACAGTAGTTACATCTGGAACAACAGACTGGGCCCACGGCCTGCGCGGCAATGACCGACATGTGGTACAGATCACGAAGAACGTGCTGGATAGATTGTCGAGGTGAGAACCAATTCTCGACCTCCTTCGCCTTTGGAGCAAAGAAGCATTCGAAATGACACGAAGGCCCCGATAGGAATCAGAGGCAGTTAATCCTTCGCCGGACGCGCGGTTAAGGGCCTGAACGGAGTGAACTCATACTTTGAGTCTTAGTCAGGCTTGTACCATGCAAAAGAAGAAAATTGTGATCGCGGGTGGATCAGGCTTTCTTGGGAGAACCCTGATCAAGTGGTTTGGCCGAAGCGGCAGAGAATTGGTGGTGCTCAGCCGCCGGCCGGCTGAGATGGAGGGGGCCCGGATCGCGATCTGGGACGGCCGCACGGTTGGCGAATGGGCGAAGGAATTGGACGGTGCTGAAGCGCTGATCAATCTGGCGGGAAGATCCGTGGACTGCCGCTACCACGCTCGAAATCGTCGTGCGGTCATGGACTCCAGAGTTGATTCGACGCGGGCGCTGGGAGAGGCGATATACCGTTGTTCCAGTCCACCGAAGGTCTGGCTGAACTCAAGCACTGCGACTATTTACAAACATACTTACGGCCCGGCTCACGATGAGCAGGGAGAGATTGGTGCTGACGCGGAGGCGAAGGATGCCTTTTCAATCGAGGTGGCCAGGGCATGGGAGAAGGAATTCTCAAATTCTAAAACCCCATCAACCCGCAAAGTCATACTCCGGGCAGCGATGGTCCTCGGCGCTGAGGATGGCGGGGTCTTCCAGGTCCTCCGGCGTCTGACTCGTCTTGGTCTCGGTGGGAGAATGGGGCATGGCCGTCAGTTTGTGTCCTGGATTCATGCCGCGGATTTCTGTCGAGCCGTCGAGTGGCTGCTGCACAACAATAATGCCGAAGGCATCTACAACCTCAGTTCACCCCATCCGGTGACGAACTCCGAAATGATGGCCACGTTCCGAAAGGCGTCGGGCGTGCCGTTCGGCTTACCAGCCGCGAGGTGGATGCTGGAAATCGGTGCGTTCTTTCTTCGGACCGAGACGGAACTGATTATCAAGAGCCGGCGCGTTGTTCCAGGTCGATTGCTCGATGAGGGATTCACTTTCCAGTTTCCGCATATTGAAGAAGCTATTGAAGAAATTCAGCGTAAATAAGCTCCGTTGACTCACATAAAGTCTGTGACCTGTGGGAGGGGTAAAGATTTTCTCCTGAAAGTTTGCGCGACACGTGCAATCTTGATTGTGGCCATGTGCATCGGCAGGAGCAGGCGGCATTCATTAACTGGCCGGAATAACGCGCCTATTGCAACGATTTCTGAGTAATCGACTCGATCACCTGCCCGGATTTGGAGGTGACTTTGACTGTCAGCAACCACCACTCCTTTACGTTGAGGATTCGGACGAAGATGCGATTGCCGCCCTTGACAATAGCGGCATCGACGGCGTATTCGCCTGCGGCAGTCTGTTCTGAAATCTGCTTGCCATTAAGCCACAGGGTATGCGAATCGTCCGCGTAAACGGAGAGTCTTGCGGACTCATCGGCCTCCGATTGAAAGTCGGCCACAGCGAAGGCGGTCTTGTTCTCTGTGGAAGGCGGGAAGTAGAGTTCGTGGAGTGGAACGCGGAATTCTTCATTTGTGATGGTGTGGGGCCGCCACTTGATATTGCCTTCAGCCTCTGCGTCAGCGTCTTTGTACTCCTGCTTGAAATTGATTGTGGCTGGAGTCGGCAGGTCTGCTTGATCGATCTCTGTCTTTGGTTGGGCTTCTTCTTTTGTACCTTCGGTCTGTTGTGGAGTCGGAAAGGATCCAAGCAGCATCCAATCGGCGAGAATGCCCTGTGCCTTTGCCATGCGTGTACGGCCGGTATCATCGCTGATGGGCAGCAGGATTTTTCGAGCGGTGTCCTGGAGGTTCTTATCCGGGCTATTGAGCATGAAGGCGAGGGCTTCGAGCGCGGCGTCGAATTCGTCTGCCTTGAGGTAACGGCGCAGCAGTTCGAGTGAATAGTTACGTATGTGGCCGTCCTGGCTGGTGAGGAGAGGCGCGACGAACAAAGCAATGCCGGCCTCCGGAATGGGGCCCTTTGCATTACGAAGTACATTCACTGTGTGATGACGGATGTGCTGATCGGTACCGTTGAGCAGCGGCCCCAACGGGGTGTAGATGTCCGTGGTCTTGCACTTGCCCAGACTGCTGACCGCATGCTGGCGGATGCCGCGATCCGAATGACTGAAATACTTGATAAAGACCCCGTGGTAGGCATCGGGATTGAAATCGGCAAGCACGTCGAAGCCCTGGGTGAGCTGATTGCGATACCGTTCGTCCTGTTTCATGAGGACTTTTGCGAGGGCATCGCAGCCCTTGGTCGAAGGCCTTAGCTGCAGAAGCTTGATGCCAGGGGAATAATAGCTCGTGTCTTCTTCGACCAGTTTTTCAATCACTGGTACCGCCACGTCGTCCGGCTTGAATTCGACAAGGGCCTGCTCGCAGGCCTTCCGCACACGGTGGTCGTGGTCCTTGGACAGACCCTCGAAAAGTTGCTGGATAGCTTCCGCAAACTGAGAGATCTGAATGGTCTTGGCCGCCTCGAAACGCACCTCCCACTGTTTGTGCTTGAGGAGGTCAAGTAGAGCCTTTCTGGCCTCCGGGGTGTCGATGTACTGCAGGCCCTTAACGGCCGCTAGAACAATCTCATTGTCTTCATTTGCCATGGCGGCCGAAACGGTGTCCCACGCGCTTTTACCCTTCAGCCGCGCAAGTGCCAGGATAGCCGCCCGGCGAACGGAGACGTCCTGATCTTTCAGGGCCGCCTGAATGGTCGCTTCGCCCGCGCCATCACCGATGATGCCGAGCGACTCAATAGCAGCAGTACGGATTTGAACGGGATGTCTGGCATCGAAGAACTCGATGGCATCTCTCAATAACGTGCCACCCTTTATCTGAGCAAGGGCAACAAGCCCGCGACCTCTGAGCCACGGATGCTCTTTTCCGGCAAGGACCTCTCGCAGCGGTTTTTCCGCATCTGCAATCTTCCATTGTGCGAGTTGTGACATGGCCGCACTCTTGAGAATCCAATCGCCATCTTTCAGGTCAGCGAATGCTTTATCGAGAGCGAGCGCGGAGGGAGCGGTTTCGGCGGAAACGCGGCCGACAGCCGAAAGGCAAAGGAGCGTCATCAGGCCAGCACACATCCACCATATCTTAAGCTGGGAATTGCCACCCCATGCCCATTGACCAAAGACCAATGACCTCATGATTACCGCTGATAGATAGGCAGAAATCGATACGGCACACCGAGTATCAAAATCGACATCGAGGTCGAATAGGCTTTGCCGCCGGGCCCGCCTGACCAGCCTCCGTCGGATTCCTGCTTGAGGAGCAGGGCATCACGAATTTTTGGGTACCACTCGTTGTAGTGCCGCTCGCCTGCCTGATACATGGCCTGGATGGCGTAGTAGTGGCCGTAGTAATAATGGCCAGTCTGCGAGAAATTGGACTCGTCGGATTTGCGCAGGTAGTAGAGCCCGGCCTTAACCGCACGGGTATCTCTCTCACCGGCCATGAGCAGAGACATTACGCCCGCCGCGGAACGTGCAAACCCGGGGTCTCCGCGATTGGTATATCCAAACCCGCCCTGAAACTGATTCTGAAGGCTTTTCACATACTTGAGCGCGTTATCGATGACTTTGTCCGGCACCAGAATGCCGGCCTCCTTGGCCGAAGCGAGTGCGACAACCTGCATGACGGTCACTGAAATATCCGCGCTCTCCGGTCGCGGGTTGTAACGCCATCCGCCCTCTTTGTTCTGGGAACGCAATATGACGTCGACAGCTTTCTTGAGGACGTTGCGCAGCTCCTGTCTATCGCTCATCCCCCAGACTTCGGAAAGTGCGAGCGTGGCGAGGCCATGCTCGTACATGGATTTGCCCATGTAACCGTCCCCGGATTCAGATGCCTCGATCAGATACTCCACAGCTTTGGAAAGCTTGGCCGAATACGGCGGCCTGCCGGGAAAATAGCCCTTGACCATGAAGGCCATGAGCCCGAGAGCGGTGTTGGCGACCTTGTGATTGCTCTCCCAACTGCCATCGTTGTTCTGGTTACGATCCAGGAATTCAAGTCCCCGATTGATAGCCTTTTCAGCAGTTGGACTGAGTTCGGCTACCTGGACTTTGGACTCTGCGATGCAGGAGCGGGAGAGCAGCGCCAGAGCCAGGAAGGAGATTGCGAGACCGTTGAGTCTATTCTTGATGGAGTTCAAAGGATCAGCTTTGCCTTTCATAAAATATCTTCTGTGAATTCCACTCGAACAACATAGTCGTCAAGTGGAGTCACTGTCTTTAATCGGATGAGAGTCTTCGTATCCATAGTTAGACGAGGGGCTCAATCTCCTGCAAGGGTTCTCCCCGACGGGCCTTGTCCCAATCCAGCAATTCCGAGCGATGTATTAATGCCCATTCACCAACAAGAGTTCTCGCTTGCCGAGGCAGATCACCCATCAGGGTCTCCAGCCCGATGATTCTGCAGGTCGCTTCATGCTCAGCAAACTCCGCATGGAAGTGAGGTGGGTTACGGTCGTTTAGTACATATAAATCTGGATTCCATAGAACTCGCTGATGCGCGGCATGAGTCAATTCCAATTTCTAATTTTTCGTCGGATTCGACAACGCTTCATAATAATCTTTCAAGAGTTCTCTGAATTCAGGCGGCAACTCTCTCTCAAAATTCTGGCTCAAGGCCTCGCGCTCTCTTTCGGCTAGCGGGCTCCAGTTCGAGCGGCTCTTGGCGGGGCGACGGTTGGCAACATCAGTCTTGGAGAAACTGCGCGCTCCCTCACCGCCGGGTCCCTGCGAATTACTCGGGCTGCCCTGCCCTTTGGCCTGTCCCTGTCCCTGTCCCTGTCCTTGACCTTGGCCTTGGCCCTCACCTTCACCTTCACCTTCACCTTCACCTTCACCTTCACCTTCACCTTCACCTTGGCCTTGGCCTTGGCCTTGACCCTGTCCCTGTCCCTGTCCTTGACCTTGGCCCTCACCTTCACCCTGTCCTTCGCCTTGGCCTTGGCCCTCACCTTCACCCTGTCCTTCGCCTTGGCCTTCACCTTCACCCTGTCCTTCGCCTTGGCCTTCACCCTGCCCTTGTCCTTGGCCCTCACCTTCTCCTTCGCCTTGGCCTTCACCCTGCCCTTGTCCTTGGCCCTCACCTTCTCCTTCGCCCTGCCCCTGGCCCTCACCTTCTCCCTGCCCCTCACCTTCACCTTCACCTTCACCTTCACCCTCACCTTCACCTTCACCTTCACCTTCACCTTCACCTTCACCTTCACCTTCACCTTCACCTTCACCTTCACCTGCCTGTGCTTCGGCCTGACCCTGGGCTTGTCCGAGGGCTTCAAGAGCTTCGGCCTGGGCCTGGCCGGCGGCCTCTGTGTCTCCTCCCTCTAGACTCTGGGCTGCGGCTTGTTCGGCGCTGGTCGCCTTGCCGAGGGTCTCCTGGAGACCGGCTTCTGTGGCTGCGGCGGCGACCTGATCGGTTTGTTCAGCCAGAGCTCCCTGGGCTTCAGCAGTCCCCTCGGTACTTTCACCAGATTCGCCAGCTTCCTGTGTTTCGGACTGGAGTCCTTCCTGTTCGCGGAGGATCTGGCCAATGCGTTCCACGATGGCCTGGTCCGGATCTTGAAGTTTTTCCTGGGCTTCCCCAAATTTCTCGGCCGCCTCCTGGAGGGCTTCGATGGCCTTTTGCTCCTGCGCGACGGCCTCGGCCTGGTCGCCCTGTTCGAGTGCCTCCTTTGCGGCAGCCAGGGCTTGCCGTGCTTCGGCTACGGATTGCTGGGCCTGTGCTGCTTCAGAGGTGAGATTGGCAACCTCTGTTGCCGTCTCTGCCAGAGCCTCGCCGCCTTCAACGAGTGCTGCTTCCTCGACTGCCAAGTCGGCAAGCTCTTCTGCCGGCGAGTTTTCGGTTTCGTCCAAGACTTCCTTCTGCTGCTCGATCAGGGCCTCAGCTTCTTCTTTTGCCTTGCCGAGCTCGCGGGCCTGCTCGAGTTGGCGGTTGAGCTCGATGGCGGCCTTTTCGGCCAGATCACGGGCACGGGCCAAGGCTGCCTCGGCTTGCTTCTGGTTTGGTTCAGCGACTTCGGCAAGATTGTTTGTCAGGAGTCCGCCGGCACGCTCCATTGCGCCCACCGCTTCTTCGAGGGCTTCCTCGAGGCCGGGATTCTGGGCCTGCTGCTCCAGGTTCTTGACATGCTCTGCGAGGGCCTCCTGCGGCTCGGCGATGTCCTCGACGTTTCGACCCTTGGCGGCCTGTTCTTTTGTTTCGATGGTGAGCTCTTTCTGGAGTCGTTCAGCTTCTTTGAGCGCCGCGGCCATTTCTCTTGCGTCATCGACTCGCTGCATCTGGTCCCGTTCCAATTCGAGATCATCGAGCTTTTCTTCAGCTTCTTCACGGGCCTTGCGGAGCGCTTCAATGGCCTTTAGCTGGGCTGCGTGAACGAGCACTTTTTCGGAATTCTGGATCCTTTCGGTGGCCTCGGTCATGGCGCGGACGGCGTCACCGATGGCCGCCAGAACGGGAACACTATCCGTCAGCTCTTTGGCGCGCCGGGTTTCCTGGGCAAGGTCGTTCTGAGGGCCGGCAAAGTCCTTAAAATCGGGCTGGTTTGCGTCGGCGGCTTCGGTGTCTTCGGCAAGTTCACGCTGAAGCTTTTCGATGGCCAGAAGGCGATCAATGAGGTTTGAGGCCTGTTCCATCTCCTGTTCGACGGCTTTTTCTTCCTGTGCGAATTCTGCTTGCTTAACGTCCTGCACTTCGGCTTCCTTGTCGAGCTCGATGGCCATTTCGATGGCGCGGGCCAGTAGGCTGAGCGTTTCTTTTTCGTCACTGATGGCTTTGTTGTGATCGTTGGCCACAAGGGAAACCGCTGCGTGCACCATGGCCCCACCGGAAAGTGTTATGACTCGCTTGAGTGCTGCATCTTCGACGGCCTGGTCCAACTCAACCAGGTACTCCTGCAGTTTCTTCTGGGCGGGCGCTATTTCGGCAACATTGGCAGTTTCCTTTTGGCGAACCTGAGTCTCGTCGAGAATTTCCTTTTCGTATTGCTCTATTTCCCGAAGGCGGTCGACAAGGGTGGGCTCTTTGAGCGCAGCTTCCTGGAGGCGGGCGATGCGCTCTTCGATCAGGAGGAGGGCTTCACCGAGATGCTGATCTGTCTCTACCTGGCTAGTGACGGCTTCGGTCTGCCTGGTCTCTTCGATCAGTTTTTCGGAGGTGACCATTGTGGTGTGGGCATCGTCGAGCGATTTGTCGAGCGGGGTGTCACGGTGCAACTGCGGGACGAGCTTCTCTTCTTTGGTCTTGGGGATGGACACGTGCAGTTCTTTGAGTTCGTGCTGAAGCTGTCGCTGGTTAACCTGCAAATCCTTCTTCTTTTCGGGGAAGGCTTCGGCTGTGGCCTTCTCGGTTTCGCCCTTGATGGTGTCTTGATCCTCACGGATTCGGATCAGTTTTTCGCGGGCCATCTTCAAGCGGTGCAATTCCGCGGATTCGGCATTCGGCTGCAGTCGGCGCTCGATGTCCTTCAGCGATTCGAGTGCCTCTTCCTGGATTTGAACGGCATGCAGGACTCGCTTGACTTTGATCTCGCGAGTGGCGTCCAGAAGTTTCGTATCGAGCTTATCACGATTCATGACGGCCAAGGCGCGGGCGAGGCGGAGTCTATTGAGCGGTTCTTTGGCTTCCTTCTTTGCAACGGAAAGGTTTTCGCCGAAACGCTTGACGGCCATGGAGACCTGGAGCTGGCCTTTGGTCACATCCCAGAGGCGGGTGGCGCGTTCGCCGCTCAGCAACTGTTTGCCGATAAACTTGCTCTTTGCGTAAACGTTTTCCTGATTGCGGATGATGTGGCGAATCTGGTTGAGCAGCTCGGTGGTCTGCTGCAGTGAGGAGGAACGTTGAAGGACTGATTCGAGCTTGGCGATGATGGTCTCGATTTCCGTGTCCGCTGAAATAAGAAATTTGACTGGTTCAGTAAGATTCTGGCGTGCCTCACGCAAGTATTCCGCCGCGGCGAGAACGTTTTCTTTATTGGTTACACCGAGGAGTCCAATCAGGCGGAGGAGTTCGTCGCCTCGAGCTTCCTTGACGAGCCCGTTGGAGCGCAGATCACGGATGAGGTCTTCAAAGCTGCTGATGATCTCATCGACTCGGCGATTGACCTTGAGCTGCCGTTCCTCTTCGAGCAGGAGCGACTCTGATTTCATCAGGATGTCTTCGGTTTCCTGGGCATGAACGGACAGCAGGTTCAAAGAATAGACCAGGCAAAGACCAGTGCAGAGGTGTTTATGGTGCTTCATTTGGCTCTCATCGAAAGGCGGTCAAAAAATCAATCCGCTTATTATGGTAAGACGTGACTTGGCGGCCAGCTTCGGGGGCGTGAAATCTTTTGGGAGAAAAGTTTGCTCCACTTCGGTCAGCATCCCCCGTGGAGTGAAGGAGGCGTCATTTTTTTTCTTCGGTTTTCGGGGCTTCAACCTTGTCTACATCCAGTTCTTCGCTCGCTTTGAGCGACTTCACTTCAAGTGACCCTTCTTTCTCGACCTTCTGGACATTCAGGATTTCGCTGTCGAGCTTCTCTTTGCGGACGAAGAATTCCTTCAGGTACGCCTCGATGCTGACGACAGAAACGACACGCAGTTCGGTTCGGCCACGGTTACGGCCGCCTTCACCCATGTGATTGTCAGCGACTTCAACGTGGTAAGAAATCGAATCGCCTTCTTTGATGTCTGGGACAAGGTCTACGAGCTTGACTGTGAATTCACCGGTCACCGCCCGTTTATCATATTTACCGACGTCCTTACGCTCTTCTCCACCGTCATTGAGTTTGTAAACGAGCCATGCCTGGGAGATGCCGTGGTCGTCTTCAGCGCTGAATTTTATCTCGACGGATCTGTGGCGGGTCGCCTTCTCCTTTTCAGCGAGCGGTTGGAGAATATCCACCCGAGGTGGAATGTCAGGCATGACCTGGACGAAGTAATGGATGTCCTCAACCCATGAGAATGGGTGCTGCTTGAGGGTAAACTTGAACTGGTAATGGAACGATACGTCTGGAGAAAGCTCCAACTGCGCTTCCATCCCGTTTTCAGATAGCTTGAGTTTCTTGGGCTCGCTATCGGCAATTTGCATCTCGCCCGCAGCGAGCGGCTGGTCAAACGTCAGCGTCCACTGGATGCGCGTACCCTGGAACACATCGAAGTTGAGAGTGTCGATAGTCTGTTCGTCTATCTTCATGTAGAGCGGATAACGCAGCCGCACCTGTGCCGTGACGACCTGTGGCGGTGGGACGACTTCGACATGCGATACCGGCCTGGTGATAGAGTCACCTATGCGGGCCCGGTATTCAAAGCTGCGGAATGCCTCCGCGATCTCGTGTTCGTAGGTAGGTGTCTCGGCCTTCTTGAGCATCTGAAACTGCTCCCATGACTGCATGCCCCTTGGACGAATCTCGAGGAGGCCCTTGCCCGGCACGATGCCATCGGCTTGGAAGTTCAACAGAATAGGATCGCCCTGGCGAACAATCAGCGGCTGGTCGGTAAGCACTTTGATCCGGGTGTTCGTGGGGTAGATATCTTTAGCCGCGGGGTTGAACATTCGAGTAGCCAGCACCCGGAAATGCGTTGGCCAACTCACGCACGCCAGGGCAAAGACGATGAACATCGTTGTCGTAAACATGAAGAGGTTTTTCAGCTCCCCGAGATCAATGATCTCCCTGAATCGGATCGGCTCGGTGACCTGGATCGTCTGACTCTGCATGGCTTCAATGAGCCGCGGTGATGCGTGGCTGATGGTAGCCGAACCGGCTTCGAACTGGACGTATGAGACAAGCAGATTCTGAAATTCCGGGTGGCGACCTTCGACCTGCAGGGCGACGCGCACGGGGTCGTAGGGGTTGAGGCTCTGCCACCAGCGTTTGTGAAAGATGACGCCCAGTGTAATGAAGTTGGCCATCAGCAACAGGAATCGGATCTGGCCGGGAATGAGGAACATCCAGTCGAGCAGAAGGTCGACGAAGATCAGTCCGACCGCCCAGATTACAAACGTGGACAGTCCCCGCAGATGCGCGAACTGGCGTTCTTTGCCCCAGGTCTCTCTCAGTTTGTTTTGGATGGTGTCAGACATGAAAACTCAGAATGGAAAACGTTTGGGAGTGGTGGAGTGGTGGAGTGGTGGAGTGGTGGAGTGGTGGAGTGTGGGAGTGGTGGAGTTCCTGTCATGAGGCATTGGAGACCGCAACGAGCAAGCTCGTGAGGGTCTTTTGCTCTAACTCCATTACTCCTCTACTCCAACACTCCATTTCTTCTCCTACATCAAATTCAATCGCCTTCGCACAAACCATTCGGTGCCGGTGCAGAGGACGATAACGACTAAAACGATCCATAGATCCCAGAGTTCTTTTTCGCGTTTTACAACGGTGGTTTTCTCCTCGCCGCCGATGGTCTTACGAAGTTTCGCGAGGTCGTGGATGGCAAAGTATTTACCCCCGGAGATTTCGCCGAACTTGCGAAGGGATTCGAGCTGGAGCGCAGGCTGTAGCTGTTCGAGGGATTGCGTGCGGACGTCGAACTCAACGAGATTGCTGACAGCTTCTTCGTGGCGGCCGGCTTTTAGCTCGTAGCGGCCTTCTTTTTCCACTTCGGCGTAGCCCTGGAAGAGGCCCTCGGATTCAGGAACAGCATCGAGCGCAACAGCCTTCGTCAGTTCGAGGCTGCCCTTAAGCTTGAGGTAGACAGTGTATTCTTCGGCCTTGACTGGCGTATAGGTTTCGTCCAGGACATTGGCGTAGATGCGGACGGCCTGGCCGGTGCGATATTCCTTGTGGTCTGTCTGAATGGATATCTGGCGGTTTTCGCCGAGGAGGCGGGACAGTGTAAGGAACTGAATAGTCTGCCCCCAGAAACGGGCATGATAGCGGTCGCCGGTCTTGAAGCGCAGACGCCAAAGCTGGTCGGTCGCAAGGAACAAAGACTTGCCCGTTCCGTAACGATGCCATGCCATAAGCGGATACGAGCGGTCGGACTCTGAGCCGGACAGGCCAATGAGTACCATCGCGCCGGGCTTGACGTCATTGACTGCAGGCACGCTAAACAGCGGTCGAACTCGTTTCCAGATCTCTACGCTTTGCTCTTCATCTCCTTCGATGCGGACGACGGAACTGAGCTTACCGGCGGTGGTAAGCACCGGATAGACCTCCTGAGAAACGGCCCGTTTACCTCCGGCGAGCCGGATGGGAAGCATGTTTTCGATGATCGTGCCTTCGTAATCGCCGGGCGAATACGAATTGCCCGCAATCATAAGGAACGATCCGCCACGGGTGCGGATGAGTTCTTCGATGCGTGTGAGTTCTTCGGGCTGAAAAAATGACGAACGTACATCGCCAACAATGACGAGATCGAACCGGAACGCGCCGGCGGCATCCGTAGGGAAACGTGTGAGGTATTCACGGCTGTATTTAGCCAGGTCTGCGTCACCTTCTGTCATGATGAATTTCACATCGAGCCGGTGGTCGCGGCGCAAGACCTGACGAAGGTACCGAAACTCCCAGCGGGGCTTGCCTTCGATATAGAGCACTTTGATTTGTTCGTCTATCACCCGAATGGTCTGGCCGATGGTGTTGTTTTCCTTGACCGTCTCTTCGGGGAGCGGAGCGATGCTGATGTCGAGTCGGAACGTACCGCCCTTGTCAGCGATGAACGGAATCTCGATCCACTGCGGGGCGTCGGTGAGCACGACGGGCAGGCTTGCGACTTCGTTCCCGTCGAGCTTGAGAACGGCCTCAACTTCACGGTCGGCGAATCCGGGCGCGAGGACCTGAACGCGGGCCAGCACTTCATCGTCTTTGAACACGACTTCCTGGACCACCAGATTTTCGAGGCGCAAGTCGCGAGGATTCGGGAGGCCGAATCCGATCGGATAAATCGGGATGTTCTTTTCTCGCATGCGGTGTGCGACCTCGAGCGTGTCCTGGCCCTGATTGGATGCTCCGTCGGTTAGAATGATGACACCGGCCACAGCCTCGCCGCCGTAGCGGGAGACGACTTCATCTACTCCGGTGCCAATCGCCGTGGCCTTGAGATCTGCGGAGACCTGGGCCAGAGCCTGCGACAGCTCTTTTCCTTCGACAGATATCGGTTCGGCCCGGCCACCAAGTTTGAAGAACTCGACACGATAGTCGTCCTGCAACTCTCCAATGAGATTGAGTTCGGTGTTGGTCAAAACGCCTTTGACGAGGTGGAGTCGAGTGAAAGAGGAAGCCTTATCCGTGAACGACTGCGAGAGCAGCGCTTTCGAGCCCTCGGGTTTGATATCCGAGAATTTGATCTCGCCGGTGGCCAGTGCCGCTTCTTCTATTTCACTGTGCGTTCGCCGTTTATCTTTGAGCTCCATGCTTTCGGAACCATCGATCAGGACGAGGATGTTGCGGCGAACCTTGACCGTCATTTCGATAGCGAGGGCAGGCTCGAAGAGCAACGTGAGGATGAGGGCGTAAACAATACCGCGCAGGACGCCCAGCCAGGTGCGCTGGCTGCTGGTGAGTGAAGTCTCACGACTGTAAAAAAACAGAGCCGTAGCAAACCCCGACAAGATCACCAACAACGCCAGCCACCCCGGCCATGCCGTACGCAGATAGACCGTCGGCGGGCCGACCAGAGGGCCGACGCGCTCGAGGTCGAGCATGCTTTCTAGAAGGCGGGCTAGCATGAGGGTGAATTGGTGAAAAGGTGAATGATGAATGAAGAACGGTGAACCGCGAAACGAGAAAGAAAGGAATGAGGAATTAAGAAAGCGGTGTGCAAGAGGTTGCCTGATGGAAGAGATCTCAGCCTAACTGTGCTCTCTTTCTCACCGTTGCAAACGACGCCACGATAAGCCGGTCGTCTCCGCATTCCGAATCCCCAATTCTTCGTTCCTTTCTGCCTCTTCATGCGGCTTCACTTCCTTCGCTAAGGATTTCCTCGGCGCTCTTGCGTCGCAGTACGTCATCGGCGTCGCCTTCAACTGTGCGGGAGATGAACCATCGCGCCAGGGCGAATTCTAGAATTAAGATGATCAGGGCCGTGATTAGGAGCACCTTCCAGAGCTCCCGGCCGACACGGCCTTCACGGATCTTTTCTTTTAAGTTCTGGCCGATTTGCGGCATCTGCATCAGGACACCTTTGAAGAGATTTCCGAGTTCTTTGGTATTGAGGGAGCGTACGTCAGATTCAGAATCGTCGACGTTGACAGCCATGACGATGCGCATGGACCCTGCCTCACCGGCAGAAGGGGCTTCAGCCGCGTCAGCCCGGGCAATCCCGTCGAAGAGGTTCGTGCGGTAGAAGCCCGGAACGGTCGAGTGAGGGAACTCAACATGCGTTTCGTTTTCACGCTGGGTGACCTGGATCCTGTTGTCGTTACCGTCGGGGTCGGTGACCATGACAGTGTTGACCTTTGAGTCTTCCGGGAGCGGGAGGCGGATAGTCTCACCGACACGAAACGGTCGCTCGAATTCGCGACCGGTCAAACGTGTGACAATCTGGTGGAGGAGAATTGGAAATACCGGGTGCACAACGGCATTGCCCCAGTCACGGTCGGCGGTGCTCGTGAAAAGGATGACGGTGCCGCGGCCGTATGGCTTTTCAAGAAGGAGAGGAGCGCCGTCTGAGAGCTGCAAGACGGTTCGGGAGCCGGAATAGAGCTTGACCTCAAAGTATCGGTTGTAGGTGACGGATTTCAGAAGGCCTTCGGAAAAGAATCGGAGGGGCATTGCGAGCGGGTGTTCAGGCGCGGCGATTTCGAGGAAGCGGCCTTCCTGTTCGCCCGTGGCGTTGCCGACCGGTTTGAGGAGCTCGGCCGGCATGAGTGACTCGCCGTCTTTCATCATGCGGAGGTTGGTAACCTCGGCATTGACGTTTTCACCGAGGAAGATAGCGAGTCCGCCCCCTTCCTTGACGTATTGGCGCATGGCTTCGGCGAGGCGTTCGTTGACGTCTCGAACGTTGGCAAGGATGACGACGGGAAATTTCTGCCGATTGAGCTGGGCGGTCTGAAAGTCCAGCCAATTGATACGCTGAACAGTGAGCGTGGATGCCTTGCCGCCTCGCTTAGGCCGAAGCGCTGTGAGCAGGTAATCGGTCTCACTCTTAAATGGCAGATCAGAAGGGTCGCCATCTACAACAAGGATTTGGAGGGCGTTGCGAACCAGAGCCACTGCGTGCCGGGCGTTGTCAGCCTTGAGCGGGTCTTCGCGGCCAAGCTCGGCCTTGAGCCGGGATACGCCGGATGTATCGAAGCGTGCGAAGAGCGAGACGGTCTGTGATTCGCCAGGCTGGATGCGGCGGACCACGCGGTGGTCGATGCGGACGTCATTGAGGTTCAGGCTGACGGGCACGTTTTCCTGTGCTTCGTGGCCGAAGTTTTCTACTTCGACGAGGTAGCGGGCCATGGTGCCGCGGCGGGTGGTACCGGAGGCCAGCTCAAATCGGGTGATAGCCAGATTGTCCGCGCCTTCGGTGGCACAGGATACAAAGAAGAGCCGGCCCAGAGTTGACATTTCATTGAGCACGTTGCGGGCTTTGTCGGAGATGGACTCCCACGTCTTTCGCTGCGAATCGGTGACGATGAAACACTCACGATGCGCAACTTTTAATTCATTTAAAAGAGATTGAGCTTCGTCGAGTCCTCTTTCGAGATTCAGCGGCTCGTAAAGCGGCTCGACCTTTTGCAGGACAGCTTCGATCTGAGCGCGGTCGAGCGGCTGATTCCGCAGTAGCACTCGGGCCCGACTGCCCATGAGGATGATGCTGATACTGTCCCCCTTCTCCATGGTGTCGAGGATTTCATGGACGCCCTGCATCGCCATGGCGAACCGGTCCTTGATGCCCTGCCTATGGGCCATGCTGAACGAACCGTCTATGGCAATGATGACGCCTCTGGACGCAGTGCCTGGGAACACGTTACCGGTCTTGATGGTCGGCCGGGCGATGGCAAGTGTGACCAGGATGACGGCCAGACAGCGCAGCAGAAGGAGGATGAGATCCTCAAGCCGTATCTGGCGGGCCCGGATGTGCATCGCCTTGCGAAGCAGGTCCATCGCCGCCCAATCGTATTCCGTAAAATGGTACCGGTTGAGCAAGTGCACGATGATCGGCACTGAAACGCCCAAGGTTCCAAATAAGAGATACGGGTTGAGGAAAGTCATCGGGGCAGAAGGTTAATGGTTAATGGATGGGATGGAAGGATGGAGGAACGGGATCTACAGATTCGTTATTGAACGATGAGGATCGGATCCGCGATGGTGATGGAGGACGGGAAACGGAGATGCTCACCGAAGGTTGCTTGCAGGGAGATTTGGTTTCCCTTGGGGATATCCAGGACTAATGGCTCTTCCTGAGTTCGGATAGTTTTGTTGAGGATGACTTTTGAGTCGACAGCAACTATGAGATGAGTGTCACCCTGACTCTGTGGATCGGGGGTAAGGTGGGCTCGAAACCTGAGATTCTTGTTGGACGGAAGGGGATAATGAATAGTAGTCCCAGCAGGGATTGGAAGGTGGTTGAAGTGCTGGGTGATGGGGGTGGTGGAGCCGTTACTCCAGACCGGCGCTGCCGGATCCATGGGGGTGTTGAGAGGAGAGGTGGAATCGGTTTGATCAGGTTGGATGTCAGTAAGGAACTGGATGTTGGTGCTGGCTGGTTTGATTGAGCGGATGGCCCCGAACGGGACGATAAGCTCTCCGAGAACACCGTGGTTGAGAGCGACGCCCTCGTTACCGAATTTCAGAGCGCCTGCGAAGACACTGCCATCTATCAGGCCGATGTGGGAAATGCTTGCCGGAGGCGTAGCATTCAAAAGAGCAAATACATACGAAGACACCTCTGTTCGGAGGGTCTTGGCAACGCCGAGTGTGGAATCGATGGCGAGATGGGTGCGGTCGATCCAGAGGAGGTTGCCGGGGATGGCTTCGGCGTCCGGCCGGTAAAGAGTCGCTTCTTCCGGCTGCCGGATACTTACATTGGGCAGAAAGTCGATGCGGTGGATGAGGTCAAGGCTGAGCGTTCGCTTGCCAATGATGCGGGAGCGGACGTTGAGCCCTTGCGATGTCATGCCGAGGAGGTTGACGTGCCAGCGTTCGCCGTTCTTCAGCCAGATGACTTCGTCCGCGTTGGCGGGCTGCCGATCGATATTAAGGAGAACGTAGAGCGCGGAACTCCAGGCGACGGTCTTGTTATCGACTTGGATATGCTGGTCGGTGAGGCGGAGGTTGCCGGAGTGGCGGGTATCGAGCGTCTGGACGATGCCTGGGGAGGCGAAGGCGTGATGAGTAATGAGTAATGAGTAAAGGCACCCACAGCACCAATGTGCTGCAGCGCTCCGGCTCCGATTCGCTCGTCTCGAACGAGTTGGGAGAATCTCTGAATTACTCATTACTTATGACTCATTATTTATTACTTTTTCCTGCGCTGAATCCTGCCGACCAGGAAGCTAATCAAGGCTGTCTCTAGCGGTTTGCTGGTATCTACCAGGATGTAATCCACGTGGGCCTTCTCACAGGCGCGCCGGGCGGATGCGAGGAATTTCTCTAATTCGCGCAAGTAGGCAGCACGGACTCTCTTCGGCTGGGTAACGACATCGCCGTCCAGTTCGAGTCCATTGAATTTGTACACACCGTCAAATGGGAATGTCAGTTCATAAGGGTCGAGCACGTGGAATACGACGACGTTGTGACCACGGAAACGGAGGTGGTTGAGGCCTTTGATAAAACCGTTCAGATCGTCGAGCAGATCGGAGAAAAGAATGACGAAACCGCGACGGGACATTCGCCGGGCGAATTCGTCGAGGATGGTGTAGACGTTCGTCTTGGGCTCGTGGCCCACATCTTCGAGAGATTCGGCGATGGTACGGATGACACTCATCGTGCTCTTGGGCTCGATGTAATGGCGGAGCTCAGAATCAAAGACGGCGAGCCCGACCTGGTCACGCTGCTTGACAATGAGGTGGGCAAGGCTGGCGGCCATGTATTTGGCGTATTCGAGCTTGCTGATAGCGCCCGACGCATAACTCATCGATGAACTCGCATCGAGGAGGAGATTTGCGGTGAAGTTGGTCTCTGCTTCGAAAAGCTTGATGTAGTAGCGGCTGGTGCGGCCGTAGACCCGCCAGTCGATATGGCGGATACCGTCTCCGGGCACGTAGGGCCGGTGCTGGCTGAATTCGGTACTCAGGCCGCGGAGTGGGCTCTTGTGCATTCCCACTCGAACGCCCTCGACTACCTCCCTCGCAACCAGCTCAAGCGAACCGATTTTTTGCAGCGTCGCCGGGTCAAGATACCTTAGATGCTGCCTGGGCTGATTGTCCATCGTAGAGCCGTTCGTCTGAGGGGATGGTGTCGATGAGTTTTTGGACGATGTCGTCGCTGGCCAGGCCTTCGGACTGCGCAGCAAAGTTTGGAATGATGCGGTGACGCAGCACTGCCGGGGCCACGGCCTGGATGTCTTCCGTGGAGACGTGGTAACGACCACGCAGGAGAGCCCGCGCCTTTCCGGCCAGGATCAAGGCCAGGCTGGCACGCGGGCCAGCACCATAAGAAAGCCAGTCTTTCACAAATTCAGGAGCTTCCCTCTCGTTGGGCCGAGTCGAACGCACCAGCATGCCCGCGTAATGGAAGACGTGGTCGGCAACCGGGGTGCGGCGCACGAGCGACTGGAACTGAAGGATGTCCGCACCGCTGAGGACATGCCCAAGCGCCGGCTGGGTAGGACCGGTGACGCTTTTCATGATCTCGATTTCTTCATCCCAGCTTGGATAGACAACATTAATGTGGAAGAGGAAGCGGTCGAGCTGGGCTTCGGGCAAAGGGTATGTTCCTTCCTGTTCGATTGGGTTTTGCGTCGCCAGGACGAAGAACGGCTCGTCGAGCAGGTAATCGATGCCGGACATGGAAATCTTCTTTTCCTGCATGGCTTCGAGGAGCGCAGCCTGAGTCTTGGGCGGTGTGCGGTTGATTTCGTCGGCAAGAATGATGTTGGCGAAAACCGGGCCCTTGACGAACTTGAACATGCGTTCATGCGTATCTGGATCGTCCTGCAGAATCTCAGTACCGGTAATATCAGAAGGCATAAGGTCAGGCGTAAACTGAATGCGCTTGAACGAAAGCGACATCGTCTCGGCGAGCGAACTCACCAGCAGCGTCTTCGCAAGACCGGGCACACCGACCAGCAGCGCGTGACCTTTTGCAAAGACACAGATCATCATTTCCTCTATGACCCGCTCCTGCCCGACAATGACCTTGCCAAGTTCATTCAGGATTTTGTTATGCGCTTCGCCAAGTTTTTTTACAGCTTCCGCATCATCCATCTCCCCTTGTGGGCCTTGATCACTTTCTGCCATGATGCACTCCTTGGGTGTGACGACTGCGGGTGAGACCCGCCTCAAAATGTGAATTTAATCCGCTGACATGCTTGTCCTCAGTTGCCTTTTGCATGTACGAGCGCATACATTAGCAGCGAGGAATGGTTTAAGCAAAGATATTTATGAGAAGTTATCGTCTACCTGATTCATCCGTGTCATGGGAGTGGGCATTCCCAATTAATGAGAGAGGATGATAGAGTCCGGAGTTCACTCCCAAGGCCTGGAACTATTGAACAAAGCTATTGAATTCCATTCTCTGCCACGACGGGGCCTGCCCACCGTCTGATGTCGCGTTGGCATATATGAACAATATTGCTTATGCACATGCTATGCGGCTGGTGCTGCAGCTTGCTTTCTGCGCAGGAACGTTTGGTGCTTATGACATCGGAGCCATCAGGAATGCGTTTTAGATTGGATTCATCGCTCGATGGGGGCAGGCCTCGCCGTGGCGGATTTCAGCATTCTTCTTTTCCAGCAAACAATCAGTGCGCGACGGGGACAGGCCCCGCCGTGGCAGGAATTGAGATTGTGCAGCCCCGTCGTGGGCAAGTCGCATTGGACCACCCACCCCTTTGGAGTGCAGTGACTTGTTACCGCTTTCGTTTTCCCAGCCCTGACATCCAAAAAGAGAGAAAGCGCCGACAAATTACTCTACTCCAGAGAATCTTCGCCTTCACTTTCGCATTCCTCCTCGCCTGCACATCTCTCCACGCATTTGGCCCGTACAAAACTACGGACGAAAAGTGGCCTGAAACCAAAGACCTCCAGATCGAATGGAAGGAGGATTGGGATCAGACAGCCCGACATAACGAGCAGCGCTGGCGAGAGGAAATGAAGACCAGCCGCATGCGCGGCCAGGAGGGCGAGCGGTGGTTTCGGATGCGAATGATCACGCTGTTCGAGCGGATGCTTGTGAAATTCCCGGATGTGGATCAGGCCAAGCGTATAAGCGGCCTCTGGCGTATTTGTGACGATCTACACCAGCAGGGATTCATCGCGAGCGCGAATCTGTACCTGAAAAAGATAGTCGATGATGCCGAGCCCGGCGATGTAAATATGGTCCTGACCGGGCTGCGTCGCATCCTCGAGCTGACACCCGCGGAGAATGCTTTTCATGTGGAAGATGGAGAGGAATGGGTGGAATACGCGTCCTCACGAATTCTGGCACTTTATCGTAATGGGCTCGTGCCGGTCTACGAAGATACCGTCCTGCGTGCAATGCAGGCGCGCATGACGATCCTGCGAACAAAGGGCAGACTCAAGGAGGCCATGGCCCTTCTCGAAGACATTGAAGAGTTCAACGGGCGCGACGGTTGGGTGCAGAACGAGGAAAATCGGTTTCGGCAGATGACCATGCCCGGCGAAGAGAAGGACGAGGTGCAGTCACCTGAGCTCTATCTGGCCGCCGAGGTTAAACAGGCCCTGAGCGATGCGGAAGCTGGCGGCGCCCACAATGCGGCAAAGCTGCTGCCGTTTTTGTCGGATGAAAAAATTGCATTTCAGATCATTGCACACGGGGAGAAACACTCCTCCATGTGGTCGCGCATCGGAACCACCATGAACGCGCAGGACGCGGAGACGAAGAAACAGTTTGCGGCCACGCAGGAAGAAGAGGCCCGTTTCGAGCTCGAAACGATCGAGCCGCCGGTCCAGAGCCAGAAACTGTTTGCCATCTATCGCCGTTTCCCGCTTTGCCTGGCAGGCAATGAAGCGCTGTTGCGATACGGTGAAATGAAGCTGACGAAAGGCCATTACGGAGATGCGTTCAGATCGTTTCTCGAAGTAATTCATCATCCTTTACTCGATGTGCTGGTTCCTCAGACTTCGGAGAAGAAGACGCTGGAGGCCAAAGCCCGGTCAGGCCTGTGGATGTGCCTGGCGAACCTGCCGGGCGGCGAGGCTGAACTGCAAAGAGAGCTCGACAGATCGGCAAAGGATGCCCGGTATCCGTGGCTCGGCGAAGAATTGTCCTCCGAAGAAATTCGGAAACGGCTGGCAGCCCGGCCAGCCAGCAACCAGCAACCAGCAGCCAGTAACCAGCTTCCAACCCTCATCATCACCCTTGAAAAACCGCCGACCAATGCGTGGAGTCATCCGCTGTATGAAATCCTTGGGCAGGACATGCTTGATCGTTTTCCTCCGGCTGAGGGCGAAATTCATTCCTTCGCATCGGGCACACTGGTCTGCGGGCCGTCACTTTTGGCATGGTATGAGGGCGACTCCCCAAAGCCGGCCTGGGTGAAAACCGGCAACAAGATGATCGCGCATCCGGGGCGTCGGCCAGAGCACTATCTCGGAAACCTTATTGTTCCGAACAGTTTCGAGCCCAGTCTGTACCGCGGGCGGATTTATACTCGGTGGGGCATCCAGAAAGACACCGGGGTGCCGACTTCACTGGCAGCTTTCGATCAGCAGAGCGGCGATTTGATTTGGTCTACCAGCCGGATAGAGGAGTGGCAGCAAAGGAAGTGGCAGCCGATTAACGATCCGGTAGCGCTGGACGGCAGGGTCTATGGGCTGGCCATCGAGACAGAAAAAGAAAGTGCTCCGGTACTGTTGATTTGCCACGACGCCGACGACGGCCGGCTGCTTTGGGCCCGCCCGCTCGGAGAGCAGAAGTTGTATCAGGAAGCCCAGCTTGAGTTCGGACGCTGGGGAAATCGTGGGCTGCGGTGCGACCTGGTGCAATTTGGGGATCCGGTAAAGGTGAACGGCGGGTCTGTCTATTGCCAGACCAACATGGGTATCCTTGCCAAGCTTGATGCCCGTGATGGCCTGGTCGAATGGATCACCCATTACGAAAGGCCCAAGCGGCTGGATCGGGCAACCGGGTATTTCATCGGCCGACGCCGAACGGCTCCCATCGTGAGTGGAGAAACCGTATTGTTCGCGCCAAGGGACAGCCGCGTATTGCTGGCTCTGGACGCACAGTCCGGCAAGGTGGTCTGGGAACAGCATGAGCTGGATTCGGATCGGGTAATTCCAGTAGGTGAGGGAAGATTCATTCTTCAGGGCGAGCTTGAACTGTCTTTGATTAGTGCGCAAGGCCAGGCGATATGGTCGCGCAGTTTTGATGAGCAAGTGGAAGTTATCGAAAGCGCAAATCGCAGGGTGGGCGTCCCACCCGTCACCGAGGGGGCCGGAGGCCCACGAAAAGAAGACGGGCGGGACGCCCATCCTGCGATTCCCCTCACCACAGCCTCTGCGCTCTTACATGTAGACGTCGACTCCGGCCGCACTGTTTCCTCCATGCCCTGGCCTGAAGGCATTTCACCACGCACTGCAACTCTCACCCACAAAACTTCCAAGGAAGGCAAACTTGCTCCAGCCATTCTGGCACTTCGCGATTCTCACTCTCAACCAAACACTCCGCAGCAGGTTCGGCCTGTTCCTCTGCAACCTCCTTTGCAGATTGGATGGCATCACGAGGCACAGCATCCGCTCATGTGGTCGCCACCGGCCGGGAGCGGGCTTCAGGATCGCCTGTTCGTTTATTCGGAGGGACGGCTGGAATGCCTGCAGCGAGCGGCCAGGGGCACACTTTACTGGTCAAAGTCTGTTCCACTCGACTTTCAGTTGAGATGGCTGCCGGGGGCCATGCTCCTTGTTTATGAGAGAAGGGTGATTGCGGTAGACGGCAAATCCGGCCAGACGCGGTGGGACGTGCGATTGCCGTTCAACGCAGAGGTGCATGGCGCAGGTGGAAACAGCTTCGTATTTGTAGATATGTCCGTTCGCTCCAGCCGCATCGGCGCCCTCGATTTGCGGAATGGAAAATTGAGATGGCAGAGGGGGGCTGAGCAGTTCCGCCTCATGCATGACCGGCTGGATCCGTCCACATCCAACAATACCGGCCATCACCCTGAGACTCGCGTCATTCGTTGCGATGGTGATCGGGTCTACATCTTCGGGCAGCTTCATCACCTTACGGCTTGGATGATGACCCTGCGGGATGCAGACGGCGAGTTCATTTCAACACTGCCATTTCCGGCGAAGCAAAATTCCTGGGCATATCACCTTTCGTTCCACCAGGGCCTTTGCGCGGTAGCGTCGCAACAATCGTGGCCCGTTAATCGCTTCCAGCTCGATGGCCAGCCAGTCGACGACGCCTTCAATGACGACAAGTATGAAAAATGGCAGGTCAAGGAATTCAAATCCGATGGCCCCTGGCTGCAGGTGAAGAAGGAACTCCGGAATCCAAATAAGGTTGAATTCGTCGTCTACAACATCCTTGATCCGAACTACAAACTTACCCGTCCTTCGATGGGCCTCATCGAAGGAGACGTGCTCTATGAAGCGACCGGGCAAAAGTTGTCGGTTATCGATCTAAAGTCGAAAAATCCGCTCGGAGAATACGAACTGGGCCCCAACAACCGGCCGGATACGATTCTCATCCGGGCTCTGCAAGCCGGCAGTCATCTGCTGGTAGCCTCATCCTCCTCACGCAACGAGCCACTGCAATTCGACGTCATTGACTCCGCTTCCGGCAAGCTCCTTGGAACACATCAGTGGAAGGATCCGTTTCAACAGCTTTTTCAATATACGAACACGCACCGCTTCGAGGGAGACTGGCGAGAGCAACAAATCGCGCTCGCCGACGACGCTATCTTTGTGGCCGATGAAAACGGTATTAATGCGTGGGTGTCGGAGACGGTCGTAGATGAACCGCCCGCACAGACAACGCCGATTGTTTACCAGCGAAATATGGAATTCGAGGTCGACGGACACCTCGACGAGTGGAAGCCGATTGAGCCGGCCACTCTCAAAGATGGAAGGGGCGGGGAAGCCACTTTTCGGATGACACACGAAGGCGACTGGATGCACCTGAGCCTGCGCACGCCCGATTCCACGCCTAAACAGCACATCGGCAGCGGACGCAGCGGCGGCGGAGACTGGCTCGAATTCGCTTATGGACAATTCAACGATAACGATTTTCACTGGGGCTTCGGGCTCGACGCCAGAGGCCGGCAAATCGTGGATAGTTTCCGAAGCAAACCTCTCCCCGAAGGTTCGCTCGTCGGGCTCCGTTACGACTTCATCGACCAGGTCTATAATTACGAACTCCGATTGCCTGCGTTCCCCCGTAATCGAGGCTGGAATGATTGGCGCAAGCTCGGCATCTCTTTCATTGTCTGGGATGATTCAGGCGATGGATACTCCCGGCGTCGCTTTACCTTTGGGTCGGGCCTCGTAGGCAACGAGGTTGAGCCACAAAAACACGCCCGCGCTTACATGCATTCGCTCACGAAGGAAGGCGAGGAAGCCGCATTCGAAATCGCCTACGAGTTTCCGGAATCGAGCTTCTGGTGGGATTTTGTTGAAGGGATGTTCGACGTCCGTCACGATTCGCTGGGCCTGCCGCTTGAACAGCAATTCCTTGAATTTATCGCACGGCATCCCAACGGCATATGGACTGAGCGGGCCCTTGAGCACATCGCCCGGCAGCGACCCGAGTTGGATGCGAAGGCCCGGGCAGAGATCCTGAAACTCGCTGCGGATCGCGGTGTGCCCGAATACATCCGCAGCAACTTTGACCAGCAGATGCAGTCGCGCATGGAGCAGTCGGTATATTTCGAGGACGAGAAGAACCAACTGCGAGACCTCACCATCAGCTTCAACGACCGCATTCACGAACACGAATGGAAATGGGCCAACTGGGGCCAGACACGCCACGGAGGCGGAGACATCCTCGGGCCGCTCCCGGCGAAGGGGGCATGGCATACGCTAACCGTTTCCATGCTTCGGCTGGGCATGCATCAGTCGCCAATCTACGGAATCGGTTTTCAGCACCATGGCCGTGGCCCGGTCTACTGGGACCAGACGAACTTCATCCGGCCTGAGATGAAGCACACTTTCATTGACGAGACCATTCCAGACGCCAGGCGTGAGGGCGACTGGACTGAGGTCGGAACTCCGGTGATGAGCGGCAAGAAAGCCTTCACCAATCAGGTGGACGGCCGGCCGAACAAACTGCATCGGCTGATGCATCCGATCATCGAGCACATCGTTCCGCCGGTGAACGTGCCTTACATTTCCCAGTGGGTTTTCATCGACCCGGATAAGCCACCAAAAGCCGTCAGCATCGCATTGCACAATGGCACGGAATGGAATTTCAGGGCCCTCTGGGGCGACATGTATCAACACCCGCGGCCGGCGGCCAGGCATGTCGCCGACCATTACCTCGGCCCACGCATCCACTGGGGGCACGGGTGGAATTCATCGAACGACACGGGGGCGCAACAGGGACGATACATGGGCCCGCTGCCAAAGGCCGGCGAATGGCATGAGTTGCGCATCCCGATCACCTGGACGCCGTACCCCGGCCGTGCCATCGAGGGCATCCGTTTTGAAAACCTCCGCGGGCAATGCTACTGGGATCGCACGGCCATCGTCGCCAATGGCAAGGAAGTGGTCATCGTTGAAGACGACACACCGGCAGGCCGTGTCTCCCGCGATTGGGTGTGGGTTGAAGCCCCCGTCAAGAGCGGCAAGCGTGCTCACTTTGGAAATCAGTCGAACACGTTCGAGACCTATGGGGAATACGGCGCCAACGTGGTCAGCGAACTGGATCACAAAATCTATCAGCACATCTCCCACGATCCGTTGAAGCTGGCCCACGCGCTTATCAAACACCTGCCTGCCCTGCAGGAGTCCGATCTCGCTAAGGCTTTTTTTGACCAGTCGATACAGTTCATCGAAGGCTCACTGCTGGACAAGCCCGGTGTGAGGGTGGAACTCAGCAGGAAACTGATCGAGGCAAAGGCGTGGCCGAATCTCGAACGCTGCGCACGCCTCCTCGGCTTCCAGACCACTGCATACCGTGATGCAGGCATCGAGGACGCGCACGAAAAAGTCGAAAAGCTCATCGCCGAACTCGACCTGCCGCTCGAAGCCCGCCACCTGTACCGTCGGAAGTATGCTGGTCTGCCCCAGCACTTTGTGCGCGACTGGCAAATCATCGGCATGTACCCCAACCAAAAATGCGAAGCCTACGACAAGGCGTACGAACCCGAGACCGATGGCTACAAACCGAATGTGGAATACACCCTCGGCACGGCCCAGCTCAAGTGGCAGCTATACGAATCGCCCACTGACCTCGTCGACCTGATGAAGGCATTCAAGACGGATAACGACTTCATGATGGCCTACTCGGTCTGCTGGCTATTCTTCCCGAAAGCGATGCGAATCCGTCTCGAGCTCGGTGCAGACGACGGATTCAAAACCTGGCTCAACGGGAAGCCTTTCGTCCGCTGGCACCGCCACTGGTCAGCCAATCCACGCGACGTGACGTGGGATTACAACGTCCCCTCGGGCTGGAGCGAATTCATGATCAAGCTCGGCAATGCCGGCCTCGACTGGGGCTTCTACATCCAGTTCGTAGATGCCGAGGGCTTCGGGCCACCGGAAGGCTTTGAGGTACGCTCAACGCCCCCGCCGGGATGGCAGGGAAGAGAGCAGCGGGTGGTGAAGGAATAAGGTGCAGGAATTCGGACGTCTGGATGGCCTCAATCCACAGTATCCCACTTAATGGGCAACCGAAGGATGCAGCGGAAACCGACTGTTCCCTCGCGCACCTCAACGTTTTGGCGTGAACTCCGAAACGCACTTGAAGCTCTGTCTGTCGAGCTTTCAAAGTTGCCACCAAGATTGACCTGCTTGACAGCAAGGGGCCTGGCTGTCACCCATTCACTGACATTGCCCCCCATAGCAAGGGCGCCCCATGAAGATCTATCTGCGGAAAGAAGAGCGGAAGGCACTGCTTTTGTCCAGGGATCGAAAGGGCGGCCGGCGGCATCCTTGCCCGAGGTATTAGTCACATTTTTCCATTCGCCCCCCCAGGGGAAAAGACGGTCTTCAGCTTCCCCCATCGCGGCAAAAGCAGCTCGATTCCATTCCAGAGTTGTAGGTAGCGCGCGGTTCGCTTTGGTCTTTGCCAGTGATTGCCGGAGGTTAGACCATTCCGCGAAGTCGACCGCGTCTTGATAGGTAACCATAACCATGGGCCAGTCGTCTGGAAACGCTGCTTTCTCATCAACTTTTTCGAGATGGCGGGCCACATCTTCCAGTTGAGATTCCCAACTTCGGAAGCCAGGCTTTCCTTCACGAATTTCCTTCCAGAATTCGGCAAACTGGCCAATAGTGACTTCATGTTTGTCGACAAAGAATCCGGGTGCCTCACCGCCTTCATTCGCAGCAACCCAGACCATGGGAGACCGGAAATTATTCTGGTCTGAAACGAACATGTACTCGTCGCCACCGAGCTGGTAATTTCTGTAGAGGCCGTAAAAAACCGCCAGGCAGAGATCGCGCCAGGCGACGCCAATACGTGTAAGGTCGTAAGCGCTCCAATTGGCGGCGTCAGGTTTGTGTCTGGAGAGCAGTTTCCAGGCGCCCATCAGCTTTTTGCGATTCTGCGGGGTGTCTTTCTCAACCATGGCGGCTAGCGCAAGACGGGTTTCCTGGATCAGATCTTCGTGTGCCTGCGCGTTTTTCTGGAGGACTTGAACCCAACCCGGTGTTCTCTGCGGGTAGAGCTTGGCCATCCGCTTCTGAATATATTCCGCCACATCCGCGCCGGCGCCGGCATGCACCTCTTTCTGGACATTCATTGCCTGGGTCACCCGGTCGGTCGCGGCAGTGGCGTCTGCCAGTTCCTGGACATTCTCCTTCCCCTCGAATGACTGCTTCGGTGGCATAAGCGAATATGTCCGGACGGCCTGTTGCGCGTCATTAAGTCCATCCGAGAACTCAAGAGCCAGTGCAGCCTCGAGAATTTTTTTGCGGAGTTTCTTCATCGAGTCCACAAGGGGCTTGGTGCTGAGCTGGGTCTTCGGGAAACCGGTAATGAGTTTCTGGTAATGCTCCTTAAAATCTTCTTGCACCACAGGCAGTTCGAATTCGAGGTTTTCGATCTCCTCGCAGCTCTCAATGCCCTGTCGAAGAGTGGCGAGGAGCAGTTGATTGGCTCGTTTGAATGAGCCTGGGTAATTGAGAGGCAGTTTGTGCCCGTCAAACCATCGCTCGATGCTGTCGAGGGAATCCGCGGATTTTTTCCATTCATCGTACGCGTCTGCTCCTTTGTATCCGCCGTGAATACCGACCATAAGGTCAAACTTTTCGAGCGTCTGCTCCCAGTAAGCCTTTGCGGGATTATCAGGCGATTTCTGAAGCCAGATTCGGACACCAGATACGGATTGTGCGTTCAGTCCGTCGCGGAGAAATGCTTCATTCTCACGGGCTCGGGCCTCGCCGAGAGTGGCTGGCGTATCGATGGCTTTTGCTTCAGTTATAAAACCGGCCACGTGCAGCATCTGGCCCAGAGCTTTGGCGGATTCGTAATGGCCGAGCGCGCCTTCCGCATCAAAGAAACCTCGATTCTCAAAGTTCGTTGCTTCTGCAAGCAGATCGCGGGCCTGTTTGAAAGTCTGCGACTGGAATGACTTCAGCCTCTCCACCGTCTTTGCCCGGAGCTTCGCGGGCCAGCGGGCATCCGCCGTGGCCTGGTTAAGGATTCGAAGCGCCAACTGGAGATCTCTCGCGCGAGCGTCAAGGGCAGCCCCTTCAGCGATGGTCTTTTTTTCTTTGGAATACAGTTGGGTGGCCCAGAGGACGGATTGCAGGTCTTTGGCAAAGCCGGCCACCTCTTCACTCTGTCGCTGACGCATCAATTGCTCGATGATGCGTGAGGCATCGTCATATTTCTCATGCTCGATTGCCTGGGCAGCGAGCCGGAAATCCTCCCACTGCTGAATCTGCTTCGTCGAACTCATCTCGGGCAAGCCGTCATATTTCATTATGGCCTGTTGCAGCGAACTCTTGGCACTGGAACTATCGCCCTCTTTCACCGCTGAGATCCCGCGGATGGCCTTTTCGATACGCTCCTGAGCCTCTCTTGCCCGCTGAAATTCGAATGGGAATTGCTCCTGTGGAAGCACAGCCAGATAACGCTGGTATTGGGTCATGGCTTCTCTGAGTTTTTCGACGGTGTTGGCTTTTGCTTCGAGCTGCCGTGCTTCCTGATAGTGCTTGTCAATATCAGGGCCGGGGGTCGGGCGGCGGAAGAATACGTAGCTTCCTCCATCCTGATGGCCGGAGTCCTTCAGCACTCCAAGGTAAGGGGTCGAGCGTGTCAGGCCGGGTGCGAAGTTGGCGTAAAGCTTGAGTGTACCAAGCCAATCCTCACGATTAGCCTCCAACTCGCCTATGAGGTGATAGGCGAACGCGCTGTGCTGCCCGATCTCCAGATCCGGCACTTCTTCAAGACCGCCTGAAGTGATGACTTCTCTCGACTTTCTGCCGTAGGCATTGCGGTAATACTCGTTATGAATCTCGGGACGCTCGGTACTGCGGAAATTCTGCAGCAAGTCGCCGGAAAAGCAGGAGTCAGCCACCAAAAGGACGTGGCGGCATTTGAACGAGCTCATGTAGCCCTTTAAATCGGCTGTACTCAGCCAGTTTTCCTGATCAATAGGATCTTTGCCTGCATCATGGGGAAGCCAGAAGCCGACGTTATTCCTCGCGTAATTACCGTGGCCGGCGTAGTAGACGAGAATAGTGTCGTGGGGCTGGAGCACATCCATTAGTTGGACAAGCGCTCGCTTGATGTTTCGCCGGGTGGCCTGTTCGTCAAGGAGCTCGATGGTGTGCTCCGGGTGGTACCAGTATTTTTCATACAAGACCTTCTTGAGCGCTTTCACATCATTTATCGGCGCTTTAAGGTTGTCGAAATGCTTGTAATTGTTGATCCCGACCAGCAGGAGCCAATTATCGCCGATGACGGTTTTCATGTCCGGCGTCTTGGGCCTGACGGCTATTCCTCTGGAGTTCTCGGCGAAGATGGGCGAGAAGAGACAGGCCAGAATGCCGAAGAGAAAGGGGGGCGTTGTTCCGATCACAGGGCTTCTCATTTAAATTCGGGTTAGATCCACTGCCCACGATTCTATCATCCGAACACACTCATGAAAAGGGAGGCGCACCAGAGAGGCGAGCGGATCATCCTGATATCATCAGGCTCTCAATTAGAGCGACAAACATCTGAATCTTTTTCATCAGAGACGGCGATTCTTTGACACCGTCTGACGTCATCCTTATAAGAGCCGGACCTCATCGTGCTAATTTCAGTGGAGTACGTGAAGGCTGATTTGCGACGCAATATTCAGTGGAACTGGGCTTAGACTGGCATGCCGCCAAGGACTTCAAAATACAATCCAGAGAGCAATCCTGCTTACAAAGGTCTCAGATGGATCGGGATATTGGTGTGGGTATTCATTGCACCGGGTCAAAGCGAGAGCAAGCCCGGCCTTACCGGAGTTGAGGTAAATGCGGAGGAGTTTGAAATTGTTGAGGGTGGCGATGTCATGATGGCGATCGGAAACGTCGCTGCACGCAAAGGCGACACCATCATCCGGGCTGACCGGGTCGTTATATGGCAGGGGGATTCTGAGATTTACGCGGAGGGCAACGTATCGCTCACGGAGAGTGGCACTCTGAGCTACGCAGACAAACTGCTCTTTAACTGGGAAGTTCACAAGGGTCTGGCATTCAATACTGAACTCCACAAAGTAAGGCCCGGGAGACAGGTGAACTGGCACATGAAGTCCGATAAAGGGGAGCAGCAGGGGCCGGACGTTTTCAAGGCCAAACGGGCAAAGATCACGACCTGCAATTTCAAAGAGCCGCATCAACACTTCAGCGCCAGTTCAGTCGTGTTCAAAGACCAGAACAGTGTTGCCTTCAAAAATGCGGTCTTTCATGTTCACAAGATACCGGTGTTCTATATGCCCTATTCTTACCGCGATCTGCAATATCCATGGCCCTGGTTTCATTTTGGGTTTGGCAGTTCTTCCGAGTTTGGAACCTTTTTTAAGACGGACTTGGCGATGGAGGTGTACCCGGGGGTGAGGCTGCTACTGGATTTGGATCATTACACCGATCGCGGTACCGGCACAGGAATCAACGTGGAATACGAATCCAGCAGGAGAGTCGGTTACCTGGATACCTATTTCATCAAGGACGGGGGCCAGGATTTTGCCGGTGTGCCGCTCGAAGAAGACGATCGTTATCGAATCAAGCTGCTTCATCGAGAGCTGTTGACGGATACCAGCTACGACGCACTTCTCGATCATGAGGATGAATTCTTCATCGGAAGATGGACCGTAGATCTCGAACTCCAGGATTTCTCGGACAACAATTTTTATAATGAGTTTTTCAAATACGAATCCCAATACCAGAAGGAGCCGGAGAATCAGCTTTTTGTGCACGGAAATTGGGAAAATTCATCGCTGAGTTTCCTTGGCCACCTCAGGGTAAATGAGTTTCCTAACCTTTCACAAAGCGAACAGAGAAGCGCCAGCACCAACGCCCCCGGTCAGACTGAATATCTGCCCCGGATCGCGTACGACCTGCTTTCCCAACCTATCTGGGAGAACCGGCTGCTGTTCACCTTTGGCGCCGAGTTCGCCAGGGTCAGGCGCAGATTCGACGAGGATCTGAATCTCACGGGCGCAGACCTGTTTTCTGATTTCCGCAGCATTGACCGGCTGGATTTTGATACCGAGCTCTCAGCGCCTCTCCGGTTGAATTTCCTGCATGTTGAGCCCTTCGTCTTTACTCGTGAGACGTTTTTCAGCGAATCCCTCCAGCAAACAAGCAGCGATTGGAGAACTGCCTATGGCGCTGGTCTACGACTCTCCAGCGCATTCTGGCGACTGTTCGAAATCGAAAGCAAATGGTGGCAAATCGATCACCTCATGCATCGTATAACGCCTGAAGTAACCTTCCGTTCCGTCCAGGGTGTGGATAATCCATCCGAAAGCCTCATTTTCTTTGATGAGGTCGATTCTCTGGAACCAGTCGACAAAGTCACTCTTGGTCTTTTTAACGTGCTTGAAACGAAGAGAGGGGGAGCGATATACCGGCTTCTCGAATTCGATGTGCTTACGAATTATTTCCCCAACAACCGGCGTGACAACAACAACAATTCCTTCAGCGATGTGGAAACGGATCTTCGATGGTACGTGCACCCCAATTTGTCCCTCTATAATGACAACGAGATCGGAACGGATCCCGTTCAGTTCAAGATCATGAACGTTGGCATGAATTTCAGTCCAGTCACAGAGTTGGATTTAGGCTTACACCACAGGTTCAGCCGCGATGACAGCAACCGCACCATTTGGAGTGCACGCATCACGCCCAGTGACAGGTGGGAGTTTAATCTTCGACAAGATTATGAGTGGAACCGGAAAGAGTATTTTGACTTTCAGATTTCCCTTCGCCGGATTCTTCACGATTGGATTGTAGAGTTCGGCTTTGATGAGGATTTCGGCCGAAATGATCGCACTTTTTTCTTTACCATCGGCCCCAAAGCTGGGCTGATGGGGAAGAACTCCAAATCGCTGCGTCGCAATCTTTTTTAGGTGAATACAAGGCGGGGAAGGCACTAGCCAATCAAACAATGAATAAAGCACTCTACCCAGGCAGTTTTGACCCTATTACTTATGGCCACCTGGACCTGATCCGCAGGGGGGCGAAGACCTTCGATCAACTGGTGGTAGCTGTAGCCCGGAACACAGGGAAGAAATCCATATTTTCCCCGGACGAACGTGTCGAAATTATTGTTTCGCTCACTCAGGAGTTCAGCAACGTAGAAGTCACTCAGTTCGAGGGAATGACAGTCGAATTTGCCCGCCGTAACGGCTGCGGCGTCATCCTTCGCGGCTTGCGTACGATGGCAGATTTTGAATACGAATCACAGCTCGCATTCATCAACCGAACACTGGCCCCTGATGTGGAGACCGTCCTGATGATGTCCAGCCAGGAGTACACGTTTGTGAGCTCAAAGTGGATAAAAGAGGCCGTCATCTTCGGCGCTGACGTCAGCCGGTTCGTTCCTGATTCCGTGGCCAAACAACTCAAAAAGCGTACGGGAAAATAAACCCCTACATCACCTCGACGATTTCGGTAAACCGGGTCATTCTCAAGACCTCGAGTACCTGTTCGTTTACATTCTTGAAAATCAGGGACACATTATTCTTCTGAGTGTGACCAAGAACCTCGCCAAGAATCCCCAGGCATACGGAGTTCAATCGTTCCACTTTTTCGAAATCCATCGTCACCTGGGAGATGTCTTCCTTGACCGAATCTAATATCCTCCGGCCAAACGCACTGGATGAAAACACAGTGATAGATGCGGGGCACAGGACATAGATTGTGTCAAATTGGCGTTCGATTCGGAAACCAGCCTCCGGCCCAGACACTTGAACCTCTCTTTCGGGACGTATGGCTTTAAACTGCCTGGTATCTGTGCGGAGGGTATTCAGTTCAAGGTCGCGCGTAGCGGCAATGCAATGTGGCCAGTCCTGATTGGCCCGGTAGAGCAGATCATCCATGAAGTCATCATCATGTTCGGGCGCGTGGTGGAAGAGAACCAGCGAACGGACCCCTGCCTCCTTGCAGACGGCAATGCCGGCCTCATAGGTGCTGTGTCCCCAATTCCGATGCGTGTCAAACTCTTCAGGCGCGTAGTGAGTGTCATGAATCAGGTATTCAGCGTCATGACAGAGTTCCACCAGCTTGGGCTGTAATTCGTCAGGGGTGTGCTCGGTGTCGGGGCAATACACCACAGCAGAGCCATCATGTTCGATGCGATAAGCAAGTGCTCCCTGAGGGTGATTCACCACACAACACGAGACGGTAATGCCCTGAATTTCACGGGTGCCCTCCAGAATATCCTGAAAATGTAATTGCTTGGCGATAGCCTCCAGATGGACGGGGAAATAGAGTTCGCCCATTACCCCCCGCATACTTTCCTCCACCCGGCCATCGGCCTTGAAGAGTCCGTAAAAAGTAAAAGAGTTCCCCGGAATATAAGCCGGCGCAAAGAACGGAAAGCCCTGGATATGATCCCAATGACCGTGAGTAAGCAGAATGTTACTGCTAATTGGGCCCCTCGAATCTGTGATCAACTTCATGCCCAGCCGCCGGATTCCAGTACCCGCATCCAGAATCAGTCTCTTGCCACCTGAGGTCTGAATTTCCACACACGACGTATCCCCGCCGTACTTCATTCGGTCGGGATCCGGTGTAGGAATGCTGCCTCTTGTTCCCCAAAATTTTATCTGCATAGATATATCTCTCTGCGGAAACTCATTGTCGTCACCCCGAAATCTATTGCGGAAGATAACGATTTACCGTCTGAATTCCAGGATATAAATACTTGCCTGGCAGGTACAAACGTCATTGCAGCATTTTCTTGAGTCCTGTTGCTCCACCAGCATCCGTGCCTATACTCCGCCCCTCTTTACAAAATCCATTGTAAATGCAGACACCTCCAGATAGCTCACTCTATGAATCTCTGCTCCGTGCAGCCTTCGCTGAAGACGTGGGTAGCGGTGATTGCACTACTCGGGCTCTTGTTCCATCAGGTGAACGTGGTGTCGGCACTTTCGAGTCCAGGCAGGATGGTATTCTGGCCGGAGGAACCCTGATCGAACCGGTCTTCCACAGGGCTGATAAGAACATCCAAGTACAGTTGCATGCTGAAGATGGTGAATTCATTCAGAAAGGGACAACCATTGCCCTGGTGACAGGCCCTCTGCAGGCATTACTGACAGCAGAGCGCATCGCCCTGAATTTTGTGCAAAGCCTGTCCGGCATAGCCACTTTGACTTATTCTTATGTCAACGCCGTCTCGGATACCTCTGCAAAGATTCTGGATACTCGCAAGACACTGCCTGGGTGGCGGGGGCTAGCCAAATATGCGGTCAGAGCCGGAGGAGGACGCAATCATCGGACAGGACTTTACGACCAGGTGCTGATCAAGGACAACCATCTGGCCGTCACTCAAGGCCTGCACAATTGCACGTTGCCAGAGGCAGTTGCCCTGTCTGTTAAACAGGCGAGGGATAGGTGCCTTGATCTGCGAATCGAGGTCGAAGTAGAAGATTTTGAATCTTTCTGCGCTGCGATCCATGCTGGAGCCGACATCATCATGCTTGACAATCTCTCTCCCACCGAGATGGGACGCATGGTTGACCATCTGGATTCTGAACGGCCGCGATCATCCCTGAACCGACCCATTCTGGAAGCGTCTGGTGGCATCACTTTGGAGACAGTTCACGAAGTGGCTCAGACAGGTGTTGACTGGATCTCTGTTGGCGCGCTTACCCACTCCGCACCTGCTGCGGACATTGCACTGGAGATCACGCAGGTTGGCTGAATATCTGAACAAACCGGACAGGCTTCACCCGGATGAACTTTTGAACCGGCTCGGCACAAAAATTATTGGCCGAGAAATCCATGTCTTTCGAGAGACCGCCAGCACCAATGACATCGCCTGGCAGTTTGCCTCAGAAACCAGGGAAGGCGTCACCATCTTTGCCGAAGCACAGACCCTGGGTCGAGGCCGCCGAGGACGCACATGGATCGATTCTGACGGCAAATGCATTCTCATGTCGACTGTCGTCATGCCGGGATTGCCGGCCAGAGAATTTAACGTGCTTACCGTCCTGGGCGCAGTCGCAGTCTGCCAGACTCTGCAGGTTTCATGCGGGCTTCAGTCAACCATCAAATGGCCGAATGATGTACTCGTGGGCGGAAAAAAAATCTGTGGAATCCTGGTCGAGACAAGACAGGACGACAACAAAACCCCTGGGACTTTCGTTATAGGTATCGGCCTGAACGTCAATCTGACTGCAGAACAACTTCCGGAAATATTGAGAGACCATGCAACCTCCATAAGCATGGAACTCGGTAAAGCGGTTCACCGTACAGAAGTCGCCAGAGAACTTATGAGAAACCTGGATGCCCATTATCGGGACGTGAGAACTGGGGACCTGACCGCCCTCGAACAAAAATGGAAAAAGCTCTGCCTGACCGGAAGTGGGTTCCTGACTCTCGAGCAGAGCGGCAAGATTTATCGCGGCCGCGTCCACGATCTGGATCTGAGAGATGGACTTATCCTGCAACTGGATTCCGGCGTCCTGAAATCATTCCGCGGGGAGCACGTAAGTGTTGTTCCAGATATAGAGATCTAAGGTTTGGGCATCCTATGTTCTTGCCTTCAATCCGTGCCTCTCACTGCCCTCCTGCCTTCACATCAACACCGTCGTTCGTAAAACTGATCTTCCATTCCATTTTGTCGGACTGAACGACAGCCCTCCTATCTCCTTCAAACGAAACACCTTCTATAGCCTTCCCATTGCCACTCAGATCATAAACCGTCAAAAAGGCGGCGGCCTTACCTTCGATCCGCCGAATGAGACAGGGATGCCGCTGCGACTTGTCATACCCAAATCGTCTTGCCACCATGATCTGCTCCTTAGGTTTTGAATGCAGCCACAACCTGAGCGACTGATTCTTACTTTGAACAAAATCCCAGATCGGCAACGCCTCCGGTACAAGCGTAACGTCGGTAAAATGCTGGTAGCCACCCTCCTCACCCAGGGGCGGAGTCCCTGGTGCCGCATCCGTTCCCGTAGCTGTGTCATTCTCTTCGTTGGTGCGAATTATCGGAAAGTTCCTCCCCTCGGCAGCCACCGCGGCGTATCCGAGTAACAAAGGCACCCCAGCACTTCCCAGCCAGTCTATCGTCGCTGGCTTCTCAGAGTTGACTTCAAAAAGCTCCACCAGAAATGAATCCGTCAGAAACAGGAATCGCCTTAGAATCGAGCCCTGGTACGCTCCTTTGCTTTCGCCGGCTGCGGATGAATACGCGTCCGTCTCATCAAAAAACAAGAGCGTTCCGTTGTCCGGAGCCTGACTGCGGCCGTTAATAATCACCGTGTTGTGAGCTGCAGTCTGCGTGTAATAAGTCTTGTACTCCTTATGCCTGTAATTCAGTCGGCCGGGATCAAACAGCCATTCACGCCCATTCGCATAGAGAATCAGATTCATCTTGTCCGGATGGCCATGCGCGGCACCATGTGCGCCATAATCCAACATCACGTTGACTGCCGAAATCCCTGTCCCACGACGCAGAACCAGCAGACCGATTCCTCTCAGAATGGATGATTTGGATTCATAGACTTGCTGAACGTCAGCTTCCGGCCCAAGCAACTGGGCCAGTAGCTTCTGATCCCCATTAGCCCATGCCTGGGCAAAGACCGGATCTTTATAGACTTCCCATGCCCATTGAAAATGATGAAAGAACGAACGGATGTTCGAAGGGTCGCTGTCATTAATCGCTGGAAGCCGCCCGTCCGGATAACAGTATTTCAGCGGCGCCTCTATCATCGATCTGAACTTCTTTTCTTTTTCCAGCGGAATCCCGATCCGACGCCCGGCGTCGACCGTTGCCACCAGAGCCTGTAGCGCATAATTATGGTACGCCATCGTCCCTTCATTCCACATACCATCCTCATCAATATTGTTTTTGAGCTGATAGTAGAACCCACGCTCCATATCCAAAATTCGGTTCACCAATTTGGTGTCGCCAAGCACAGAGGCAATGCACATCAGGCCAGCGTTTAGCCAAGTCTGGTGATTATGGGCAAACGTTGTATAGAGCAGCGTATCGGCAGTCGGCTGGAAGAGGCTACCTTCAACGAGTCTAATTTCCTCTTGGCTCCACACCTTGCTGGTTCGAGTCAGGTCATACGCCTTGCACAACTCAATAACACCGACCGCTTCCGATAGACTCTGCGAATAACGTCGCCCACCGTACTTCGCCAGAAAGCCGGTGTGACCCCATCGGTCAGCACGTTCGGGGAATGTGTGATACACGTTCGCATAGGTAGTGAGAATCCGCTTAACCTCTGCCGCGTATTTATCTTCGTCTGTCCACAAATACGCCCAGCCAAGACTGACCGCAGCCCTGTTAACATTGTTATGCAGAATCGTCCGATAGGAGTCTACGATTCGTTTATCGGTAAAAATTTCTCCGGTCGACGAGTCTTTGTGCCTTTCAAGATCAAGGGCCACCAGGGGGCCACCGGTCTTCGGATTCGCGTAATAAAAAACCCAATCGCCCCATTCAGTTGGGATGTAAATCGGCTTATCGAGATATGCCTGCGCCTGCCGGACAGCCTGAGTTTTTTGCGCCTCTAATCCGTCCGAGGCCTTTACTGCTTGAACTTCTGCAGCAGTGATCGCCAATCGAGGAAATGGACCGAACGAGGGGACAAACTTCTCAGCATAGCCCGAATCAAGAAGTAAGAGGGCGAGCAGAACGTTTTGCAAGGCTGGAATCTCAAAAGGGCACGAAAGTCTGAATCGGTAAGGACTCCGATTGGTCCCTACAACTTGAACCTAACAGAGACTGCGGGCAAAAAAAAACGCCGTCCGGTGTTATACCGAACGGCGTCGTAATTTTCGTTACCGGGAATTTAGTCCATGTGGTCTTCGTGGCTTTCTTCCTTTTCAGGTGTCTTACATATGACAGCCTGGGCTGAGACCAGCAGAGACGCTATGCTCGCGGCGTTTTCCACAGCGAGGCGGGTTACCTTGAGAGGATCGATAATGCCAGCTTCGATCATGTCAACAAACCGGTCATTTGCCGCGTCATAGCCCTGATTGGTACCGGCATCCTTGAGTTGCTCAGCGACGAGTTCACCATCCTTGCCAGCATTCGAGGCAATTTGACGAACCGGGGATGCCAAAGCCCGGGCAAGTATTTCAAGACCAATCTGTTCACCAATACCTTTAATCTTTGTCTTGGCGACGGCGGCCGCGGCGCGCAGATAAGCGATACCTCCACCTGGGACTACACCTTCTTCGGCAGCGGCCCTGGTGGCGGCAACCGCATCCTCAGCGCGCTCTTTCTTTTGCTTCACTTCGGCTTCAGTGCTGCCGCCGACTTTGATTGTGGCAATACCACCGGAGAGCTTCGAAATGCGCTCCTGCAGTTTTTCTTTGTCGTAATCCGAGGTACTGACCTCAAGCAATTTGTTGATCTGGGCGAGACGCCCGGCGATCTCATCCTTCTTTCCAGCTCCACGCGAGATGGTAGTGACAGCTTTGTCGACGATCACTCGTTTGGCACGGCCGAGGACGTCAGCTCCGGATGTTGCGAGGCTCATCCCGGCTGTTTCGGTGATGACCTGTCCACCTGTCAGAATAGCTATATCCTGCAGCATTTCGCGACGGCGGTCGCCGAAGCCCGGCGCTTTGACACCGCAGCAGTTCACCACGCCGCGGATCTTATTGACCACGAGGAGTTGCAGGGCTTCGCCTTCGATGTCTTCTGCAATGACGAGCAGGGGTTTTTTCTGTTCAGCACAAATCTCGAGGATGCCTACGAGATCCTTGGCGGCTGAGATTTTCTTTTCGTGGAGGACGATGTAGCAGTTCTCCAACACCGACTCCATGCTGGCGTAATCAGTAATGAAATGCGGAGACAGGTAGCCTTTGTCGAACTGCATGCCTTCGACGAATTCCAGAGTGGTCTCCAGGCCCTGGCCCTCTTCCACTGAGATCGCACCCTTGACGCCAGCCTTGTGAAATGCCTCGCCGATGAGGTTGCCGATCACTTTATCGCCATTGGCAGACAGGGTTGCCACTTTGCTGAGTTCACCTTTTCCTTCGATATTCGAGGCAATGCTCTTCATGAAGTCGACAGCAACAAGGACGCCCTGACTGATTCCACGCTTGATGGACATGGCATCGGTACCGGCAGCCACGTTGCGCAGCGACTCGCTGAAAATGTGCTGGGCCAGGATGATCGAAGTGGTCGTGCCGTCGCCCGCTGCATCGCCCTGTTTCTTGGCGACTTCGCGAATGAGATGGATGCCCAAGTTTTCCAGGCGATCCTCGACTTCGATTTCTTTCGCAATAGTAGCTCCATCCAAGCTGACGGTGGGGCCGCCGAAGCTCTTTTGAATCAACACTGCACGCCCCTTGGGGCCGTGGGTCGAACCGACCACCTTGGCTAATTGATTGATACCCGAAAGCAACTCATTCCGAGCTTCCTCACCAAAATATATATCTTTACCGGCCATGGTACTCTGCCTCCATAAGGATGGGAGATGAAATGTCGTTTTTCCTGCTTGCCCGCATGCTGTGGCAGTTCCCTGCCATTTTCGCAGTCTTTGAGATTAGCTTTGTCTGTTTAGCAATGCCTATGCCATGCTTCAAATTTGAAGCAAAGGCGCTGTCAACCCATTTAGATGTATTATTTTATGAGTTCCGGCTGGCAGCCCTTGACCAGCACCAGTTTTACTAAACTTGCCGCTTTGGCAGTGAATCCAAAAATTCAAAAACCGGCGACGTACTCTATAATAGCTCCTGCACAATCAACTTTGGTCACACTTTCCAGCGCCTCAAATCCCGGGGATTGATTGACTTCCAACACCACCGGCCCCTCGCCGGTTTCGGCGATGTCTACCCCCGATATATCCAGATCCAAAGCTCGAGACGCCCTGACTGCAAGCCGGGCCTCCTCCTCTGAAAGTTCTACCGCTGTACATTGTCCGTCCTGGTGCACGTTCGACCTGAAATCACCTACCCGTGCGCTACGATGCATGGAGGCGACAACCTGATCGCCGACCACAAACGCCCGTTTATCTTTGGCCGCGCCCTCAATGTACTCTTGAACGAGAACTAACTCGTTCAAACCCCAGAAAGTATCAAGAATAGACGCAAGCGAAGAACGGCTCTCAGCCAGCATCACTCCGATGCCCTGCACTCCGACCGGCAGTTTGACTATGTATTTGCCACCCGGAAGTGCGTCCGTGACCGTGTCCAGCTCTCGCTGATTGGCCAAAACGAACGTCTTTGGAATCGGCACAGATCGATTCCCCAGCACCTGATACGCATGAATCTTGTTGCGGGTGCGCTGAATGGCGTCCGCCAAATTGAATGATCTTATGTGGCCAGCCTCGAATTCTCTTACGACGGCCAATGCATGGTCTACCGGCAAGGCGCCTAATCTGGGCAGAAGCGCACATTTATGAACATTGGGAATCTTGAAACGCTCGGATTTACCTTCTGTCTTCAGGAAAATCCCGTCCCCGATGCATATGTCTACATCTGCCGGGTTGAGGTCTTGAAAGGAATAGCCTCGCGATTCGGCGGCCTTCCTCATTCTTAGGCAGGCGTAACCATCGGGTTTGCGGCTCAAACATATGATCTGCATGTGTCTGTTTCCTTCTCGTTGTCCGGGCGGCGAATTCTCAATTTCAAGATTAACTCTGACAGGTCTCAAACAGCTCAATTCTAACTCCAGACAGCCATGCAGAAAGCTAACAGCGATTTCGACGTCATTGTAATGGGCGGCGGTCCCGGGGGGTCTTCCGCTGCCGCGATTTTGGCGGAGCATGGAAGAAAAGTACTGATACTGGAGAAAGAGACCTTCCCTCGTTTCTGCATTGGTGAGTCCCTTGTCACTGAAACCTACTGGCCGTTCCAGCGGCTTGGAGTGCTCGGCCATATGCGCAAGAGTGACTACCCGCGCAAATATAGCGTGCAGTTTGTTTCCGCATCCGGCAAGGAGTCTCAGCCCTTCTACTTTTACAAGACAAACCCACACGAGAGTTCCATCACCTGGCAGGTACCACGTGCAAAATTCGATGAAATGCTGCTGGATAACGCGGCCAGCAAGGGCGCTCAGGTCAGGCAAGGCGTACTGGTGAAAGATGTACTTTTTGAGGAAGGCAAGGCGACCAGTGTGGTAGTCCAGGAAGGCGAAGAGACTGAAACCCTGCGCGCTGAGGTCGTCGTGGATTCCACCGGCAGAAACGCGCTGCTGGCCAAGCGACTGAATTTGCGGCGACCGGATCCATTCCTCAAGAAAGCGGCGATATTCGCGCACTTCAAAAATGCGCACAGAGGCCCTGGAATTGATGAGGGCGCGACTCTAATTATTTATTCACGCGAGAATCAGGCGTGGTTCTGGTACATCCCGTTGCCGGAAGTCGTGAGTGTCGGCGTGGTCTCCTCCCCTTCAATCCTTTTCGAGGGCCGGGAAAAGAATCCTGAGAAGACGCTCATGGAAGAGATCGCCATGTGCCCCGCGGTAAGTGAACGACTCGAGAACGCAACGCTCGCCTCAGCGGTGAATGTCCTGAGCGACTTTTCCTACCGCTCGTCGCAGATGGCCGGCCCTGGCTGGATTCTGGTTGGTGATGCTTACGGTTTCCTTGATCCGATTTATTCTTCGGGCGTCCTGCTGGCCATGGTGTCCGGCATCTGGGCTGCGGACGCAATTCACGAAGGGCTCGAGATTGGCGATGTGTCCGGCAGGCAACTGGGCAAATTTGAGCCCAAATTCGTCGGTGGCATGAACGCATTCCGAAAGCTGGTCTACGCCTTCTACTCGCCCAGCTTCAATTTTGGCCGATTCATCAAGGCTCATCCCCACCATCTAAAAAATCTCGTTGACATTCTGGTCGGTGACGTGTTTAAAGAGGAGGTTCATAACATCTTTAAGGATATGAAAGAATTTGTTGACTTGCCCGATGAAGACTGGACAGTGCAACGAATGACTTCCTGAAAAATTCATGGAAGCAGTTTCTTCAATCTCGTAAATTACCGAAAATGCTATTTTCGATTGCATAAAGACGTGGATTGAGTCCCAGCCGGATTCCCGTCTTTCTTACCTTATCGAATCATCCACCCACACTCTCGAGGTATACCAAATGGCCAAATCACCTGTAGCTCCAGTGGAGACAAAACGTTCGCGAATATTCATTCTTGACGATCATCCAATCCTCCGGCAGGGATTGATGTTACTCGTCAATCAGCAACCGGATCTCGTCATCTGCGGTGAAGCGGAAGACGCGGCCACAACCTTCAGCAGTATCGAAAAATCACTGCCTGATCTGTTGATCGTCGATATCTCACTGAAAGGCACCAACGGCATCACCTTCATGAAGCGTTGCCTGGCTAAATATCCCGATCTGCCCATTCTTATCCTTTCCATGCACGATGAATCCCTCTATGCCGAACGAGCCCTGCGCGCAGGCGCACGGGGCTACATCATGAAAAAGGAAGCCACCGAGAATCTGCTGGAAGCTATCCGCGTTATCCTCAATTCCGGTGTCTATATCAGCAAGAGCGTAATGAGTCGTATGGAGGAAGATGCGCTCGAGCCCGGCCAACGCCCCAAAGGCCCACTCGAACGCCTGAGCAGTCGTGAGCTTGAGGTCCTTGAACATATTGGTCGCGGCCGCAAGACGAGGCTAATCGCCAACGACCTCGGCCTGAGCATCAAAACCGTTGAGGCCCACCGCGAGCACATCAAGGCCAAGCTCAAGATAGACAGCGCGAATCAACTCCTGCGCTACGCCACCCAGTGGGCGGAGGACGTGACTGGCCGGTAGTTCCATTACATCCGATACAGCATCCAGTAGATCACCACACCGGTCACTGAAACGTACATCCAGACAGGCAGCGTCCATTGTGCAATGCGTGCATGTTGTTCCAACTGCCCCTTGAATGCCCGGTAGATTGTGATGATCGCCAGCATCGGAACTGTGGCCGCCAAAACCGAATGGGTGAGCAGGATGCTGAAATAAACAGGTCGGGCAATCCCAACGCCCTGGAAAGGGGTGCTCCCGCTGTAGGAGTGATAGTAGAGGTACGAGCACAGAAAAAAAACCGACGTAGCAAAGGCGGATAGCATGCAGACTTTGTGCGGTGTCACCTTCTTCTGCTTTATCAGGATGAATCCTGCGAGCAGCAGACAGAAGGCAGTGGCATTGAGGCAGGCATTCAAAGGCGGGAAGACGTGGAGGGGCAGAATTGTGATTAACGAATGCGCATCCTGTTTCAGCATTCGCACACTATCTTTCTCCAATCCATCGTAGTACCCGCGAATGACTCCTCGTTCGTCTACCAGCACCATCTTCTGTGTGTGATGAAAATCGGAACCACCGGCCGCGACTTTGAAACCCTTTTCGATGAGGGCAGTGACCCGCTTCTTTTCTCCGGTGAGAAATAGCCAGCGGCTGGGATCCGCTCCGAAAGTCTCCGCGTATTTTTTGAGAACCGCTGGTTCGTCGTATTCAGAGTCAATTGTCACCGAGACAAAATGTATTTTTCTTGAGAGCTTCGCCTGCAGTTCCTTCATTACCTTTGTGAGTTCTACGCACGGCCCTGCACAGCGGGTGAAGATGAAGTCTGCGATCCAAACCTTCCCATCCAGATCGCTTTTCTTCACCGAACCTCCATTGCACTCCTGAAGCTCGAACTCGGGAAGTTTGCCGAGTTCTCTGAGACGGAGCGATTCTGCCCCGCCGCCCCCCACTGACTGGGCACGGATGCCGCCGCATAAAACAAGCAACACACCCACGGCGGCCTTCCAAGATTTATCACTCATGTCGATCCCCGCGCTCCCGTTGGCCGGCCAACCTCGCCGTTCCAGCGAAGGTAATGATCGCGAAGGCCACTACTACAGCCATCGAAATTCCGAGGGATGGCTGGCTTCCCAATCCGGGCTCACGACTCAAGGCCTGCCGGATCGCAGATAATCCATACGTCAGCGGGTTCACGGCCATAACCCATCGAATTCCGGCGCCCGCTCCACCGGAAGGAAACAGCGCGCCCGACAGCAGCCACATCGGCATCAGAAACAAATTCATGATGGCATGGAAACCCGCCACGGAAGTCATCTTCCATGCGAACAGGTAACCCAAGCCCGTCAGACCAAGTCCAACAACGAACATGAAGAGCGCGCAGACAAGCAGAGACTTGAATCCAAGCGAAAGCCCAACGACCGGGGCCAGAAGCAGAAAAAGCATTGCCTGAAGAAAACCTATTAACGTCCCACCAAGTATCTTCCCGCACACCACCGCGTACGGTGAGACGGGCGACACCAGTACCGCCTGCAGGAATCCTTCACGCCTGTCTTCGATGATGGAAATTGTGGCAAAGATGGAGGCGAACAAAAGGATCAGGATCAGCGTGCCTGGAAAAAAGTATTCCAGGTAGTTGATACCGGCCGACGCCGTGGGTGGCCGGAACGAATCTTTCAGCCCAAAGCCGAACAGAAGCCAGAAGACAACAGGCGTCCCTAATGCCCCGATCACACGATTTCGCTGGCGAAAGAAACGAACCACCTCGCGGCGAGCCAGCGACCACGCGGGCATAACGAATCCAGGATTGAGTCTTTGCCCGGTCATTTTCATATGGCCTCCACAGATACGAACCGGCGGCCGGTCAGATGAACAAAAACGTCTTCCAGTGTCGGCCGTCCCACGGTCACCGCCTCAATTTCCCCGGGAAATGCTTCCACGAGTTTCGGTACGAATTCCGGGCCGTTTAGCAGTTCAAGCCGCACTGCTTCGTCCACCACATTCCCTTCATGACCGAATCGCTCCTTGATCTGTTTACACAGGTGCTCCGCATCCTTTGCCCCTACCGTGATCACGTATCCGCCAATTCTTTCCTTCAGTGATTGAGGGGTGCCCTCGGCCACCAGGCTCCCCTGATCAAGGAATGCAATTCGATCCGCGCATTCAGCTTCCTCCATGTAGTGCGTCGACACCAGCACTGTCAGTTCCTGTTCCTTTCTTAGTCCATTCAGATAAGACCAGAAGTCCTGCCTCCCGCCGGGGTCAAGACCGGTGGTCGGTTCATCAAGCAGCAACAATTCGGGGGAATGCAGGAGGCCCTTGCACAGTTCGAGACGCCGCATCAAGCCTCCGGAAAGCTTCTCTACAATTTCATCCGCTCTCTTCGCCAGGCCGAGCCGCTCAAGCAACTCATCAGCACGACGTTGAAGTTCACTCCCCTTCAGCCCATACAGGTGGCCCTGATGTTCCAGGTTTTCACGCACCTTCAGCCTCTTGTCCAAACTGGCATTCTGGAATACAACGCCGATGCGGGACCGGATGCTGAAGTGTTCTTTCTCGCAATCGAATCCAAGGATTTTCGCACTGCCACTTGAGGGCAGCAGAGAGGTGGAAAGAATCTTGAACAACGTAGTCTTCCCGCCACCGTTTGGGCCCAAGAGCGCGTAAAACTCACCCCGGGGAACTGAAAGTGAGACTTCGTTCAAGGCTCTCAGTTCCCCGTAGAAATGCGAGATTGATTCGGTTTCGACGATGGTGTCAGACATTGATCCGGTTCAAGAAACAGGTAAAGAAACAAGCAAACGTCTAATCCAAATCCCAGGTGCCAAATCATGATCATCGATTCACACGTCCACACCGGAGTTACCAAATACGTGCCGGTGGAAGCCCTCATAGCGCAGATGGACACTTCGGGCATCGATAAAGCCATTCTTGTTCAGTATGGCGGCCAATTCGACAACACCTACGAAAAGGAAGTCTGCGAACGACACCCGGGCAAATTCGCACCGTGGGGAATGGTAGACACTTCAAAACCGGATGCCGCCCACCTTTTCACAGAAGCAGTAGAGCGGGACGGCATGGTCGGCTTCCGCGTTCCCGCCGGGGCTCGCTCAGTAAATGGCAATCCTTGGGCAATGTGGAAAACGCTGGAAGATCTTGACGTAGTGGCATCGCTTTCGGGGAGCCGGGACGCCTACGGAGCCCCTGAAACCGCCGAACTCATTGCACGTCACCCCGGCATCCGCTTTCGCATCGAACATCTCGGCCATCCCCGGCTCGATGAAGACCTGCCGTTTCCGAAGTATCAGAAGGTGCTCGATCTGGCCCGGCTTCCAAATGTATTCATCAATTACTCCGGACTGTATGGTGCAAGCAAGGAAGGCTTTCCATACAAGGACCTCGAACAATTCTTGAGAATGATCTACGATGCATTCGGGCCGAAGCGCATCATGTGGGGAAGCGATTTTCCACCTGTCTGCATGCGGGAAACAGTCTCCATGAATCTCGATCTGTTCAAAGAAGGATTCGGCTTCCTGACTGCGGAGGATCTTGATTGGATACTCGGCAAATCAGCATTGAGCTTTACAAGGTTTGTTTGATACCACTCCCCTGCCCCACTCACAGAGAATCTACATCCCATGTCCACAAAAAACTCCTTCGGCACAGACCATCTCCAACTTCCGGATCACCTGCGCGAACCACTCCGGCAGCACATAGAAGAACTCCGCCAACATTACCTGAAAAATGACTGGGGCCACCGTATCGGATTCGGAAAACGCCCCGCACTTATCGTCATCGATCTCGCCCTCTACTGGACTCAACCTCAGCACCAGATGGGCTCGAATCTGGATTCTGTTGTACTGGAGACGCGCCGCGTTCTCGATGCCGCCCGAAAAGCAGAGTTCCCGATCTTCTTTACAACCTTTGCATACGACCCGGCCGATCCGCCCAATCCGAACCGCAAACTGAAACTCAGTCTTCAACCCGGCGACGAGCCACTTATGCAGATCGACCCTCGCCTTGAGAAGCGTCCTTCCGAAAAGCTGATTCGTAAGCCATACGCCTCGGCCTTCAAGGGGACTAACGTACTCGACATGCTCGCGGCGATGAGCATCGATACCCTGATCGTCACCGGCTGCAGTACCAGCCATTGCGTCTACGCCACCTGCCGCGATGCCAAAGACAGCTTCCGTGTCATCGTTCCTCGCGAAGCTGTCGGCGAACGCTGCGAACTCATGCACGAAGTAAACCTGCTCGATATCGACATCGATCTTGGCGATGTCATGCCTGTCGACGAAGTCATTCAAGAGATGGGCAAGTTTGCCTGATTCGTCCCGTTACCCATCACCTGCTCCCCTTTGTAAAATCGGCCCCAGCCTTTCGCAGCCATCTCTGTACTTACATCCATGAAAATCGGAATATACGGCGGCTCTTTTGATCCCATTCATATGGGACACCTCATTCTTGCCGAGCATGTACGGGACACCCTCGGCCTTTCAAAAGTCATCTTTGTGCCCGCGCGTGTTCCGCCGCACGCTATGTCAAAGACTCTGGCGCCGGACGAACACCGTCTCGCCATGTTGACCGCAGCGACTTACGACAACCCGCGTTTCGTCTGTTCAGACCTGGAACTCAGACGAAAGGGCCCTTCTTATACGATTGATACGATTCGGGAGCTCCGCAGGCAGTATCCGAATGACGAACTTCTCTTTATCGTTGGCGCGGATTCCGTGAGGGAGCTTCCGAACTGGAAATCTCCCGAAGAAATTGGCGGCGAATGTCCAATCGTCATCGGTGTTCGGCCCGGATTTGATGAGGGCATATTTGAGGAACTCAAGGGCAGGCTCTCTGCTGAGTTCATTCAGTCGCTCAAAGACCACTTCGTGGAGACACCGTCTATCGGCATTTCATCCACCGATATCCGCAGGCGTCTGAGTGAGCGCAAGAGCATCCGACATCTGGTGCCGGCGGGTGTGTTTGATTACATCCGGACAAATGATCTGTATCGAAAGTAATGAGTAAACAGATGCTCGATACTCGTCGCTCAACAGAACCTCCTTATCGTCGCAGCATTTCAGTGGCGGAGTAGGCTGGGAATGAAGGAGTAATATGACGTTGGAACCCACATGCCGCTGATTGAGTGCTCGGAATACGTGCCTTCAAGACTGTTCAGATCTGGCCATTTGCAGACGATTTACGCGAGCCGGTTTCGCCGTGTTCATGTGAGATACGATCGGCAGCGGCTGGAACTTCCTGACGGAGATTTTCTTGACCTTGACTGGATTCGCGTAAAGAGTGACCGGGCAGTCATTCTGTGTCACGGCTGCGAATCCAGCACGGAAGCGCCCTATATGAAGGGTATGGCTCAGGCTTTCAGCAGCAGAGGATGGGACGTTCTTGCCTTGAATTTTCGCGGTTGCAGCGGTGTCCCAAACCGGCTGTATCGCTCCTATCACAGCGGCGACACCGACGATCTCGAAGAGACGGTGGCGCATGTTGAGCGACAGGGATACGCCTCCATTGCCATCGTAGGATTCAGCCTGGGCGGGAATACAGTTCTCAAATATGCCGGGGAAGGCAGGACGCTGTCAGCCGTCCTGAAATGCTTCGCCGCGGTTTCGGTACCTTGCGACCTCCGGGCAAGTGCTGAACTGATGGCCAAGCCATCAATGGTAATCTACATGGAATACTTCATGCATTCGTTGCGAGCCAAAATGCGGTCAAAGACACGTTCGCTGCCTCCGAACCTCAGCCTATGTGATTTCGACAGCATGCGTTCGTTCCGTGAATTCGATGATGCATACACCGGCCCGTCGCATGGCTTCAGGGACGCTGAAGACTATTGGGCTCACTGCAATTGCCTGCAGTTCTTGCCAAACATCGAACGTCCAACCTTGCTTATCAATGCTGCAGACGATCCATTCCTGCCTCCGGAGTGTTTTCCGCTGGATGAAGCCAAAAAGAGCACCGCGTTCCATCTTGAAGTGCCAGAGAGAGGAGGTCATGTAGGATTCATTTCTCTTAATGGCAGTCATGAATACTGGCACGAGACAAGGGTGGTTGACTTTATCGGTAACGCTGCCAAAGCCTGAAGATTAATGAACGGATGAGCCGCATTTTCACAACCATAATCCTGCTGGGTGGCACCCGCCTTCTCTGCGCAGATGAGGCAGCGTTCAAGGACTTCGTCCGCCCGTTCGTGGTGAAATATTGCATAGAGTGCCACGATGCGGACAGCAATAAGGGCAAGCGAGATTTCGAGCAGACTAAGACAGAAGCCGAAGTCTCAGCGAACTTCATTGCCTTCGAGCGCGCGTCGCACAAGGTCAAGAACATGGAGATGCCGCCGGAAAAGCAGAAAGAAAAGCCAACGAAAGAAGAGCGTGAAAAGTTTGTGAAGTGGTGGGACGAATACCACAAAAAGTCGGATTGCGATCAGTTGGCGTTCGATAGTAACACCTCGTTTTATCAAGGTTACGTATACAGTCGCCGACTCAATCGCACGGAGTATCGAAGAAGTGTGCTCGATCTTACCGGCGTAAATTTCGATGCGGAACATTTCTTTCCAAAGGACGCGGCGGGCGGCGAAGGTTTCGATAACCAGGGGGCCGCGCTCTTTTTGTCGCCTATCCACATGGAGAAATATCTGGACGCGGCGGAAGACATCCTGAACCGGGCGGTATGGACACCTGAACGCGCAAAGATTCCCGAAACTCCCGCCAAAGATTCCCCATCCCACCAGTTGCTGTTCCAACACCTCCCCAAGGATGGGCCCGGCGCCCGGGACGCCGCGAGATCCAACATCCAGTCCTTTGCTCGGCGCGCCTTTCGCCGTACGCCTTCGAACGAACAACTCCCCAAACTGATGAAACTTTACGATCTCGCCGTGGCGAGAGGCGATTCCTTTGAGGCTTCGGTAAAGCTGGCGCTGACTTCTATACTTATCTCTCCTCGATTCCTTTACCTGCCTGAAGCGGAGCAGGATATAACCGGCCCCTATCGTCTCCACGATTTCGAACTCGCTTCCAGACTTTCCTATTTTCTCTGGTCGTCCATCCCCGATGAAGAACTTCTGTCGCTTGCGGAGGAGGGCCAACTCTCCAAGGACGACGTGTTGATTGCCCAGGTCATGCGCATGTTGAAAGATCCTAAAGCGATAGGTTTTGCAGAAGATTTCGCGGCCCAGTGGCTTGGCATTCGCGACCTCGGCGAAAACGTTAAACCAGACCCAAATCGTTTTCCGGAATTCGATGTCGAGCTCAAGGAATCTATGATGCGAGAGACGGTTTTTCTGGCGAAAGAAATATTCACCGAGGACAAAAGCCTTCTCACTTTCCTGCAAACCGATCACACCTGGCTCAACGAACGCCTCGCCCGGCACTACGGCCTCGAAGGAGTGGAAGGCGAGAAGTTTCAGAGAGTCGTACTGAAAGACGGTCGCCGCGGTGGCCTCTTGGGCATGGGCAGCATTTTGACGGCAACTTCGTATCCGCTGCGCACCAGCCCCGTCCTCCGCGGCCGCTGGGTGCTTGAGACCGTCTTCGGCACCCACATTAACCCGCCTCCGCCGGGCGCCGGCGACCTGCCTGCAGACGACGGGCACAAGGATGGCTTGACCTTTCGCGAGCAGCTCGAAGTTCACCGCAAGAATCCGGAATGCGCATCCTGCCATAATCAGATGGACCCAATTGGATTGGGTCTCGAAAGTTTTGACGCCATCGGTCGTTGGCGTGAGACCCAGTACGGGAAGCCAATCGATGCATCCGGACAGTTTCCCAACGGCGATAAATTTGATGGTCCTGAAGCGTTGAGAAAAATTCTGATGAACCGAAAGGATCAATTTCTCTGGCAGATCATTCGAAAGACTTTCAGCTACGCGCTCGGCCGCGGACTTAATCGCAATGACCAGTGTTATATCGGACGGACCATGGAGGATCTGAAAAAGAACGGATACCGTTCGTCATTCCTCATTCATAACGTGGTGATGAGCCTGCCTTTTCTACACCGGCAGAACAGGTAGCTCGTTTCTGTTACGGAAAAGGAAACTTCCCTCACGCAGAACTCCGGGGCACATCCCCGGCGAGCCCTATTTAGAAACCGGCTGAACAATGAAGCGTATGTTCCCTTCAGCACACCCGACCCTAAAAACTGCCTCCCATGCTCAACCTCGAAATCGTCTCACCAGAACAAGTCGACAAGGCCGTAACGATCTTTCACCAGGATGGTTTCGTTGCCGTTCGCGACGTGCTGACTCCAGAACAGCTTGAATTCGGACAAGCGGGAGCCAAGCGCGTGGTCAAGGAACAGATGGATGCAACCCCGCTTGAAAAGGCCAACCGCGGGTATGCGCGATACTCATTCGGCCAGCAGGTACATCACCCTGAATGGTCCCAGCTCATCGACCTGCCAACGGTACTGCCTATCCTCGACAAGATCTGGGGCAGTCAGGATTACGTCTGCACGGGAGCCGGTGGCGACTACTCCACACCGGGAGCGAAGATTCAGGCTCTGCACTCGGACATGGGCGATTTCTTCAAAGACCCGCTTGGCAAAGTGACCTTTCGAGACGTTCCCGCGCCGTTCATCGTGGTCAATTTTCTGATGACTGAATTCAAGGTCATTAATGGCGGCACTCGATTCATTCGCGGCACACAGCGCTCACGGCAGCCGATTCCATCTCTTGGGGAAGAGCCCGAATGGATGAAGAACTGTCATGTTTGCGCTCCCGTGGGTACCGCTTTGATTCGCGACGTCCGCACTTGGCATGGTGGAACTCCAAATGACTCGGACGAAATTCGCATCATGATCAGCTCCGGCTACACCGCCCCCTGGTTCCAGTTGAGTCGGGTCAGGCCAGAACTCCCAAAGAAACTGTTCAACCAGTTGAGTGAAAGAGGCAGGCAAATGTGCAGTGAATTCAAGATCAGGGAATCATGAGAGTGTGTGGGCTTCACGGCCCTGGAGTGCATTAGGTGAGATGATAGCGACAGGAGCATACGAAAACGTTGTTGCACACATTGCAGATGCCAAGAAGTTCGGCAGTTGCATGAAACAGTCCGTTGCACAATCAGCATGTTACGCGCTTGGGTATCTCCATTCTGGAGAGTCTCTACCACTTCTAATCGATGCCCATCCCATCTCACATCCTCCGATTACCCTTCGCCCGCCCAAGACCACTGTATCCCGTCCTGGACGTGATATCCCGCCTGAATAGAATTCCCAAAACGCCGAATGCATCGGCGAAGTGAGTCAGTTCAACAAAGTTCTACCTGGAATGGCTCAGTGGCCGGCGCCTGAACGTTCCACCCAATCCTGAGGGCCCGCCTCGTCAAGACGCTTATCTCGCCGACCGCCACTCCAGATAGAACATTCTTCGTGATACGTAAAATAGGGAACCACCAACAATGAAGCCAAGAATAAGCATGGTAACACTCGGCGTTCGCGATCTTCCTGCGGCAATTAAGTTCTACGAGCAAGGACTCGGTTTTCCTCGAATGGAATCACCTCCAGAGGTCGCATTTTTCACACTCAACGGAACGTGGCTAGGATTGTATGGGCGAAAAGCCTTGGCCGAGGATGCAACGGTATCTCCCGAAGGAGCGGGTTTCGAATCATTTACACTTGCTCACAACGTAAGCTCAGAAAAAGAGGTGGATGAGGTTGTATCGCAGGCTGTCAATGCTGGAGCAACTTTAGTCAAGAAGCCGCAGAAGGTTTTTTGGGGTGGCTACAGTGGTTACTTTAAAGATCTCGATAGCCATCTTTGGGAGGTGGCTCATAACCCGTTGTTCTGGGTAGGCCCCGTAGATGAAAGCGCAGATCATCCGGAGAAAGAAATAATGGCACAAGAAACTACCACCAGTTCGTGCCGGTGAAATTTTGCACGAAGAATTCTTGAAGCTATTGGGAATCAGCCAGTACCGATCAGCAAAAGACATCACGAGTGCATAGACGGCGCTATCGTTCGCCGTTTGAGAGAAGTTCCTTCCGGGTGTGGTACGTTGCCGAGATGGATCCGGGGATTTCAGTCGAGGCCGTGCTTAACAAAAGCAAGGTAGAAGAAGCCTTGTTGCTAACGGGGGACAAAGACTTCGGTGAGTTGGTCTAGAGGCAACATCTCGCCACTCATGGTGTTGTTTTGATTCGGCTGTCGGGTCTATCTGCCGAGCGCAAGGCTGAAATCGTCGCGTCTGTTATTAATCAGAATGCCGCAGAGGTACCAAACGCATTTACGGCAATTGTGCCGAGCCCTATCCGCGTCCGTCGGCCATCTGACTAGCTGAGGCGTTCTGCTGACCAGGGATCATTTGCAGACGGCTGTGCTACTTTCCTCACTTCTGCAGGCCACGAATCGAATCCGGTTCTTTCATTTCTGCAAACCGGTCGTTCACTCGAAGGCCCGGCTTCACGGTGTATTTGACGTCGCCCCTGGCAATTAATCGCTCCCAGGAATTCAGGTGACCTAGGGCATGTACCTGCAATTCCCTGCACTTGAGCACATAGCCCTCACCATAGAGAGTTACACGATCTTCTTTATCATCCATACTGCTGTTAAAAAAGATTACCGGCTTCAATTGTGAATAGGAAGCAGAGCCCTGGAATTCCACAAGGAAGCTGTCGGTTCTGGTCTCCTTTGTTGAGGATTCCTGCTTACTGAACCGGGCATAACCGGGCCCGAAGACCACGACTTTGGCGATTTTTTCCTTATGCGTCTGATCCGGAACATCAATTCTGAAAAATACAGACCGCTTCCCAACTAGAGTTACTCCGGTTTGCGTGAACCGAATCGGGTCTTTCGACTGCCCGTCACCGCTGAAAGACATTTCCAACGATTCCGTCTCGAACTTCGACGTACGCGCCGTATCAAAGTATCCGGTTACACCACCCAGCAAATGAATACGCTCATTTCCCTTTTCGAGGTGTACTTCGCCTTTCTCACTGGTGATGGCCATTTGTTCTTTGTCAAAGTAAAGCACGCTGGGCCCATCAACATCGAAGACGACAGACTTGCCCTGCGTCCGAGTTACTGCCTTGGCCGCTTTGATTTGATATTGTGGCTCGCCGGTTTCCGGATCGAAGAAACGGTGTGACAGACCGATCATCGTCTGCTTCACGAACGGCAGGGCCATCTCATCTTCCGGGAAGACAACCTCACTCTGGGCCTGCAATGGCCCCTGGCCCCAAGAGCAGATCGCCAGACCGACGATTGGAAGAAGATGGTTTGAACGTAGGGGATGATGTGCCATATCGCTATCAATCCTCATCGTAGCTGAAAACGTTGGGGAACCTGCAAACCCACAGACTGGCATATTCCTTCGTAAAAGGTCGGGACGAGCCGATTCCTGGCCTGAAAGGCCAAAACACAGTAGTCCTGGGCAACGCCTGGATAGATGCAGGAAGAACAATTCCAGCCCTGACAGGGCGTCACAAATGAGTTCGCCACAACCATTTGTTTCGTCCTTACATGGCTTGGAGGCGCCCGTTTCTCCGGACTGACGGCGGTGCCCCAGGCTACTATATCTAGGCCCCCTTCGGGGCGGAATAATGATGAAGTCTACTTTTTGTGAAAGAGTCCGGAGCTGGTGGCTACGTGAGAAAACTCTCGACGATTGGCTGCCATTTGCCCTGTGCAGACAGCAACAGATCGCAAAACTCGCGAACGGCACCGCTGCCTCCTGGCGCATCCGTCACGATAGTCGCACGTTCTCTAACCTCGGGGCGCGCATCGGCGACTGCTGCCGAGACACCGACCCGAATCATCACGGGCAAGTCGGGAAGGTCGTCACCGATGTAGGCCACCTGATCTTCTGCCAGTCCAAATTTTTCCAGCAGGATATTGAGTGATTCGAGTTTGTTCATGTTCCCTTGAAAGACATCTTCAATGCCCAGTTCGGCTGCCCTGCGTTCCAGCGCGACACTCTTACGTCCGGTGATCACCGCAGTCGAGATTCCAGCTCGATGTAGAAAATTAATGCCCTGGCCGTCATGAACGTGAAAAGATTTGCTTTCTCCGCCATCAGGTGAAGTAAAGAGCTTTCCGTCCGTCAGGACACCATCCACGTCGAATATGACCAGCTTTATTTTCTGGAGTGCAGATTCCAATGGGCTCACGCTTAGTTGAAATTGTTTGGAAGCAGATCCGTGAAGCGGCGGACACTATCAGAACGCATGAACTGCCGCAAAGGCGTGCACTTGCTCACTGAATCGTCCAACCGCCATCGATCACGATGGTCTGCCCTGTGATGTTCCTTGCTGCGTCGCTAATGAGAAAACTCACAGTGCCGGCCACTTCCTCGCAGGTAATGAATTTTCCTTTCGGCATCGGCTTGAGCATGATGTTCTCGATGACTTCTTCAGCGGTGATTCCGTGTGCTTCGGATTGCGACTTGATCTGAGCATCGACGAGAGGTGTATGAATGTACGATGGACAAATCGTGTTAATGGTGATGTCGGAATCCGCTGTCTCCAGGGCTACCACCTTGGAAAAACCAAGCAGAGCATGTTTGGCGGCAACGTATGCAGTCTTGTATGCGGATGCCACGATGGAATGGATTGATCCGATATTCACGATCCGGCCGAAACCGGTCTCTCTCATCCGCGGAAGCACTGCCCTCGTCATTTGGCATGTGCCCTTCAGGATCACTCCAACAAGGTTGTCCCAGATTTCCTGGTCGAAGTCTTCTAATGGTGAGACATGCTGAAAGCCTGCGTTGTTGATGAGAACGTCGATGTTGGCCGCACCGACTGAGGCCATGAATGCCTGCAAGCTTCCTTCGTCCGTTACGTCCAGTTCGTGTGCCGTTGCATCACCGCCTTCGGCCCTGATTTTCTGTTCGGTGGCCCTTGCGGGGTCTAAATTCAGATCCGTCGCGTATATGAAATTCCCCTGGCCGGATAACAGCAGGCTCAGCCCTCGGCCGAGTCCACTTCCGGCTCCGGTGATCAGGATGTTCAGATTCGTTTTTCGCATTCGGGGATTCCATCAGGAAGAGAATACAGGCTCCACTTCCAGTAATTCTGAATACACGGGCAGCGGCTGATTTCCCTTTTCGAAGAGACGTTCTGCCGCGTCACAGGCAAGCCGAACCAATTCAGCGTGACCGGGCGTAACCGCCGCAGTTACCGGTAACGAAAGTGTGAAACCCAGTGCCTGCTCCGCATCTTCCAAGCTCTCGACCGGCTTGTACCAGCAATTAGGCCAAGTGCGTTCTTCGCCTTCTTTCCATTTCCTTTTGGCAAGACCTTTCAGCGCGAGCAAACCCGTCCCAAGCTCCTTCGCCTTCTTGACGACTCGCGGGCCGAAGTTGCCCTGATACCAGGCGACGTTGTTGAGGGGAAACAGAACACTATCGAAAGCGAATCGGTCAAGCATGGCTATGGCGGCTTCTTCAGAATGCGCCGAAAATCCGATCAAGTGTGTCTGGCCCTTTTCACGCGCCTCCAGAAAGGTCTCCATCGCTCCGCCATTTGAAAAAATGGCGTCCACATCCTCCATCGTGGTCACCGCATGGAACTGATAAAGATCGAAATGATCCGTTTTCAGATTTTTGAGTGACTGATCGAGTTCCAGCCGGGCCCCGTTCGCATCCCGTTTTGTGGTTTTGCATGCCAGGAAGACATCCGACCGATATGGTTCGAGCGCAGGCCCGAGTTTCAATTCCGCATCACCGTACGATGGGGCGACATCAAAGTAATTGATCCCCCGTTCGATAGCCTCAGCTACCAGATCGGCGGCGAATTCAGGGCTCTCATTCATTACGGCTATTATTCCACCGAATCCAATGGCAGAAAGCAGTCGTCCTGTCTTGCCTAATTCTCTTCTCTCGATGGGCATAAGCAGTTCCTGAGGTGTTCCTGTTGTGGAGGAAAGGACGGGGCGATAATCTCCCCCGCCTGCCGCTTTATATCAACTGATGGTCATCAATGGAAGAAACGGAATTCACAGACGCACCCCCGGCAGCATTGGACAAGCGGCTTTTCTGGTTGAGCTTTCTGGTTCTTTTTTTTGAGTTGACGATGATTCGCTGGACGGCGGCGAATATCTTCTACGTCGGATATTTCACGAATTTCGTCTTGCTCGCCTGCTTTCTGGGCATCGGCCTGGGCTGTCTGTGCGGGCATTGGAAGAGCGAAGCAGTAGACGCGTTTCCCTTCATCGTTGCCGGGTTCGTGCTGCTTATCACGATCGTTCCGTTGGAGGTTAGCGTGCAGATCGGCGGTGAAATCCACTTCCAGGATTCGCAGGTAAGGAAAGCCATACCAATGTGGCTCATTTTGCCATTTGTTTTCATCTGCGTTGCTTCGATGTTTACCTGCCTGTGCCAACCGATGGGCAGACTGATAAAGACGCTCCCACCATTACGGGCATACACCATTAACATTCTTGGCAGCCTTGCGGGCATCCTCGGATTTACCGCTACCGCATTTCTTCGCCTGCCCTCCACCGCCTGGTTCGCAATTTCCATGATTCTGTTCATCTGGGTTGCCGGACCGGGGAAATGGCGTTTATGGCACATAGGAGCTTCAGTCCTGCTTGTTCTGTCAACCGCCGGTGACCTGGTGGGATTCTTTTACGGCCAACTCCATTGGTCGCCTTACTACAAACTGCGAGTGCTCGCCCATCAGACCGAAACGGGCCCTGAGTACGAGATCAGAGTAAACGGGCTTGGACACCAGATCATGAAGCTGCCGAATATAAAAGCAGTCGGCAAGATGTATCACACGCCATACCTGATGCTTGACCGAAGTTTTGATGACGTCCTTTATATTGGTGCAGGTTCGGGCACCGATGTGGCAGTTGCACTTTTGCATGGCGTAAAGCACGTTGACGCAGTCGATATCGATCCCGTCATCATGGATCTCGGCAAGGCATACCATCCTGCAAAGCCGTACCAGGACCCGCGGGTGACCATGTATGTAAATGATGGACGCGCTTTTCTTCGGGGCACAGAGAAGAAATATGACATGGTCTGCTTTGCTTTGCCGGACTCTCTCACGCTGGTCAGTGGATATTCCAGTTTGCGGCTTGAGAACTACCTCTTCACCAGGGAATGTCTTGAAACAGCAAAACTTAGGCTCAAGAAAGACGGAGTCGTCGTGCTCTACAATTATTATCGCGAGATGTGGTATGTGCAGAAACTCGCACGAATGCTGCGCGAGGTCTTTGACCAGGATCCAGCGGTTTATGTCTGGCCACAAGAGGACTTACTGCCGGCGGTAATCATGGTTGGCCCTGGCTTGAAAACACTGCCCGATTCTGGAAGAGTGCCCTTTGATTTTGGCAATCAGGAACTCACCCTCGCGACCGATGACTGGCCGTTCACATATCTTGAACGTCCATCAATTCCTGTGCAGTACTTCATCATGTTTGCGTTACTCGCGCCCTTCTGTGTTGCAGCCATTCGTTTGTGCAGGCCAAAGACTGAAGGCCACTCGAAATTCCACTTTCATTTCTTCTTCATGGGGGCAGGCTTCTTCCTCTTGGAGGCCAAATCGCTCGTTCAGTTTTCGCTGTTATTTGGCTCGACCTGGATCGTTAATTCGCTGGTGTTTTTTGCCATTCTGGTGGCGGTGCTGCTGGCCAACCTGATTGTCGCAAGATTCGAATTTCGAAGGACATGGCCTTTGGCCGTTGCGCTGTTCGTAACGGTCATTGCCAACTTCATCTTACCCCTGGAAGCTCTGCTCTTTGAGAATGTGGTTCTGCGATACCTGGTAGCCAGCGCCATTATTTTCTCACCCGTCTTTTGCGCGAATCTGCTCTTCAGCAGATTCTTTCGAGATACCGAAGCCGCGGATCTCGGCTTCGCAGCGAACCTGTTCGGCGCCATGTCTGGCGGTCTTCTAGAGTATAGCTCCATGATTCTGGGCTATCGCCATCTGATGCTAGTCGTAGGATTTCTCTATGCCCTGGCGCTCCTGACTGCGCCCTGGAAAGACATTCGGAAGCCCTCGTAGAGACGAACTATCGGAAGCAGGCGCTTACCGCTGCCTTGGGATTGAGATCAAGATGGAGACTGGAGCAGGCCTCACTTCACGACCCGGTGGGCCTGAATTCCTTTCGAATTCTCCAGCCCCTGTATCCAGCGCGTGCACCATTCTTCGTGTGAGGTACAGACTGTCTCCGGATTTTTTCGACTGCGGGTGATGAACGCCGGCTGAAATGGCCGGCCAGTCGGCAATCCGATGGGTTGATAGCGCAGGTCGATGCTCCAGCGGACTGCCTCGGTGTTGTTATTTGTCGATCTGTGCGGGGTGTACTTGTTCATAATGATCAAACCGCCTTTGGGGCATACCGCCGCGCACGGGGCAATGGCAGGCATCTGCTCCGGGACAATCTGTGTGCCACCCTCCTTCTGATGATCAAGGTGCCCACTACGCCAGGCGCCGGGCAAAACCTCCATGCAGCCGTTCTCAACCGTCGCATCCACAAGTGGTAACCAGCAGGTCAGAATCTCCGTTGGATCTGCTTCTTGCCAGGTGACGCCTGCATCCTGATGCCAGGGCACGTTGTGATAGTAATCCGGTGTCTCCGGTGAAAGACCGCGCGGAAACTTTGCACGGATATGTTGAATCGGGTTGCAAAGGATTTCGCCGCCGATCAGGTCTTCTACTGCATCCATCAGGTTATCGTTTCGGAGGAATTCAAACATTGCCTTGCCTCGCATCTGCATAATGTCGATTCCGTGACTGATTTCTTTGCACTGGGCATAGAGGAGCGCGAAACGAGTTTCAAATGGTTTGTCTTCGTGCAGGTCTCCGATCTTGTTTTCTGCCTTGAGTTCGCTGGCCCGCCGATCAATGAACCTGCTCATTTCATCAATGACCGGCTGCAGATCGTCGTCGGTAAAAATGTTTTCGGCTATCAAAACACCTTCCTCACGGTAGGTGGCAACTTGCTCTTCGGTAAGTTTCAGCATGATGGTTGAATGGTAGCTATAAGTTTGCCCACTTCGGCGGCACGGAATAGATATGCGCTGGTCTCATTGTACGTAGCTGACCATGCGTTAACGTACACTCAGACCAGCACAGAATAGATATTGTGTGAGCATCAATCGCTGCGCGCCAGTACTGCTGATAAGAAAGGAACCGGATGGCACAGACAGCCACACCAAACATCGTCATCATCATGTCCGATGACCAAGGCCCATGGGCTCATGCGCGAATGAATATGCGGGTTACTACTGACCTGCTGACTGAGTTTCGGCGTCGCACTTCATGACTCTTCCGCGGGTACGGAACACTTTTTAAAAGTGGCTGAGTCGTCGGACAATTCAAGGACAATACACCGGCCGAGGTTTTCCATGAATACGGCAAGGGCAAAGCCCTGGTTGTTGCCACTTGCCCAGGACTCTCCTATCTGAATGATGCGAAGCTCGTCCCCCCTGAACTCAAGGAAAAATATCCGCCTGCCCAGCGAACATTCATCAATTCATGGGCAGTTGCATCAAAGGCGGCGAGCCTCGTCGAACTATCACTCCCCGTCGTCGAGGCAGGAGTCTACGACGCTCCCAAGGGCACAGCCCTCGTGCTTGCCAACTTCACCTACGAGCCGATCCCGGAACTGAGTGTTCGCCTGCCCGTTACGAAGGAAGTCACTACCGTCCGCTCGCTGATGAAAGGAGAGTGCAAATTCACCATCGAGGCCGCGACGGAGCAACTCGCAGCGGACGGGTTCAGTCATCTGATCCAGTTCAAAGTCGAGTTGGGGATGAACGACATCGTTGTTCTGGAATAGGGGAAGATCTAACCTGGCCTTGAAGATTTTACTTAAACGCCTACATTTACAGTGTAGTGAAACTGGTATATACGGTGAAACATAGTGGAAGCCCAACAACATCTGAACAGATTCGAGCGCCTTATCTGCGAGATCTTTGCCGAACTAGGAGAGTTTGAAATTGTTTCGAAACCGGCAGAAGAGAAAACCAATATCGACGTCAAGCTTGTCTCGAAGCCGTCTGGGCCTTCCTATCGCTTCCACGTCAAGGTACGGGAACGAATCACGCCGCAGATTGCGGTCGACCTGTTTGAGCGATTTCAACGAGAGAAGCTGCCGGATCGTGTGGTTCGCATCATTTATGCCCCAGTCATCTCACCGCGCGTGGCTGAGATTGCCAGGCAATTCGATGTCTCGTTTGTCGACTATGCTGGCAATTGTCGCATCGTCGACAGCGCGTCCGGGCTTCTGATCTCACGCTCAGGTATTCCGAACGAAGCATCAAGCCGAAGCCCGAAAAACGCGGATCCGTTTTCACCCAAATCCAGCCGGATTGTTCGGGCCATGCTCCATGAACCACAACGTGGCTGGCAGGTCAGCGAATTGTCCGAACATCCCGATGTGGGTGTCAGTTTGGGGCTTGCATCCAGGATCAAGCAGGTACTGGTTCGGGAAAACTACGCAGTTGTCCGCGACCGTCTGCTTTTCCTGAAGCAGCCGGTCGAGCTTTTGGAAGCATGGGTCCGAAGCTATGCGGGACCGCCCGGCCGGCATCAGTATTACGTGCGAGGTGAAACCGAAGCCATTGAACGCAGTATCGCGGCCTGGTGCGAAAAGTCCGAAATAGAATACGCACTCGCTCAATTCTCCGCCGCATGGAGGCACGCTCCCGAAGTGAGATATTCGGTCGCTTCATTCTACCTCAGCCCGGAAGCATTCGGCCCGCGTCGGCTTGAGTCGCTGCGTATTGCTTGCGGCGCCCAGGAGGTCGAGTCGGGAGCCAACCTCGTCCTGCTGACACCCTTTGACAAGAGCGTCTTCGTTCGGAGGCTGCCAGCCCGCGAGCGAGCAACTTCGCCACTCCAAACATGGCTCGATCTGCATTCGATGGCCGGCCGGGGTCCAGAGGCGGCCGAAGCTGTGTTCGAAACTCACCTGCGCGAAGCTCTCGCATCTGCAGCAGAAAGGGAAGGCAGCGAGTAATGGACCAACGAATCGCGGCGCGGGCAGTACTGATTGAAGTCGTCAACATACTCGGCGCCTTCAAAGACGATCTTGTCATTGTGGGAGGATGGGTGCCCGACCTGATTTTCCCCGGCAAGAACCATGTTGGCTCGCTGGACGTTGACTTGGCCGTTGGGCCCGGCGCAGTCGGTTCAGATGCGTATGCGACCATCTTGGGGCGTCTGAAGGAGAACAACTACTCCCATGCAATCTCCCCGACTCGCTTCTACCGCATTGTTCCCGGAGCCGCTCAACCGGTTAAAGTTGATTGAGTCTGCGGCCAATAAGTAAACGACAAGAAAGTAGCCGCGATTCAAGTTGATGAATTGCAGTTGAATTCCCTTCGCGGCGTTGACTTGGCGTTTGAAGCGTGCGAGGAGATCAGCATCGAAGGAGAAATGCCAGGTGGCATAAATAACATTGTCCGTGCTCGGATTGTCCGGCCAGAGGCCTTCGTCTTGATCAAGGCATTTGCCTTGGCGGAACGCGCCAAGGAGAAGGACGCCTACGACATAGCATTCGTGCTGCACAATTACCTTCCGTCACTCTCTTCGTTTGCAAATGCGATGGCACCCCTGATTGTTGACGGACTGGGCGCAGAGGCATACCAGATTCTCGTGGAGAAATTCGCCAGTCTCGAGTCCGTTGGTCCCTCGTGGTCCGCAAAGGTTGCTGAAGAGAGTGGAGAGAATTTTGGACAAGCTCGGCAAGCAGCCTTTCAAGATGCGCTTCATCTGTTTGAGGAAGTTCGACGGAGTCAGCAGTAGCATCAATAGAACGCTTACGTTACGACGAATGCCTTTCAAGAGCTTATAGATGCTGGTACGACTTGAGCACGTGAATCTCTGTGTCAGAGATGTCGACGGGATGACCCAATTCCTTCAGACAGCCTTTCCCGATTTCCAGATTCGCCACGATCAGAAAAACGAGGACGGGTCACGATGGGTCCATATTGGTACTCACGAAACGTACCTTACTCTGAATCACGCAACGAAGGAACCGGATGGCAGCTTCCGGCCCTATTCAGGACGTCCCGGAGTGAATCATCTGGCCTACGAAGTGGATGATGTGGAAGCAATTCGAACCCGTCTTATGGCCGCGGGATACAACGAGTCCACTCCTCCGCATTCGCACCCGCACCGGAAGCGCGTCTATTTCGTTGATGCGGAGGGCAATGACTGGGAGTTCGTACAGTACTTTTCGGACGACCCGAAAGAACGGAACGATTACGAAAAGGCGGAAGGATGAGGGTCCCTGCGGTCTACTCAGGCTTCAGCTTCTCAAAAAGCTTTTCGGGCTCTTTACTGTTCCTTAATCTGAATCTCCCAAAGGCTTGCCACACCCAGCAGCCGCTCATTCGAGGCTTCAGACAATACCTCTTGAGCATAGGGTGAGAGCCGCTCGGGATCGCTGTCCGCCCAGAGAAAAGCATGAGTGTCAAGAAGGATCTTCATCTTCCCCCAACCAGAATGAATCAGGTAGAGGGTCATCAAAGTCGTCGCTCATCTCTACTTTGCCCTGATGAAGTCCAAAGATAAATGGCTTCCGTTGTGCCAAATCCGTGTCACTGGGCTTAACCTGTACATGAACGTGTTGGCCAAGCGAAAATGGAAGGTCTTGAAGCCGCAGCAATCCACCATTCTCAATCTGACCTTCAGTTTCAAGAACATCCATGGTCATCCTCCGAGCTCAAGATACAGCGACAGTCGCGCTAAATGAGTTTAGCAGTCTTTGACATAAGATCCTACCTCAACATACTCGGGTCAGGTCTACTCAGGCTTTACTTTTGCAAAAAACTTCTCCGGCTCTTTCTTGAATTGAGCGAGGCAATCGGCGCTGCAGAACGCGATGATCTTCCCTTTGTAGGTGAATGTGTGCTCCTTGTTAATCAGCCTGTCAAGGACAGGACACTTGCTGTTAAATGGCTTGTCGGCCGCTTCACCGGACCCGAACTGAATTTTCCCAAACAGCTCCATTTCTTTGAATTTGGTTTCAAGGTAGCTCCAGGTGATCAACTCTCGCGGAACCCCCTCGCCTTGTGGTCTGTTACGACACAAGTTAAAGCCCCATGCCTCTCCCGCCTTTGGAGCAGGAACGCGAAGGCTTGTATAGGGAATGGCCACTTCAACCGTCCAACGCTTTCCCGGTTCGAGGTGAGTTGCTGTTTGCACCTTCAACTCGGCCATTCCCGACGGGCCGAATCCCTGTGAGGAGCCGACTGCGTTTACGATCAGTTGGTTAAATGTTTTTCCGTCAACATTCTCATCAAACCAGATTTCAATAGCATCATCCTGGTAAACCGGGCCTCCGGTAATGAGCGGTTTCTGGCGACCCGTTTCGTCGCACTCCGCCGCGACATAAATGAACTTGTCATCATACAGCAGATACCCTTTGGTCTTAGCTTTGGGGGGCTCCAATCCGCCCAGCAAGACAAAGTCGCTGATGCTTGCGGCGCTCTTCCAAGCTTCTTCCAGCTTGCCATCAATGACCGGGGGTTTGTCAGCAATGTTCACTCGAATGGGGCCCGGGCGCGGCATGTCCTTTTTCGGTGTTGGGGGCTTTGGAGGCAGTATCACCGTAAGCCAGAGGTGAGGTGATCTCGGGACAATGAATTCAGGAAATCCCTGCGGGACACCATTATCCATGCCTGCACTCGTCAGGTCGCATTCGACCGGGACGAACTGCTGGCCATCTACTTCCCTGACGTAAATCTCAAGGGGTGCATTGATTGGAGGCGCTTCCTTGTCAGCTTTGATCTCCATTGTGATTTCACGTGAAAGCATGAACTTTGGAGGCGGAAGTTTCCCAGTCTTAGGATCGATCTTTGTCTCTGGACGTTCCGAGGTATCGACTTCCACGGAGGATACTGTTACGCCCGCGGGCAACGTCGGGACATGCAGTAACAGGCGTCCGTGATAGTCGTGGTGAAATTTCAGTTTCACCTTCACCTCCATTGTTTCTCCCTGCTTCAACGTGCACATGTGGGTGGAAGTCTCGGCAGAAAAAGATCGGTCGGACCGGTTGGCATGCAGGCGGTAATAATGCTCGTCCCCACCTTTCCGAAGAAGACTTTGCACGACAACAAAGTAGCGTCCCTCACCCGGTGCAGGCCAAGTAAGTTCGGGATCGCGCGTCCCGTTGGTGTCGTCATTCGAAGCGAGTTCCTTTCCCTGTGGATCTTCGATGGAGAGACGGGCATCCAGCAAGAATCCCAATCGGAATGCCTCTACTTCAAAGTGCATCAGTTGGTCCTTCGTGACAACAAATGCGTATCGGTCCACGTCGCCTGACTTCAAAATCTGTCCAGACACGGAACCTGGGATCAGAAGTGTTGGAGCGGTCGAAATATCGTCGTTCGGCTCTTGTTCCAGTAGTTCCGGAAATACGGAAACCGGGAGCACCAACGGACCATTTACGGCGTCGACCGGCACAATCGATTTCAATCCGCACTGGCCTGGGACCGCGGTGGACGCAGATGTCAGATTCCATCCGGTGAAGTGAAGGTTGGAATTCATCCGCCACTGAAGGCCCCCGGGGATGCTATGCCGAACGAACGGGCCATTTGTGATTGTCAGGCGATAGACCTGTTCCGCGGATCCGCTGAATGCGGAGGACGCATTGGGCGGAAATTTGAATGCAGCAAGTTGAAGCAGGTAGTCGCCATCCTGATCGCACTTCCACACCAGCCGGGGGTCCAGCGAATGAGCATCGTGATTGAATGCCAGTTTCACGCCACGAGCATTGCGCAACATGAGAAGTGCATCCATCGGCACGCCACAACGATAGGCGTCAAGACTTGCGATGAGCATCTGTCCGGCCTGTAGACTTACTTTGAATACATCAACAGCGTCGCCGTTATCGAGCTTGCCTTGCACTTGGACTGGTAGTTCGCCGATGACCTGAGCAACTTCAGGCTGGTTGTTAGGCTCTTTGTCCAAAACGTCTCGCGCTTTGCCGACGAGGAACACACGAGGCGCTACGGCCCCTTCGGGATTGTGAAAGCGAACCAGATGCGGACCGGGCATCACATGTTTATCGACCGTGACCTTGAAATGGCCCTTCTTCTTTTCATCCGCCGTGAATCGAATCCCAGGGTGCTCCGACCAACAAGTCATCGGCCAAGGCTCAAACTTGCCACCGATCTCGACGGATACCTCACTGCCACGCTGCGCGCCCATCGGAAACATCCAATCCACTTTCGGTGGCTCGGCGTGAACCCACCCAATCACCAGCCCGAGCCCCAGTGTGCACGTTAAGGTCGCCGGGTTCAGGTTCATGAATCGAAACTCCAGAGAGAATCCTCGTAGATCAATCGTTGGCGCTGACCACTCCTGCATTGATATCGATTTACTGAGCTTTTGCGAAGTAAGTGCTCAGGGAAAGTGGCCCACGTTCCAAGAGCAGCTTCGCTGCAGAGACAGACTGGTCACCAACCCGGCGAGGCAACTATCCGTTGACCTGCCCAATCTTCGGAAAGATTGGGTCACCGAACTTGTCTCCATGTTTCAGGCCAGGCCCCATGAGCGACAGCATGCGATTCCACTTGCCCTTCGAGGTATAAGCGGCGCCGTCAGGCATGAGATGAGAGACGATCGAAACGCGCGGTTCTTGACTGATATTCGCAGCAGAACCGTGATAGGTGAGCGAGTGATGAAAGCTGACCTGTCCCGCCTTCATAATGCACGCTTCCTCCACCCATTCAGCCCCCTCCGGAGTAAACCGCTCTCGCAGCGCGGCGAGATCTTTTTCGCCGGCCGTAGACGAGGCGGGGTTGTATCCCCAGAGGTGTGAACCGATAACCGTCTGCATGGCGCCCATCGACAAGTCAGTATCCTGGAGCGCAACCCAACAGGTGCAGAGGTTATCCGTATCGATCCAGTCCCAGTATGAAAAATCCTGGTGCCATCCAAAATTCCCGGTCGTATCGCCCTCCCCATTGGTTCCGAGTGGCGGCTTCACCAATGCCTGGTCATGGATAAGCCGAACCGCATCGACCTGCATAAGTTTGGCGCCCACGTAACCGATAACCGGAGACGTCACCGCTTCTCGAATGGTGTTATTCACCCACCAGACATTGACAGCCTGAAACATGTGCTTCGCATCTTTCGCATGGCTCACAGGCCCCGACCAGCCCCAACCGTCGCTGTCCTTCTCACCTCGCTGCAGTGATTGAACCGCTTCACGCAGCTTTGCGATTTGTTCTTTATTGAAAAGGGGTGGGCTGATCCAAACCCCTCGCCTCTGATATTTCTCAACATCGCTCTGACTGACTTCAGGAAAATCGGTGGACGCCATTGAAAGTTTCTCGAAGGGTGGTTAATCCAGATACATATTACAGACAAACACACCTGCAATTCTGGAATTCCTACTTGAAAACTTGAGCCACGCAAATGACCCCCGAAGAACTATACCGATATGATTTGACCGGCTATCTGCTCCTAGAAAACGCAATCGACCCGGTCTACCTCAAGGAACTACAGGAACGGATGAACCATTGGGAAGCGCAAGCCCACAAGCTGCTGCTGAATCAGGATGAGGGGGCGAACCCGGATATCATGATAGAAGACATCCTGAACAAGGATGAGGCGTTTCTGCGGCTCGTGGTGAATCCGGTGGTGCTACCTTATATCGATGCCATGGTTTCGCGGCCTCGTCTTAAATCCACCTGGCTCGACTTCAAATGGAAGGGGGGAGCGACCGGCTACCATTCCAATCACACTCCGCACAACGTCCACAACCAATATCACTTTCACGGCCAGATCTATCACAACCTGTTTCAGGTGTTCTACGCTATAAAGGATATCGGGCCCGGCGAAGGGGGCCTAAAACTATTGCCGGGGAGCCACAAAGCGAATTATCAGGTTCCCGATGCGGACCTGTCGGATCTTGAGGTTGAGATAACCATGAAGACGGGGTCCGTTTTGCTGTTCACGCATGACGCCCGCCACGGTTCCCTGAACACCAGCGAGAAGGTGAGGCAGGTCTTAATCTTCACCTACTGCCCTCAGGAGATCTCGAACAGCTACGTTGGTGATTCGCTTTATGAGCAGCTCTTCGAAAAAGCCGAGGAAGGGAGCTGGCTGAAATATCTCCTGCGGCGTCCGCACGGTTTTTTGCAGACGTATCCGAAGCCAACAGGCCGCCCTTACGAGGATGGTTGAGCAGAACTACTTCCGATTTTTCAGCGATTCGTAGATGCCCTGTGAAATCTGGTCGGCCAGCAGTTCGTTGCCGGTATTGCTGGGATGCACGCCGTCATAGGTAAGGAAACCGGTGGGAGTTGATTCAAGGGTGCCATCGACACGTAATTCGATGTTGTGATTCTGGAGGTAGGCGATGAAGACTTGACGCAGGTCGATGAGGGTGGTGCCTGTGGACTTCGCTACTTTGCGAGTGATCTCGGCGTACTGGTCGCACTTTGGATCTCCAGAGTTTTTGCCGTCGGGTAGCTCCTGCCAGACAGAGAGTGTTGCCAGCACAGGCACTGTCTTGTTGGCCCGTGCTGTGGACACCAGATCTTGCAGGGCTTTCTCGAAATCTTCCGGGCTCGTCTTACGCCACCAGACGTCGTTAATGCCGATATAGACCACCGCCACGTCAGACCGGTCGGACTTGATGACGTCAGCAAATGGGGCCTGTGGGCCGTTGCGTTCCTTGGCCGAAACGAAGGCCGATTTTTCCGCGCCGTCTCGGATGGAAAGCACGCCGCCTCCGTTGATGCCGTGATTGACAAGATTGATCTTCATGTCCCTGGTCGTCTCACTCTTTTCCAGGGCGGCGCCGATCTTTGAGATGTAGACATTCTGCCAGGTGATGGAGTCACCGAAGAAGGAGATGGTCATTCCTGCTTTCAGGGGAGTGCCATCGCCGCTGAGGTTGGCGCGTCCGGGAACGGTATAGAGCTTCTCGCGCGCCTTTCGGGCCTCTTCGGTAAGCGGGAATGGTGGATTAACCGGTTCGACTTTCACGTCTGGAACGACCTCGCCATCGGGCAATATCTTCGCACTGTAAATCCCTGGTTCGCTGCCATCGGGATCGGCGAACCCGATTCGCGCCAACTGCTCTTTAGACAAACCCGGCTTGCCCTCGCCGAACACGAGCCTGTCTTTACCGTTCGTCCAATGGTGTATGGTAAGTGTTTTGGTCAGATCCCACTTTCGGTCGCGGCAGTCGGCGAACGTCAGTCGGCTTTCGCCGTCACCCATATCAATGGTGGCCTGGGCAAGGACTTCCATCTGTTGTAATTTTTCGCTGTTGCCTTGGGTCCAGATCCTGCCGGTGTGTTTTCCGACCATCCGGATGCTGCTGGAATCATTGATCTGATCGGAAGCATCGAGGCGCAGAATCGTCTGATTGCGCTCGCCGCCCAGGATAATCCAATCTCCCGAGAAGGCATCCACGCCGGGCTTCTTCGCAAAGGCAAGAGTGCCGTTGTTGATGGTAAGTGTTCCGCTGAACGTATTGGGCAATTCACCTTTCAGAAAAGAGGGCACTGTCTGCCAATTGGCCGTTCCGCCGCCACTCCAGAGCAGTGTCCCTCTACCGGATATGACGCCGGGAAACGTGGTCTGATTGCCCCCTCCCGTATTGACAAAAAGCTCGTGACCATTGAGGTCAAAATTTCCATGGATGGTGAACCCGATGCCCACGGAGAACTTTAGTTGGCCCACCAGTTTGTAGCTGACTTCCTCCATGAATTTTTTATCAGGAATCCGGAATTCACCCGATATCAGTTCAACCGGTTTTTTTCCTTCAACTTCAGCTTCAATCTCCTCGATCACCGCTTGTTCGGCGTGAACCGAACACGACATCAGACAGGCCAACACCGTGGACAGAATGGCTGACAGTTTCATTTTGAATTTCCATTAGTTTGATGAACGAATCCAGACGTGGCCAGGTCCCTTGAAAGCTCCTCGCTCATCATGCTTCCAAGCTTCGGCCAGGCAAGTGTGGATTTAGCTGGTCGTACTGAACTTGACCTTGTTCTCCTTCTGTATCTTGCCTCCGAGTGAAACTTCACAATATAATTTTTCTCCGCTTCGTGCGAAGACAGTGATGCCTCATCCATTAAATTTCCTGAAGGCCACTTCTGTCGAGGCGGCCGGTTCGAGGAGCCGTGAAGCCTTTTCGGGATACGATTGTTCCGCTCGCTTGGCACCCGGAATTACGAGCTTGCAGGGGACCAGCCGAAGCAGCGTTTTGCTCGGCTTCAGCAATTTCAGCAGCAACAAGAGGGATCGAGAAAATGAAGAGCAGACCCCACCTCGCGCTTTGGTTGGCCGCCGTTTCCGCCGCTATCACAGCGGAAACGGCGCCGCCGCAACTACAAACTCCGGACCTGACGCCGGTCACGTTCTTGCAGCCGGTCTCACACCCACCAGTAGCATTGGTGCGCGATGGACAGCCACTTGCCACAGTCTACGTGTCAGAGCTCACACCATCGGCCAACCTGACACTGCTGGTCAACGAACTGGTCGAGGTCGTCACGCTCAGCACTGGAGCGACGTTGGATGTAGTGAAGGATCCGCCGCCCGCTGACCGTCCCGCGATCATCATCGGTAACGGTGAAGAATCGACTAAAGCCGGGATTGATGCCACGAAGCTCCCCATCGAAGGATTTGTCGTCAAGACTGCACCCAACCGCGTCTTTCTTGTTGGCAGCACGCGGCCGTTGCCGCCGATGGAGATCAGGAACCTCGCAGGCAGCCCATACGCCAACGACGGCACGGCCTGGGCAGTCGCCGATTTCCTGGAACGCTTTGTCGGCGTTCGCTGGTATTGGCCCATCACCACAGGCGGCCGCAGCGTGCTCAAACAGGCGACGCTCAGCATCCAGCCTTCGCACTACTCGGACCAGCCCGTATTTCGAAAGCGAGAGTTTTACCCGTGGTATGGCTACACCAGGGGCTCGTGGCGATCTGTCTGGTTCGACAAGGACGCACCGACGCTCCCCGACTCTCTGCTGCCGCCTGGCACAGAGAAGATCGAGATGCAGCCGCTCCTGGCCGGTCTTCGCGCGGGCAACAGTTGGCCCTACATCATCAAGGTACACGAACCCCAGAGCTTCTCTCGTGAACCAAATAGATGGGCGGAGCATGCAGACATGTTTCAACGGGAAGCAGACGGCGCCCCGAACCTGCGCATGCTCTGCTACAGTTCCCAGAAAGCACTCGATTACATTCTGGAGGGCTGCGAAAAGACGTGGGACCAAGGCAAGTCTGTCTCTTGGGTAACGACCACCTGTGTGACCGTTTCGCCCGGCGATTATCGCGTGCACTGCCATTGCGAGCCCTGCGCCAGACTATTCGAGCCAGACAGGGCACCATACGGTACCGGCTCCAAGGTAATGGCACTGTTCGTGAAGCGGATGTGTGAGGCGGTCAAGAAGCGCTGGCCGGACAAGAAGGTGCTCTACCTGCCCTATTGGAACTACACCGAGTGCCAGGAGGAAATTGTCTTCCCGGACAATCTCGAAGTCCAGATGTGCACCATGGCCTTCGGGCTGATGCGGCAGACTGAGCCACGGGCGCACATGGAAAGGAGCCTGCGAGCCTGGTCAAAGAAAGTGGGCGGCCGCATTACGACTTGGGAGTATTCGCACCGCCTGCCGGAATGGACCTGCGCGCCGGTGCAGTATCCGCACCTCGTGCAGGACTATTACCGCGCCAATCACGAAATCCTGGCGGGCTCCTTCCTCAACGGCGGGATGATCGGCGAATGGTCTACGGCAGCGACCACGGACTACTGCTGGATGAAGGTGCTGTGGAACCCAGACGTAAATATCGACTTCATGCTCGACACCCTCTGCGACCGGATGTTCGGCAAAGCAGCAACCGCCTGCCGTGAGCTGCTGCGCCTGGAGTGCGTTCGTTGGGAGAAGGCGAAGTGGAGCGAGGGGCTTGGCGATGCCGGCCGCGTCTCACCCGCGGTTTTCACAGACACGTACCCGCCGGAGGTCGTAGCAAAAATGATCGAGCTACGCGACCGAGCCCGGCGAGAGATGGCCGGTGATGCCGTATCCGAAAAGCGCTTCGCATACTGGACCTGGACCTTCGACGCGTTCCTCAAGGAAGCGAAAGACGCCTGGAGCAAAGCGGTTCGGAAGTAGGCCGTTGGGTGCGTACACCAGTGGTGTGCTCGTCTACGGCGGGAACAGCCCGAATGCTTCTTCCGCCCGGCGAATCTGAATACGTCGAGAATGATTCAGGCCAAGTGCCGCGAGGCACGCGCGGGCCGCAGCCGTTTGCCCGATGAGACGGTGGTCATCCCAATGGAAGGGTGTTGCCAGTCTTGATTACGGGGATTGAACAGAGGAACGAAAGTGTTCGACTGCGATTCCGAAATGTGGGTCCGGTTAGACTTCCGCAAGTTGCATCCCGGGCAAGCCAAAGCAAAGTTGTCAAGAGTCGAAGGGCCGCCGAACGACTTCGGAATGATGTGCTCGATATGGAATGTAGCGCCTTGAAGGCTCTGGTGCATCTTGCAATATTCGCACCGATTCCGAGCGCGGTCGGTGACTAGCCGCCTCAGATCACCTTGAGTACTCAAGCAGGCCGCCGCCCGAGCAACTGTAACGCCTCTACCCGCACCAGTGACAGCGTCTCGCTCAATTCGACCAAGGCCTCCAATTCTGAACGTTCCGCTTCACTGATGTTTCCGTCGGTATTTCTGTCCATCAGTTCCTGGAGCCGCTGGTCTGCCTTGGCAGGGAACTGTAACTCACTCACTGACTCAACCCATTCTTGTGGAGCAGCAATGACCTGGCTCATGGTAAACTCCTACGTTGTGGCATCGAAAACGAACAAGATGCTCTGTGCTTGTGAGGATCTTAACGCGGAAGACATTCGAGACAACGACACATCATCCCAAGCCACCATCAAACGAAATCTCTGACCTATCGCAACGTCACCATCACCATCCAGAACAGGAGCCCGCGTGGTGACGGCTGCGCACTATTCTGAATAATAATTCTGAATTGTGAGTCAAGCTTTTCCCGAATCATTGTTCTGGCCGCTTATCACTCACCCGGGCGGCCAGCTGGGTGATTCGCCTTTGCGCCACGCGTCCCACCATGTGCCGAATGTTGGATCGAGCACGACGTCGTGCAAGGTGGCCCGGCGGCGGTAAGGCAGATACGTGCCGATGTGCCATCCGACGGGACGGTAGATGCAGAAGTCTCCCGGCTCTAACCGCAGTTGGATTGCTCCGGGCATACTGCGGGTGTAGTCCAGGCAAGCTCTCTCTTTCTCAACGAGATCCGTAATTGACGCATTCGCCCCGATATGGTCTCGCAATTTGCTGGTGGCCGCGGCGGTCTCTTCAGGCAGATCTTCGAATCGCAAATGGCTGCCCGGCACGAACCAGGTGCATTCGTCTTCGTAGAGCGCACAATTCACCTGATTGCCACAGTTCCAATCCCAGATCAGGGCACGGAACTGATCCTCCGGCAGGCGCGAACTCTTCAAAGTCATGTCCCGGTGCCAACCGCAGGACCAGGGATGTTCTGCCGGCTCCAGGAGAATTCCCAATACGTCCTGTCGCCCGTGGAAATGTTCGGTCGAAAGGAGCTGGTGAATGGCGTTGTTGAGTGTGGGCAGTTCGGCGTAGTCCTGGAAGACCTTCAGGTTGAACAGCCCGGAGTATTGACCAACCGGCTGCAATCGTTGAGCGTCCGCGCCCCGTTTCTCGCGAGCCAGCACTGGAGCTTTTTCCGCTTCCTTCCGCAGGTCGCTGATAAGACTGGCGGGCAGGATGCGTGGAAACACGATGTAACCGCTTCGACGAAAATCATTGATCTGCTGCTCTGTGATTAGCATCGATAATTCTCTTTTCTCAGGAAATTACAGAAGCCGTAAACCCAAGCCTTCCGCGCTTTCCATGTTCAGTCAAGACAGGATACAAAACTTCCAGGAGGAGCTTACGTCAACTTCTACGCCAGAGCGAGTTCGGAGGCTCTATCGTAATCACTAACTGAAAGTATTGGGGCGAGCGAGAACGCAGGCCGCAAGATCGAGCCTCGAAAACTGTATTTCGGAAACAGGCCCGCCGCCGCAAGCCCGCCAGGGAACACAAGTGGGGAGTCTGCAGCGTCGGTATCGGGAGGCAAGTGTAAAAAGCAAGCGACCAGAAATGGCCATCCAGTACCATGGGGTCCGCGCGAACAGTCGAGCCCTGGAAAACTTGCTCTACTATGCCATACACACCTGACGATACTGGCTGTGCCGACGGAGCCAAAAGAGTCACATCCATTAGGACAAGTTCGCCAAATGTGGGACGGCTTGAAGTTCCCGCGACCCGGAATCGTCCATCAAATCTGAAGAGTGAAACAGCGCAACACCGCCCGCAGGACAACATAGAGATACGGCCCAGGCAGAAATGCCAAAAGCCTCGCCGAGACCCAAACCCTTGGCGACCGGAGAACCGGATGAGTTAATTGCCAACATCCAGCTCTGTGGGGGCTCCGGGGGGAATAATCCTCCGGTTCCACCTAGCACCCTACCAGGTTCGTGTGAAGACTTCAGGAGATCACCTCTTTCCTGGACGATCTGCCCAAGCTTGCGAGGCCGGTGGGGGATCTGGATAGTTACAAAGGTTTTGTCTCGAGCTTCGACTTCCACTCACAATATAACGCACCATGACACCTGCAGAGAACTACGCCGCCGATGGATTCTACCTCCACACTGCTCCTATCCTTTCTGCAGATCTTGTCCGCCGGGCTGCGGCCGGGCAGGAAGCCATCTGTCGCGGAGAATACAATACTGGTTCGCCTCCGCTGCAGTCGCCCTGGAATCCCGGAGATTCGCCGGACAAACTGGTGAAGATCGAGCAGCCGCAGTTCGCGGATAACGCAGTCTGGGAAGTCGTCAGCAACACAGGCATCGGCGAGGCCGCTGCAGAGCTCACAGGCGCAGAGATGGTGCAGGTCTGGTGGGTTCAGATGCTGGTGAAACCTTCCACTGAATCCAGTGAGACGCGTACCAACATTGGCTGGCACCAGGATCGGCAATACTGGAAAGCATGGGAGGAGGGCAGCGAACTCTTCACCGCCTGGGTAGCACTGACGGACGTCGAAGAAGACTGCGGCCCCATGAAATTCCTGCGCGGCTCAAACCACTGGGGACTGCTGGATAGCGGAGATTTCTACGGCCAGGATCTCGATGATCAGGCGAAGCAAATTCAGGGTACAAACCGGGAGGCAGCCGAAGATGTACAGGCTATTCTCTCTGCGGGCGCAGTGAGTTTTCATCATTGCCTGACCTTTCATGGCAGCGGCCCAAATCTTTCAGGGCGATCCCGCCGCAGCCTTGCGCTTCACATGCGCACCGAAAAATCCCGCCCTAAGAATGACAAGAAGGAAGGTCTGACTCGATTCATTGACGACGAAACCAAGTGCCCAGTCATCTATCGCAAGTAATTTCGATGGGCGCGCAGCACATCCAGAGCACCATGAACACATCTCGATATACCAATTGTTTCGCTTTCCTGGCCGTATTCCTCTGCAGTTCGCCTGCAACTGCCCAGCGTGGGGACCGAAAAGGTCACGTGATGGAAGAAGTCTGGAAAGACTTGGATGTCCCCCCATCACCGGTCTTTGAACCAGAGGAAGTTCTCAAGACTTTCCAAATTGCCAAAGGCTTCAAGCTCGAGTTGGCAGCGAGTGAGCCGCTGGTCGTGGACCCCGTACAGATTGTATGGGATCCTGATGGCCGCATGTGGGCGGTGGAGATGCGCGGGTACATGCCGAACGTCGACGGCAGTGGAGAAGACGTTCGAAACGGTCAAATCGTCGTGCTTGAAGACCTTGATGATGATGGCAAGTACGACAAGAACACTGTCTTCCTGGGTGAACTGCAAATGCCGCGAGCGGTGGCGCTGGTCGAAGGCGGCGTCCTCGTGGCTGAACCGCCGTTCCTCTGGTATTGCAAAGACAATGATGGCGATCTGAAGTGCGACGAAAAAGTAGCCGTACACAAAGGCTACGCCCAGCAGGGCCCCGTCGAGCACACCGACAACGGCCTCGTGTGGGCGTTGGACAATTGGATGTACAACGCCAAGAGCACAAAACGGTTCAAATTCAAGGCCGGCAAACTTATCGAGGAACAAACCAATTTTCACGGCCAGTGGGGCATTACGCAGGACAACTATGGGCGCCTGTATCACAACGGCAATTCAAGTTACCTGCATGTGGATCTGTTCCCCTACCATTACTTCAAACGCAACCCGGCGTTTTCCAAACCATCCGGCTTCGGCCATCGCGTGGTAGGAGATCAGCGGACCTTCACCGCCAGAGTCAATCCTGGAATTAATCGCGGCTACATGAAAGGGATGCTCACCGAGGAGGGGAAACTCTCCCGCACGACCGGCTGTGCCGGGCAGGGCATTTTCCGTGGCGACGCGATGCCGGAAGAGTTCGTTGGCAATGGTTTTGTCCCCGAGCCCTGCGGCAATCTTGTCGAGCGATTTATCATCAAGGACAGCGGTGTGGAACTGTTTGGAACGCGGGCTTACGAGAAGACGGCTTTCCTCGCATCGACCGACGAACGATTCCGTCCAGTCAATTGCGAGACCGGCCCCGACGGCGGTCTCTACATTGTCGACCTTTATCGCGGCATCCTGCAGCACAGGGTTTATGTGACGACCTTCCTTCGTAAGCAAATCATTGAACGTGGCTTGGATAAACCAGTCGGACTTGGTCGCATCTATCGCGTCACCCACGAGAGTAAGAAGCGCGGCACGAAACCGAGTCTGTCCCAATCCGCCACCAGAGACCTTGTCCCCCACCTGGCGCATCCCAACGGCTGGTGGCGTGATACCGTGCAGCGAATGCTCATCGAGCGTAACGATAATACAGTCCTCGCAGACATCAGAAAGATCGCGACGGATGAAGGAAACCACCTTGGCCAGATTCATGCGCTCTGGACTCTCGAGGGACTCGATGCGGTCGACCCAAAGACCGTAATCGCTGCTCTCGGATCTGAGCATCCCCAGACAAAGATTGCCGCTCTTCGTGTGGGCGAGAAACTGATCGGAACAGAAGCGGAAGGGGAGTTTCTTAACGCGATGGTAGACCTGTCAGAAGACGCGTCCACCGCGGTGTACGTGCAGTTGATGTTTACCCTTGGCCAGGCAAAAGAAAATGAGCAGGCCCGGAAGCAAATGCAAAAACTTGCTGCCATGCAGGGCGGTGATCGATATGTACGCCAGGCATACCTCTCAGGGGTTTACGGTATTGAACTGAACCAGGCCACGTTGTTCGTCAACGACCCGGCAAACAAATCCAACGACAAACTCAGCGACATATTGAAAGAGCTTGCATCATCTGCCAGTCGCAGCCGTAAACCTGAAGACATTGGCCAAACACTGGGGCTGATGGCTGCGACGAGTGATGACATGAACTGGGCGCAGCACGCCATCCTTGCCGGTCTTGAGGACAATTTGAAGAAGCCGGTTCAACTCAAGAAAAAGCCTACGGCCTGGGATGTCCTGATGGCGTCAAAAGATCAGAGCCTGGTAACACGCCTTCAGGCATGGGAAGGTAATCGTCTGATGTGGGGTAACAAACTGCCAACTCCCGGACAGGAGGACACTCCAAAACTTACAGAAGAAGAGCGCAATCTCGCGCTCGCCGGCAAGAAGTTTTTCTTTCAAACTTGCGCGCAGTGCCATCAGTTCGACGGCGAAGGCCAGCCCGGTGTGTCCCCGCCGTTGGTAGGATCGGAATGGGTGCTCGGCGACGAAAAGCGCCTGACCCGAATCGTTCTGCATGGCGTCATGGGCAAGATCAAAGTGCGAGGTGAAGAATGGGACCTCGTTATGCCCGGTCACTCCGCAAATCCGGATCTGACCGATGAGACCATGACCGGCCTGCTGACATTCTTACGCACCAACGAAGATTGGGAGCACGAAGGAAAACCGGTCAGCATTGAGACCGTACGCGCCGTCCGGAAGGAAGTGAAGGATCGGCAGGAGCCCTGGACGGTGGAAGAGTTGATAAAGGTGAAGTGAAGATGCATTCATCTCCATCCCCGCGCTGACATTTACTCTCGAATCTGTAAGTCTTGAACTCTAAGGCAGTAACTTCACCGCGTAGTTAGGATAAGCGTCCCTGCTTTCTGCGAAGCTGATAACCCTGAATCCTATGTATCCAGCGTATCTCTACATCCTGATCCTCACCTGTGGTCTCATACCTGCGACCGCTAACGAGAATGTCATTGGGCTTGCGTTCTTCGAGAAGCAGATACGGCCCGTGCTTTCGAAACACTGCTATTCGTGCCATTCGGCTGAAGCGGTCAAGGAAGGCAAGCTGAAGGCTAACCTGTTCCTCGATACGCGCAGCGGAATCAGGAACGGAGGCGTCACCTCTGCGGCAGTCACTCCAGGTGACGTGGAGGCGAGTCTTCTGGTCAAGGCCATCCGGCACGACTCGGATGACCTGAAGATGCCTCACAAGGGAGACAAACTTCCTGACAAGGTCATTGAAGATTTTATTCATTGGATTCAGATAGGCGCGCCTGACCCACGGGATGGGCAATTCAGCCCCCCAAAGAAGATGGACGTCGCGGAAGCGCGAGAGAAGCATTGGGCCTTCCAGCCACTGCAGCAGCCTGTGGTACCGCAGGTAACAAACGCTGCGTGGGCACGGACTCCCATCGACGCATTCATCCTTCGGAAGCTGGAAGCGGCAGGTATCGAGCCCACGCCGGCAGCGAAAGCCGAGACGTTGCTGAGGCGGGTCTATCTCGACCTGATCGGTTTGCTGCCGACCCCTGCTGAACAGAAAGCCTTCCTTGAAAACCCGTCCGATGAGGCTTACCAGAAAGTCGTCGTCAACCTACTCAGCAGGCCCCAGTATGGCGAACGCTGGGCGCGGCATTGGCTGGACGTGGTGCGATATGCAGAAACCAAGGGCTACGAGCGTGACGATTTCAAGCCGAACGTCTGGCGCTATCGGGATTGGGTGATCCGGGCGTTAAATGACGACATGCCTTACGACCGCTTTATCACCGAGCAACTTGCCGGCGATGAGATTGAGGGCACCGATGCATCCACACAAACGGCCACGACCTTCCTGGCTCTAGGCCCATACGACACCATCGCCGAGAACAGGAATCGGGTGTTTCACGACACCATGGACGATGTCCTGGGCACGACAGCATCCGCGTTCCTTGGCCTGACTCTTCAATGCGCTCGATGTCATGACCACAAGTTCGAGCCTCTCAGCCAGGAGGACTACTATCGTTTCGCCGCTGCGTTCACCCCACTTCAAACTGAGATCGGAGAAGGTCGGGAACTTGGGACGGAAGCGGAAGTCGAAGTAAATCGACAGGCAAATCAGATAATCGATCAGCAAATCGCAGGGATCAAAGACGAGATGTTGCAGTGGGCGCTCCCCACCCTGGCCGAGGTGCAGAAGGTAAAAACGCTTCCGAACGGCAAGGCCCCCAGAATCAATGAAAAAGATTGGCTGACAGTGCTGGAAGCCCTGCAGATTCCCGCTGATAAACGCAACTCTCCTCAGGCGGAATTACTGAAAAAATTTCAGCAGCGGATCCTGGAAGATACAGGGGACGCGGTGAAGGGGCAGCCGACAGAAGCGGAATGGAAAGCGTTCAACGATCGGATGGTGCCCATCAATGCCACCCGTCCGAAACCACCCAAGGCCTGGCGGTTCTTCGAACCCAATTCCTCTCCTAAACCGACCCATCTCATGGTAAGGGGGGATGCAGATCAACCCGGCAAGGAAGTGGAATTCGGGCTGCCTGGAGTCCTGAAGCCGGTGAACTTCACTCAGCCAGAATCGACCCGGAAAACATCAGGTCGACGACTATGGCTGGCCAACTGGATGAGCAGCAACGGCCGCCCACTGGTGGCGCGGGTGATGGCCAATCGAATCTGGCAATATCACTTTGGCCGCGGGTTCGTTGAGAACGCCAACGACCTTGGTGCCAATGGCGGGGCCCCATCACATCCCGAACTGCTTGACTGGCTCGCCAACGAACTGGTTCAGGGCGGATGGAAGATGAAACGTATCCACCAGATGATCGCGCTTTCCAGCGTGTACCGTATGTCCGCTTCCCACCTGCAACCGGGTTCCGATCCGGATGGCCGTCTGCTCTCACGCTGGCCATTGCACCGGCTGACCGCGGAGGCTATTCGAGACTCGATCCTGAGCGTCAGCGGCCGCCTGAACGACAAAATGTATGGAGAGAGCATTCACCCCCCGTTCGACCAAATGGTGGTGGGCGCATCGTCACAGGCACAGTGGAAAAAGTCGTCGGAAGAGGATGCCGCCCGCCGCAGCGTCTACGTATTCGCCAAACGCGCCATCCCCCTTCCCGACCTGGCTATCCTCGATCTCGCTGATTCCGCATCCAGTTGCGACCGGCGGGATGTATCAACGACGCCAGTGCAATCACTCTTGCTTTTGAACGGCAACCTTGCCTGGGAGCATGCCAGCCACTTTGCAGATCGCCTTCGCAAAGAAGCTGAGAATGACCGGCAGAAACAGATTGAGTTCGCTTTTCAGATAGCTTTATGCCGAAAGCCCACTATGCCGGAGATTCAGGCGGCACTGGCATTCTTTGACGGCAAGAAGGAGTCACCCGCACCTCCTGAAAAACAGGAACAGCCCCGTTGGAAGAGCCCGTTGATCCAGGGAGGCAGTTCCGCCAACGTCTTGGCCGACATCAAGGGTGCAAAGCGGCTTTATCTGGTGGTCACCGACGGCGGCAACGGCAATGGAAGCGATTGGGCCGACTGGGTCCAGCCGAAGCTCACAGGCCCGGCGGGAACCAAGAAGCTCATCGAACTGGAATGGACGAAAGCATACGCGCAGTGGGGCAAAGTTTATGTTGGAAAGAATGCCAATGGAGAGCCCTTGAAGGTTCGGGGCAAGATTATCCAGGACGCCATCGGCACCCACGCCAGCTCAGTGATTTCTTACGATCTGCCTCCTGGCTACGAACGCTTTGAAGCACTTGTCACCAACGAAGACGGCCACGCCGGCCAGATTCAGTTCATGGTGTTCACCGAAGAGCCTGACCTTGAGGAGCTGAAAAATACCGAAATCCCCAAGGGCTCAAAGCCCATTGATCCGCTCGCGGCGTTTTGCCTCGTGCTGATGAATACGAACGAATTTGTGTATATGAATTAGGCAACACATGAAAAACATCCCTCATAAATTCTGTCGAACGACCCGTCGTGAATTCCTTTGGCAGGCCGGCTGCGGATTCTTCGGCTCGGCACTCACCTACATGCTGGATAAAGATGGCTTCTTTATACCGAAGGCTGAGGCCGCCTCTCCGATATCACCGTTTGACGTAAAGCCATCGCACTTCCCGCTTCGCGCAAAGAGATGCATCTTTCTCTTCATGGTCGGCGGCCCCAGCCAGATGGACACCTTCGATCCGAAACCTGAACTGAACAAGTTGCACGGCACGGAGCACGACTTTGGACAACTCAACTCCATCAGCCAGAAGCCCAAAGGAACCCTGAAAGGCTCGCCCTTCAAATTCAGTAAACATGGGCAATCAGGGACCGAGGTCTCTGAGTTGTTCCCTAACGTTGCGGAACATGTGGACGACATGGCCATCCTCAAGAGCGTCCTGGCCGACAGTGCGGCCCACGGCGCGGCCTCTCTTCAGATGAACACCGGCTACATTCGGCAGGGCTTTCCCAGCGTCGGTTCGTGGGCGATGTACGGCCTCGGATGCGAGACACAAAACCTTCCGGGATTCGTCGTCCTGGTGAACGGGGCGCCCTATTCGGGTGCACAGAACTGGTCGTCCGGTTTCATGCCGTCCGCGTATCAGGGCGTCGTTTTCAACGGCAACGGAGTTCCGATCAGAAACCTCAACCCCGCCAGCCGTGCCAGTGCAGAAGACCAGCGGCGTCAGCTCGACCTGCTGAACAAGTTCAACGGCATGCACCAGGAATCATGCCCGATGAACACCGAACTCTACGCTCGCATCAATTCTTACGAGCTTGCCTTTCGGATGCAGTCCCACGCCCCGGAAGCAGTCAACCTGAAAACCGAGGACGCCAAAACCAAAGCCCTCTATGGCGTCGAAGAACCGGATACAGACGCATTCGGCAGGAGCTGTCTATTGTCACGCAGGCTTGTCGAGCGGGGCGTTCGCTTCGTGCAGATATTCCACTCTAACTGGGATACGCATGGTGATAATGACAACCGCCACCGCACCCTCTGCCGGCAGACCGACAAGCCGATCGCCGGCCTGCTATCCGATCTGAAGCAGCGGGGCCTACTGGACGAAACTCTCGTTATCTGGGGCGGCGAGTTCGGCCGGACACCTATTGGAGGAACCAACGACAAGGGCGGCCGCGATCATCATGCTGCAGGTTTCACCATGTGGATGGCCGGCGGAGGCATCAAGGGCGGCCTGGCGTATGGCAAGACCGACGACCTGGGCTTCCACGCCATCGAAGGAAAAGTCCACCTCCACGATCTCCACGCCACTGTCCTGCACCAGATGGGCGTCAATCACGAAAAGCTCACCTTCTTTCACGCCGGCCGCAATCATCGGCTGACAGACGTGCACGGGAATGTGGTAAAGGAAATCCTGGCGTGACTGTTCAGGGCTCATCTCAACGATTGCGCTAAAGATCGTGGTCACAGTCATTTGAATGGTCGGGGCTGACCTGCGTAGAATAAATCAGCCGATAAACGGCAACTCGGCGGCGGTCGCTTAATGATTTTTAATAAGCAATTGAGGAACCCGGCAGCTTAAGTTTACTGAGCGAATTTATGAATTTTGACAAGTATCAGACCGGCGGCTTCTACGATGAAATGTTTCTTGAAGACGGCACAGCCAGGTTAGGCGCCACGCCGTTGAAGCAGAAAATCGAGCAGCTTTCTGACGGCGAGTTGCGTCGGCGACAAAAGGCAGCGGAATCCTCGCTGCTGCGTCAGGGCATCACCTTTACAGTTTACAGCGACAATCGGGGCACGGAAAAAATCTGGCCGTTCGACCTGATTCCACGGATCGTCGAAGCAGAGGAATGGGAACGAATAGATGCCGGTCTTCGCCAGCGAATTCAGGCGTTGAATCTTTTCATTAACGATATCTATCACGACCAAAAAATTGTCAAAGACGGAATTATTCCTGAGGAAATCATTCGGTCGGCAACTGCCTTCCGAGAACAGTGTGTCGGACTGAACCCTCCGAAAGGTGTTTGGTGCCACATTACCGGTACGGATCTCGTTCGCGATGGCGATGGAACAATTTACGTACTCGAAGACAACATGCGGTGTCCATCCGGTGTCTCTTACGTACTGGCCAATCGCGAGTTGTTGAAACGGACGTTCCCGAGAGTTTTTGAGTCTTCACACATTCGTCCGGTGGTCGATTACCCGAGCCGGCTCCTGGAAATGCTGAAATCTCTGGCTCCGGAAGGTGTGTATTCGCCGAACGTCGTGGTGCTGACCCCCGGCATTTACAACTCAGCTTATTTTGAACATTCCTTCCTGGCCCAGCAGATGGGAGTCCAACTTGTCGAAGGGCGGGACCTGGTAGTCTTCGACGGTTTCGTCATGATGCGTACGACCAAGGGTTTTGAGCGCGTGGATGTTATCTATCGCCGCATTGACGACGATTTTCTCGATCCCAAGGCTTTCAGAGAAGATTCGATGCTGGGTGTGCCGGGGATATTCGAGGTTTTCAAATCGGGCCGTGTCGCTCTCGCCAATGCGCCAGGCACCGGTATCGCCGATGACAAGGTCGTCTATGCGTACGTCCCCCGAATCATCAAGTATTACCTGGGCGAGGAAGCCATCATTCCCAATGTTAGGACTTACATCTGCTGGGAAAAAGACGATCTGAAATATGTATTGGGCAACCTGGATAAGCTCGTCGTGAAAGCAGCAAACGAATCTGGCGGATACGGCATGCTGATCGGGCCCCATGCTACGGCTGAGGAGCGCAAGGAATTTGGGGAGAAAGTAAAGGCTACCCCACGCAACTACATTGCCCAGCCTACGCTCTCTCTTTCACGTGTGCCCACGATCGTGGGCGATCACTTTGAAGGCCGGCACGTGGACCTGCGCCCATACATTCTTTATGGCGGAAACGACATCTATGTCCTTCCGGGCGGTCTCACGCGCGTAGCGCTTCGTAAAGGTTCGCTTGTGGTTAATTCCTCTCAGGGTGGAGGAAGCAAGGACACCTGGGTCATATCAAATGCAAAAATTGGAACTTGACCTTGCTTAGTCGTGTTGCCGATTCAATCCACTGGATGAGCCGTTATATCGAACGTGCCGAAAACACTGCCCGGTTCGTCGATGTAAATCTCAGGCTGATACTTGACCTTCCTGAATCCGACCAGGAGCAATGGGGGCCACTCATCCAAATTCTCGCGGCCGAGGAGGAGTTTGCAGAGCGCTACAGTGAAGCGACCAGGGAAAACGTGATTCGTTTCCTTACCTTCGATGAAAAGAATCCTAATTCGATTCTATCGTGCCTGCGCCTGGCACGCGAAAATGCTCGAAGCGTCCGCGAAATCATTTCTTCCGAGATGTGGGAGCTGTTGAATACTTTCTATCTGATGGTTCGTGACGCCGCGGCGTCTGAAGAAGTTATCCAGGATCCGCAGGGATTCTTTGACAGCGTGAAAATTTCCAGCCACACGTTCGTCGGGATTACAGACACCACCATGTCCCACGGGGAGGGCTGGCACTTCTGCCGGATGGGCCGCCTTCTTGAGCGGGCGGATAAGACCTCTCGCCTTCTCGACGTAAAGTACTTCATCCTTTTGCCTTCGTTGGAGCACGTCGGATCGTCCTACGACGACGTTCAATGGGCCGCCCTGCTGCGTTCTGCGAGCGCGTTTGAGATGTACCGCAAGAAACACGGCGCTCTGGAACCGAGAGACGTAGTTGAATTTCTCCTGCTCGATCTGGAGTTCCCGCGTGCAGTTCAATATTGCCTCAACCGCGCAGAGGAATCGCTCCACTTCATCAGCGGCACCCCCACCGGAACTTTTGGAAACCTTGCCGAACAGCGCCTGGGACAGCTCCGTTCAGAAGTCGCCTACCTTCGTGCCAAGGAGATACTTACTCGCGGCCTTCACGAGTTCCTGGACGAATTCCAGACCAAGTTGAACAAGGTCGGAGAGGCGATAATCGAGACATTTTTCGCTGAGCGGCCGGTGACGCGCCTTCAAGATGAAGAATTCAGCGCCCCATTTACTTCCGCAATTTCCATGTCCCAGGAGTCTTCATGAGTATTCGCGTCGCGGTCCGCCACGAAACCCGTTACGACTACGATCGCCTCGTTACGCTTTCACCGCACATATTCCGGCTTCGGCCCGCTGCCCATTCTCGGACTCCAATTCTTGCTTATTCTTTTAAGCTGAAACCTGAGAAGCACTTCCTCAACTGGCAGCAGGACCCTTTTGGCAACTTCCAGGCGAGAGCCGTCTTTTCCCAGCCCACTACCGAGTTGAGTATCGAAGTGGAACTGATTGCTGAAATGACGGTAATCAACCCCTTCGATTTTTTCATCGAGGAATATGCTGAAAAATTTCCATTCAAATACGACGAGCAGTTGAGCAAGGAACTCGTTCCCTTTCTCGAAATTACAGAAAACGGCCCCCTGCTTAAAGAGTATTTAGCTCGGGTGGACGTTTCCAAAATGAACACGAACGACTTTCTCGTGAAGGTCAATCAACAGCTCTGTAACGAGATTAAGTATTCCTTAAGGATGGATCCGGGGATTCAGACCTGCGAAGAAACGCTGGGCGGAGCACTCGGGTCCTGTCGTGACACGGCCTGGTTGCTCGTTCAAATCCTTCGCCACCTGGGGCTTGCTGCTCGATTTGTCTCCGGCTACCTCATTCAATTGACGTCGGATGAGAAATCTCTGGATGGCCCGTCAGGCCCGGAAAAAGACTTCAACGATCTGCATGCCTGGACTGAAGTGTACCTCCCCGGCGCTGGCTGGATCGGGCTTGATCCCACGTCCGGCTTGTTTGCGGGAGAAGGCCACATACCACTGGCTGGTACCCCGGATCCGGCGAGCGCTGCCCCGGTTACTGGAAGCATGGACAAGTGCGAAGTCGAATTCTATTTTAAGAACACGGTCGCACGCATCCACGAAGACCCGCGAGTGACCAAGCCCTACTCGGATGCGCAATGGCAAGCCATCCAGGTGGTTGGCAAAAAAACAGATGAACAACTGAAAGCGGAAGACGTTCGGCTGACCATGGGTGGCGAGCCGACCTTTGTTTCTATTGATGACATGGACGGCGCCGAGTGGAACACAGCCGCAGACGGCCCGCTTAAACGGAAACTTTCGAGCGCCCTGATTCGCCGCCTTCGTAATGAGTTCGCCCCCGGCGGCCTTCTCCAATTCGGCCAGGGCAAGTGGTATCCAGGTGAACCGCTCCCGCGCTGGAAACTCGCCTGCTATTGGCGCAGGGATGGTCAATCAATCTGGCAAAACGATGCCCTGCTTGCAGACGAAACCCTCGACTGCGGTTACGGCAGTGATGAAGCCGGGCGCTTCACAAATCTGCTGGCCCGAGTTCTCGGCGCCAACGCCAATCACGTCGTGCCTGGGTATGAAGACGCTTTCTACTTTGCGTGGCTAGAGGAGAATCTGCCTCAGAACTTGGATCCCTTTAAAGCGAATCTGAAGGATCCATTGGAACGACAAAAGCTAGCTCGAGTTCTTCGGGGTGGCCTCGATGAGCCGGTGGGATTCGTCCTGCCTCTGGCCTGGGATTTCGAAGCCTCTGGATGGTGCAGCAGCCCGTGGGAATTTCGCCGGGGGCCTATGTTTCTCATTCCCGGTGATTCGCCGATGGGATTGCGGTTGCCGTTGGATTCGCTTCCGCATGTGGCCAAGGAAAAGAAAAAAGTTCAGCATGAACGTGATCCTCTTGAGCCTCGCACTCCCCTCGGCGATTTTCATGGCGAAGTCGCCAGACGTTTCGGTTTGCTCGAAGTCGAAGAATCACAGTCGCCCGAGATTCAGCAGCAGGATCCGGCAGACGGGGAGTCCGTTGAACCTGTCGAAGTCATTCGCACCGCGCTTTGCATCGAACCGCGTGAAGGACGACTTTACATTTTCCTGCCTCCGATTACTCACATCGAACACTTCCTGGATCTGATCGTTTCGATTGAGAAGACGGCTGAAGCTTTAGGGCTGTCCGTCGTTATCGAAGGCTACGAACCACCAAAGGACTGGCGGCTTGAGCGTTTGCTGGTGACTCCCGATCCAGGCGTTATCGAAGTCAATATCCATCCCGCATCGACCTGGGAAGAACTGGTCCATAACACGACAACGCTCTATGAACAGGCGCGTTTAGCTCGACTTGGGACCGAAAAATTCATGCTGGATGGGCGCCACACAGGCACGGGTGGCGGAAATCACGTCACGCTGGGTGGCCCCACCCCCGCGGACAGCCCGATGTTGCGCTATCCGGAATTGCTTCGCAGCCTGGTTACCTATTGGCAGCATCATCCGGGCCTTTCCTATCTGTTTTCGGGAATGTTTGTCGGGCCGACGAGCCAGGCACCACGCGTGGATGAGGGTCGCGAAGAAACGCTTTACGAGTTGGAAACCGCGTTTCAGCAAATGCCCGTAGGCGAGTCGAAACAGCCATGGCTCGTGGATCGTCTCCTGCGAAATCTGCTCATCGATCTCACCGGCAATACACACAGGGCTGAATTCTGCATTGACAAACTTTATTCACCCGACTCCGCGAGCGGGCGGTTGGGCCTGGTTGAATTCCGCGGTTTCGAAATGCCGCCGCATGCCAGGATGAGTTTGGTTCAGATGCTCCTGATTCGTTCTCTGGTCGCCTGGTTCTGGCGTGCGCCGTATCGCCACGATCTGGTTCGTTGGGGCACAGAACTCCACGATCGTTTTATGCTTCCTTATTACGTTCGGGCCGACATGAAGGATGTCGTGAACGATTTGAGAAACGCCGGTTTTCAATTCGACTTGAGTTGGTTCGATCCGTTTTTCGAATTTCGTTTTCCGCATTATGGCACGGTTCAGATCGATGACATCAAGCTGGAACTCCGGTTTGCCATCGAGCCTTGGAATGTGCTCGGTGAAGAAGTCACAAGCACAGGTACTGCCCGCTTTGTAGATTCCTCCGTGGAGAGGCTGCAGGTGAAAGTTAACGGGACTGCGGATTCGAGATACGTGGTCACCTGCAATAGGCGGCGCTTGATCCTGAGTAGTACGGGAACGCATGGAGAATACGTGGGCGGAGTTCGTTATCGCGCGTGGCACCCACCATCCGCGTTGCACCCGACGATTGGTGTTCACACCCCGCTAATTTTTGATGTGATTGACACCTGGAACAGCCGTTCTATCGGTGGGTGTACCTATCACGTGATCCATCCCGGCGGACGCCACTATGAGACGCTCCCGGTCAACGCCAATGAGGCCGAGTCGCGCCGATTCGCTCGTTTCTGGGACTATGGTCACACCCAGGGAACATACCAGCCACCTCCTGAGCCTCGCAGGCAAGGAAAGTTTGTACCCCAAGGTAACCCAGTCGGCCCTGCGGATCCCCCTGTTGAGGAGGAAAATCCTGAATTTCCTCACACATTGGATCTCCGAAGAATGCCCGGATAATCCGAATACCAGAACAGGCAGTTTGCCTGAGCTTCATTCCGGCCTTTACCCAAATTTTCTAGAAGTGCCTGAGTCTCGAATTGTCCGGCGTTTTTGCGGAAACCTCAAAGCTCAACCTCGTTATCCTACTCGTAATCTTTAATCCTCATTCGCGTTGCCAAGCTCCTGGTAAAATATCTTTTGAACCAGAGGTTGGGGTGTCGTTGGCGAGGATAGGACGGCAAAGATTCAGAGAGCAGTGGAAATAAGATTACGAGTAGAGATTTCCTCTGAAACTTCTACGCGCTGTGTGTACATCGTTCGTAGCGCGGACTTTAGCCCGTTTCCGATCAGCCGAAGAAACGGGCTAAAGCCCGCGCTATGAACACTTTGGATGCGGCCAACGGCTGCGATAGGATTACGAGGATCATGCCCTTCGACCAGATAGGATGCCCGTCATAATACGGATGACTGTACAACTTCAGATCCACCCTTCCGGCCATTTAAACTCTTGACTGCACACTCTTCTTCGTCCATTCAACCAGGCTTCAGCGAAACATCTTCCCTGCTGTCGGAAAACTATTCGGCCCCCGATAAGGCCTACGATGAGATGTGGGGCGGTGAAGGCCACATCCGTAGTCACTGGCGTCCTCTAATGGAAGCCATCGAAAAGATGGGTATTGCGGCAGTCAAAAAACGCTACGGCGACACCCTCCGGTTTCTTAGAGAAAACGGTGTTTCCTACCACGTTCACGCGGGGTCTTCGCATCGCAGGCCCTGGGAATTTGACATCATTCCGTTGGTCATCGGGATTGAGGATTGGAATGCGATTGAGCGGGGGATGATTCAACGCGCCGAATTGCTGAACCTGATTCTGTGCGACATTTATGGGAAACAAACTCTCCTGAGGGAGAGAATCCTTCCCCTTGAACTCGTCCACGGTCACAGTGGATTTCTGCGTCCGTGTGTGAACATGCCTTTCCCATCCTCTCATCCGCTTTTTCTGTACGGCGCGGATCTCGCTCGCGGGCCAGACGGCAGGATGTGGGTTATCGGCGACCGGGCACAGACACCATATGGGAGCGGGTACGCACTTGAAAACCGCACCGGATTGTCCCGTGTTCTGCCGGGGCTGCTTCGTGACTGCAAGGTTCGCAGGCTGGCCCGATTTTTCAAAGAGGTCTGCGATGGGCTGGCGGAGTTGTCTCTCCAGCGAAACGATGACCCGCGGATTTTTCTTCTTACCTCAGGCCCCAGCGACCAGACTTATTTTGAACACGCGTATCTTGCATCCTATCTTGGAATCACACTCGTCGAGGGTGATGACCTTGTGGTTCGCGATGGGAAAGTCTGGATGAAGTCTCTTAACGGCTTGCACCCGGTGGACGTCATTCTCCGAAGGGTTGACGACGCGCTTTGCGATCCGCTCGAACTTCGCGAGGACTCCCGGCAGGGGGTGGCAGGTCTGCTCGAGGCAATGCGCCTTGGAAACGTGGCGGTCGTCAACCAGCCGGGTAGCGGTGTCGTAGAGAATCCGGGACTTCTTGCGTTCCTTCCGAGCATCGCGAAACATTTTCTGGGTGAAGACCTGCTCCTCCCATCTGCAGCTACGTGGTGGTGCGGGCACCCGGCCGAAAGGGACCACGTTTTGGCAAATCTTGACAAGCTCGTCATCAAGTCCATCCATCGCCAGCCAAACACGAGACCGATCTTCGGAGCTACACTGAGTCAAGAAGGTCTCGATGCATGGAGGAGCAGAATCCGTGAATCCCCTCACATGTACGTCGGACAGGAACAGGTGGGTTTCTCTACTGCCCCGGCGCTTGTTTCCGGGAATCTTGAGGCCCGGCACACGGTATTGAGATGTTTCCTGTTATCTCGGAAAAACGGATACCTTGTCATGCCTGGCGGGCTCGCGTGTTGCGCCGCCTTAAGGGAAAGCATCGAAGCGTCCGGGGAAGCTGGCGGGATCAGTAAAGATACATGGGTTGTCAGCGATGAGGATGAGGAATACATCAGCCTCTGGAAGCAGCCGGGTTTGATAGGTGAAGTCAGCACGGGAAGCGGGCTCCTGCCCAGTCGAGCCGCAGAAAATCTCTTCTGGACGGGACGCTACGCTGAGCGCTGTGAAGCCGTGGCAAGATTCCTTCGTACCGTCATCAATCGATATAACCTGGTTCAGGAAGGAGGAGAAGCTCAAGATACGGAATGTCTGAACGTGTTACTGAGATCACTGGCCAGCCTGACATCTACCTCGCCTGGATTTATTGGAGCGGGCAGCAGTTCGAAATTCCGCAATCCAGCAAATGAAATTAACGCGGTCGCACTCAATCTGGATCGTGAAGGAAGCCTCTCCGCCAGTGTCCAATCGTTGGTACGAGCCGCATTTGCGGTCAGAGATCGATGGTCCGCGGATACCTGGAGAATCATAAACGGGCTCGAAGGAATATGGGGGAGACTTCAAGCGCAGAAAGGAGCGAGCCGGCAAGCAATCCTTTCGAGTCTCGATGAACTTATTTCAGGACTCATCGGGTTTACCGGCGCCACGATGGAAACGATGACTCGTTCGCACGGATGGATACTGTTGGATATCGGCCGGCGTATCGAACGCGCTGCCTTGCTTACAAACCTCCTGCGATCGACGGTTATTCACAAACACTCCGAAGAAGTGGAACGACTCGTACTTGAAACCGTTCTCACTGCCAGCGAATGCCTTATCACCTACCGCCGGAGATACCACACCTTTATGCGCCTGGATACCGCACTGGATCTTCTTTTACTGGACGAAACCAACCCCCGATCGCTCATTTATCAGTTGAACCGCGTGACGGCTAACTTTGAAGAACTTCCCCTTGAGCGTTCGGAGACAAGGCTCACCCAAATCGAACGGCTCCTTCTTGATGCGACCACCAGGCTGCGTCTCTCTGACCTGACCTCTATTACAACTCCGAGTGATACTGAAGAAGATTACGGAAGACTGGACGAATTACTGGATCTCACCAATCAGAAATTGGCGGGAATGGCCACCGCATTTGTTCAGAGCTATTTCATCCATGCACAAGCCCCCACGCAGCTCGCACCAACGATTACATGAAGTATCAGATTACGCATAGCACTCATTACAAGTACACGGATGCTGTCGGCACCTGCCACAACGAGGTTCGTCTCACCCCACGAGCTTTGCCAAACCAACTATGCCCCTCTTCCTTAATAGATGTTACACCTGTCCCATCGGCCATCCTTGGGAGGAGAGACTTCTTCGGAAACACAGTCAACTATTTCTCCATCCAGCATCCCCACAATGAACTCCGCATCATAGCGAAGAGTGAAGTGGAACGGCTCGTAACAGATATACCCGACTTCAGTGCTTCCCCTGCATGGGAGGATATTCGAGATGGCCTGCGGAAACAGACGTCGTTGGAAGCTCTTGAGGCGCGGCAATTCGTATTGGATTCAACATTCGCAGCGCGGGCTCAGGAATTTGCGACTTACGCGTGCCACTCTTTTCCTCCTGAAAAAAAGTTTTTGCCCGGGGTGGACGACCTGATGCGGCGGATCCATTCAGACTTTAAATACGCACCGGGCACTACAACCATCGCCACGCCTCTGTCCCTGGTCATGGAACAGAAAAAGGGGGTCTGCCAGGATTTCGCCCACCTTGCGATCGCCTGCCTGCGATCCATTGGGCTTCCCGCTCGGTACGTCAGCGGCTACCTTGAAACTGATTCACCGCCGGGCAAGGAAAAGTTAGCAGGTTCAGACGCGTCTCATGCCTGGTTTGCCGTCTTCGATCCAAATTTGGGATGGATCGATTTCGATCCCACCAACAACATCATTCCTGCCGAACGCCATATCACCCTGGCATGGGGCCGCGACTTCTCTGATGTCACCCCCCTGAAGGGAGTCATCTTTGGCAGCGGCAAGCATAAGCTCTCGGTTTCGGTGGACGTTCAGCGGAAAGGGTGAGTAACGGGAAGCCTGCGCTTATGCTCAGTTCAACATAAACGCAGGCATTTCTTCCCGGGATTATATTTGACTACGAAGCGCTCTTGACGGCTGCAATGGCGGCATCGTAATTGGGGAATGCGGTGACTTCGGGGACGATCTCCTGGTAAACCAGCTTTCCGCGGGAATCGACCACGAAAATAGCACGCGTCAGCAGGCGGAGTTCCTTAATCAGGACGCCGTAAGCCTTACCGAAATTCGTATCGCGGTGGTCGGAGTAGAAGGTGATCCCTTTGGCGCCTGCTTCACCACACCAGCGGGCCTGGGCAAAAGGAAGATCGGCACTGATGGTGATAACCGCAACGTTGTCGCCAAGATTGGCAAGTTCATCGTTGAAGCGCTTGGTCTGCTCAGCGCAAACGGGAGTGTCGAGTGAGGGAACGACGTTTAAGAGTCGTACCTTGCCCGCTGAATTTGCCAGCGTTCGTGCGTCAAGAATTTCGAGACAAGAAAAATCGGGAGCTGCCGCGCCAGTCTTGAGCTCAGGACCAACAAGAGTGAGCGGACCACCTTTAAATGTGATGACACCTTTACGTTCGGACATGACTACCTCCGCAAGAATATAAAAAAAATTGTGACTCCCTATCGAAGGGGGGGAATTATAGGTAGGTGGATCCAGCCATTCAATCAGTCAGCAGGGAGGCGGAGGAGCAGGAAAACCTGCACTTCGCCCCGCGGGGCAAGCTTTAGACACCTGAAACCCAGCGCCCGTCTCTGGTAACCTGATTGCACCTCGCCGGACTTGTGCGGTTTTCTTCTCCTGAATAGTATCAACTGCATCATGTCACCTTCTTTCAGAACAAAAGGCATTAATAATGAATTACGCATTTATGAGTTTTTCGTGTCCGGAACTTACATTCACCGAGATGTTGTCTACTGCCTCCGATCTTGGATACGACGGGCTTGAGCCTCGCACCGTTTCGAACCATAAGCACGGCGTCGAGGTCGAGGCGGATGCGGCTTTGCGTGACACTATCCGAAAGCAGGCTACGGACGCTGGCATTGCCATTGCCTGTGTTGCCTGCTCCGCGCGCTACGCGGATCCGGCGAATTCAGATGAACATGTTCAGAGCACTCACAACCACATCGATCTTGCCGCAGATATCGGGAGCACAAGACTCCGCGTCTTTGGTGGGGGCCTTGGCCAGGGAATGAGCCGCGAACAGGCAGTCGCCCACGCAGGGGAGGCCCTGAAGTCACTCGCAGATCATGCTGGCGAGAGAGGGGTTACCATCTGCCTCGAGACGCATGATTCCTGGTGCGATCCACGAGACGTCGCTTCTCTGATGGAATACGTGGGGCATCCCAACATCGCAGTGAACTGGGATATTATGCATCCGGTTCGGATGGGCTTTGCGACCATGGAAGAATCCTACGAGATGCTTAAACCCTGGGTAAGGCATGTGCACTTTCATGACGGAAAAACCAGCGACAACAAGCTGGAGCTTTGCCCGATTGGAGAAGGTGAGATCGACCACAAAACCGCCGTGCAGATACTTCAGAAAAATGGGTATCAGGGTTTTCTGAGCGGAGAGTGGATCGGCTGGACTCCGCACCAGGAGCATCTGCCCGTCGAATTGGCAACAATGAAGGCGTATGAATCCTGAAGCGGCATTCGCTCCCTCCCACGCCTGCTCATCATGAATTGCACATGATCCGCTGGTTACCCTCCTTCGATACCCGGCGTACCCGCTCGTAGTCCTCGAACTTCATGCCGAGTTCGCGCATGGCATAGATGGTCTTGTTTGCCAATAACGGATCTGAGCCGTCGAAACCATTTCTCACCGCTTTATCGTACTCGACAGTTCCAGGGATGGGCGAGTATTGGGAAAGTGAGACTCGGACATTCCTATCCTGAACGAACTGTACGGAATCGAGGACCTCTTCTGCCGGCTGGCCGGGCATCCCGATCAGCACGTAGGCCATTACCTCACGTGGGGTGAATCCTGCTTCGTATAGATTCCGAATTGCTCGTGAGAAACCGCTGTTGCTGACTTTGTTGTCCGAATCCTTCTGACGCTCGATATCCGAGGTTTCAAATCCCAGTCGAATGGTCTTGAAGCCTGCCGCATAAAGTTTCCTGGCAAGAGTTGGCGAGATCATTTCCGCGTGCAGGCCGTTTGGTGTATGGAAACGCGCTTTCAGACCGCGTTCCACGATACCCTCGCAGATGGCTCCTATGTGCCGCTGGCTCGCTAGCAGAAGGGCGTCGTCATAAAATGTGATGTCCTGAATACCATGATGGCGGACGTACCATTCAATCTCGTCGACCACTTTCGCCACCTGTCTTAACCGGAACTCCGGATACAGTACGTGCGATGCGCAGTAGGTGCATTTGTAGGGACACCCAAGTGAGGTGAGCATGCAGGCTGAGCTGGGACTTTCGTAGTGGTGGTAAGCTGGCCGCGGCATGTCATCCAACTGATCAGAAAATCCAGAGCGGTCGGCGTGGTTGTCAAAAAAGTCATCCATCAGGTTGAGCATGGCCTTTTCACCGCGCCCGGCAATTACCAGGTCCGCGCCGAGAGTTTTCGCGTGCTCTTCGCAGAGGGTTGCATAGATTCCGCCGAGCACGATGGGCACTCCCGGGAAAGTCTCCTTCAACACCTCGATGGTTTCGGCAACGCCCGGATACCAGTAGCTCATCATGGAGGAAACGCCGATGACCTCCGGCCGGGGGAGAGCACGCAAACGACTCCGGAATTCTTCGGGCGTCATCCCGAAACGTTTAAACTTGCGCGGGATATCCCGGAAAGCGAACGGCTTCTCGATCTCGTCGCTGTGGATGTAGTGGCAGTTGTATTCGCCAAGGGTGCCCTTTGAGCGCGGCCCGGCCTCGGGATCCACGCAATCAATGAGACCGACCTTGTATCCCTCGGTTTCCAGCACGGAAGCGATATAGAGCAGTCCGAGTGGCTTCATCCACAGGTCAAATGCGGTGAAGTCATGAATCCAGGGATTTACCAGCAGGACACTGCGTGAGGTGGAACTCGCCCGCCGAATCGAGAACCGCCGGGCCGATGGCTCAGCGGGAATCTGAAGGCTGTGGAGTGGTAATGACAAGAGTGGTCAGGTTGCTTGGATTGCGACTTTCGAAACGGATAGAGCCAGTATCGCCATTTATCTTCCACCCGCCTTCTGCCGTTCACCAGCGATTCAGGATTCATCATGCTCTGGATTCCCGGCCTTCCCCATGTAGAATGCTGGCCAGTTCCCCGGACACAGGAGCACATATGGCAAACGCTACCCCGCTTAAGGAAATCGAAGGGCACGAAATTCAGGGTGTGATCAGCACCACATCCCGCAGCACCATCTACAAAGCGTTTCAGAAGGATAAGAATCGAGGAGTCGTGCTGAAGGCTCTCAGTTCCCAAGACGGGGCGGTGATCAACCGGTTTGTCGAACGGGCGAAGGCAACAAGCAAGTTATCCCATCCGAATGTGGCGCGTTTGTTCCTGGCAGGTGCGGACAAGAGCACCGGGACGCCTTTCGTCACGATGGAATTTATCCAGGCGCCGAACCTGGAATCCATTATCAGGCAAAAAGGCAAAGTGCCGGTGCATGTCGGTGTGAAGCTCCTCGGCCAGGCTTTGCTGGCGCTCTCCGCTGCTGAACAGAAGGGCATCCGGCATACGGATTTAAAACCCTCTCACTGTATTCCCCTGGGAGGGGAGCTGAAGCTGATTGGTTTTGTTTGTTCCGGGATTGAAGAAGATGAGGAGCAGGTGCTACCCTTCTACATCAGCCCTGAAGAGGCTGGCGGCAACCAGACTGACGTCAGGAGTGATATCTATTCTCTGGGAGCGACTTTTTACCACGCTCTATGTGGGGCCCCACCGTTCCTCGCTGCCAACCCCATTCAATTAAGAATGAACATTTCGGAGCAGGAGGTCGTCGCCCCTGCCGATATGGACATCAGCGTTCCGGACGCCCTGTCCAGCTTTATTACCATTCTTCTTGCTAAAGACCCGGTATCCAGATTTCAATCCTTCGAACAGGCAGTCGAGGCATTCAAAGGCTTGCAGGAATTAAGCGAAGCCCCAGCCGCGCCAGCCCCGGCGCCAAAGAAGGCGCCAGCCCCGGCGCCAAAGAAGGCACCAGCCCCGGCGCCAATGAAGGCTCAGCCTCCCCAAAAGTCTGTACCGGACCTGTTCGACTCGCTCTTGCTTACCCCTGATTCACAACAGGCGCCTGCCGATTCGCCTGCTGTTCCAGTTTCCGCTGCGACTGCCTCACAGCCCCCCGCTGGCGGGCTTTCACTCCAACAGTCCACGATGGCGCCTGCTGCCCCCGTCATGCATGAAGCCGTCCCAGTGTCTGGTTTCGGTGGGGGTGGAGGCTTTACGATGGAAAAGGCGCGACGGTCCTATCTGTTCATCATGTGGGGGGTAATTATTCTCGCGCTCGGCGGAGGCGGAACCTATTTTTACTTCGATATCAACAAGGGCTCCCCAGACAGTTCATACAAATCTGGTGGGATGCAATGCATTCAACTGCTCCAACAGGCAGAATCATTTGCCGCGGCAAATCCGGGGAAGTGGCTGGATCTGGCGACAAATTTCAGGAAGGTGATCGACTCCTGCCCTGGCACCCTTGAGGCTCAGGCTGCATCCAAGAACATTCGAGCAGTCGAAGCGGATTTACTGAACCTGGCCTCTGACGAACTCAGCAAACTCACAGGCCAGGCCCTGCAGTTGGCTAGCGAAAGCGAGTTTGCTCAGGCTTATCAAATGGTGGCCGAATTTCGGAATAAATACCTGATGCTTACGGGAATTGTCTCGAATTGTCAGGCGCTCCAGGGGGATATTGCAGAGCAGGCCCTGAAGGCAGCTAAAACAGCGATCGCAAAGGTGGAACAATACGACCCAAAGTCAGACAGAGAACTTATCGAAGAAGGAGTGGTTGCCCTGGAAAAACTTGTTATTCCGCCCATCGAGGATGAGGTAAGGCCTCTCATCAATGACATTAAAGCTCTCTTGAACAACGCAGAAGTTGGCACACTGCACATCGATGAACTGGCGAATAAGCTCTACATCAGCTATCGCGAAAACATGCAGTTTTCAGCAAAAATAGCTGATTGGCCAGGCGCTTTGGAGGTGGTGCAAGACTTCATTAAGAAGCTCGGTGACTATTCACAGAAAGCCGGCACGCAAAAAGAAAAGGACATCTGGTCCAGATACCAGAAGTGGGCCGAAGTGGATCAATCTTCTTTGAAGACGGTCAGACGAAGGTGGGATGAAGCGACAATAGAATGGTTTAACAAGAACAAGGGCAGACAGGTGAAAATTGGCACTTCTCAGGGCAAATTAATGCGGCTTGAGGACGGCCGTATTTTTATCCAGCAGGAGAACGATACCTTCACCGAGCCTTCAGGTATGTTGCCCACAGACCTGATGATGGACATAGCCTTTCCAAAGATGGACTTTCAGGTGGGCGAAATGGAGCTCGAGCGCGGTTGGTGGCTACTGTACCGGGAAGAGCATATTGAAGCCCGGAAAGCCCTTGCTTCGGCAAAAGGGCTGAAAGCAGATACCACAGATTTTGAGCAGGCGATGGAAAGATATGTTTTCAGTGGCTGGGATCTTGACCCGCTGTTTGAAGGCAGTGGCGCGGCAGACTCCGATGGTATCGTCAAGTTGAATTACAATTTCAGCACATCCGAACAGGCCACCGACTGGTTTGCGATGGAAGGCGAACACCAGATCATTCGCCGAGCCCTCTATCCAATGTCAACTGGCGGCAATGGCTCATATATCCAAGGCCAGCTGCCCATGACGGGAGCGATAACAATTGCGGCGGATGTGACCTTTCAAGCCGAAGGTTCCAAGGTTCGGTTTGGTTTTGTTTCCGAGAAAGAAGGCCGGGCCTCCGAATACCACTATTTCGAGTTTTCTCCACGGACGTTCGCATATTGGATCGGTGTTCATCTACAGAAAAGTTCGGGCACAGATGAGCCCAAAGCCATTGAACCATTGGAGGTCAGGAAGAAGCACCGCGTTCGTCTGGAATGGCTCGGCAGCGAGGCAACCCTTTACATCAATGAGAGAAAGCTTCCGTCCTATAAATACCCGAATACCGGCTCCTGGCTCCCCATGCTGGGTAACAAGGGCGATCATGGCGCCAGGCCCCCCGAGGGTGTAGTCATCGACAATGTTCTTATTGTCGGCAAGCCGACCAGCGATTGGGTAAGAGATCAAAAACCTGCGCTTTGGCTCGCCGCTGAAAAGAGGGCCACGAACGATTGGATAGAGCTCTATAACGGCAAGAATATGCAGGGCTGGAATATTTTCGGTGAAGGCACCTGGACCCCTACCGATTTCAAAGGAACACTCGAAGCGAATGGCAATCCTAACGCAACCACTGACGCGGGTGAGCTTAACTGGCGCAACTGTATTGTGAGTGCAAAGGTCAGGATTAAACCAGCCGCATCGATTCGCCTGTATTTACGCCGCAATCCAGGAAAAGACGGCGGTAAGAGCGCCAGCCAATATGTGCTTACATGTGGTGAATGGCTGGACTGCGGAGTGTACGCCAACGAGGAATACGAATATTTTTCCGGCCGAAAAATCAAAGGCTCATGGCACACACACTGGCACGACATGACTGTGTCCGCCAAGGGCACATTCTTTAATATCTTTATTAATAACCGCCTTTATTATCAGCTCCAGGATTCAACACTTAAGAGCGGCAAGATAGGACTCTATTCAAATGGAAAGAGTTCATGGCGCGACATCAAAATAAAGCTCCTCGATGGTGACTGATGGGAGCTGACGGCAACTCTTACCTTGCACGGAATCAATCCTCCCTGTCCGTCCCCGGTAGACCCTCTGCAATTGCAACCCTTTCAGTCGCTGAATAGAGATTTACTTTGGAAATTCTACGCGTAGCGCGTGCTCTCTTGGTCAGGCCAAGGGATGGCAAACCGACACAACGGATGAAGAACCAGATCCAGAAATCCATCCGTTGTATTGGTTTGCCATCCGGTGGAACTCTCCAGTTTTTTGGTTGCGGCCATGTGCCGCGGTAGGAAATCGTTTCATTCGTTCCCTGTGGTTCAGGCTTGAGACCATGGACAAACGCATCACCGTGATCGGCAGTTCGAATGTCGATTTGATCATGAAAGTTCCGCGCCTGCCGTCTGCCGGTGAGACGGTGACGGGAGGAGAATACATTCAGGTTTTTGGCGGAAAGGGTGCAAACACGGCCACTGCTGCGGCCCGCGCTGGCGGGCAGGTCACCTTCATTTGCTGCCTTGGTAAGGATCATTTCGGAAAGCAGATGGTGGAGAATTTCCAGGCCGACCAGATGGACACCTCCGGTATTCAGTTCATGGATGATCAGCCTTGCGGTACTGCACTCATCATGATCGGTGCGAATGGAGAGAACTGCATTTCCGTTGCGGCAGGGGCAAACGGCGCGCTGTCCATCGAGATGGTGAAATCCCTGGAAGATTTGATTTCCGAATCTTGCCTGGTGCTTCTGCAGATGGAGATCCCTGTCACAACCAATGTAGAAGTGCTTCGACTGGCCGAAAAACATGGTACGCCAGTCCTGCTCAATTACGCCCCTGTGCTGGAGGAACTCATCGAACTTGACCGCAAAATTTCATTCCTTGTTGTCAATGAAGTAGAGGCGGCTGCTTTGAGTGGCGTTCCGATCAATAGTCAGCCTGAAGCCTCTATGGTGGCCGAGGCTCTTCGGAGGAGGGGGCCACAAAATGTCATCATCACTCTCGGTGGAGACGGCGCGATTGCAGCAACCAATCAAGGTATGGTGCATGTTCAGGCGTTCGATGTAAATCCTGTCGATACGACTGCTGCCGGTGATACTTTCTGCGGGTCTCTGGGTGCTGCAATTGTTGAGGGTCTTCCTTTGCCCGAGGCAATGCGGCAGGCTAGCGCAGCCTCTGCCATCTGCGTCACCCACATTGGGGCCCAACCCTCGATACCTCGCCGTAATGAAATAAATGCTTTTCTTGCGGCGACTCAGGCTTGAGGTCAGGTGTTTTCAATTGTGGTTCATTTCACACACATGTATCTCGCCAGCTACTCTCAGACGCTGGTCGATATTCGTAAACCATTGGGAAACGGCGAATACGGGGCGGTCACCTGAAGGAACACGGCTTGCGTTCAGAGAGAGCCGTCTGGATTCCAGCAGACCAAATGTAATCCGGTAGCTGAGGCGCAGGTCAGGGATCTGGATTCCCTATCTAGTGAATTCCATCTGAAAATGTCTCAAGGAATTCCCCTCCCCATTCAAGCTGCTGTAGCAAGACACATTACGTTTGGGGCGGTCACTGGCATACCTGCTGCTAGGCCTAGGGAAACTTAATTCACCCGGAGTCAACAATGCAGGAACGAAACCAAGCTGTCCCCTCTTCCCCTTCGCTACAAGCCGTCGCTTTACTGGTCCAGAAAATCAGAGAGTCAGGAGCGAAAACGGTCCTGAAGACCAAACCTTCCTTACGAACTACTTCTTTCAATTCATGCCAGTCCACATTCAATCGAACTCGATCCATTTGATTTCTTCCTTTCATCAATCCAAAGATTGGAGCCCCGCAAACATGATTAACAAATCAACTCAGAAGAAAACCCCGAACAAGGCAAAGAAAGACTCCGAAGCTCCCTTCACATCGGAACACTGGCCGGCCGGGGTCAGAGAAAAAATATTCGGGCTACCCGCAGAAAAGCAGGATCGCCGACAGTAAGTCCGATTTGAATTTCCAATACATGAAATCCCGTGCCGCATCAGCGATTCGGGATTTTTTGTGCAAATGAATTCCGGTTGCGAGTGAGGAGCACGAATTTGTGAAGGATGTTGACAGATGAATACAGCCCCTGAATCGGAAATCTCAGAGCAAGGTGAGGCGACTTTTGCAAATAGATACTTATGCCGTTCATTCACAATGGCTTGACGCTCAAGTCGTCGGGTTGGCACAGAGAGTGCTTAAGGAGACGGATGGTCAAATGGGTCGTTTGGACTTAAAGGCCCGAAGCGCCTGGGAGTCGTATGGGTTCGTCAGCCAAGGGCCGAGGGCTGATGAGTCATGCACTTCCAGGTTAAATTTCATATTCAAGGTGATCCAATCAGGCCGAGTGGATCAACCTTGGCCGCAGGGAGAGGCATGACGCCTCTCCCTGTATTTGTTCTGTTCTGACTGAATTTCCTTTGTGATTGAGGTATCATCCGCCATCACTTTTTCACAGGGGGGAAAAGCATGCCCAGGAAATGGCGAGTCAGTTTTGTGGAGGGCCTTGTGGACGCGCTCAAAGCGTGGCGTGAGTCAGAAGCGGATCACGATCTCGAATTCGATCTGAATGAGATACTCGAGCAGGAGGGTGAACAGTCCGAACTGTATGCAATGAAGAAGTTGAATCTGCTCATCACAGAAGCCAACAGGATGGGGTTTACTAAAGGGCAGTTGGAAAACTGGGACGACGCGATCCTAGAATACTTTGAGCGTAAGGCGGCCTTGAAAAGACCAGTGACACCGGAGTTCCCTATCGGCACCCTGGCCTATTACGGGCCCGACGATCGGGTCACCACAAAAATTGCCGCCGGGGTGGTAGAGTATGCGGGCGCAGACCCAATCATCAGAAGGTGGGGTGGGTCGGATGTTGCCACCAGCCCCAAAGTGCAGCAGGAGATAGAAGTATTTTTTCTGGAATATGGTGTCAAGAACATTGCGATCAGTGACGGCATTTTAGGCTGTCCGCACGAAGAAGGCATGGATTATCCGGTCGGTGAGGATTGCCCTTTCTGTCCATTCTGGAAGGGCAGAGGATGAGATGGGGCACTCACGCTGTTTGAGGGGTAAAGTCGGTGAGACTTTAGACTCATGCCTGCTTGCTGGCATGTGAATCAGATCTCACCGGCTAACACTCGACACCTCCCCAAAGCCCCATGCCAGCAAGCTGGCGAGGGGTCTTTTCCTGGTGGTGGGACTTCTTTAGTTCCGCATGTGGAACTAAAGACTGGGAGCACCGTCGAAGTTTAGTCGGCAAATCTTCTTCACCCTGACAGGGCTCGGAACAGACATTGAATTCGGAATGACAATTTCCTCCCATTCAGATGCGAAATTCACCCCTCAAACAGCGTGAGCACCCGGGTGAAATGGAAGCTGTGAGATGGCGATCTCACCTGACAAGGAATTCAGTCTGGCCAGACATCCCTGTGGCAACATCCTTCGCAACCACTCGCCACCTGCCAAGAGAATCATTCAACGCCACTGGCAGGGAAAAAGTGATTTCTCCACCGATAGCAGTCACGTTGCGTTGATGTTCGCGTCTCTGTTTTCCATCCGGGTCAAAGACCTGGATATGCAGGACGTGGTCGCCGATTTCACCATCCGCATGGATCGAGACCCTTATCCTGATAACGCCCCCGCATTCGGACGTCGATGGTTCTGTGAGCATAGCTACCTTCGCAACTTGGTACGGAAGCAGACTGTAGACTTTTGCTATGCCCGGAGTAAGGACGAGGGAGACTTCGGAATTCCTGCCAAGTGCATTGCCGTGCCGGACGTCATACAGATAGCCTTTTTCGGAACTGTGAAGAGTCAGTTCCATCTTTTGCTGATCCTCAATTGCATCTCCGTCCGGATCGGCAGAAAACCCGATGAAGCGATGGCTTCCTCTCTTAAAGGTACCCAGCCGGAGTTTGGGGAACGAACCGTCGCCTCCAACTACCTTGAACGGCATTTTTATGCCTGCCTTTGAGATGAGCGCGTCGCACATTTTGTGGATGAAAGTCTCGCCCGTGCCAGCATCTACCTGACCAGGATCAAAATTGAGGAAGATGGCCGTTCCTTTGCCAAGACGATTCACGATGAATGCCGGCGTTCTGCCATTGATGGTGCCGAGGGCCTTCCCATCCGTCGCCTCGATATTCGCCCCCCACGAGGAAGGGCTCAGGCTCGATTCTGTGACTGCGAATTTCAGCTCCTCGAAGTCGACCGCGAGTTTTAGAGCCCCCCCCAAATCGGAACCCCCGTCCTGCTCGTAACGAATGCCGAACAACTGTTCGGCTGGAACAATTGAGCGGGTGTTCCCGCGTTCGTCTCGCAGTCCGGCGTCGTAATCAGTGATGAGAATTCCGCCCTGCTGGACGAACTGTGTGAGCTCCCGGATTTCGGTGTCGGAGAGTGATACCGCTTGCGACATGTAAACGATACGGATGTCATCCTTCGTAAGCAGGCCGTCTTCAACCTGTTCGGAGTGCAGATAGCGGATGGGGATCTGCATCTTTCGCAGACTGCTCCGAACAGCTTTGAGTGAGGAAGTTCTGCGACCCTTTGCAGATAGTTTTTCAAGCGCTGATAAAGCGGACCGGCTGCGCGGTGAATCGTAAAGCACAAAAGGGGAAGTGACGTATTCGGCATCGATGAGCATTTTTCCAATGCCGCTTTTTATTTCACCCACCTCCTCGCTCATGACTTTCGCGATGTTGAAGAGTGAGAGGTCTGGTCGGACAAAATTGTAGCTGAATTGACGAGCGCCCCACCATTCAAAGAACGCGTTAGCCCCGCCGAAAAGCGGCGCCCAGGTCTCGTGCCGCGCCTGGGCTTCGTTACGGTCGCTCTTGTTATAGGTTGGGCCGTACCAGGATCCGAACACGGTTTCCGGACGGCCATATGAAATGTGATCGTCATAGTGCATCACATGCCGGTGCCACATGGTCGCCGAAAGAAATCGTGAAAGCTCCCACGCATCACCCCATGAAACGGAGAAGCCAACCCGAGCCTCAGGAATGAGTCGTCGAATCCCACCCTGAGATTCATCGATCCAATCTGCGTAAAGCCGACGCATGAAGTGCATGTGGTCGATAGCCGGGGCCAACACTTGAGGGCTTTTCGCGGGTAGCCGATTTACCTCTTCCCATCGTTTGAAAGACGTTTTCCACGAGGCATTCAGAGCCTCCAGAGAGTCGTATTGCCCGCGTAGATGTTCCCGATATGCCGCCACACATGGCAGCAGATCACAGTGACCGATCCCGGCCTCGGACTCGTCCTGGAGCATGAAGAGGTTGATCCCGAAGTGCGATGCTCTTGGACATTTCTCCTCAAAGTTTCTCCGAAGCATCGTACGGAACGCCGGCCCTGACGAACAGATGGAGTGTCCTGTCCCATCCGCATTGCCCCTTCCGGGATAGCCGGCGCCGATACCGCTCCAGGCGGACCAGAACCCGATGTTGTTTTCAAGGGCCTGATCGACAACGACAGAAGCTGAATCCGGAAGCCCGATGCAATCGACTCCCGCGGCCCCCAGTTGCTCTATAAGGCCCTTGCTGCCTCCACCTGCCTGGTACCAGCGGAAGTCTGATGGTTCCGTAGTTCGGACCAGCAATGGCAGACGCTGTACGGCAAGAGGAGAGCCGGCTTCGCCCTGAAGTTCCAGCCACAGGTAATGCAGTCGCGAGAGCGGATGAAGGAAAGGGATTTCTAATTCGAGAGATTTGGCTGCAACCTCCTTGCCCTGCTGCGTCACGCGCCCCCAAGTGTCATGCACTTGCCAGACAAGCGCCTGTGCACGCTCGATGGTCAGATTCACCTTCACCCTCGCAGTCGATCCTTCGGCATAGGATTTCGCTTCCTGCTCAACGGAGACAACGCTATCTTTATTCGGAACATGAAAAGAAATTGCCCCCCAATCCGTTGAACGTTTCTCGGAATCTCTCAACACAACCTCGAGCACAAAAGCGCCCCCGAACAGGGCAGGCGGAGAGATACGGCAGCCTTTCTCTCCCACCGGCAATGCGGTCTTGTATACGACGCGATTGAACCGATCCCGAATTTGAATGTCTGCGGTCAACCCGTCCGCTGCCGTCTTCAAAGCCAGAAGAAATTCCGGATAGTCACCACCGATGCTGGCGAGCTGTCCCTTATCCGAACGACCGGCGGACCAAAGCAGCGTCTTTGCCAACCCCGCGTAGCTGTACTCCTCTATCGGATAAACGACTCTCCAGCGTTCAATAGCGGGCACCTGAAACGCGGCAGGCGCGACACGTTCAAAATCCTCCCACAGAGCCGTGCATGGGAGATTCTGATCGAAGAATGCAATTCGCCCCTTGGCCAGCGTTCTAAGCTCGACTGAATTCGCCGAAAAGAATGGAAGATGAAATTTCAAACTGTCAGGTTCGGCAGGTTTTGAACCAGCCAGCACAGGAACACCGCCGACCGCTGCTCCCGGGACACGAGCCGGGGCGAAAACCAACCCGCGCCCTTCACGAACCTTCGTGGCAACCATTCGCTTCAAACGTTCGGGAAACTCTCGCCACCCGAAACGCTGATAGTAGCCCGTGCCCTGTATGAATGTCTGCCCAATGACCAGAACATCCCACGGCCTTCCAAGCTGACTTTCTAATTCATCAATGACTTCGCCGCTGACAGTGAATTCACTCTTCGTTTCAGAACCCTTCTTGGCCCCCTTTGTCTGTTCAGTCAGCAAGGGAAGAAATGAGTATTCGAGATCCAATCTCTGCGACATCTCTACAACACTGCGTTTGTGAATGCGGGGCATTAAAAACAACACGCGCAGCGCGCCACCAGCTAACGGTTTTCCCCATTTACGATGAGGAGTCTCCCAGGACTCGCTCATCGTCCAGACAAACGACTTGGCCTTTCGATACTCGGGACCATAGATAGTGGCCAGCAGATTCGTTCGAAAGAAATAGTCTCCAAGAAGATCAACTGCCGAAAGGATCACCATCCCTTTGCCGAGCGTTTGGTAGATCAGCGGACTGGCCCCGGTGCCATCCGGGGAACGCAATGGGGCCCGTTGTTCTTTAGACCAATTCTTCCATCCGCCGTTGGCAGTGAATTCCGGATAGACATCGTCCAGTTCAAATACGGATGAAACAACTGGATGAAAATCCGGCAGCCAGGGCATGCACCGGAAATCCTTCTCATCCCACTGAGAGGGTGCCGTCATTCCCAACGCCCGAAAGGTAGAAGCAAAGGCGTCATTTGTACCCCGGAGCAGGAGCGTTCCGCCTCCGCGCACAAATGTCCCCAGGCTCCTGGTGACGCCCGAACTGGATTCATCATTTTCGGAGCGCCCCAGAACAATCAGTTCGGAGCCATTCATTTGATCTGTGAGTTTCTTTTCATCCAGCTCCTCAGATTCAATCTGCCACTCTCGCAGGTCTGGTTTTTTCTGTAGCCCTGAATAAAGCAGTCGGCCGGTCTTCTGTCCTCGAACTGGAATCTCTGAACGTCCTGTCTGTCGGCGAAGCCGTTCGAGCGCGAATCGAACCACTATCATGTCCGACTCGTTCTTCAATCCGTCCAGTACCTCCATCGCTTGCGCAGACGCGGTATCGCCGAGAGCGAGTATGGCTACCGTGCGTTGTTGACGGTCATCACTTTTGAGTAACGGTTTCAATATCTTGACAGCGCGGTTTCCTCCGATGATCCCAGCGAGTTGAATGGCTGCGAAGCCAAGCGGCCGAATCTTCGAATCAACCTGGTCCTCAAGATCATCAAGCAGGCGTTCATCCGCAACCGAAGCCAAAGCCTTCAGCACGCTGTGGAAAACCTCGCCTGAATTCCGGGGGCTGAGATTCTCGGGCAGCAGTCTGGAATTATCTGATTCCCTAGGCGCCATCAAGGCATTGAGCCCTTCAAACAGAAATCCAGCCTTATCCGGATGAGGATTTGATGCCGCCTTCAAGAGCTTTTCCGACATCTCTTCGAGAGACATGCCGACCAGGTCGGGCCCCACGAGATCCAATTCCTGGGCAAACGATGCAGGAAAGGTCGCAAGCTGAATGAGACAGTACAACGCGCCGGCCATCTTCAATTCCTCTGAGATTGGGCTTTCGAATGCATCCTCAATTTCCGTATTTCCTCCAATGCTTTTTCTCGAACCCATTGGCTGTCATCCTTCAGAGCGCGCTGCAAGAGCTCGATACCCTGGTCGCCGAAACGAGGAGCGTTCGAAAGGACCAGACGCTTCGAATACACGTCCCCGCTTTCGAGGAGTGACAACAGCAGGTCATTTATCCTTTCGTTTACAGCCTTGTCACCGACCCGTTCGATCTGCCTGAGCGCCATCTGTGCCAGCTCGGGAGATGGGGATGCCAGCAAGTCCAGAAAGAGGTGGGAATTCTTCTCGTTTACCAGGCCAGGCAGGGAGATATACAGCAGATGGAACACATCTGGATTGCCGCTATTCATAGCGAACCGGAGCATCACAGGAAGGTGCTCGCTGCTTATTTCTTTCAGCGCCAGCTCCATGCTTCGTAATGTATCCTCCAGATCCTTCTTCTCTGTCTTCAGCCGTCGGACCTCCACCGCGGAGCCATTTTTGAAACCATAATCCCATGCCGTACTGGCCAGTATGCCGGATTGCTCTTGATAGAACGCAAAGAAGGGTTGTAACGCCTCAGCATCGCCCACCTGGAAGCGTGCTATCACAATATCTCCTGCAAGAGATTCGTGTCTGGCTGCAAGTTTTTTCAGTGTGGGCAGTGCTTTTGCCCGTCCGTTCCTGCCGACGCTTCTGACAATGCTCTTTAGAATAGCTTCATTGTTCGTTTTCGATTCGATTGCCCTTTCCAGCACATCTGCCGAGCGATCCGTATGCATTCGCCCGAGTAGGGTAATCCCGATTCGACGCAGAACCAAAGAATCCGATTCGGCGAGTTGCACGACTTCATCTTCGATCTCTGCATCAGCCATTTGATGCAGTGCTTCGGATGCCTTCTCGACCGCCTTGTTGCCTGGAGGCGGAACGCTCAAGAGTGCCTGTACGAGCGCGCCCTGGGTCCGCTTGTCTGCAAGGTCCGCTATCTTGATCAGCAATTCATCCTTCTCCCCCCCTTCAGCGAATACCAAATCTTCAGCCAGGGCCGCAGCATTCGGAGGCTGTTCGGCAAAGGAGCAGGTTGAGAGCAAAAGTAGAAAAGTTGGTATCAACTGTTGATGCATTGGACCATTAACAAGTATTCACTGCTGGCAGTAGCATTATGTTCGTTCGTCATCGTGACCGGGCTTCAACGGCTTCAACGAAATTGTCAACATCGAAAATGAGGCCGCCCTCGACCGATAAGGTCCACAATCCGAGTTCTTTACCGAGTTCGCGCCGCGCAGTCTCCTTGTTTTCTACGCCGGTCACGGCCTGGCGGAAGGCAGAACAGATCAGGCCATACTGTTTCATCTCCACGATGCCGGCTCGGGACAGAATGATGCACCAATTGATATTGAAACCGGCGTAGATGATGTGATTGACACCCGCATCGCGACAGAGCGCGAATAATTGTGGGCCGGTCGCTGCAATGCCTTCGTCACCTAGAGGTTCAGCCTCACTGGGAAACTTCGCTACCTTGGATCCGGCCGCGCAGTCCTCTGAATTGTGCTTGCCTGGAAACGAATTCTCTCTGGCGAATTGGCGGAGGTCTTCATAAACCCTGTCCTTCTCGACACGCGGGAGGGACGCCTCGGGCCCGGCCAATTCAAGCACACGCTGGTAGCCGGGGTAGTCCTTGCAATAGGAAGCCCCACCCACTATATGAAACAGGGAGAGTTCGGAAGCACGAACAGCCGCCAGAAGTTTGGGGAAGACAGTCTTGAGCACAAATGCAGTGCGAGGGATTTCGTCGCAGCAACGATACCACCCTGGGAAGTCCTCCATCGGGCCGCAATCCAGCGCGTGCATCACGACCACCGCGGTCTTTGCTGGATTTATTTCTACCTGTGCAGTCTTCCACCCTCCGAACCCTTCGGCTGGCACTTCAAGACTGTAGTCAGCATCGAACTGTTGGTAGTATTCTGCTTTTAGATTCATCACTTCACAGAAATAACATGTTCCATGAATAATCCATACCAAGGTATCGACTGGGATTCCATTCAGCGCGTTCCGTCTGCAACGCACATGCATATCTACGACCAGAGCTGCCTCGATAATGGATATCGTTACGGTATCCGTCATTTTCCGATATCGAATTATTATCCTTCAGCGCCCTGCAACGCGGGTACTCGCAGAAGTGATTTCCTATTGCGGCAAAGCTGGCCAGTGATGCGCGATGGGGCCGAGGTAAGCCCGCCCATAAACTGGAACGAAGTTATCACATGGGCTGACGAACTTGATGAGGAATTTCGGTCGACATTTCCATTCGAAGAAAGTGAGCCACTCTACACGAACATACCTGAAGACATCATCATCAGCAGCAACGCGGAACATCACGGCTTCACCAATTCAAACTGCCATATCTGCGCGCCAGGTTCGTCATTCAGGTCTGGAACTTTTGATGCGGTCAATCGTCACAAGCTGCAATCTCATGGCTTTGCTGTGGGCTATGGCAAATCGTGGCAGGAAGGTTTTGCCGCAATGATCGACGCGTTGGATTACCCGAACGGCGGGGGTGTCATGCTTAATCATCCGACCTGGTTCACTCAATTCAGTGATGAGGTCGTATTCGAAATGCTTGATTTCGACGACCGGGTGCTTGGCATCGAAATCTACAACGACTACTCCGCAACCAGGGACTGGTTTCAGAATCCCAACTACGTGGCGCCGGATGAGCCGGAACAGGGTTTTTCGCTAAATCTCTGGAATCGTATATTGGGCACCGGCCGCAGGTGCTGGGCCTCATGTGTTCCTGATCACAGCGTGTGCAAAGGAAAGGACTGGAACGGCCGTAATGTCCTTCTCATTCCAACTTTTACGGAGGAGGAGTGTCTTCGAGCATACCGTGCCGGCAACTTCTACGGATGCCTCAAAGACAATGGCCTGACAATCGAAAAATTCGAGGCAAGCGCCACCCAAATTACAGTCACCACAAGCCGCGAAGCGACGATTCGATTCATCTCTGACAGAGGCGAACTGAAATCCGTCAGCGGCCTTGAGGCCACCGTAGACATCCCTCTAAATGACGGTAAGCCCGACCTTACCTTTGTTCGAGTTGAGCTTGCTGATGATTCCGGCGAGCGGGTTTTTATGCAGCCGGTGATGTTTGGTAATTGAGCGGGAAAAAGGAATTGGAAGCCACCTCTGGAGTGCTCCGACTCGTCGGAGCTTTTCTGTTTCTGAAACGCCGCAGAAAGAAAAAGCAGTGACAGATCACCGCACTCCAAAGAAACCCATCTGTGCCCCCCGAAGCCACTACCACGCGGTCCAGCCACCATCAACAGTGATGTTCTGCCCGGTGATGTAGCTGCCCGCATCGCTGGCCAGAAGGAGCAGTGCTCCTTTGAGTTCGTACGGAAGTCCCATCCGCTGCATCGGTAGTTTGGTGTCCAGGCGCTCGCACAGACCGTCTGGAACTTTAGATGTGTTTGGGAACGGGCCAGGACTCAGGCAATTAACGCGCACATGATCCTTTGCCCAGTAAACTGCAAGGTGGCGGGTCATGTGAATCGTGCCGCCTTTCAATGAATGATAGGCGACTGGACTCGCGGCACAGATACCTTCGTACGCATCCGGGTACGAGGCGACCTGCCCGTACATCGATCCGATATTGATCACGCTTGCTGGAGACTGATTCCTGACCGCGCTGTCACGGACCAATCGCGCCAGGACGAAGTAGGCTGCATTGTTTCGCTGGTGCCTGGCGAATTCGTCCATCGAGATGTTCGTGAGATCTTTGCCGACTGCTTCAAGCCCGTTGTTGACCAGGATGTCTATCTTACCCGTCAGTGCTTCTGCCTTCAGAAATCCACCTTTGAGGCTCTCTTCATCCATGTGATCAAGTTCGACACCGAAATGCTCTGCGCCGCCGGGTGACGGCAGTGTCGACGCGGTTTTCTGGGCGCGTGAGGGATCACGGCTTGAAATGATCACTGTAGCGCCCGCCTCTGCGAGGGCCCGTGAAAAACTCGTGCCGAGCCAGCCGGTGCCCCCGGTGACCAGAGCGGCACGGCCGGTCAGATCGAAGAGTTCTTTGATAGTTGGTTCGTGTGCTTCGGGCATGGGTTTCTCCGGAGTAGTGATAGTTGTCTGCCTGTTTAGCCGAAGTTGTAGTAACGGTTTCAGGCGGGTCTTCCTCTTTAAAACCCGGCGGAAACCGTTACTTAAACTCCGGTGAATCTAATCGGCCAGCCTGGCAAAACCGGTGTGCTTCACGGGGCCTCCGATGCGGCTTTCGATATCGTCGGCCTTGATGGCCGAGGCGAGTTCCCCGAAGACCTCGTCCAATGCTGCCAGATAGTTTTCGACCCGTCGTTCATCGTGAGCAAAAGTAAGTGCACACGAACCGGCAGTGAGGAATCCTCGGTCCAGCATCTTTACCGTAAGCAAAGTCTGCAGAGCGGCGGCCTTCTCATGTTCGAAGCTGAGTGAAGGCAACTGCGGTCGGCCGGCAATCTTTACAGGGACGCCGTGCTTCTCAGTCAATTCACGCCAACCGTTCATGACCAGTGCCCCAAGTTTTCCGATGTGCACGGGGACATTGACCTTCATCATCTTGGTCACCGCAGCTAATGCCGCGGCGGGGCCGATGCCTTCGGTCCAGTAAGCGCTCGAGATGAATGATTGTTGCGCAGCCTGCATGGTCTCTTCGTTACCGATGATAGCTCCCATTGCGTAGCCGTTGCTGATGGTCTTGGCGAAGACGGCAATATCAGGCGTAACACCGTAATTGAGGTGCGCGCCGCCGACGCAGAGTCGCCAGCCTATGGAGATTTCATCAAAGATAAGCTTTGTGCCGTACTTATCTGCACGCTCTCTCACCGCCTCTAGAAAACCGGGTTTCGGCTCGTCCGAACGGGTCGGCTCCATAATGATGGCGGCTATCTCAGAGCCATGCTTAGCGAGGATGCCATCAAGTTCATCGAGCTTGTTGTAATGGAAAGTGAAGGCTGAGCCTTTCAGGGCCTGGGGCACTCCAGCCGGACTCAGCCCCGGAAGTAGATGCCCGTTGAGGGCATCATTCTCGGTCAGGTTGGCCGCAAGATACCAGTCGTGCCAGCCGTGGTATCCGCAGAATGCCACCTTGTCACGTCCGGTTGCCGTGCGGGCGATACGCACCGCGGCGGTCATGGATTCCCCGCCGGTTCTGGCGAAACGTGCCTTTGATGCCCACGGATGAATTTCAGTAAGCAGACGAGCGAGTTCGACTTCGTCAGAGGTCTGCTGGGTGGCCATCGAACCAAGATGGACGCGACGGATGACGGCAGCATTTACATCCGGGTCGGCAAATCCAAGGATGCAGGCCAGAATGCCGTTGTAGGACATATCAATGAAGCGGCGGCCATCTTTATCGGTGACTTCGCAGCCGATGGCCTGTTCGTAATATGCCGGCCATTGTTCTGGAGCGAACATCTCCGGCCGCTTTGAAAGCAACTGCGTCCCACCCGGGATGAGTGTTTTCGCCTCCCGATATATCTGCTGGGTGCGCTCGCCTGTTGGTTGTTCTTTGAGGCCCAGCAGTTCTCGTGCGTTATGGCTGAAGATGCGCTCGATATCGGAATCGTTCAGACAGAGAGTGCGGCAAGCCTGCTTCAAAGCCAGGAGAGATTCACTGCCGACGAGCTGCGGCGAACAGTGCAGCCAGCCGTCCCACTGGGTGTTGTTTTCGTAGAGCCAGAAAAATCCGTCGCCGATAGAAAGGGCTTTCCCCCTCAAATCGGAGATGGGAAAATCGCTGCCATACATCAGGCGAGTCGTTCCCGTGGCTTTGAGGATCGATTCAAACGCCGCAGCTTCGCAAATGGCGGAGCTGTCGAAGTAAACATTGTCGAGACTCTTGATGGTATGGATTGCATCGGCCGTATGGCTGGCATTAAAACCGCGTGCGGCATGCGCAAGCACGTACCTTGCGTTCGGGTATCGGAGGCAGTGTTCACGGATGTATTGCTGATTCCTGGGGTCGCTCAACGCCTTCGACAGGACCATGTGCATGGTGATCCAGAGCCCGTGTTTGTTCGCAAGTTCCCAAGCCCATTCAGGAAGAAACTCCTCCTGGCCGGCAAGAAAAGTCGCCTCGCGCGCAGCGAACAGGTGATAGACCTTGAAGCCTGCGAAGCTGTGTTTAAGAAGATTAGCCTCAACCATGTCCGGGTCGTCATCCGGCCGAATCATCATCAGACCGCGGCTCCCAGGATGTTTCTCCAAATCGGCGGCCAGGAACTCATTGGCCGCGGGCGCATCAAGGTCTCGAACCGGGAAGGGGAAATAAAGACCGTCCCGGATGACGCGGTCGCCCATCCAACGCTCGGTGCATTCCAGTATCCGACTGATAGTTATTTCGGGGCTGCCACCAAAAGCATCATCCGGAGTACCCGGTGAAATGTGCCTGAGATCGTAAACATGCGCATGAGCATCGAAAGCACCCGGTGGCACAAAGCCCCGCAGTTCCTTCTTGAACAGCTCCCGGTCAGAATCATTAACAGTGAACCGGTTGGCGTTTCCAAACCCCGCCGCGGGGCTGATGACAGGTTTTTCAGTTTCGGTCTGGGTTCCCATATTTGTTTCTCGATTAGGAAGCGACAGTCTACTGATTTGGAAGTGCTGCTGGCAAGGGATTGTCAAAAAAAGTCGCAAACTGGCAGGGCTTAACATCCCCACACTTCCCTGGCAGGCCGGAACGACCCAGACATCCGTTCAGGCAGATACAGCGAGCTGGCTGTTTACCTTTTTACGATCCCCTGACCCCACGGCTGATAAAGATTTGCTTCTGAACTTCTGCGCGTCGCACGCATACCTTTCCCATAAACAGGAGGAAACAGTGATAACGGAGATGTTTTTGAGGGATTATTTTCTGTCTCTGTTCCCTCCGTCTTGATAGACATGTCGTTCCTGCGAATGATCTGCCGACATCTTTCAATTACATCTATAATGTCCAATCGTCATATCCCCTTCGATAAACAATCGTGAGTCGTCCAGGTACAAAGAACATCTTTCCAACCACAGCACCCGATGGGAAATCAAAACATGCACACCTATGCGTGGTATTCTGACGAACAGATCCTGTTTGTGAAGGAAAACTTTCTCCCCCCATGCTGATTGAAGGCACTGGTGTCCTTTTGATGGCGTTATCCTCATCGCTATAATCCCCAACCTCACGTTTTCAGATCGAGGGGGCATCTATAACGGTGCTGTGACGCGAAATCTGCAAGTTCGCGTCATAGCACGCAGATTTCGCGTCTAAGCACAACTGTCGGAGAAAAAACCACGCCACCCATGAATCCAACCCACCTCATCGCACTGTTGCTCGCCGCAGTTCTGCCTGCATCAGGTCAGATTGTTGCGAGGGATTTTTCTCCTGAAAAGGACTTCATTTCATTGCACTATGACCACGCACCCGACAAGGATGACGGTCATAGCGCGGCGGCCGACCGGACGATTCTGCAATCGATGTATGGGATCGAGTGGATTAATGCGCACACGGCCGCGGTTTCCGGGGCCTATGGTAAGAACGCAAAGACCTTCAATTCCGGGTCCGATGTCGTCATGGATGCGGCATGGAAGGGGTGTGGTGGTTGGTTGGCAGCGCACGACAATCGGGAATCGGTGGTGGCGGAACTGGTTGTCCGTTGGACAAAATCACTAGCGGCTGGCGGGGATGTTTGGGTCAAGGAGGGCGGTCAGTCGGACATCACTGCCGCAGTTTTGGGGCAAATCCAGAAGGGGTTGCCCGCCATCGACACCACCAAGCGGATTCATGTGGTGCAGCATAGCAACTGGAACGAGAAACAGACGACCGATGCTGCTCTGGCCTACACCAAATCCAACAGTGACTATATCCGAATAGCGGATGCCAACGCGTACTTGAACCGCAAGGGAGGCGACAAGGTTTTCGAGAAAGCGGCGCTGCAGCATCCGGTCTACGGGTCTGCGTGGAAAGCCGCCTTTGCCTACTACAGCCCGGACCAACGCATCGATTTCTCTGATACCGGCGAACTCATTAAGATCTTGGGATTGGGCGAGATGGATCTTGGCAAGTTTCGTGAACGCTTCCTAACCAGCAACGCCCAACCATTTCCGAACAAGGCGGTGGAGTGAACGCGCTACCGCGCGACACTCAGCTTTCACGTTAGCCCTGTATTCTTCACACTTCACAACTCACAGGCGCCCAAATATGAGTCAGAAAATATACGGGAGACATATCGTATCGGATCCAGATATCTGCCATGGGAAACTGACATTTCGCGGAACGAGGATCTTTGTTTCCGATGTTCTGGAGCAGGTCGGAGATGGCCTCGCTTGGGAGACGATCATTGAAGAATGGAGAGGAGCAATTACCGAGGAGGCGATAGCTGAAGCCTTAAGACTATCAAGGCAGGCGTTCCTTGAGCATGCACAGGAGTACGCTCTGGAATCCGCGGCAGTATGAACATTTTGGACGAAAACGTGGTGGAGACTCAATGTCGTCTACTCCGAAAGTGGCACATTCGATATCGCCAGATCGGCTCAGATGTCGGAAGGCAGGGAATGAAAGACAAAGAGATTGTGGTTCTTCTGCATGACCTTTCCGGTGCAACATTCTTCACGCGAGATGATGATTTCTTTGAGCAAAACCTTACTCATGCAGGTTACTTCCTGGTGAATACTGCGGTTGGGAAAAACGAGGTCGCCGTTTTTGTGCGACGAGTGCTACGCCATCCGCAGTTCAACACCAGAGCAAAGCGGGTGGGAACAGTGATCCGGGCCTCTCATGCGGGCCTCCTGGTCTGGCGTCTTCACGCAGAGGAGCCTTTGCATCTTGAATGGCCGGCCCCCAAAAAGGGCTAACAAAGGCGCTGGACCGAAGCCCTCCGTTCTTGCGATCTTCGGGTGATTCGTTGTCGTAAATTCTCTCTTGTTCTTCACAGTTTTCGGTTGCTGGCCGGGCTCGGTGAGCCCAGACGTTAGCAGATCTCTCGGATAGTCTGGCCATATCTCGTCATGCGGCAGGCGGCTTCGAGGAGTCCAACATTTCGATGGCTTTATAAATAAGCGCATTCATTCAAAAAGACTGGCCGGCAAGCTCGGTGAGATATTCCATAAACGAACGTCCTTCGTAGTCCCGATATCCTTCGATCTCGTCTGTGCTGATGTCCGTAAAGTGATGGTCAAGGACCGTTTGTCGTTCATGGGCCAGCGGGGTGCTGCAGTAGCACACTTCGCTCCATCGGATCTCGCCGGAGCTCGTAACGACCGCACGCTTCATCGATGCGACCAACTCGCGCCCGTCCGGTTTCTGATTTGAGATGCTGCCGTCAACGAGCTTGCGGAGAAATTCACCCGCAGTTGCTTCGATGAACCGTGCGGTCACTTCGTAATGCATGTTGTGTCTGCGCGGAAGAATCGTTATTCGAGTAGCCGATTGTGGGATGACGCACGCCAAATACAAGCACCGAAACTGGCTGTTTGTGATTTGCCGAATCCTCACTGCGGCGAATGATACTCGCCCACTTCACACCCAAAAACATCCGGATGGAACTTAAGAATGAATGCACCGCCCAAAGAATCGATACGTGTCGATGCCGAACTGCTGGCCACCTTCGTCACGGCTTGCCTGGAGAAGGCGGGGCTGCGGCAGGCCGAGGCGCTGTTGATCGGACAACTTCTGTCCAGCAACGACCTGAGAGGCGTCTTCAGCCACGGTACCCAACAGGTACGGAACTACGTGAGCCACTTCAAGAATCGACACCTGAATCCAGCGCCGGAAGTCCGTCTTCTGAATGAGTCGCCAACGACGATGGTGTACGACGGCGACGGAAGCCTCGGCTATTTCGCGGCCCACAAAGCCGCGCAGGCCGTTGTGCCGAAGGCCAGAGAAATGGGCGTTGCTATCGCGGTGACGCGCAATCATGGACACATTGGCGCCGCCGGTATCTATTCCAGAATAGTGATGGAAGAGGGACTGATCGGATACGTCACCTCCGGAGCGCAGATGCACCTCCAGCCTGAACGTCTGATGCTCGGCGCCGGTGGCGGCTCACCTCATTCATTTGGCATTCCTGCGGGAAACGCGCCCGGTCTGCTGCTGGATTTTGGGGCCATGCACGACATCTATCACGAAACCGGCAGGAAGATCTACGAGCTCGCCCCGGGACTCGTCTTCAGATCACTGGGACTCGGCACCATCTGCCAGACACTTGGTGGGCTGCTGTGCGGCGTTCCCGCCGATGAGTACAAGGCTGTTCGAGAATGGAAGGGTGCCAACCAGGGCAGTTTCATCCTGGCCCTCGACATTGAACGCTTCATCCCCCGCGAGACGTTTCTTGCCCAGATGGAGGACTACCATCGGCTGGTCTCGCAGATGCAGCCGATGCCCGGTTGCGATAAGTCTTACCTCCCGGGTGGGCTTGAGGCGGAGCGTTTCGCAGCCTGGAAGGAAGAAGGTGTTCCTGTCGGCGAAGCGCATCGGCAACTGCTCGAGGACGTCGGCAAGGAGATGGGGGTGCCCCTGAATCCGTAAGGCCATTCACTCGGATGGCTGGCTCATCCGGATGTATTCATACTGACCGCGACCTTTTCAATCATCAAAGATCGCCATGACGGGAAGGTGATCGCTAAGCGCAAATGCCCCCGGATCCTCGTCATAGGTGCGGAAACAGCCTTCGTAGAGGACACGGCAGTCCGAAAGCCGATCCGACACGGGGCCTGAGGACCAGATGTAATCGATGTGAACTTCTGGATTGATGCTTGGCCAGGTGAGATGAAAGCCACCTCCTTTTCGAGCAAACGAATCAGTCAGGCCGGATGCGCTCAGCAGGGCGTATTCGTCAGCATCGGGCTCATGGTTCAGGTCGCCCATCAAGAGAACCGAACAGTTTTCAGTTTGATCGCGATTTATCACCTTCAACACTTCATTGATTTCTTCGATGCGGACGCTGGCGTCACCAGGATGAAGATGGGCCGCGTAGACGGCCAGTGGACCAAATTCCGTGGTGATGATTACCGATCCCCAGAATCGGGTGAAGAGATGCGCCGGACGCGCGGCAAAAGAAACCATTGGAAAGACTGCTTTGCATTGAACTTCATAACGAGTCAGAAGTGCGCCGGAGATTCCCTCGTCCCAGCCCTTCATCTTTGTCCCGCCATGGAAGTAAACGTAGTCCATCTCCAACTTCGCCGCGAGGCGTGCGACCAATCCCTCGCTCCAGGCTTCCTGGATGCAGATGATATCGGGCTGGTAAAGCTGAAACTCCAGAGCGAGACGCTCGACGATTTGCTTGCGGCCAATCTTGTTTCGCTCGGACTCTTCGGCGACCAGTCCCTCGAATGAACGAACGTTGTATGTGATAGCTACCACTGCTTTCTCCATTTATGACATGTCACTTAAAGCGGCCTTCGGTCGCGAGCACAGCGAGGCCCTCTTTATCCGTGCCTCCGTAGCCTGTAAGTGGTTTGGCCCCGGGGCTTATTGGCGAGACGCCAAGTCGAACATTTCCTATGTTTAGCAGGCTTGACGATCTAAGATAACGCCAGCAGGCGGATATTCTCCAAACCCTGAACAGGAAAAAACTCGAATCATGAAGACTCCAAACATCATCTACATCCTGGCCGATGATATGGGCTACGGTGATATGCAATGCAACAACGCCGATAGCAAGATCCCAACGCCGAACCTCAACCGCCTGGCCGCGGGAGGTATGCGCTTCACCGATGCACACGCCGGGTCGAGCGTCTGCACACCGAGCCGATACAGCATTCTGACTGGACGGCATTGCTGGCGGTCACGACTCAAGAAAGGAATCGTCTGGGAATGGGACGCGCCTCTGATCGAGCCGGATCGCCCAACGGTCGCCAGTTTTCTCAGAGATCAGGGCTATCGCACCGCCTGTCTAGGCAAGTGGCATCTCGGGTGGGATTGGCCGACATTAGACGGCCGCCATCCGAACGAAACTCTCACCTTCGGGCACAACGATCGCGAGGTGAGGGAAATGCGGAATCAGTTCGGTGACCAGATTGACTATTCAAAGCCCATCAGCGGCGGCCCGATCGACTGCGGTTTCGATTCCTACTTCGGGGTCGATGTACCCAACTTCCCGCCGTATGCCTGGTTTGAGGACAATCACCTCACGGAAGTTCCGACCGAAGAAAAGCCAGAAGCCATGTATGGCAATCCCGGTCAGGCGGTCGCCGACTGGAAGCTTGAGGCAATGATCCCTGAATTCACGCGCCGCGCGGTAGAATTCATCGAATCCTCCGCCGGCGATGAGAATCCATATTTCCTTTACTTCCCGCTCACTTCGCCGCACTCTCCGATCGTGCCCAACGAAGAATTCATTGGGAAAAGCGGATGCGGAAATTACGGGGATTTTGTGTGCGAAGTTGACTGGGTGGTGGGGCAGGTCATGCATGCGCTGGATCGGGCAGGCACAACAGAGAACACCTTGCTGATATTCACCAGTGACAACGGGCCCGAAAACCGCACGCGGGATAGCATCGGAGTGTATGAACGAGTGCGCGAGCACCAGCATTACAGCATGGGTGATTTACGCGGTATAAAACGGGACGCTTGGGAAGGAGGACACCGTGTCCCGTTTGTCGCCTCCTGGCCTGCTGGCATCCCTGCCGGATTACAATGCGATCAGACCGTTTGCCTCAGCGATCTCATAGCCACGTGTGCAGACATCACGGGGGCCTCGTTACCGCAGAATGCCGGCGAAGACAGCGTATCGATGCTGCCGCTGTTGAGAGGCGCAACCAACGAGCCAACTCGGGATTGCATCGTTCATCACAGCATGTCCGGAAAATTTGCTATCCGTGAAGGCGATTGGGTTTTCATCGACAGTCCAAACGGCGGCGACAATGAAGAACCAGACTGGTTCCGCCAGCATCGCGGTTATGTGTCCCACGACTACCCGGGCGAACTGTTCAATCTCAAAGATGATCTCTCAGAGCGATACAATCGATTCCACGATGAACCCGAGCTTGTGGAAAAGTTATCGGCTCGCCTGAGCCGCATCAAAGCAGGCGAGGAAGCGCAGGCCAGCCATGCAACCGACAGGGAACTGACGGAATAGCTTTCGAGTTCCGCTCAATTCGTGAGGATGGCTCTGTCCCTTCTCCCTTTACATCTGTTTCATCAGACTGCGCGATAATCATTTCCGCACCTGCCCTCATCCAGTAGCGGCAGCCCCGACAATAACTCACACACCAGGCGCCGACATGCACCATTTAAGGTTGAACCGGGCGAGGGTAATCCGGGTGTAGTTGTCTGACTCATATAAACAGAGAATTTCCGAATTTGAGGTCACTGCGAGATCCGAGTATGCGGCCGCGCCTTCGCAGATGAGTCTGGATACCGGCCAGGTTTGGCCACCATCTCGGCTGATGTTCATTGTCAGATGGCTTCGCTTCTCAGTATTCGCCGGTGCGGCTAGAAGTATGACGTTCTGCCTGGGAGAACCAGGGTCCCGAAGACTGATGATGCTGCCCTGGCAGGATAATTCCGGAAGTTCAGGTGCATGCTGTACGGTAGCCCAGGTCTCACCGCCGTCATTGCTGGTGCTGAATGCCCGCTGCTTCTTGCGGTGCCGACTTCGAGCGTTCATGTAGAGAGACCCACTTACCAGTTCGACGACTTCGCATTCGTCGCAGAGGTCTTTGTCCAGGACACTGCCGTGCTGCCAGGATTCTCCAGCATCATCGCTGTAGAAAACGAACGAAGCCTGAACCTCGCCGTGCATCCTCGCGTCATCGCCGACCCAGCAGGGGGCAATCAACCTTCCGTTCTTCATCCTGATACCGTGTCCGGGGCCTGTACCGATATAAGTCCAGCCCGGAGGCAAGACCTGATCGGTGATATCAACAGGCGTTGACCAGGAGTCTCCCGAATCGGTGGATTTCATGACGAAAACCTGCCGGTTGTTACGGCAGAAGGCCAGCCAGATCGTCGGCCCTTCAGAGTCAAAGATCAGGCACGGATTCCCGGCCGTTTCGCCTTCGCCTTCGAGCAGGACTTCCACCTCTGACCAGGTCCGGCCTGCGTCCAGGCTTTTCTTAATGACGAGATCGATGTCGCCGTCATCGGCCAGGCTGTCTCTTCGGCCTTCGCAAACGGCAATCACCCGACCTTGCCCGACAGAGAGAAGCGCAGGGATACGATAGGCGTGGTAGTCCTCGTCGCCCGAACGGAACAGGCACTGTTCGTCGAAATGGGCTTCCGAACCGGCAGTCTCCGAGGATAGAGGGTGTGGCATAGTGCTGTAGGCCGCTTGCGGCTGCTGGGCGGTTTCTAGTCTTGCTTCAATCAAAGATAAAAGAGATACACGCAGACAATAGCTATCTTCCCTGTCGGTTGCCCCCTTGGGTGAGGTCTGGATCACTCCTCATTGATAGTGCTATACGTTTGCGCTCGACATCTACCTCCAGCACCGTGACGGTGACTTTCTGGTGGACCTTCACAAGGTCGGATGGCTTTTCCACGTAGCGGTCGGCCAGTTGGCTGATGTGCACGAGGCCGTCCTGGTGCACGCCGAGATCTACAAATGCGCCGAAGTTCGTCACGTTTGTTACGACGCCCGGGAGACGCTGGCCAGGTTTCAGGTCGGTGATTTCGTGCACCTCTTCGGAAAAGTTGAAGACCTCGAAACGACTCCTCGGATCGCGGCCTGGTTTGCCAAGTTCAGCCAGGATGTCCGTCAAAGTCGGCAGGCCAGCCTGATCGTTGACGTAACGTTGAAGCTCTATCCGAGCGCGGAGTTCCTCTTTTTTCAAGAGGTCTTCGATGGCACATCCCAGGTCTTTGGCCATGGCTTTGACCATTGGATAACTCTCGGGATGGACCGCGGAAGCATCGAGCGGGTCCTTGCCGTCACGTATCCGCAGGAAGCCCGCAGCCTGTTCGAAACTCTTGGCGCCCAGGCCCGGCACTTTCATCAGACTTCGGCGTGAGGGAAAGGGGCCGTGCTCATCACGGTATGCAACGATTTTGCCGGCCAACTTGGGGCCAACTCCCGATACGTAACTCAGTAGCTGCTTGCTCGCAGTGTTCACCTCTACACCGACTGCGTTGACGCAGCTCGACACGGTGTCGTCCAGGGATTTTTTAAGCTGCTTCTGATCCACGTCGTGCTGGTATTGTCCCACACCAATCGCTTTTGGATCTATCTTGACCAGCTCAGCCAGGGGATCCATCAGGCGTCGGCCAATCGAAACCGCCCCGCGCACAGTGAGGTCATGATCCGGGAACTCCTCGCGGGCCACTGGCGAGGCGGAGTAAATCGAAGCCCCGCTCTCGTTGACCATCTCCACGAGGATGTTTGGAGGGAGCTTCAGACTGCGGCAGAAAGCCAGGGCTTCCCGTCCGCCGGTACCATTGCCGATGGTCAGTGCTTCGACTTTGAATCTCTTGACGAGTTCCTGCACTTCGTGGGCGGCCTGTTCTGTCCTTCTTTGGGGTTCGAGTGGATAGATCGCTCCGTGATGGAGTAACTTGCCCTGTCGATCCAGGCAGACGATCTTGCAGCCGGTTCGGAACCCGGGGTCTATGGCCAACACGTTCTTCTGACCCAGCGGTGCTGCGAGCAGCAGTTCGCGAAGGTTTTCGCTGAAGACACCAATGGCTTCCTCGTCGGCGCGTTTCTTGGCTTCGGCGCGCAGTTCCGTCTCCAAGGAAGGGGCCAGCAAGCGCGCATAGCTGTCGTGCGCCGCTTCTCGAACTTGTTGTGAGGCGGCCTCCTGGCCTCTGACAAAGCAGCGCTCCAGGATGGACAGTGCCTCCTGCTCCTCTGGCTGAATGGAGAACGTAAGAAACCCCTCGTGCTGGCCACGAAGGATGGCCAGAATTCGGTGGGATGGGGCGCGGGCAAGTGGCTCTTGCCAGTCGAAGTAATCTTGGTACTTGGCTGCCTGTTCTCGTTTCCCTTTGACGACCCGACAATGGAGGACCGATTTTCTTTCGAACAGGTTCCGTAGCCTGGCACGGGCCTCAGAGTCTTCGTTGATCCGTTCGGCGATAATGTCCCGCGCACCAGCCAAAGCCTCTTCTGCTGAGGCGACGCCTTTCTCGGCATCAATGAAGCGAGCGGCTTCGGCCTTGACCTCAATCCGGCCCTGCTCGAACAGTTTCCTGGCCAGTGGCTCCAGGCCTTTTTCCCTGGCTATGGCCCCCCTTGTTCGGCGCTTTGGTCGGTGTGGAAGATAAAGATCTTCCAGGACAGCAAGAGTGTCGGCGCCTTGTATACGGTTTCTCAATTCATCGCTGAGATTCCCCTGTTCCTTCAGGGATTTGAGAATAACTTCCCTTCGCTGGTCCAAAGCCTGAAGCTGTTCCAACCGGTCGCGGATACTGAGGATGACCGTTTCATCCAGGCTGCCCGTTGCTTCCTTGCGATACCGAGCGATGAAGGGCACCGTAGCGCTTTCTTCCAGGAGTTTTGCGGTGGCCGCTACCTGTCTGGGGTGAACTCCCTGCTCAGCGGCTATTACCGATACGTGCTTGTCTTGCATTCCTTTCGCTCATTCCTCTCTTGAATTGCCGTTAGTCTCTTACGGGGCGTTCGATTTCCTCGATACTCAGTTCCTTGCCGGGACGAGTTCTGCGCATGAACTTTAAGACGCGCTTGTGGAGTGCGTCCTGATCCACGTCCCGGAGGCGGTCTCTGAAGAGCGCCAGCGTTTCCTGCTGTGCAACGGCGGGGGCGATGTTCGCGATGACGAAGCCGTTTGAGGAGACGCCCTGCGCTTTGGCTGACTGCTGAGCCTTCTGTTTCAAATCGTCACCCATGCGAAGCGATAAGGTTGCCATTGCTCTTTCTCCATAACTGGTAGCGGGCAAGGAATTCCTGAGGCGCTATCACGGCCCAGCCGTACTGCCTTGAGGTTACCCCAAAAATCCGGACAGTCGATTCTCTAAAATTTCTTACATGGAATTCCTTCCGCTAAAGGTTACGTGATGCGCAAAATCCCATCAGCTTCTCATTCTTGGTTCGGGAAAGACCAGCATTAACCATCCGTCCACAATTCGTGATACGCCCCGGCGGGACTTTAATCCTTGGTCCGATGACGATAAAGTCACACCTTGCCTCAATCGAACATGCAGGAGCATTCAAATGGATTTCAAACGTATCGACCTTCTCTACCGCGATATTCTTGGTCCTTTTCCTGAGAAGGTGCCTCTCAATCTCGAAACGCATGAAGAAGAGGATTGTGGCGAGTTCACTCGTTCCCTCATCTCGTGGGATAACGACGAGACTGAGCGCGTACATGCTTACCTGCTTGTGCCGAAAGTTCGTCCGGAGAAATGTCCGGCGGCCATGGCATTCCACGGACATGGGGCCTGGGAGATGGGAAAGAAATCCACCGCGGGCGTGGACGCCGGAGAGACGCCCTGCCTCGGCCCGGACCTTGCTCGACGGGGGCTCGTGATGCTATGCGGTGATGCAATATGCTGGGGACATCGGCAAAATCCCGCGGGCGAGCCGGACGGTGTGATGTACGAACGGGCCGTTGCGATGAAACTTCTAGCCGAGGGCCGCTGCATGGCCGCGCAGTACGTGTGGGATGCGATACGGCAGTGCGACGTTTTGCAGTCCCTTCATTTTGTAGACGGAGACCGAATAGGGGCGTTGGGTATCTCCATGGGTTCGGGACATACCTGGCTTTCTGCGATGATCGAGAAGCGCATCCGCGTGCTATGCGGCATATCCAGCTTCTACACTTACAAGGCTCTCTGGGCGCCGCCCATCAAGCACTGCTACATGAATCATGTGCCTAAGGTTTTGAAATACGGGATCGAAACTTACGACCTGTTCGGTCTGATCGCCCCGCGTCCTTTCCTGATGATCAACGGGACGACCTGTGATCAGGATCCGGTGGAACCAACCAAAGAGCTCTATGAGAAGGCCAAGCGGGCTTGGGATTCCTACGGAGCCGGCGATGAACTGCAGCTTCACTTTCACGAGGCGGGCCACGGCCTCACCCCGGAGTCAAGGGTGTTGGCCTACGATTGGATGGTCAACAAACTGAACGAGCTTTAGAGATTTGCTTCCGAACTTCTGTGAGTCGTGCGTGTACCTTTTCTAATTGAACAGGAGGAAATAGAGATAAAGGAAATGTTCTTGAGTGATCATTTTCTGTCTCTGTTCCCTCCGATTTCTCCCGCTAAAATTCTTGGTTGCGGCCACTGTACCAATTTAAGTCCAGTGGCTGCCCCGGCACTCAAAAGCCGTGAGTGGCAATGGATTTGGGGTAATGGAATCAAGAATAGTTCCATGGTAATTATCTTGACAATGCTAAGAGGCTGACCTGAGCGGTCAGGTTGCCCTGCTGTCTTGCTTAGCGATCCACCTCACGTGTAACATCCAGACCAATTGTCCTTGACGACCATTCCTCCCATAAGAATCCGAACTGCCATGAGACTCATCCTCCTTCTGCTGATCGCTCTGCAGATATCCTGCTCGGCCTTTGCTGCCGAATCGATCACCCTTATCAAGAACGGAAAGTCCAGCGCGGCGATCTACGTCGCCCCCGAGATCATGGAAACCCGGACGCTCAAGGCTGATGCTTCTGCGGAGGAACGCGCACACGAGCCCTTACGCGTCCGCGTGCGAGAGTCGGTGAAGGACCTGGCACTCACCTTGAACCGAATCGCGGGAGCCGAAGTGCCGATCCATACTCGCCTGCCGAACCCGGGTGAAAGGACAATCCCCATCCTCATCGGCGGTTACGCGGACAAGACGTTCGGCCCGTTCGCCATGAAGTCCGAATTCAAACAGGGCTACCGGCTGGTGGTGTCAAAGAAAGCGGTCGGAATCCAGGGCGAAACTTTTGAGGGTGTCAGCTACGCGGTTTACGAAATCCTCGACCGTCTCGGATGTCGCTGGATTATGCCGGGCGAGCTTGGTGAAGTGATCCCAAGCCTGCAGAAGGTGGAGCTTCCATTGATGGATTTGAAGACGTCTGCTGCCACCGGCTCGCGCGGGGTCTGGTATGCGGACGATGCATTCCGATACCGAAATCGGATGGGCGGTTTCAAATTTACCGCCGGGCACGCGCTGGAGGGATACATCACTAAAGAGCAGTTGGAAGCGCATCCAGACTGGAATTCGGAAAGCGCCGGCAAGCGGGCTCTTCACCGCTGTGATGTCGGTTATCGTCTTTGCTGGGCAAATCCGGAGGTCTCGGCCGCGGTCGCTGACTCGGCCATAGCCAGGCTCGACAAGAACTATGCCCCCTGTATTTCCATCAGCCCCGGGGATGGCATTAATTTCTGCGAATGTGCGGAGTGCAAAGCACTGGATACAGGCGACTGGGATCCCTCGATGGCCTGCACCTCGATCACTGACCGCTACGTCAACTTTGCAAACCGGATCGCCGAACGTGTGGCCAAGAAGTATCCGGAGGTGAAGCTCGGCTTCCTGGCTTATGTTCAGTTCACCCGGCCGCCACTCAGGGAGAAACTGCACCCGTCACTGATCCCTCAATTGGCGCCCATTACCTATTGCCGTGCGCATACCCTGGACGACCCGGCCTGCCCTTCCCGGCAACAGTTGAAACCGATCCTCGATGGCTGGGGAAAGGTCAGTAAGAACATTGCAATGTACGAGTATTACTTTCACCTGGCCGAGGTTGCTGCGCCGTTCCCTGCGATCCGGCGAAACCTGGTGGAACTGCCGATCCAGTATGCGAATCACGTGACCATGTGGACGCCAGAGTCGATGCCGAACTTTGAATCGTTCACCCCCGGCCTGTATCTCGGCATCCGGATGTCCTGGTACCCGATGTCCAACCCGCAGGACACCCTGAACGAGTTCTACACAGGCTTCTATGGCGCGGCCTCAAATCAGATGAAGGACTACTGGCAGTACATCGACGACTGCTGGACCACGGTGGCTGAACACGCCGGCTGCGGATTCGGCTACACACGCCGTTTCACTCCAGACCGAATGACCGAAGCAAGAAGGCTCATGAACGCCGCTCTCAGTGCCTGTAAAACCGCAATGGAATACCGCCGGGCAAGGCTTGCGGACGATTCGCTGCGGCAATTTGAACTGTTCATGAAGCTGCGTTGGGACCTGTTTGCTGGCAGATTCACCCGGCTCGAATCAGATGCCGCCATCTGGACCGGGACGCATCAGTCACTCGCCGAACATTACAAGGAGAACTACACCTTTACCCGGACTGGCTGGGCAGCGGATACCGTCGCCGTCCGTTACTTCAACATTTTTTATGGCCTGACCTATACCGACGCGTCCAGAATCTCCCGCGACTTCAAGCTGCTGACCCCGGCCGTCAATACCTGGAATTACGAAGTCGACCGGAAAAAGGAAGGGGAAGCGGCAGGCTGGCATCAACCCGAGTTCGATGACGCGAAGTGGAAGAAGACCGACGTATCCGTGGATACCTGGGCCACGCTCGAACTGATGGATTACTACGGCCCCGTCTGGTACCGCACCAAGGTAAAGGCTCCCGCCGTGGCAGAGGGCAAGAAGGTCTACTTGTGGGTCAGCGCGACGGACGGCGCATGTAAGGTGTTCGTCAACGGCAAGCACGTGCCCTACACCAATTCCAAAGGAGAAAGTGTCCCAGAGGCCGACGGCTACTGCGCCCCATTCTCCTTCGAGATCACCGGCCTCTTGACGCCGACGGCCGAAAACCAGATCACCATCGTCGGCACCCGAAATTTCCTAAACGAGTTGGGCACCGGCGGCCTGCTGGGGCCGGTCATACTCTACGCT
>JAQBXN010000255.1 GCA_027625095.1 Planctomycetota bacterium | reverse complement strand
ATCTTGCCCTCTCGCCTCACGCACTCACCGGCCCCATGCCCGCCCGCCTTCTGACTTTGACGTGACCGTGTCGAAGGGCGACAGTCCTGGAAAATTCTAGAGTCTCACTTTGTAACCTCTCCGCGTGACGCGGAGAGCTTTCCTGGTAGTGGAAGCGTCTTGCTTCCGTACGGAGGCGAGACGCCTCCGTTCCCAGGTTTTGTTGTGGCCGTGAGGCCACGTTAGAATGCCTCTATGAAAATTACCAAAGTCAAAACCTACTGCCTCACACGTCTACACGAGCCGGAACGTCAGTGGATCACCGCCAGCTATCGCACGATCAAGGCAGATTGCGCGCTGGTTGCGATTGAAACTGACGAAGGACTGACCGGCATCGGGGAGCCCTGTGCCTACGGGGTCCCGTTTCTGATCAGAGAGAAAGTCGAATGGTTGTCGCACGAAATGGTTGGCCGGGAGCTCGACGATCCGATGCTGACGCCACACCCAAACGGCAGCAGCAGAGCCTGGGACACAGCAGTCGCGGGTATTGACGCTGCCCTCTGGGATCTGCGGGGGAAGGTTGCGGGAAAACCTGTATGCGAATTATTAACGCAGAACCCGCAGAAACGAATTCGGCTCTACGCGTCCAGCGGCTGCCGGTACGACTGGCGCCACAGCCCGGATCAGTTGATGGACGAAGCTCTGGAGTACATGGATGCAGGATATACTGCCTGGAAGATCCGGCTCGGCACAACCTGGGCCTGGGACGGAGTCACCGTGTCTCGCTTCCTTGACCACATGCGCAAGCTCAGAGAAATCGTCGGTGGCAGAATGGATCTGATGCTCGACGGAAACCAGCGGCTGTCCGAACCGGAGGCAGCCGAAATTACGCTCGAACTGGATCGGCTCGGATTCGCCTGGTTTGAGGAGCCGATCCCTCGCACTGAAATCGACGGCTACTGCCGCTTGAACAACTCGGTGGCGATGCCAATCTCGGGTGGCGAGGGCATGACAGCCGAGGAGTTGTTCGAGCCCTATCTGGAGAGGAGAGCCTACGACATCGTCCAGCCCGACGCGGGGCTTTGCGGAATTTCGGAATGTCTTCGTATCGGCCGTGCGGCCCGCAGATTCGGCGTGGATTTAGTGCCCCACAACTGGCACAACGGCCTGATGACAATGGCCAATGCACATCTTGTTGCAGCACTGTCCAATCCAATCATGCTCGAGCTGTGCATGATTCAGGGCCCGCTTCAGTGGGACATCCTGAGAGAGAAACCCGAGATCCAGGATGGCTACCTGGAAATCCCGGATCGACCGGGCATCGGTGTCGACCTTGCTGAAGATCTCGAAGAACGCTTCCCGTACATCGAGGGTCACTACGCAATCACCATCCAGAGGTGAGTTGAGTGACAGCCTTTGCACGCCGCAGGTGAAATGAAACAACAGATTGAGGAATACTCATGAGCGAAACAGAGTCTACGAAGATTGCCGGCGGGTCGGAGAAGTTTTCTCCGCTGAATCTTTCCTGTGCTGAAATAATCGAATACACCCCGGAATGGGACGGAGATCGTTTTCCGGACGGGCGCCCGCGCGTGCCGGACGCCGTACTCGAGCGAATGCGCCAGGTCACGATTACGCAGGCATGGGGCGTGTTGAGGAGCAAGGGCTACAACTGGCAGTACGAAGGGGACTGGATGAATACGCATCCCGGCAAAGTCCTGGTGGGCCGGGCGTTGACGGCCATGTACATGCCGCGCCGGCCGGTGATGCGTAAGATTATGGAAGCTAAAGGTGAGAAGGCGGGCTGTATCGGCGATCAGATTTCGTGGCCGATTGATATGCTCGTTCAGGGTGATGTCTATGTGGCTGATGTCTTCGGAAAGATCGACCAGGGCCCCATCATGGGCGACAACCTTGCGGCCGCCATTTTCGCCAACTCGGGGAACGGCGTTGTACACGACGCAGCCGTGCGGGACATCGACGGTATCGTAGAGATTGAGGGATTTGCGAGTTTCTTCCGTGGCGTACACCCGACTTACGCATCGCCCACCATCATGCTGGCCGGTGTAAACTGTCCAGTGCGGATCGGAGCGGCCACCGTGATGCCGGGCGACGTCGTGCTGGGTCGTGATGACGGCGTCATCTTCATCCCTCCACATCTTGCGGAGCAGGTCGTCAAGACCTCGGAGCTGGTCCGGCTGCGCGACCAGTTCGGAAAACAACGGCTGACCGAGGGGAAATATACGCCCGGGCAAATCGACACCCAGTGGATCGACGTCATCGAAGCCGACTTCTCCCGTTGGCTCGAAGATCATATGGATGAACTGCCGGTGCCGCGTGAAGCGATCCAGGAACTCCTGAAAGAACGCACCTGGTGAACATGGAAATGCAGGAAACAGCATTATCAATCGACCGACCGCTTCGCGTGTTGACCATGAACATCTGGACCTTCGCTGAATCCTGCGACAAAAGGAACGCACTCATTCGTGAAGGTATCAGTGAACTGAGCCCTGATCTCATGGCGTTTCAGGAAGCTGGCTATGCGGACGGCCGGCACCAGGTTGCCGAGATCCTCGATGGCATGGGATACCGCATCCTTCATCAGTTCGAGGTCGGAGATGCTCACGGCAACAATGCGAACTGCATCGCATGCCGATGGCCGTTCGAACTGGTCGAGATGATTTCGCTCCAAGTCACTCCTCAGGCGAAGAACTACCCTTACGCTGCAATCGCGGTAAGAGTGAACGCTCCGGAACCGGTCGGACCGATCCTGTTCGTCAACTCCAAACCGTCCTGGGAATTGAACAGAGAGTACGAGCGCGAGTTACAGGCTGTGGAACTCGCGAAGTTGTTAGAGCGACATCGTGATCGCCAGGCGTTTCCGGCAGTGGTTGCAGGTGATTTTGACGCCACGCCCGACAGCGCCAGCATCCGCTTTCTCACGGGCAGGCAATCCCTGGCTGGAATATGCACGCACTTGCTGGACGCCTGGGCTCAGGCCGGCGATGGATCAGCGGGACATACCTGGACATACGAGAACGACTTTGCACACTCGATTATCAAGAGAGCGATTCGCCAGCCCAACCACGCGCGCCGAATCGATTACGTCTTTCTCGGCTCGCCGCACGATTACGGTAAACACGCACAGTTCCGAGAGTGTCGTGTGGTTCTCAACCGCCCGCAGGACGGCATCTGGCCGAGCGATCATTACGCGGTGTATGCAGAAATCGATGTCGCGACCTAGTGGTCTTTCCAGCCTTATTTTTCAGGCCAATATTGAGATCGAATACTGACATTTCAGCAGCCCCTGGAGGGGGAGTTTTCGCCCTGCTGTTTTTCTTTACGTCGAAGACGTTTAACAACGTAGCCCAGGGTTCGCGAGCGTAGCGAGCTACCCTGGGGTTGAGACAGTACAGTCCTGAACCCT
>JAQBXN010000254.1 GCA_027625095.1 Planctomycetota bacterium | reverse complement strand
GATTGCCCACATCAAAGTAGAGCTTCTCCAGATTCTGGAACGGATGCCCGGGGATGTTTTCGGAAACGCCAGGAAGGTGAATCTTGCGGAATTTGCCGATAATCCGGCCATCGCTGCCGACCAGTATCGATGCGTTGAAGTGGCGGGTCTGTCCCTCAACTTCAGCAATTTCTGCAAATCCAAGGTGGAAGCCGATACCCAGCCGGGCGGCTTCATCGAAGAGTGGCTGTGTCGCCGCATTTGGCATTTCCCGCTCAAACCATGCATCCAGTTCGTCCTGAGATTGGATGTACCAGTGTGGGAAAAACGCGGTCAGTGCGCACTCGGTGAAGACTACGAGGTCGCATCCTCTTTCATGCGCCTTCCGCATCATGACCAGCAGCCGATGGACAGCTTCCGAGCGGGATTCTGTTCGATGGATTGGGCCGGACTGTGCGGCCCCTACGGTGACGACTCTTGTCATTTGGACATCCCAATCGCTGGCCGGTTCGTTCGGTAGGGTGGTTCGAACAGGGCGAGTTCTTCCTCCGTTGGATCCTGGATCATGCACTCTGGTGGCCGCCCCCAGGCTAAGTAGCCTGGGGAGAGTTTGAAAAGAATTGACCTGCGTTCCCGCTCGTCGGTCTTCCAGGGGAGTGCTCCATGAATCAGGGCCTCGTTAAAAATCACCAGCGAGCCAGATTTGCAGACGAGCTGTTCGACTACCCCGAGATCGTCATCGAGGGAGAGGACTTTACGGGGCGCCCGGTAGTTGAGTTTGTGGCTGCCTGGAATGAACGCGAAGCCACCGTCGCCTGGCTTACATTCGGTAAGCTGCCATGAGGCCACACATAACCCGCACTGGACACGGCCGTCAATGAAACGGTGATATTGGCTTGGATCGCGAGTGGTCGCTCCGTGCAGGAAATGGCCTTCCGTCCCCTTGACCATACGGACCAGCATCTGGGCGTGATCGTAGCGGAATCCGGTGCCAAGAATCTCGTTGAAGATATCGACCGCGACCGGATGGGTGAGCATATGTCTGAAGGGCTCACACCAGGGCCGATCGAATGAAAGCGGGTTCTGAGTAAAGCTGCCCCGTCCGGTGTTGCCGAGGAGGTTTTCACTGCCCTTCGACAGAGTGGGCTCCGGGTGTTTGACGAGATGGATGTTTGCATCGATGGCCGCGTTGGCGGCATCGATTTCAGTCTGGGTGAGGACGTTTTCGAGGATGAGATAGCCCTGCAAGTCGAACAGGAAATGTTGATCTTCAGTCATCTGTGAGAGCAGGTTGCTCAACCTGCAGCGGGCGAGGAAAGGAATAAAGTGAACCGAATCTTAATTGAATTTCTGCGACGGCAACAAAATCGATACGCCGTTACTCTTCCCCCTTTGAATCCGCATCCGCCGGCTCGCCGGATTCTGCAGGCGCTGCCGATTCTTCAGAATCTGCTGTCTTGGCATGATCCTCGTCATCGTCAGAATCCTGGGAACTGTGGTGTTTCTTTTCGTGTGCATCGGAGCGGCGGCTGAAATAGGAGCGAACGCAGATGTTGGCGACAATGGCCACGGCCAGCCCGGCAATCTCCAGGTGATAGACGGTGAGGGCGACAAGCCCTGTGGCAAGGATGGCAACAATGGGAGCCAGGAACCAACAGGTGACAACCCAGACCGCGCGGCCGAGCTTCAGGTCTGCATCGCCGCGCGCAAACACCCTGTCCGCCAGACCGGACCCAAGAACCGCGGCGAAGGCGACATAGGTTGTCGACACGGGGAGGCCATGGCCCGAGGAAAAAGCGATGACGCTGCCGCTGACTGCGGTGATGACGGAGGCCCTGAGCGCGTCGTAATGCAGCTTCTTTCCTCGTTCATTTAGCTCCGGTTGCGGGGCGAGGGCCGGCGTGTCTTTACGGAATCTGAGGATCACTCGAGCAAACCTGCGACACCACTCCGGAGCATAAAGGGCCACGTTGTCGTACTGACTGCCTGTGTTCACTTCGGCCCTGGTGACACGCTGGGCGTATTGAGTGAGCATCCCTCCGGCCATGAGAATCCCGCAGCCCGCCAGGGCCCACCAGCTAATCTCAATCTCGGATGCAATGTCTGCCAGATCCGTGGCCGCGCTTCCACTCTGCCAGAGCGTATAACCGGCGAGGCCGGGAGATGCCGCATTTGCGAGATCGTTTTGACCAAACGCGAACGCCATACAGACCATTCCCAGCACAGCGGTAACGTGGAAAAGATAGGGTGCAATCTTCTTCTTGGTCAGAGTGAGGGCTGCAAAAGTCAGCACCGCAAAACCGGCCCACATACATACCAGGACCAGGCCTTCACCGTATTCCGTAAACACTTCCGTCTTGAAAGTCTTGACGATGGATACGTGCTTGAGGCCCTTGAAGACCATGAACCAGGTCAGCCAGGTCAGCATCGCACCGACTATCCACGGGCCATGCAGCATCACAGTGGTCTCATCCTGCGAGCGATCTCGAATGGCCCCTCGAAAGGCCCTCATGACCAGGAAGGAGACCATGCCACTGACCACAATGGAAACAAGGATGCCGAGGATGACTGTCCCGACATTTGGCCAGTTCACATTGTCCGGACCAGCCAGAAAGAGGGAGGCGCCCACCAGTTCAAACACGAGGCAGGCCGTCGTGCTGACCGGCATGCCAAATCCGGAGAAGGTGAACAGGAGTACCGTATCTACAAAGTAAACACTGATGTAAATTGCCAGAGCCATCTGGACCGTGAGCACCTTCGGGTCGAAGATGCCCTTGCGGGCAGTCTCCATCACCTGTTCCGAGAACGCCGCTCCCAGAATGACGGCAACACCTGCCACCACAACGGCGGTTCGTCTCTTCAAAACGCGAGCTCCGAACACCGCGTTCACCAGATTTGCTGCATCATTTCTGCCAACCTCAACACAATCCCAAACCAGAAATAGCAGGCCTATGACAGCAGCCACTGCAATAAAAGTCATCTGGGTTGTTCCTTAAATATCTTCAGGTGAATAAGCTTGCCCGCCAGCGCAGGCTGAAGGAGGCACTTCTATACAAAAACTGCTGGCATCCGCCTCCGGTTTTCGATCAGAACTCAGATTGAGGAGATGTGGCAAATCGAGTATCGACCTGCTCGGGCCTTGTATCTTAGGAGCACCCAACCGGCCGGGTGGTTTAGGGACGTCAGAAACATCGTGGTGCCCTCTCTCCGCGAGGGCTCTGAAGGCTCCCGCGGAGTTACGCTGAGCTTTGCCCACATCTTTTTCAAGTGCTTTGGCTTCGAATGGTCCGCCGATTCTGAGGAAACTTCAAAGCTCTTCCTCGTAATCCTACTCGTAATCTTTAGCTCAAAACTTAACAGATGTGTCAAGCTTTCAGAGCGACGGACTATCGTAGCTCTGGCCTCCAGGCCGGAGTGGTTTTTCCTGCGAGCCTTCGGCT
>JAQBXN010000022.1 GCA_027625095.1 Planctomycetota bacterium | reverse complement strand
TCGAAGGTCATTCCTCCCTGTCCGAAGTCGAGATTTATGGTGCTTTGCCGGAAAGGGAGAGGAAATGAGGGAGTGGAAGATGTCAAGAATGTATGGGCGTATGGGAGGTTGGGTGTGTAGGGCGAAAAGTGCCCTTCACTGTAAAGCCGGCCACTGTAGAACAGGCTTCCAGCCTGTTCACAATGAGAGATTTTTCAAATGGCAAAGAGTTACGAGGCAGAACGGCCATTGTGGCTTTCGCCACGATGGTCTGGACAGGCTGGAAGCCTATCCTACGAGGCAGTTTTCTGTCCAGATACAGTTCACGCACCCGCGTGAGAGCTCGGAAGTTTTCGCAAGATTGGCGGGCAATTCTTGGGGTTGTCACCCTCAGCAAAGTTTGTGTAAAGGTCAATGCTTACGCTTTGGACTCGGCTCAAATTCTTCTACCCCGAAGGGGTTACGCTCATTCTTCGCGTTCTTAGCTCTGCTGCTCTTCACCTCAGTTCATGCCGAAGCGCCAGCACCAACCTGGCCGGACGGCTGTCGCTTCCTCATTCCACTCGAAGCAACTGAAGAGTCGGCAAGCTACGACGTTACCGTCCCCCACAACGGCCTCGCCCAGCCTGACGCTCGGGACTTCCAGGTGTTCACCGCTACCGGAAAACCGGTCAGCCATTTTATCAGCTATGCCGATTCCACCACGGCGCGCATTCTGTTCGACGGAGCTGCTGGTACTCCCTCCTATTCGATTTACTTTGGTAACCTGGACCCGAAACTGCCCGCCCCACCTCCCGATGGACTCATCCTGAACGGACGCAAGGAATGGAAACCGGAGGGCGGTTTCACCTGCACTACCTACCAGGCGCTCCAGCCGCTGAGCGAGCATAAGTACGAAATGCTCAGCACGGATGCGGTGATTCAGAAATTTGCCCTATTCAAGAAAGAAGCTGAAGCAGGTCAGAAAGACCTGGAGGCCAAGCCAGAGGAAACGGGTAAACCGAAACCCGTTCCATTTATCGCTCACACCATCCACCAGGGGGCGTTCACCTCTCTTCCGAATCTCACACCGCGCGGCAAGGGGGGCTTTTACTCCTTCCATATTTTCCAGAGCGTCATCCATGTGGAGAAACCTGATACGTACTACTTTAACATCGGTGACGGCAATGGATTCTATTCCAATGAGCTTCAGGTCCTCATTCCCGATGGCCGCACCGCTTCTCCGGTGATCGAAGGTTCGTTCAAGAAAATCTACGGGATAGGAATCGTTGCCGGAATGGGCCATGTTCGACTGGAAGCGGGCCGGCACGTCCTCGATCTCTATACCGTCCGCACCAACCCGCTGTTGAAAGTTCGAGTGGGTGGCCCCGATGCCCCGATGCAGGAACTCGATGGCCGTTTCTCCCATTTCGATCACTCCATCCGCCTGGCTCCTGGTGAACTGAAGACTCAGAGCGGATCCCTTGAAGAGAATTATCTCTCTACTGTGGATCACTGGATTACAGGTGGCAAATATTCGACAGCCCGCGCCCTCTGCCGGGCAGGTAAGGCGAAGTTCTCAGGTGACCAGATTTCTGTTTTGAAATTCAATGCTGCGGAACAGAAAGCTCTCGATGCGAGCAATGCACGCTTTTGGCCCACGGAAGGAAAGTATCCCAGCCGGGTCGGCGCCGTTCCGGACGCTGCTTTCGGGCCTCCGTTCCACCTGATCACTCGCCAAGGCGCAAGAAGCTTCCACGATGTTGCCGGCAGCAGCAGCACCGTCTGGACCGAGGACGGGCAAGTCTACGGCATCCCCTTTAAGGTCTTCCGTGAAGGCTGGCGAATCACGAGCGGCATCAGCCTTTATGACGGCGTGCTCTACGCCGGGATGAAGCACGGAAAAATGCTCGCCATCGACTACTCGAAGAACAAATTGCTCTGGAGCTTCCCCGGCGAGGGCCCCTGTTACGGCACTCCTCTTTTCTACCAGGGCAAACTCTACTACGGTTCTCTCGACCGCCGGCTCTACGCACTCGACACGGAGCGTGGGCGAATGTTGTGGAACTTCCCTTCTCACGGCTGGATCGAGGGCAGCCCCGCAGCCGCCGACGGAACGATTTACTTCGGAGATCGCAGCGGTCGCGTTTTCGCAGTCGATGCCGTGCTTGGGGTTGAGAGATGGAATGCCCGATTGAAAGGCCGGATCATCGGGACGCCTTCCTGCAGCAACGGCTCCGTATTTATTGGAACGGACTCGGGCCAGTTTGCTGCACTGGATGGAAAGACCGGTAAGACACTCTGGTCTTACGAAGCAGATGCGGCGATCGAAAGCGGCTCATGCGTCGGACACGGCCAGGTCTCCTTCGGAGATAAAGGAGGCAGACTACACTCGCTTAACGCGATGGATGGAAAGCTTCGCTGGTCAATGCCATGTGAAGTCGGTGGGCCCGTCACAGCAGCCCCGATCCTTGTCGGTCAGGTTCTCTACGGCGGCACTTCCGACGGCAAACAGTATTGGGGCGTTGATATCGAAGAAGGCAAGCTCGGCTGGTCAGAAGCGATCGAACAGAATTCGGCCGTCCTCAGGCCCCCCATTTTTGCTGACGGGCAGTTGATCTTCACCGGCCGTACCAAGGCCATGAAGGGACAGGGCTGGATCGCCGGTTATTCCATGGCCGCGTTGGGAACACACGTGGTAAAGATGGCAACAGAACCGATCTCTGTCGATGGCAACCTGACCGACCCCGCATGGACTAAGAGCGAACGAATTCCCGTCTTCTACAACTCAAATGGAATGAAAATCGGTGACGATGTCGAGGCAAAGATGACCTGGAACGATGAAGCGGTGTATCTCGGAATCATCATTCGAGACCTCGACCTGGTCTCGAACCAATCAACACATGACGGCGATTTCGCCAACGAAGATTCACTCTCCGTATATTTCGATCCCAATCGAAATGGAACGGCGGCTACCAGGTTCGGCCTCACGGTTCGTGGAACTCGATCTGACAGCATCCTGACGAAGTTGGGCAACCCGGCGGACGCAGAAAAGATTCAGGTAGAAATCGAAGGCATGAAACTTCCCGCAACAGGCAGCGCTTGGAATACAGAATGGAAGGCCGTGACAAGCAACGGTGGCTCGCCGACCTCGTGGACTGCTGAGATCGCGATCCCACTGGCATCACTTCCCCAGCCGCTTTTTGCCAAGAGCCCCAAGGGACAGACCTGGCACATCAACATCATCGTGAACGATGTGGGGAAGGCATCCCCATCGAGGCCTGCAAGGAAAATTCGTTGCGCAGCCCCAACCTTCAAACCGGGCGATATAGGGCCGGGCGCAAAGTGGCTGCCGATACGCTTCGAGTAAACAAAACATGGAGAGGCCCCTTCTTGCTGCTGGATTCGGACACAACAAAACGTAGTTACGAACTCCTTTTGTCAGTAAACTGGCAGTTTACAACTACGAGATTCCACACACGACGCTCAGACTTTCGCAAGCAAAACTTTACTCTTGATCTCCTTAGGTTCGCACCAATAGTTTCCTCCACCAATGCCCCTCTCAATCTGTGTTCTGGCAAGCGGAAGTAGCGGCAACGCCACCTTTGTTTCCAGCGGCAACACTCATCTGCTCATAGATTCCGGCCTCTCAACCACTGAGCTTCAACGCCGGATCAAGGCCATTGGATATGAGACGGCCGATATCAATGGCATTCTGATCACCCATGCTCACTCCGATCATTATCGAGCCGCGGGCAGCCTGTCCCGACGGCTTCACATCCCTGTCTTCGCACCTCAGACGACCATCGATGTCATCCGAAGCCGCTCGTCAAAAAAACGGTACCGCCGTCTTGGGTCTGCGGATACTGTCCCCGATGCGATAGGAGATATCTCCATTAAATGTTTTCCCGTGCAGCACGGCGGTGAAGATAGAAATGCCGGCGAACCTATCGGATTCGTCGTAACGAATGGGGATGCGTCTTTTGCGCTGGCCACAGATGTTGGCCGTGCTTCGCAAGAAATCATTGCTGCTCTGCAGGGCACGAGGGCGGTTCAGATCGAGTCTAATTACGATGAGGAGATTCTGAATCGAAAACTGACCGACCCTGAGCACCGGACTGATTGGGAGTATCTAAGATGGGTCAAGAGTGATGACGGGCATCTCTCAAATACTCAGTGCGCAGAACTTCTCGCGCTGTCAATATCGGAGTCGACGACTGATATCTTTCTCGGCCACCTCAGCGAAAATCACCCCAACCCGAAGAGTGACAACAACAGCTTTGAACTCGCCAGGCAGGCAGTCATCCATTCCCTGAGGCAAGCTGAAAAACCGATTCCAGCCATCCACCGGACCTATCGCACAGGGCTGAGAAAGGGCCAGTCGAGCATCTTGCTCAAATTGGAATGACCAGCAAGACTGTTTGGCGGGGCATGCTATGGCAGAAATAAGACAGAATAATTTTGGACAGAAAGATAAATCACCAACAATTTAAGGTTTTTGCTGGCGCCATTTATTCTTCTGTCTTTTCCTAACACGGCCGAATAGGCGCCATCAAACCTTAGCCACAAGATGCCAGCTTGAGGCTACGATGTTCTCCGCGCCACGCGGAGAAGCGGCAACCAAAGACTTTAAGTTTGAGCCCCCTTAGCGGCTCATGCTGAACAGTCACAGACCAGCAAGACTCAATAAAGCGGCATGAGGCGAAGGGGGGACGGGTAGCCCAGAGCCATCCAGATCTGCATAGAGGCGTGTGAAGCACCCAAGCATTTGCACTACAGTTCGGCGATTCTGAATGCTCGTCTTCGGGCCCTGCGAGAGCACCACGGGCCCAGAGCAACATAGCCAGACGAAATCTCAGCGACTGGTTGAGTCACGCATCGGGCTGACAGGAACTTGAAAGAGTATTTCCGGCAGGCCTTATCAAACGGCGGCACGCTCGACGTCCTCCAGAACCTTCATTACTTCAAGTCCCATATTAGGGCCGGAGAGCGGCTCGTCTTTGCCACGGATGCAATCACAGAAATGGCTGATCATGGCGATGTTCCACGGCAGGGCGTCCAAGACGTCCACCTCTTTCATTTCATTGCCACGCGTCAGGAAAACTTTGGGCTCAGGGATCCAGTTTGCCAGCAGCACTCCCTCGCTCCCGTAAAGCTCGATGGGACGATTCGAGCCGAATGGGCCGTGGGTTGAGAAGCTGGCCTCAACAATCGACATGCCACGCTCATGCTCGAGCACCATCAGTCCGTTGTCATCCCGCATTTCCGGTCGTAGAAAACATCGTCGCCATGCATTTACTTTTGTAACCGGCCCGTTAAAAAACATGGCGGTGTAGAGAGGGTGGTATCCGATATCAATCAGCGCGCCGGTCTTGCCGATATGGTCGGCCATCCCCAGCGAAAAGTGCGCGCTGCGGGTTCTCACCCAGAAGATTTCGCCGATATTCTTCAGATGAAGGCATAACGTCTTTACCAGCGGATCGTAAAGGTAACGGTGATCGATAAGCAGTACGCGCCCGCTCATTCGGGCGGCATCAGCCATCCGTTCCGCCTCTTCAAGGCTGGCGGCCATCGGCTTTTCGCACAGGACGTGCTTGCCGGCGTTCATTGCAGAAATGGCAATGGGAGCGTGTGAGGAGGTGGGAGTGCAGATACTGACCCCATGGATGTCATCTCTGGAAAGCAGGGCATCGAAGTCTGAATAGAGTTCGGCCTCAGGGCAGAATTCATCCCGACGTGCCTGGGCCTGTTTCTGATTCAAATCGCAGACAGCCTTAATTTCTACATCGGGAGTTCGAAGGTAGGCACTGAAATGTGAAGCGGAGATGCCTCCACAACCGATAATGGCGATATTGAGTTGGTCTGGCATTACAAGTGAAAAGGAAGTAAGAGTGAATTTAAAATGTCAGGAAGCCTTCCCGCTGAATTAACCTTCGGATTTCATTATGCAAAACACAAGAGTTGCTGCAGTCAGTATGAACGGCTTTATGGGCGTGCCGGAGCGAATGCTCGACAGTATGGACGAATGGTGCAGATTGGCAGCCGAAGAAAACGCCGACCTGGTAGTGTTCCCGGAACTGGTGATTCACGGGCACTGCACACCCAACACGTGGGAGGTAGCCGAGACAGTGCCCGATGGAAACAGCGTGAAACATCTGAGTGAGCTTGCCGGCAAACATGGTCTGTTCATCTCTGCGGGACTCAGCGAGAAGGAACGAGACATCGTTTACAACGCTCAGGTGCTGGTCGGCCCTTCAGGCTACATCGGCAAGCAGCGCAAGATCCATCTCAGCCGAGACGAAGTTCTGTATTACAAAGGTGGCCGCGAAATGAACGTCTTTGACATTGGCAAGTGCAGGGTCGGTACCTCCATCTGTTACGACAGCCAGTTCCCCGAAGTCTGCCGGATATTGGCCCTTCGCGGAGCAGACGTTCTCTTGCTGCCGCACGCGGCTCGCGAAGGTATGTGGGACGATACTCCTGAATCCGAAGCCGAAGCAAGGCGACATGTGTTTGAATACTTTCGGCATGCCTACCCGATGCGCGCCCGTGAGAATGCCTGTTTCTGCGTTTACACCGACCAGGCCGGTCGTGCGGGATACGTGGACATCTACCCGCCCGAGCACCCCAACCAGCCGCATCACCCCGGTGGCGCCATGATTTTCGGGCCAGGTGGTGAGCTGCTCAAGGCAACGCAGACGGAGCAGATCAAAGATGAAATGATTGTTCATGATCTCGAGGCCGCCCACCTGGCCAGACAACGCAGCCATCCAAATTACACACTCCGCACCCGGCGTCCTGAGCTTTTCGAAGAGTTGGTACGTGAGCAGACTTCGTCCTGAATGCTGGAAGCGCCGGGCGGAATACCCGCCCCCGGCGTCGTTGGTCTAATCGCCGAACATCTCAGTGCCAGGTCGCAGATATTGCTTCGCTGCGTCTTCGTTCAGTTCATAACCCAATCCGGGGCGATCGCTTAGTTCAATGTATCCATCTTTAATGACCGGCTCATCGGTGATGAGCAGGTCGTCCCAGTACGGGCGATCCTTCCAGTGCCATTCAATGACCAGGAAGTTTGGAATGCTGGCGCAAGTGTGACATGAAGCGATAGTCCCCAGCGGGCCGCAGACGTTGTGCGGGGCCAGCGGCACGTAGTAGAGCTCGGCCATGTTGGCGATTTTTCGACACTCGGAAAGACCTCCGCATTTAGGGATGTCCGGCATGATGATGTCGGCGGCCTGCTTCTCCAGAAGCTCTCTGAAGCCCCAGCGGAGGTACAGATTTTCGCCAACACAGATCGGCGTGCCAGATGAGAGTTTCACCTCACGAAGTGCATCGATGTTTTCCGGCGGCACTGGTTCCTCGAGCCAGAGCAGATTGAACTCCTCCATGGCCTTGGCAACCCGCACCGCGCTGTGAACGTCGTATCGGCCATGCATGTCAATGGCCAGATCGATTCTGGGTCCGATGGCTTCACGTACAGCGGCTACGCGCTCCACCATGGTGTGGAATTCGCCGGGGGAGATCGTGTGATTGAACGCATCGTGCTTATCCGGATGCGAAAGATCATCGATATCAAATTTCAATGCCGTAAAGCCCTGCTCCACCAGTTCGAGCGCCTTCTTCCCGTATGATTCTGCAGACGCGTGATCGCCAGCATGGCAATCGCAGTAGAGACGAATTCTGTTTCTAAACTTTCCACCCAACAATTGATATACCGGAGCTCCCAACGCCTTCCCGGCCAGATCCCACAAGGCGATCTCAATACCGGTCATTGCCGTCACAATGTTTCCGGCAATCGCTCCGTTGAAAATATGTTGGCGGCGCATGGTTTCGAAAAGTCGATCCACATCCATCGGATCCTGACCAACCAGTATCCCCTTGAGACTCCGAATGAGCTGGGCACAACCCGCCCCACCGTGGATGCATTCGCCAGTACCGGTCAGCCCTTCGTCTGTATAGACTCGAACGTATGTAGAATAACCATGGCCACGGACGTCAGCAGTTTTGATATCGACGATTTTCATGGGCACCTCAAATCAAAATCGAATGAAAATATTAGAAACGACAATCTCCAAAAGCATCCTCTGTCCGCAACCAAATCTCCATCTTAATCTCACTCTTATCTTTAACCGCTGCCATAGGGCGTAACTAAGAATTTTAACAGTAGGAAACGGAGGGAACAGAGCCGGAAAGTGTTCATCCAAGAACATCTCCGTTACCTCTGTTTCCTCCTGCTAGAATTAGAAAACAACACGTGCAAAGCGCAGAAGTCTGCCGCCTTCGGCTGCGATAGGCGTAGGATTATGATAAAGATTAAAAAAAGTCGATTCCTACCCTTTTGAATCACCTACCGTTATTCAAACACTCCATTACCCTCCTCTTAGATGTCCTTTGTCTCTCAACTCTTTCTGGCCGGTCTGCTGGCGACATCGATACCGGTCATCATTCACTTGCTTTTCCGGCGGCAGAAGCGGCAGGTGCTATTCAGCACGCTACGTTTTCTGAAGAAGGTGACCGAAGAAAAGGCGAGGCGGCTCCGGATTAAGGAATGGCTCCTCCTGGCGCTGCGGATCGCGATCGTTGCATTGATTGCATTCGCATTTTCCAGGCCGTTTCTCAAAGATGAAAAACAGGCCCAGGAGGCTCGAACGGACTTGGTAATTCTTTTCGACGATTCCTACAGTATGGCCACAATCGAGGAGGGAGAGTCACGGTTGTACAAGGCCAAGGCACGAGCCAGAGACTTGCTCGACGAACTCAAACCCGCCGACCGAGCCGCAATAGTCACCACCTCGAAGGGCGGTAACGTGGTCCAGCCGCTCTCCTCAGATATCGAGCTGACTGCAGCTTCGTTGTCCGACCTGAAATCAGTAAATCACTTCTGCCGTTACTGGCCCGCGGTAAAAAGGGCACACGCATTACTGGCGGCATCCGACGGACAGAAGAAGCGACTCGTTTTTATAACAGACGGACAACTGACATCCTGGGAAGGCATGAGCGAAGTGAGGACCCTCGAAGGTATCGGAAAGACGATCAGCCTTGAGGCCGCACTTGTGGGTGAGCCATCCACAGCCAATCTCGCGGTTCTGGATGCCCGGCTGCCATCAAAGATCTGGTCGGGGGATGAGCCCGTGAAAATATCGGTGAAAGTGGCGAATTACAGCCGGCGGCCTGTGGTGGGAGCCAAGCTGAGTTTCTCCCTGAACCGTTGGCCGGAAACCTCGGAAGAGGCCAGCGCCAAACTGACTGAAGTGGCAACCAAAAATTTCAGCCTCGATCCTAATGAAGTTGGCACAGTGACTCTCAAGGCCCCACTGCCGCGCAAGGACAACATCCTCGGCCAAATCACGATTGAGTCCCAGGACGGGCTTCAGATCGACAACAGTTACTACTTCAGCGTGTCCGCGGAAGACGCCATACGCGTGCTTTGTGTTGAAGACTGGGAGGCGCCCAAGCCGTTCCTTCAGGCCACCTACTACCTGCAGCGGGCGCTCGTTCCAAAGCTGGAGACTGAAAAGGCCAGTGCCGGTTACATACAGGTTAAGCTGATCACCAGGGAAATGCTGGAGTCCGTGGACCTCCGTAAATTCCAGGTAGTCGTGCTGGCAAACGTCTCCGCATTTCCTCCAACCGCGGTCGACCGCCTGGATGCCTTCGTGCGCAATGGAGGCGGCCTGATCGTCTTTGCCGGAGATCAACTCGATCCTGAGTTTTACAACCAGCACGGATTCAAAGAGGGCCGGGGATGGATGCCGGCAAAACTCGCCGCAAAAGCTGGAGATGACAATCGCCGAGAAGACTTCTGGACTCTGGTGCCAAGGGAAAAACGTCACGAGTTGTTTCTTCCCTACAGTGGTGATTCGCTGACCGAGTTGTCTTCGGCACGATTCTTTCGTTACCAAAGTGTCGAACCTGCTGAAGACGCTGATGTGATAGCTGTCTTTGATAACGATGCTCCTGCCTTCATCGAACGCAAAGTAGGCGAGGGCCGCTCGCTGCTGATCACCACTTCCTGCAATGCGGACTGGACCGACTTTCCCAAGAGGGGGACGTTTTTACCCATGGCACACCAGATGATTCGATACCTGTCGCCACGTGACCGCACAAGCCGCTCACTTCTTTCACTCGAAGAGGATCTCGGGCAGACGTTCGGCGGCTCTCGCTCTTACAAGGAATTGGAAACCCTCTCTGCAGTCGGCCCGGAAGGCGTAAGAGTGAAAGTGACAGACCCGATGACGCGTCCCGGTCTATATCACGTACTCAATCAGGATGGGAATGTTGTCACGCGATCAATAGCGGTGAATCTGAATACCCGCGAATCAAATCCGGCCCGCGTGGACATGAGCGAGATCGCGTCCCTCGGCGTAAGCCCCCAGGCCGAGCAGCAAGCCATAGAAGCGAGCGGTAGAGCGCTCTGGGAGGAACGAGGCCGGGCCTCAAACTGGTGGCGGCATCTTCTACTCGCGGTGCTCGGCCTGATGATGGTGGAGCTGGCAGTAGCGAACAGCAGGACATAGTCGTCTTCTTACTTTTGTCGCGGCCTTGTGGCCCCAATCAAAAAATTGGAGAGTTCCAACGGATGAGCTTTGGATGCTGTGCTTCATCCGTTCTATCGGTTTGCCATCCGTTGGCGTAAGCAGGACTACTGGTGCGATGCGCAAACGATCTCGAGCAAATCTTTGATCTTGCTGTTGGTCTTTTCATTCTTCTTGCACCCATCCCTCCTTGTTGAGGCAGAGATAAGGAAGGGCGAACTGATTGGGAGCGATAATGACCGAAAGGCACTATGGCCGGTTCTCAAACACTGAGTTCGTCTCAGCGGAGAAGTGTTCAGGACCAAAACGCGATCTACCTGGACGCCATCCTCAGCTCAGGACCGCGCCAATCTTTTGAGGGAGGGTCTGGAATGCCGTCTGCGACTTTTCAATAAAGTCGGTCGCGCCTTCAAGATAAAAAATATCTTCCAGACGCCCCTTGGATGTTAGCATCACGACGGGGATGTCGCGGGTCTTATTCCGATTCGCGCCGTACTTGAGTTCACGCAATGTGGTGTAACCATCCATCTTTGGCATCTCGACATCCAGCAGAATCAGATCCGGAGGTGCAGTATTCACCTGTTCGAGACACTCCTCACCATTGGTGGCGGTGAGAATGTTGTAGCCCGCTTTAGAGAGCGTGGACTGAATCAGTGAGAGCACCGTGGGACTATCGTCTACTAACAGAATTGTCTTTGCCATCCGAGAAATCCGGAGGTTAGAAAGTGACTTTAATACGGCTGGGATGGTACCGAACGGGCAACTTCAAGTCAATGGCTCGATTGAATTCCTGTTACGGACCATGTACCGCCCGCAAGATTTAGTCATGGGTGAATAACAGCTATCTCGCCAATCACACGTGGCGTTCGCACAACTCTATTGCCGTCAGGCAAGCCTGCCTGACAAGTTGCGGAGAGAGGCCGGTAAACAGATCTGACCAAATCTCTTTTGATGGGCCATCCAAGGCCCTGAGAGCGTTCTGGTACCGCATCGCCGCCTTTTTGTAATCGCCTTTGTCCTGAAACAGACGCGCCAGTTGAAAGTACGAAAGCGGGAACTGGTTGTCAGAATAGATGGAGTGCTTAAAGCACAGCATGGCCCGTTCATGGTCCTTCCGGTCGAGCTCAAACAATCCCTGAAGATAGTGGGCTTCGGCACAAAACTCATCCTCTTCGAGCGCCGTCTTCACATGTTGAGCTGCCTGTTCTTCACGGTTGGTGGTAACAAGGAGGCATGCCATGAGGACGTGTGCTGATGCAGGAATTCGGTCCTCTTCAAACAGCGTTTCGAGCAGTTCTTCAGCTTCTTGAATTCGATTGTGGTGGAACGCGTACCTGGCGGTGGAGATGAATTTCTTGAGAGTTTCCTCCTTCTCCTCGGATCGGAGCACCCGAGGCCGACCAGGCGGCAGATTCCCTCCCTTGAGGGGTGGATCCGATTTCTCCACGGGCTCCGCATGGCTGGGCTTGAGGGCAGGGGTGGCCACGTCTTTTTTGGTCGGAACATAAACGAACGCATCCCCGACCTGGCGCGGAGCAAAATCATCAGAATAGTTGTTCGGATTCTCAGCATGGCCTACGAGCAGATAGCCGTCAGGCGCAAGGGCGCGCCGAAATTTTGACAGCACCTTCTGAATCGCAGGCTGTCGAAAATAGATCATCACGTTGCGGCAAAGGATGAGGTCGCACTGGCCGTCAAAGGGAGACAGTTCTTCCATTAAATTCGCCCGCCTAAAGTCAACGTACTGGCGGACGTAAGGCAAGACCTCGTATTGCCTGTCGATCCTCTGGCTGATGTATTTCTGGCTGTAAATCTGGGGCATCGCTTTAAATGTGCGGCCGGAGAAGATGCCCTGACGAGCTTTCCACAATATCTGCGAATTTATGTCTGTAGCCACCACCTCAATCTTCCAGTTTCCAGGGAAAGGGATGACTTCCAGCAGTGCCATAACCACCGAGAACGGCTCTTCTCCGGAAGAACAGCCAGCGCTCCAGATTCGCAGCCTCCTGCTGCTTTCACGGGCCTGGATGAGCTTCGGCAGAAGATGTTGGATGAGAGCTTCGAACTGTGGAAGATTTCGAAAGAAGGAGGTCTCACTGTTGGTCAACTCTTCAACAAGGCTACGGAAAGACTCCTGGCCTTCCGGGCTTCTTATTAAATCGTAATACTCCAGCGGCTGTTCAAAATCTGCTTTTTCCATTTGCACCGATACTGAGGCCTGCAGATTCATGTACCCCGCCTCATCAAAGAACTGAAGCCCCGTCCTGTTTTCAATAAGACCGGCAAAAAGGCGGTGGGTGTCTTCGTCAAGTCGGAGCTTTGCTGCGTTCATTCTTACAGTGTCAGATGCTTATCGAATCGGCCAATCGAGGTGCTGGCGGAACTCTTTCTTACTTGTCTCTATCCTTTGCCCAGCTTTTTCTTAAATTTGGCCACCCCTTCGTCACGCACCCAGGCCGCGACCTCCCTGGCTTCTTCGACTTTGAGCACCCAGATGAGGCCGGCAAAAATGATGCCGGCGATCAGAGATGGCACTACGCAGTGGATGGCCTTGAACAACTCAAACGGAATGCGGCGAACAGGCCGGCTAAACGACACGTTGTCCAGCCAGAGAGCGCCGGCCACCGAATCGTTATTTTCGTCGATTCTGATTTCGGTAACATCGGAAAGCGACAGGCTGGCTTCAGATTTGAAATCAGAGATCAAAAGCCAATAGGACTTCCTGGATGTACTCTCAGCGATCTTGACCACAGCGCTGGCTGTAGCTTCTGGCGTGACAAGATTGAAGGTCAACTCGCACGGTTTTTCGCTCCGCATCTTGAATTTGAACTGCTCCATGCCGGTGAGTTTGTAAGGCTTCAGATTCCGGTAGAGCACCAGTGAAACGCCTTCTTTGGGCAACGGGCGAAGGCAATACTCGACGTTCTTATCCGGCTTGCCGCCGAATCCCTCGGGGGCGTCTAAATCCTTTTCAATGGCCTCAATCAGGTATTTTGCCGGGTCGCCGAGTTTTTTCGGCTGGTGACGACTCATCCAGTCCACAATCTCCAGTTGCTGTCGCGCTCGCTTTGGAAAACTGCCGGCAAGTCGCCGGGCCTGAAATTCCGGCAGCTTCCAGGCTTTAAGTTGATCGATGACTTCGGCTGCATCAATGTCAGCGACCTGAAGGACGCCGCGGCCCCTCCAGCCTTCGGAGGACGGTTCAAAATTGTCGACGATCAGGCCATCAATTTTCAGATCATCCACCCAGAGCTGAATGACTGCCTTCTCTGCATCACCAGTGTCATCCCACAATTGGAGCATGGTCCAACTGCCCGCCTTTGGTGATTTATCCACTGTGAATTTCACTACCTGCCAGGAATCGACGCTCGTTTCTGTTTCCACTGCTCGATAAATCTCATCACCGGATTCGAGGGCGACGGCGTACTTGCGCTGCATGCTGCTGCGTAGACGAAGCTCCACTTCTTTGCCGATTGAGAGATTCAAAGCGGATACATCTCGGCGTATCGCAGTTCGCCGGCGTGCCGAGTTTTCATATCTGCCGGTCAGACAACTCTTGCCGGTTGCATCCGGCTCGGCAACGATTTCAAACTCCACAAGATTTTGAGAATTCCAGTTTCGGGTCTCTATATTGAAGGTATCTACCATCACCTCACGTGCTCGATGTTTTTCGACACTCAATTTGTTTTGCAAAACGCTGTGCACCATCCACATCGCGCTGCCACTGACCACGCAGGCAATGGACACTTTCACCGTGAAAATTGCCGTCGAGCGAAACGGCAGAATCGGTACGATGGCCCGCATCGCCAGAACGAGAATGACTCCTTTGAAAATCCTGGCCGCGGGATAAACCAATGCCACCATCACAAAAATGTCCAACCCCCACACCTTAATCCCAAGGAATAGAAGCAGCAGGTGGAAGGCCGTCGACACGATTCCGAGGATTGTAGGAATCCACATTCGCTGCATGGAAAAGAAAGACTGCTGCAGTGGATTTTCGACTGCAAAAAACAGCAGCGCCAGGACGTAAAGGCCCAGCGCCTGGCCTGCGTGCTGGATATGCCAGACATCCCAATCGCCGCGATTCAGGAGCAGATCGATTAACGATTCACGGAGGATGACCGTGGCTATCGTCAATGGGACGAAAATCATGAACATGACTTTCAGCGTCTTAGTCATGACCGTCTCGAAATCTCCCCATTTCTTCCCCTGCGCCAGTTCGGAGAGGTAGGGCAGTATGGCGAGGCCGACCGCCTGAGCAATGAGCGAATTTGGCAACTCCCCAATTTTTCTCGCCAGTCGCAGATCAGAATAAACACCTTGCCCGGTAAAAGTAGCGAAATAACTGGTGAACATATCGCGATATTTTGCGAAGAGGATGCCGATCAGGAGCGGGACCAGGAGCGAAGCGAATTTCGCCATCACCGTCCCGGCGCGCTTTGCCCGCCACCAGAGCAGCAGCAGGTATCCAATCGCAACCGTTGCACATATAGACTGCACTACCGCCTGTGATGCCCCCTGCTCTACGAGGGAGGCGCCGAGCCCAACCAGGACAATTCCAAACCCGGCAAGAATGCAGGTCTCTTTGATCGAACGTTGTTTCGAAAGCATTCCGTTACTGAATTTATAGAAATGCATCCGCTGCTTCAGGCCGATCAGGTGCGCTATCATGTTCCCGGCCGCGCCCACCATGAAACTGAAAATCATGACTCCCGGGCTCACCGGTTTGCCGAGGAGCTTGCACAGCGCTCCGAGCACCAAAAAAGTTGCTACCCACAGAATCTTCTGCGCTGCGTCCCCAGCCGAGGCGTGTCCGAATTCGTTGTAGGAGTTCAGAATCGCGTAAGTGATCGTGGCAAATGAAATCAGGAACACGCCCGGCATACTCCAGCGCATCATGATCGTGGCCAGCCGCTCTGTCTCCTTATTAAAGCCAGCACCGGCAGCTGCAACGAAATCCGACGCGTAAACCATCCCGGCAACCATCACCAGACCCTGCACAATCAGAACAAGATTGATAACGGTGTTCAGAAAGTCCCAAGCCTTCTTTTCGCCAAGCTCCTCCTTCTGTTGTTTGAAGAGTGGCACGATGACCGGAATGGCAATTTTCAGCGACAACGTCTGCAGCAGGAAAATCACGTTGTCACTCACAAACAGAAATGCATCCGCCTCGACCGAAGGCCCCCAGAACGAACTCACCAGCACATTCAGGAGGAAGCCGCCCAGCTTCCAGAAAACCTGGAAGAACAGGATGATGAATGCCGCCCGGGCAATTTTCAGCAGGACATTCTGTTCCCCTCCTACTGAGGGATTCCCAGGACTTTTGTCAGCCCGATCGTCTGCCATGAAGTTTCTCCGTCATCATCACAAAGTACAGAAAGTGACAGTCGGACTGTGGCGACTGCAGGAAAACACCCCTTAAAGCGCTGTTCGGGATTCTAAACCGCTGGATCCTGCAAACCAATGCAATAGAAGAGGTGTATGCAAGAAGATGTAAGTGGGATCGGGTGTTCAATGAAATACAGGATTCAAGGTCCAGAACGCTGGAGGATGATGCCGATACCCCATCAACCGAATTTGGAGTCCCGGAATCAGCCGGAATTCTGCTGTTAATTTTAGGGGGAAATGGTCCCAAACGTTACCGGGGTCTTTGCCCACATTTTTTCTCCCGGAGGGGCAGGGGCAGATCGACATAGGTAGGCCCTCGCGGGCTTTCCCTGTCACACCACCGTACGTACGGGTCGCGTATACGGCGGTTCGGTCAGGTTGGGCATTTACTGAACGCATAGCGGTGGAAATCCAAGTCTCTCGAATAGTTTGTTTGGTAGGGCTTTATGGATGGCTCCGTTGGTGCTTAAAGACCAGGGGCCTTTGCTGCTTCCGGCTACCGGTCGTGCCTGGCGAGGATTGACTCCTCGTCGCACGAGTTCCTTGAAGCGTCGCTTGGTTGTTTTCCAGTGACGCCATACAAGGTGTCTGAGCCGTCGGCGTGTCCAGCCTTCGAGGTCTGTGAGCTGTCCGGGTATCTCTGTGAATCTATAGTAGCCTCGCCATCCTATTAGGATTGGGCGAAGGTGTTCTATGATTGCTTTGAGACTCCCGAACTTCCAACGTGCGATTTCCTTGATGCGCTGCCGGTACCGTTTCATGGACTGGGCAGAGATTTGCCGACGTCCGTCGTCGCGGATGGTGAACCCGAGGAACTTGCGTTCGGAGGGTTTCCCGGCAGCGCTCTTCTCCTTGTTGACTTTGAGTTTGAGCTTGCGTTCGATGAAGCGAGTGACGTTTGCGAGCACTCGCTGGGCGGCTTTTTCGGTGCGGACGTAGATATTGCAATCGTCTGCATACCGAACAAAGCGGTGCCCACGTCGTTCGAGCTCTTTGTCGAGGTCGTCGAGGAAGATGTTGGAAAGGAGCGGGGAAAGCGGGCCACCTTGCGGGGTGCCTTCCGTCGTTGGATGAACCAACCCGTCTTCGAGGACTCCGGCGTTCAGATAGGCTCGGATAAGCCTCGGCACGCGCTTGTCTTTCACTTTGCGAGCCACTCGCACCATGAGCATGTCGTGGTTGACCCGGTCGAAGAACTTCTCCAGGTCAATATCCACAACCCACTCGCGGCCGGCCTGCACGAAACTCTGTGCTTCGGAGACGGCGTTATGGGCGGAATGATTCGGGCGAAAGCCATGGCTATGCTCACTGAACGTCGGGTCAAAGATGGGCTGGAGCTTCTGGAGCAGGGCTTGTTGAACGACTCGGTCTACCACTGTGGGGATTCCGAGTTTCCGTTTCCCTCCGTCCGGCTTGGATATTTCTACCCGACGGACGGGCTGAGGGGTGTACTTGCCCTGGAGGAGTGTTTCCGACAGGTCGGCGATGTTCTCCTTCATCCAGTATTCCAGGTCGTAGACAGTCATACCGTCTATTCCTGGTTTGCCCTTATTCGATACCACATGGTCCATTGCACGGAGCAGATTGCCTTCATTGGCGACCTGTTCCATCAGGCGTTCCGTACCTGCTGGGTGTTCCGATGTTTCGTTCACCATGAGCGATTCAGCCCTGTCACCGGTGTTTCGGGCTTCACCCTTGGCATCGGAGAAAGGAAGCTCTAATTGTCTTTTCTGCTGCATATCACTCATGAGTCTAAAGTCGTAATAACCACTCCTAACCGTTCGGGCCTTCGGCGAAGCATCCGTGCCACACCTTAATATGCCCTCTGCTGACTTCTGCATGGCGGTCAGGAATCCTCACGGATTCCTCAGTCAAGTCATGGCAAGCCAATCAGAGACACCATGCAGACCTCCCGGGGTAAGTCCGACATCTTTCAGCATAATCCCGCCGGATATACACTTTGGGACTCTTGGTACATATGGGCTCACATTCCTACGCATGCTCACCCAGCCCTCATGCCTCGTATCCGGTTCTTGTTCATCGGTTCATGCTTTTGTTACACGCTTCCTTCAGACGCCAACTCACGATGACGCCCTTGCGCTTCACTAACCTTCTCCTGCACCAGGATGGTGGGGGACTTGAACCAAAAGGTTCGCACCCCATAAGATGCCGGACATGCCCGGCACACGTAGCTGGTGGTTTTAACCACCGGATCAGGTGGAGAGAGATTCTTTCAGCCCCGGAGCAGAACTCCGGACATCGACTTGTAATCGACCCCCAGAGTCGGTTTTGCGAGGTTGTACGTCCCAGAATTTATGGTACTCATTTTCAGCCGAAGAGAGGCGAACGCCCCTGAAAGCGCCATGACTGGCGCACTACAAAGGGTCAAAGAGGCAATCGTCGTCGGCGAGTCATCGCCGCTCAGGGGCTTATCGACGGCGTTGGCAACGGTCACCGGAATTGCGCCTTGTCGTTACCCAGTTCGATCGCGGGGCCCGAGCCCCCTGTGAGCTTGCTCACAGGTGAATGAGATCTCCAAGCTAAAAGCGCTAAAGAGAATGGGATTTGGCCCCTGCCAGCTTGCGGGCAGGCGAAGAAGATCGCCTGGCTATCCACGGTGCATATACACGTCTGAAACTGAACGCGGCAAAGAGCAGAGCGTTACCGGGGTCTTAATGCCATTCGTCCACGCAGTTGTAGCATGCCTGGTTCGCCGTATGGCCGGGGACGAGGTCTTGAAGTGTTTGCAAACTCTAGCACTGACTTTTCCCTGTTGTGCCTGACCTCTTACTGCTCCGTCAGGAACACCAGATACATCGAGCCTCCGCCGTTGTTGCCCAGGGTAATGGTCTCGCCTTTCTTGAATTTCTTGTGGAAGAGCTGGAAACTTGAATCGTCAGTCTTCAGCTCCTCGATGTCCTCTTCCCAGCCCTTTATCCACGCTACGCTGCCGCGGGTGTCTATCCCGACGTAAACAGTCTGATCCTTGTCCAGCTTGAGCACGATGTGCTTTGGGTCGCGAGTGTTTTTGTCGTTGTTGCGCATCATCAGATAGCTTGCAGCCTGGAGGTGCTCAGGAATTACAGTGAACACATAATTCCGATCCTGATAAACCTTCGCGTCCTTCTTGAGACCGAACTTTACGAGTTCGTATTTATCTCTTGCCGGGGCAGGTTTGCCCTGATTGTCTTTCTTGGTTGGAGGCGGGGCCATCATCATCTTTACCACAGGCGAAGTAGATTTAATGCCATTGGCGTAATGGGCCTTCGCCATCAGCAGATAGTTTTGGGGCAGGACATTCTTCCAGGTAAATGAATAGGGGGCCTCAGCCGCCTCGTCGGCTTTCGAATACTTCGGATTGGCGTCCGCACTGGAAACGTAAAACTCAACCTTTTCGATGGCCCCCAGGAACGCCTTGGTAGCAACGCTGACTTCGAAATCTCTGGGTGCAGTCGACACCACGGTTGTGGGCTCCGGTGAAGTAATCACTATGGTGGTCTGAGCTTCCCGGGCTGGCTGTTCGAGGTCATCGATTTGTTGAAGGTAGGCAACGAGCTGCTGTTTCTCCGGTTCGTTCAGCGCCTGCGTAGCCCCATGAATACCCTTTGGGTTCGTTTTGTGGATGACATCCATAAGTGTGTCGGCCGAGCCATCGTGCAAGTAGGGGGCCGTCTCCCAGACACCGCGCAAGGTCGGTGTATCAATGCCTGGCAGCGGACCGCCCAGGCGATTGCCTGATCGTTTCGAGATGGTGCCTACATCGTGCAGCACTCCGGACGCGCTGTCCGTGAAATCTTTGCCTCCGTGGCATGAGAAGCATTTGAGTGTGTCGAAGATCTTCCTGCCGGAAATGGCATCCGTGGTCAATGAGCCGTCCTGATTTCGATACGGGCTGTCCGGCACACTATCGAGCGATGTAACGTATGCAGCCATGGCATCAAGCTCACGGCTCTGGCCCGTCTTCGGCTTGCCCAGCGGATACTTCACGTTGCTGAACTTTTTGTCATCCATGAATCCCACGCCGCCGAAAGGGCCGCGAATGTCGTGTTCAAAATCCTGAATCTCATCAAAATTAGCCGTCCAGTGTACGCGGCCGTGTCCCGTTCCGCGGCGTCCGTTGAGCTCGGTAGTATTGCGCATTCCTTCACCTCGATTGGTGAAGTCGTAGACTCGCCCGTCGTTACCCCCATCGAGATGGCAGCTCGCACAACTGATGTAGTTGTCGCGGTTCATACGGAAATCCTGAGCGTTATAGAAAATCTGTTTGCCGAGCAGAACGTTCCCAGACAGCTTTTCTTTGTCTACTGTCTTGATGGACGCCAGCAGTGTAGCGGTGCCTTCAAAATTATTGACAACTGAGCCAACGTCATAGACCGCTATGTCACGTGACATGAAATTGTGGACAAACAATCGCGTGCCATCGTTACTGAGGGTGAGCCCCTGCGGCGAAAGACCGGTGGAAAGGATGGCGGAAATCTGGCGGCCATCGTATGCATCCAGAATCTCGATGGTGTTCGTCCCCTGCGTCGCAACAAATGCCAGGTCCCCAAGCGGGCTGAATACCGCGGCGAATGCCATATCGCGATCATTCAAATCGCGACGTGCTTCGAGATTCTCCTTGCCTGCTTTGAGATCGATAACCGAGACGATAGTACGCACGGTCGATTCAAACGAGGGCGTTTGGCCGTCGAGCTGGAGTCCGCGGACGGTGTTGTCCTTCTTGGACGGAATCCATGCCTGCATGCCGTCCGGTGAAATTGTTAAGCTGCTGATGTAGTTCGGCACGCCGCGGCCAGCGTCTTCTTTGTCTGGCCCCGGGTCGAGCGCGAGCTCGATACGCTGGGTAACTTTCATTGTTTTTGTATCCACCTCAACGATTTCACCGTGATCCCTGGGCGAGATGAATCGTGTCACGTAAGCACGGCTGCCGTCAGCGGTCACTGCAACGCCACGCAATTTGCCTCCGATTTCGGCGATGCTGTCCACTTGCTGTGAGGCCGCATCGATCCGGAAGAGCTCGCCCGTGCCCTGGGTGGCAACATAGGCTGCCTCACCATTCGGAGCGAATGCGAGCCCGTACGGCCGCGAGCCGAACCGGAGCTTGATAGTGGAGACCTGCATACCTGTGGTTCCGTCCAATATTGTCACCAATGCCTCGTCCTGGCTGACAACCCAGATGTTGCCGTTTTTGGCCTGCGCCAGCGTGCGGGGCTTTTTGCCGACCGGGACTTCGCTGATTTTCTTCAGACTCTTAACGTCGCTGAAAGTGACGGTGTTGTTGTCTGCGTTCACGTTCCAGGCACGGCCTTTGATTTCGTCCAGAAAGATAGTGCTTGAATGGCTTGGCTTCGTTTGCGTGGAGGGCAGGTGGATGGTCTGCATCACCGAACTCGCCCCCATCTGATCGCCAGCCTTTGCCTGTGCGATAACCATAAAGTGACCGGGCTTTTCAAATGTGTGCTTGATGCTGCGTTCTTTGGTGAACGGAGTGGGCCCTGTGTTGTCACCAAAATTCCACGAGATGGTGACATTGCCTTCTGCATTCACCTCGGTGATTTCGAACTCAATCTCGCTGCCAGCTTCCGCAGGCTTAGAGACGGCGACTTTCATTGGAAAGTCGCTGAGAGCCGAGCCGGTCGAAAAACGGCTGACGAATTCCGTATCTGTTGGATTGCCCGCATAGTCACGCAGTCCGCCCTTGGTCACCAGAACATCATACGTTGTGTCTTTCTCGAGAAGAGTGTCCGGCCAGAAATTTACGACACCGGTCTGATGGCTGTAGCGTCCGGTCACGACTTCGCCGGCCGCATCGCGGATGACCAGGGCCTTGCTGTTGAGTGTGGATAGATCAATCTGATCGCTGAAGGTCAGGCCGATACGCGTACTTGTGGGCAGACCGATCGTGCCGTTAGCCGGATGAATACAGGTGACCTCCGGCCCTTGAGTATCCGGCTCTACAGAATGTGGAGCGATGAAGGTGCCCTTGCTGTGGTCGCATGAGCCGATCCCGAAATTGCCGATGACGTTGCCGCCGTCGAGGTCGCTGCCTTTTACCCCGGAAAAAATCTTGCCGACGAGCAATGGTGACTTGGGATCACGCACGTCTACCATTGCGTAATTGCTCGAAACGCCCTGGTGAATGAAACCGTCCTGGAAGATCCCGTAGCCGCCTTTTCCGCCAATATTGGGGCCTTTGTACTCACTGATGCGTTTGATTTTCGTGGGATCGCTCACATCCCAGATCGTTGGTATTACGTGCACGGAGTAAAGCCTGTTGCCGTTAAACATCGAGCTGTAGCCGACAACCTCGCGCAACGTGTTCAGGAGCCTGGGGTTGTTCGGGTCGCTGATGTCAAAGGTCGAGATCCCGGGCGTGTCCATACTTGAGATGACCAGGAAATTTCCACACGCGAAAACCGGCCCGATGCGGAAACCGCCGGTTCGGCTGAGCGGCAGAATCTTGATCTGTTTTGGATTCGATATGTCGCTTGCGTCCACAATGTGCAGTCCGGTGTCGGCCCCACCTACATACACGTATTTACCTTGCACCGAGGTCCACCAGGGCGTGCCCGCATAGTCTCCCCCACGCATGGGTGGAAGGATCATTTCGCTGACCTTCTTACAGGCACGCACATCTGTCCAGTCCCAGAACTGCAAACCGTCTTTTGCCTGCAGGACGACGATGTCCTTGCCATCAACGACGGTAAAACCGTACGAATGTGCTTCACGCAGATTGAGCGTTTCCTTGCTGTTGTAGTTGGCCACGAGTTGCGGATTACGAATATCGGAAATGTCATAAAACGCAAAGTTGCCGTCGCCCGCGCCACCGTCGCGAGAGCCCACGATGGCAAGATAGCCCTTGTGCATGGCCAGCAGCGAATGCCCGTGAATGATGCCGAGCTTGGAATTAATGACCCCAACGTTCTTGAAGAGTTCCTCCTTCTTGAACGTCATCTTCGGCACCCCGGGCCCGATGAGAGGGAAGGCGGTGGCCGATGCCTGGGCTTTACCATCGGCCGCAGCCAGTTGCTGAGCCAGCCCCGGGCGGACGGACAGTAGGAGAAGAGCGAGGCAGGTAGCTATGAGTTGGATAGACGACATGAGGTTGAGTTCTGTGTGCGTGTAACCAAAGGAGAGATTGTTGGCGGATTCCCTACGACGTCGCATCGTAACGCTGCCCTCCAGGGCGGCGTTGTTCGAACCGAAGGTTCGACAGAGGAAACCTGCTCCGGCCTGGAGGCCAGAGCTACGATGTGCATTCTCCCTCCGCTTCGGAACGAAAAAACGAACGATGCCACCCCTCTCTTGTATACCAGATTGCTCAGCGAGACTTATGGGGAATGGCCAGAGCTTGCGAATGAGAGTTACTGTTTAGGCACTGAAACTGAACCCTCTGCAAGATCACCTGGGTCATTAATTCATACAACATCGAAATTCTACGCTCGGCATTCAGACTTTCGGCCCGGCCTCCCGCGCTATCTCACCAAGTCCGTCCGCATAGGCTGCGAAATTCTTGGCCAGAAGCCCGGCAAGTTTGCGCGCGGTTACTTCGTACTGCTCTTTATCTCTCCAGGTATTTTTGGGAATCAGAATCTCGCTTGGGACCCCAGGGCATTCGGCAATCACGTTGAGGCCAAAAATCGGGTCGAGTTCAGTCTGAGCGTTGGAGAGCTGGCCTGAATAAATAGCGTCGAGGATGGCACGGGTGAACTGGAGTTTGATGCGCGATCCGGTGCCGTAGGCGCCACCGCTCCAGCCAGTGTTGATGAGCCAGACCGTTGCTTTGTGCTGCATAATTTTTTCCGAAAGCAATTGCGCGTATTTGCCGGGATGCCAGACGAGGAACGGCCCGCCAAAGCAGGGAGAGAATGTTGCCTGCGGCTCGGTCACACCGACTTCTGTACCGGCAACCTTCGCGGTGTAACCGCTGATGAAATGATACTCCGCCTGCTCTGGGGTCAGACGGCTGACCGGCGGGAGCACGCCGAACGCGTCGCAGGTGAGGAAGATGATGTCGCCTGGGTGGTCGGCGACGCATGGGATTTTCGCGTTAGGAATGTAGTCGATGGGATAGGATCCCCGGGTATTTTCCGTGATGCTCAAGTCGCCGAAATCCACGTGATGGCTGGCTTCGTCGTACACAACGTTTTCGAGGACTGCTCCAAATCGCAGCGAGTCGAAAATCTGGGGTTCGGCTTCGCGGGTCAGGAAAATCGCCTTGGCGTAACAGCCACCTTCGATATTGAAGATGCCGTTTTCCGTCCAACAGTGCTCGTCATCCCCGATCAGAAATCGTTTGGGATCGGCCGAAAGAGTGGTCTTGCCTGTACCCGAAAGGCCAAAAAGGATAGAGGAATGGCCCGTCTCTTTATCCGCCGTGGCAGAGCAATGCATTGATAGAACGCCTTGCCTTGGCATGAGGTAATTCATCAATGTGAAGACTGCCTTTTTCATTTCGCCGGCGTACTGTGTGCCAAGGATCACAACCTCGCCGCGTTCCAGGCTGAGGCCGACACTCGTCTTCGAGGTCATCCCGGTGGTGTATCTGTTCGCAGGAAATTCCCCGGCGTTGAAGATCACACAGTCAGGCTCACCAAAATTCGCCAGTTCATCCGCGGTGGGCCGGATGAGCATATTGTGCATGAATAGCGCGTGATACGGCAGGGCACAGATGACGCGAACCTTGAGGCGATAGTCAGGATCCCAGCCTGCAAAGGCATCCACGCAATACAACTGCTGCCGGGTGTTCAGGTAATCGATGGCACGTTCACGATTCACTGAAAAAACTGAATCTTCAACGCCAATGTTTACCGAGCCCCACCAAACGTTGTCTTCGGAATCAGGATGCCTGACGACTCTTTTGTCCCCGGGTGAACGTCCGGTCTTATCACCCGAGTAAGCGATCAAAGCGCCTGTATCAGAGATTGACGTCTTGGGGTCACGGCGAATAGCCTCCTTATAGAGCGCCGAACGGGATGCGTTTCGGAGGACCAGGTCCACATCGATTTCATACTGGCGCAGATCAAATCGGGTCATTTCTAGTTCAAATGTGGTTTTCAGGGAATGGGACAGGTTTTGGTTTGGCGTCTCCAGTATAGTCGCGCTCACTTCGATATCTTGAAAATTGAATCACACCAGCCCTTTCAGAATCTTGATCCCTCTTTCCAGGTTTTCATTGGTCGCAGCAAACGAGATCCTGAAGTGCGTATCCTTCTCTGAAAAGACGCTGCCAGGGATGATGAGCAATCGTTCCTTCAATGCTGTTTCTACGAATTCCATATCCGTGCCGGCAGGTACCCTGGGGAAGATATAGAAAGCGCCGCCGGGTTTCTCGACCTCGAAATGACTTCTTAAACCGTTGTAAATCAGGTCGCGTTTTGCGCGATAGGCGTCAAGGTGATCGTTGCGGAGAGAATCCAGGACCTCCAGCACCGCGTGCTGCGCAATCGAGGGCGCGCAGACGAAAGTGTACTGCTGAAGTTTCGTCATTTCGGAGATAATCTCCGGCGGGCCGTAGGCATAACCAAGCCGCCAGCCAGTGATGGCGTAGGTCTTGGAAAAACCGCCAAGCAGCAGAGTGTCAGGGTGCATAGACGCGATACTGGGCGGCGGTTCGTCATAGATGAACTCATCATAAATCTCATCGCCGAGGACGAGGATGTCGTGTTCCGCCGCCAGCCGTGAGACCATTTCCAGCTCTTCTTTCGAATAAACCACACCGGTCGGATTGGAAGGTGTGTTTACCACGATGAGCTTTGTCTTTTCTGAAATCAGAGGACGGATGTCTTCTTCACGAAGTCTGAAATCGGGATAGGTATCCACGTAAACCGGGGTAGCGCCAAGGAGTCTCGTCACGTGTTTGTAAATGACGAAATAGGGATCGGGCAGAAGTATTTCATCGCCGGGATTAAGGAGTGTCAGGAATGCCAGAAAGATGCCGCCCGATACGCCTGAGGTAATCATAATTTCACCATCCGGATTGACGCCTTTGTCCGCGATGAGCCGCTTCTTTAACGCCTTCTGCAGGCCTTTCTCGCCCTGGGTGACCGTATACCGGTTCATCCCTTTCTCAATGGCCCGGATAGCAGCCTGCTTCAGTTGCTCTGGTGCATCAAAATCGGGCAGCCCGATGCTGAGGTTTATGGGGTCTTCAATTTTGGATGCGAGTTCGAAGACCTTGCGGATCCCCGAGGCATCGATCCGGCTCATTCGGTCTGCGAGTTTGGAAGACTTCATCTGTGCACTATATCTTTGGGTCGGGCTTCCATTCGGGTGTTGTCACTCAATTCGGACATCGGAGGCCCCGTATCACGTTGCGATGGCGAGAATCTTGTTACGGTGTTCCGAGACTTTTTTCGGCAGCGGCATGCTTCTTCATTCCTGTATCGTGGTCCGGCTCATGAGAATATAAGGCCGCATTCCATTCTGACAATTTCAAAGAAATGTCATTCCATAAAAAAACGTGTCCAAACCTGAAAGTCGGGACACGTTCTCTTCGAATAATGCATTCGCTTACTATTTTGTCGCCTTTGTTACCACTTCCGCCACCTCTCCCTCTTCGGCTTTCTCCTTCTTCTTCTTGGCAAGCCTTACACGGGCAACCTTCACCTTGGGCAGGCCAAGGACGGGATCACCCTCCTTCCACCTTTCATGATCTTCGAGAATCTTGATACGTTCTGTCCTGGTAAGGACGCTACGCTGGCGGCTGAGTGCGCCACTCGATTTGAGACTTCTATGGATAGACATCTGATAACTCCTGTTTTGACCTTTGAGGCCCGGAATAGCTCCATGAATGAGGGCGGAAACCATAGCGACTTACCGGGCGATGGCAAGTGACCCGCCTTGCGAATGAACCGCGTTTGGGGAGCATGGTTTCCAACTTGAACTGCGAAGCTCCAAAGACCCGAACCAGCTTATCTAATCCGGTAAATCAGGCATTAGAGCTTCCGGGGACGCACTGACTCGCTCGATTCAGGATCCATTTCAGCCACAGCCACATTTTTCATATGAAAAAGATCGTCCTAGGCTCTCAAAACAGGGGCAAGTTGCTCGAAATCGTTGCGATCCTTACCAATGTGCCCGTTCAGTTCATCAGTCTGGCAGAGTTTCCCGAAGCGCCCGATGTTGAAGAAACGGGCGCCACGTTCCAGGAAAATGCAGAGCTCAAAGCCCTTACCCTCGCCAGACATCTGAATGAGTGGGTGCTGGCCGATGATTCCGGTCTTGAAGTGGACGCGCTCGGCGGCGCGCCTGGGGTCTACAGCGCGCGTTTTGCAGGCAAGCATGGCGATAATACGGCCAACAATCAGAAACTGCTCGAGGAACTGAACGGCCTCGATGCATCTGCGCGGACCGCTCGTTTTCGATGCGTCATTGCCCTGGCTTCCCCTGAGAGAGTGCTCTTGACCGTAAGCGGCAAGGTGGAGGGCCGGATTGCCTTCGAACCACAGGGGGAGGGAGGCTTCGGTTACGATCCACTTTTCATCTATCCGCCTGAAGGTAAGACCTTTGGTCAGCTCTCCGCCGAGTTCAAGAACGGGGTCAGCCACAGGGCGAAAGCACTGAAGGAGCTTCGTCCGGCATTGGCGGGGCTTCTCCTGTAGATGGCGGAGTGACGGCAACTCGACACAATGTCGCCCTTCATGACGGCCCGAGAAAATTCGACAGGGAGACGGCTTCGGCTGGTCTTCACGGAAGATACAGATGTCCAAGGATCACATTAGAAATTTCTGCATCATTGCCCACGTGGATCACGGTAAATCCACTCTGGCCGACCGTTTTCTGCTGCGGACGGGGGCGATAGCCGAGCGTGACTTTCAGAACCAGGCACTCGATACCCTGGACATCGAGCGCGAGAGAGGAATCACCATCAAGGCCGTGCCGGTGCAGTTGGATTTCTTATATCAAGGCAAGCATTACCAACTGCACCTGATCGATACACCGGGGCACGTGGATTTCAGTTACGAGGTCACTCGCAGTCTTGCTGCCTGCGAAGGCGCTATCCTGCTCGTGGATGCCAGCCAGGGTGTTGAGGCGCAGACAGTTGCCAATGCGTACCACGCCATCGAGAAGGACCTCAAGATCATCCCCGTCCTGAACAAAATTGACTTGGCCAGCTCAAGGCCTGAAGAAGTGATGGAGGAGATGGAAAGCGCACTCGGCATCGATTTTGCCGAATGCCTCCAGGTCAGTGCGAAGACGGGAGCTGGGGTGGACGAAGTTCTTGCGGCGGTCATTGAACGTATTCCTCCGCCGAGCGGTAGTGATGATGATCCACTGCAGGCTCTCCTGTTTGATTCCGTTTACAACGACTACCGGGGTGTGGTGCTTTATGTACGACTGATCAGCGGTATGCTTCGTCTAGGCGACGAGGTGCAACTTTTGAAGTCAAAACAGACTTACGAGGTCACCGAGATAGGTACATTCCGGCCGCATATGGTAAAGGGCAAGGAACTGCGGGCTGGCGAGGTTGGTTACCTCTGTGCGCAAATCCGGAGCATTCACGACGTAAAAGTGGGTGACACGATTACTCACAGCGGAAGTGGTGTTAAGGCGCTGCCAGGCTACGTTGAACCGATGCCGATGGTGTATTGCGGGCTTTATCCGGGCGACAGCCAGAATTACGAAGACCTGCGTGACGCGCTCGACAAATTTCACCTTCAGGATTCTTCGTTCACTTTTGAGCCGGAGAGCTCGGGAGCGCTTGGTTTCGGTTTCAGGTGCGGCTTTCTTGGCATGCTGCACATGTCGGTGGTTCAAGAGCGTCTGGAAAAGGAATACGATATCGATCTCGTCCAGACCGCTCCGAATGTCACTTACCAAATCCTCAAGACGGATGGCACAATTTTACTGGTTCGCAGTCCAGCGGATTTGCCGGATGCAGGTTTTATTCAAGAATTCCGAGAGCCCATGGTGGACGCCTCGATTCTCGTACCGTCCGAAAGTATCGGTAACGTGATGAAGCTCGGCGGGGAACGCCGCGGGACCTTCAAGAGCACAGAATACCTGGGCCCCCACCGCGCAATCCTTCATTACAGGCTGCCATTGTCCGAAATCATTTTTGATTTCTATGACAAGCTGAAATCTTCCACTCGCGGTTACGGCACGATCGATTACGTCTTTGTCGGCTATCACCCGGACAATCTGGTAAAGGTAGACGTGATGGTCGCCGGCACCAAGCTCGATGCCCTTTCCGTAATCTGCCACCGTTCCACATCAGATAAGCGGGGCCGGGCAGTGATTCAAAAGCTGAGAAAGGAAATCCCCCGGCATATGTTCGAAGTCGCGCTTCAGGCAGCGGTTGGGGCAAAAATCATCGCCAGAGAAAACATAAAAGCGCTTGCCAAGAATGTGACCGCAAAATGCTACGGCGGCGACGTCACCCGAAAACGGAAGCTGCTGGAAAAGCAAAAGGAAGGAAAGAAACGCATGAAGAGCATTGGCAACGTCACCGTCCCGCAGGAAGCGTTTCTGGCCGTTCTGGCCTCCGATGAAGAATGAACTTCACAAATCTTCCAACATAAGGGCTCCTCAGTCGTTTCATGCGTTGGCGTCGAAACCTTATTGTTCTGCCCCGAGTAATCTGCCCGTAAACGGCTACAGCCTTGAATATCGATTTCAGAATGTCAGAAGAAGCCACAGCCAAACCTGCTCCTCAAAATCCACCGCCACATCAAATAGTGCGTGAGTGGGGAGAATCGCTGGGCATTGCTCTTGTATTGGCGCTTATTTTGAGGCACTTCGTTGTCGAGGCGTTCAAGATTCCGACGAAGTCCATGGAGCCGACGCTGATCGGCGATCAGGCATCGGGTGACAAAATCCTCGTCAGCAAATTCATTTACGATTTCACTGATCCCAAACGAGGGGATGTGGTTGTCTTCAAGTACCCCGAAGACCCCTTTAAGAATTACATCAAACGACTAATCGGGCTGCCGGGTGAGGAGATCAAGATATGGCTCGGCGACATTTATGTGAACGGCAAAATCTGGCGCAAGGACCAATCTGTTCAACGGGCACTATGGATGCCGGTAGCAAGCGATCATCTGCTCTGGGCTGAAGTCGCTGGCCTTGCGCTCCGCCAAATGGGGCCAACGGAGCACCTGCCGGACGGAGTAGTCACACCCCTGCAGGAGGACATTGATGCCTGGCAACGGCAAAACTACAGCTACAGAACTGATCTCGTGCTAAAGCGCAGATTGAGCATCTGGCAGCCCAACGACGACAAAGAATGGAATTCCACTCCCGATGGCCTCATCGTGAAACCGGTGTCAGCGAACAAGCCGGCCATGGTGCATTACCACGAGCGGCGCGTGTTTGACCGCGTCCTACGGGCGACGGGCGACCTGATGCCTTTCATGAAAGACGGTGGGGAAGCTTATGAATACCCAGAGTCCATCTATCGGGGTCAGAGGAATTTGAATCCGGTGGACGATCTCTCTCTTAGATTTCATGTCACACCAACGTCGGACAGCGGTGAAGTGAAGATTGTTCTGGGCGACTCCCGCCGCCGGATGGTTGCTACGATTGCGGTAGGCCAGCCGGCCCCGGTAAAAGTCTTGATAGAGCGGACCGGTGAAACAGAAGCCAGGGAGTTGACCGGAGATTCTTTTGGTCTGGCCAGGGGGACTTCTACCAAGCTCGCCTTTCAGAACGTGGACGACTCCATCATTCTCAAAATCAATAATAAGCGTTTCATTTTTCATGAATACCCCCAGGCCATAGAGGGCCGAATCCCGCGTAACCGCATTGAGGCCGGTTTCGGCATTACTGGCGCCGAAGCGGAATTCACCGAAATACGCCTGGAGCGCGACATCTACTACCTTTCGGATCTATACGGCCCGGATGGCATACCCCAGAAGTGGCAGCTCAATGACCGGCAATACTTCGTCCTCGGCGACAACAGCCCCAACAGCAAGGACAGCCGGCTCTGGCCAACCGGCCCGGCAGTCCCGGCAGAAAATCTAATCGGGGAGGCGTTCATGGTTTTCTGGCCACCGAAACGGTTGCGGGTGATCCGGTAGAGCAGGAGGCGGATTGCCGGGCGACAGGGCGCCTAGCGATAGACCCACAAATAGAGCCAACGATAAACTTTCTTGAAGAGTTCCAATCTCTTCGTGGTATAGGGATACCACCAGAGTTCTTCCTTCATCAGGCGAACGCGTTCGTAATGGATGTGCCGCAGTTCACAGAGTTGCTTCAAGCCTTCCGCTGAATGAACGATACCGAGGCCGCTGTCCTTGATGCCGTGCCAGGGCGTCTCGGGGAGCGCGAAAGTGCACAGGACATCGTTGACCATCACCGTGCCCGCCTCTATCTGTTCAGCGATACGTCGGCCCCTTGATTTATTGCGCGTGAAGACATAGGCGAGCAATCCAAGCGTAGAGTCGTTGGCCATACGAATGGCTTCGGTCTCAGTTGTGAAGGTGGTGATCGGCATGACCGGGCCGAAGATCTCCTTCTTCATGATGTCTGAATCCGGATTTACATGGTCGAGAACGGTGGGGAGAAAGAATTCGCCTGGACCCTCAACTTTCTCGCCACCACAGACAACCGTGGCTCCGTCTTCAATAGCAGAGGCGATTAGCCTCTCCACGTTTTCTACTTGTGCGGCGTGGATCATGGCTCCAACGTCCACCTCGCTGTTCGGGGCCCCCTGCCTGAGGGCCACGGTGCGAATTTTAATCTCCTCGACGAGTTCGTCGTGGATGCGTTCATGCACATACACCCTCTCAACCGAAGCACACGCCTGGCCTGCGTTGGCGAATGCACCCCACAGCAGTGCCCCGGCAGTACGTTGAATATCTGCGTCTTCGAGCACAATCGCCGGGGCCTTGCCGCCGAGTTCGAGCGTGACAGGGATAAGCCTTTCCGCACAGGCAACCGAAACTTTTCGGCCGGTGGCTACGCTGCCAGTAAAGACGACCTGATTTACATCACTGGCAGTTAGTGCCGCACCAGTCGAACCGTCGCCGGTCACTACCTGAAAAAGCGCCGGAGGCAGACCTGACTGGTCAAAGAGCCGTTTCGCTTCCAGAGCAATCAATGGTGTGAATTCAGATGGTTTCAAGACCACCGCATTGCCGGCCAGCAATGCCATCACCGTCTGCCCGACCGGAATAGCGAACGGAAAATTCCACGGGCTGATGACGCCAACGACACCTCTCGGCACGTATTGCAGATAGCTCCGGCGTGTCGGATAAAAGTGAATCGACAGGAATTTCCGTTTGAGGATCTTGTGTGCTCGCCGGGCGAACCATGTGATGAGATCGGTGGTGCCGAGTACCTCCATCATCAGTGATTCCTGAAATGTCTTGCCGTTTTCACAAGAGATAGCCGCCATCAACTCTTCCGCGTGATCGCGGATGGCATCGCGGAAACGGATTAGTTGCCTGCCGCGATCCTTTATAGAGATTTTTGACCATTCAGATTGGGCTGCTCTCGCCCGCCCCACAGCAGCCGCCACTTCTTCGCTGCCAAGGATGGGGGCCGTTCCAATAAACTCACCGGTGGCTGGATTGAATATCTGCAGTTCGTCTTTGCCTGTTGGTGGGTGCATGTTTAATCGTTGTGTCGGCGACTGAATTACCTCTTTAATCAGACGGTTGAGAGCGCTCGGACCTCAATATCATCTAATCCCCCCCGATACAGGCGCACATCGCTCATCAGCCCACAGAAATGTTCGAATGCTCCGAAACCGATCGTCAGAGGTGCATCGGTGTCCAGGTTGTATTCGGCCCGATGAAATCCATCCGACTGCGATACACATCGGCCATCGACATAGAGCTTGAGCTGACGCCGCCCCTTCACCGCGGCTATGTGATGCCACCCGCCCGGAAAGGTTTGATCCCAGGTCGTGCACCGGCCGGCCTGCACCTTGTAAACGCGTCCGGATGGTAGCGTGCCTGCGTAGAGCGAGCCGCCAAAGACGGCCATCGACCAGACTCTTCGCAGCACGACCGGGCTGGCATCCAGATTGGCCACCATCGTGACGGCTGAACCATCAATGCGGTAAACGCTGCCAGTCGGAAGTCCACCGGCGTAGACTTTGCCGTGGTAATTCGCCATGGCCATCACTTCCCGTTCGTAACCGGCCCGGCCCACGAGCGGCCATTCTCCGTCGCCTTCATACCGGTGGATGGTGCCTTCCGGCCAAGTGCCCACATAAAACCGCCCTTCGTGAATGGCAGCGCCGTAGGTCTGGGTGGAGTCGCCTGGCCTGCCGCAATCCTTCCATTCATCATCACCGAGATATCGATAGACAGGCCCGCCATTCCCCAGTGCGTAAAGCTCACCCCGATAAATGGTCAAGGTGATAACGCGACTATCCAGTCCGATCTTTTTCCATTCCTGTCCGCCTTCGTATTTGAAAACGCCCTTCATGTGGTTCGAAACGCAATAAAGATTGCCTCGATAAGAGGTGAGCGACATCGAATCATCCGCCTTGCCAAGATTGTAAGGGCCGGACGGTTTGTCATCGTCGATAGTTTCTTCCAGACCGGGGTGGCCGCAGCACGTCCATTCGCCGTTTTCCTCAACGCGATAAATCTGGCCACCGCGCGTGTTGTTCAGAATCGTATTCCCGAGGCATGAACCGGCCGTAGCATACCTCCCTGCCGCGCAATAGATCGCACCCTCAAATTCGGTGACGGAATGCACAGCATTCGTGCCCGCGGGGTTACCTAGATCCACCCATCTCTTCCCGCCGTCGTATCGAAAGAGGTGTCCAGTTTCCTTGGCGCCAGTCTCAAGCGTGCCGGCGTAAAGCAATCCATCGGCGGCCAGAAGACTCGTGACCAGGACCGCGTTCCCGGGACGCCCGCAGTCCTGCCATTCGGGTTCCAGTCTGGCGTCATCGATTCCAAACTGCAGATGCCTCCGATTAGGCTGCGCGGTCGACGTCACCCCGGTGTTGGTAAGCAGGCAGAGATTTATTCCCCGGCGAGAGGTGGAATCAAATCTGCCGAACAGGTCACCGACTACGTCCGTATGCACGGCATCCGTGTGAATCCACGCAGCAAAGGTGAATTCATCATGTCCAAAATTAAGTGCGGGATGATTACCGATCTCGAGCTTCGAGGTGCGACCGTTGAAACGCCCCGCGCCGCCAAACTGCGCGTCATCTACCAGCTCAACATCAGCGCACCTTGTCTCGAGGGCATTGTCTGAATGATCTTTCGTATCGCTCTGCAGTGGCCAGTGACCGATTAGAATTGAGTTGGAAACCATGTTTTCTTTTCTCGTTGAGACGAGGGAATAGGTCTTGGTGGTCAAATCTATTGTTACCGTTTAAACGCTTCTCGTAAATCTTCAGTGAACCCGTTGGTGCAATTGTTCGTAGTGCGCCAGTGCTGGCGCTTTGGGTGAGAATCGTCCACTACAAACATGCGTCTGCAATGCGCTTGCGGCTCTCCAATGGGTTCACTCCCCAGAAACGACGTGGTCTCCGCGTGGAGCCTTCAGTGCCCTGGCGGTGCGAGGGCACCACGATGTTTCTGATGTCTGTAAACCACCCGGCCGGTTGGGTGCTCTTAAGTTACAAAGCCAGTGGCTCTCATCCTGGGCGCGCCGGCACCCTGCCGGCGACATCGCCTAAGGCGTTGTCCAGGAGCCGGCAGGGTGCCGGCGCGCCCAGGGAAAGAAGGCCCGCTGTAGCTTGCCTCATTTGCCCGGCCAAGCTTGCGGCAGTCGGTCGGAGCGCTGAACAGATACTTTTCCGACCTTGCCTCGAACTTTCTTATGTGATCCTTTACTCGAAGTGCATCCATAGACAATCCAGAAAGTCCAGACCCATGTGAATCAGGAGTCCGACACCGATAATCCGCAATTTGGGCACGACCGTCACTACGGTGTAAACGGCGATAGCGAAATACGAGTGCAAGGGGTGAAAGCCGATACTACACCGGGATGGATCATAAACGGGCGTGGCGAGAAAGTGATCGAGGTCGACCAGCATGGTAAGGAGCATGATGGCCCAGGCGCTTTGCCAGCGGTCCCGGAAAACCAGCCTGGCGGCGAGGCCGGGAACGGCGACATGAAGAAGCAGGTGTACGATCGGACGAAACATTTGAGCTCTGGACTATCGGAAGGTGTAACCCTGAATGGCCTTAAAACTCCATCGAGTTCCCGATGCAGTATGATCCCTGCCACTGATGTTCGCCTTCGAGACAAGGAACTTGAGCCATCTTCAACCCAGATGGCCAATGCCTGAAAACTTCAACCTGAAAAGACATCGTCGTTTTGTGAACACGCGCACTGCGATAAGTGCAAGGGCTGAACATGCTTCGCCCTCACGCTACCAGGCGACTGCATACCCATCCCTTCTAGGGTCTGCTCCACCGAGCCTCGCCTCGCTTTCGGGGTCAACCATAACGCCCTGGCCTCCACCGACGGTGATGGACCAGGCTGGAAGCAGTTCGATCTCGTGGCCTGGACCGGCTAGTGCATTTCGAACATCCGGAGCGATACGGTCTTCCATGGTGACCGTTCTTCCGCCCCAGCATCGGAAGCGTGGCGCTTCGATGGCTTCCTGGATGTTGGCGCCAAACTCGATGACGTTGAGGAGCATCTGCAATGTGGTTTGAAGAATTCCGTAGCTGCCGGGTGTGCTGACCGAAAGGTAAAACTTCCCGTCTCGATACACCTGTGTGGGCGCCATCGGCTGCGACCACTGTTTGCCTGGCCCGACGAGATTGGGGGTATCGCACGAGGGATCGATCTCCATCCAGTTGATCCCATTGTTCAGCGCTAGGCCGGTGCCCGGCACCACCCGGCCGCATCCAAACCCGCTGCCTAGAGTTTGAGTGCAGGAAACGGCATTGCCCTCGGCATCCACCACAGAAAAGTGAGTGGTCATTCCCGGTAGAAACTCTCTCGGATTTCCCGCGGTGATAGCGTCCTCTGGAATTGCACTCAGCCATCGCTCGCCGGCGACTGCATTCGCCGCGTCCGGCCGGATGAGTTTTCTGCGTTCGGCCGCATAAGCTTTGGAGAGCAGACCGTCGAGGGGAATGTCCGTGTGTTGGGGATCGCCGCAATAACGGATGCGGTCTGCCACGGCGAGCTTGATGGCCTCCGCTACGAGGTGGATGTATTCCGCCGAATTATGTTCCATTGAACCGAGCCCGAACCCTTCGAGGAGGTTAAGCGTCTGGAGAATTTGAAAACCTTCCGAATTCGGGGGCGCCGTAGCCACCGTCATACCGTGATATTCCGCGGTGATGACTTCCTGCCAATGTGGTTTGTAGTCCTGCAGATCCTTCAGAGTAATAAGGCCACCTTCCGCTTTACAGAAATCGGCAATCGCATGCGCTATCTCACCTTCATAGAAAACCCCGACGCCTTCCTTGACGAGGAGGCGGTAAGTGTTGGCGAGCTCGGGCTGCCGCAGAATCTCGCCGGGCCTGGGTGCTTTGCCTTGGGTGAGATAGGAGGCAAACGCGTTCGGGCATTTGCGGAGCAGCGATTCACTGCTGGCAAAAACCGAATGAGCGAAATGAGTGAGCGGAAAGCCTCCCTGGGCATACTCGATAGCGGGCGAAAAGACCTGCTCGCGCGACATGCTTCCATATTCCTCAAGCGCCATCAGCCATCCGCCAAGATTACCTGGGACAAGTGGCGCCCGGATGCCTGATTCCTGTGAATCGTGTGTGAATTTATCCGGTGTGGCCGCGTTGGGAGCTTGCCCGGAAAAATTCAGCAGACGGGTCTCACCTTGCCTGGGACGATGAATCATCATCAGCCCGATCCCTGCTGCCCCACTCATGAACGGCTCGCAAACATTGAGTGAAGAAGCCACCGCCACTGCGGCATCGATGGCATTACCACCATCCATCAGAATCCGCAGCCCGGCCAGGCTTGCAAGAGGATGTGCGGATGCGACGACTCCGCGGGTACCCATAACAACGGGACGATGAGCCTGGAAGGAGTTGGTTTTGATATTCATGATAATACTCTTAGTGACCCACCTTGTAAGTGTCTAGCGTTCGGAGTCGGAAGTTATTTGCAGATTCATCCCCGAAAGGCAGCGGTGACAGTCTGAGGCTTACCCAAATTTCGTTTTGCTCGGCAGAAGGGGCACAGAAATTTGAGCCAGGACCAAGCTTACTTGCGCCCCAGGATACATGCTGCTGGGATGGCGAAAGCACCTGGCCAGCATTCAAGTCCCAGGATGTTCTTTTGTTTACCGTCAGGGACGCCGATGCGAGGGTTCAGGGCTGACTCTGAATCGCCAATTCACGTCCGCCATGTCAGAGAACAGGCAAATACGGTATTTGTGTTTCGCTCTTCTACTGCCATACAATCGAACAGTATGTGGACCAGACCTACCGGTACGAATATGATTTCGGTTCGACTACTGAACTCAGCGGTCAGGTCATCGGTGAGAGAATGGGGATGTTAAAGGATAAGGTCAAAATCCTCGCACGTAACCAACTCCCCAAAATACAATGCAGCCAATGCAACAAAGCCGCTGTCAGCCTCTGCCAATACTGTGTGGAATCCTTCTGCCAGGAATGCTCTGAAGCCGAGGAGCACGAGAAAGAGTGTGGTCTGGAGGCGGACGAACTACTCCCCATTGTTAATTCGCCACGCATGGGGGGTCTGCGCCTATCTTGGGGATTCGGACCCCGATACCTTTGGTTTTGCTCATAGCGCTTGAGAGGTGAGTGTAAGCCTGTTCCGGGCGGAAACAGCGGGTTCCATTCGAAAGGTCTCTACTGCCCCGTACCAGCATGGCCCTCCGAGAAGGCCGCCCCGCATCCAATCTGCGTGGCAGGTCGCCACCGCACTCAACCACCGCCTCGAAACCTGGAAGGCCGAGCACCCCGAATAGTCTTCCCCAAAGTCAGCCCCCAAACTCACCAGCCCAACTTTACCAAGCACTTCAAAGCCATTGTCAAGGACTAAACCGTCCCCGACAACATCCCCTACGCCGTCTCCTGGGATGACCTTGAGAAGCGAGGCAAGAAATCCCCGTCAGCGTCAGACGTATGCGCGGCAAAGTAAATGTCCCCCGCGAACGTTTCCAAACTACTCCGAATAACGAGTTCCAGGTCGCCGTTATCGGAAAATAATTCTGGAAACCGATGGCTAGTGGGGAAGGTTCAAAGAGAGGCCGCACGTATAGGAGCCCGGTAAGCCCTTAAGGCGCGATGCCGAATTTCACCTGCTGCATTTTGTCAGCCTGGTAATTGAAGGTTCGAGGCCAACACAAGCAGACATCTTCTCCCATATTGCCAGCAGGCCATCTATGGATAGGGTGACGGCCAATGCAAGAGTTCATGGCCGCAATGGTTCTGTCGATCGCTCCCCCTCAAATTCGCTGGAATGTCATGAAGGGCCCCGCCATCTGCCTCATTCATCTTTGTCTTATCTCGACTTCTTCAGCCGAGGTCGAATACCAATTCCTCACGCCCACCGAGCCTCTCGCTGAAAAGCCCTGGCACAATACGTTGATTGTGGAGGGGGCAAAGACGCCCGAAGGAAAACCCAACGCTGGCGCGAAGCAAATCCACGATTTCCTGCGGCTCAGTTTTGAGGACAAACTTCAGGGGGCGAGCCCGCAGACGCGGTGGGAGGATTTCGAGGCGTTCTTTTCCTGGGCGGTCTGGGGCTATCTGTCTCCAGATTCAATGCATCGAGGCGACGAACGCCTTATCAAGATGAGCCAGGTCTGGCTCGATACGCTGAATCAGAAAGCTGCGAAGGATGAAAAACTGTTCCTCGGTTCGTGGAAGTTTCATTACTACACGATCCCGCTTCTGGAAGTCGATGCCCGCCCGGAACTCAAGGCCAAGATAGGAGAGGAACGAATTGAGACGTACCGGGGCCTCGTCATGAAATCGCTGCACAGCAACACGTCTCCTGAGGCCTACAACGATCTGATGCGGCGGGCAGATCAATACATCAACATCATTACGCATCCGATGGCGGTCTACGTCCATGGCTGGCTGCTGACCGGAGAGAAAAAGTATTTGCAGATGTCAGACCGAATCGTGCAGACTTTGGCCCGGGATCAGATGCCGAACGGGATGTTCCCATACCGGATAAAACTGCACGGTGATCGGCATCTTGAATTTGAAGCCATGTATTACCACGCGATGAATAATCGTGGTCTGTACCTCTACTGGTGGGCCACGGGCAGCAAGCTCGCCGAACTTATCATGAGAAAATCCATCCCCTACTATCCGTTAAACCTGGAGCCTCCGTATCACTTCAACGGGGGGGCTGATATCTGGTGGAAGGATCAGTGGCGAACCTTCTGGCCGCACCATATCGCCATGGTCGCGGCGGTTACAGGCGATGCGGAAAACGCGGCGATTGCCAACGCCATGGCCCTGGACAACCGCAGCCACGATCGCAACGATTGCTTTCTCGGTGCCCACGCCTACCAGCAGATGGCTCTCAAGGAAATCAAGCCTCAGCCACTCAGAGAGGGTTATCTCATCGAAGACCCCGACATCCGCGGCTTGCGTCTTCGTTCCGGCAAATGGTCGTCCACCTTCACGACGGGCTCATTCACGTATACCCGTGCCAGTGCGATGAGAGTGGCTGATGATGGAAAATCATACTCAGCGCTCCATCTCGCCCGGCCCTACGTCCGCGTTGCGCCCCTGGATAAGCCCTGGAAGACGGAGCCGGATTTCGGCACTCTTGGCAGTGAGGGTGCGACATACAAAGCCTCTCCGGCTGCTGGAGAAGTGACCGCGGTGGCAACGACCTATTCGCCCGCGCTGACGAGCCATACCTGGCAAAAGGTCCAGCCTGTTGCAAAGTGGAAAATGTCCGAAATCTGGTTGATGCTGGACCACGGAATGGTTGGGCTGATTTACAGCGAAGCGACAGAGGACAACGACGCAAGGGAGCTTTGCCACCAGTTTCGTTTTATCTCTCTGCCACCTCGCAAGAGCGGCGAGGAATGGGTGTGCGGGGACATCCGATTCAAAGTGTGGGCAACGGATTTTGAATACACGATCCAGGAGCGGATGCGCCGCTTTGCCCTGGGCATGCACGACCGTAGAGACTGGCAAATCTGCCTTTCAGACACCGAACGATCACCAGAAGACAAAGCGCAAAATCCTCAGCCGGAGGTAGGCGCCGAAGGCGTCGAGCTCATTCTCCCCGAGATTCGTAACTATAAAAAAGGCTATAAAAGGTTCAGTCTGATTGAGGTTTCATCGAAAAACGAAGCAGGCTTCGCCAGTGTCAAGAAGAGAGAAAAGGGTGATTTCATTCTTGTTGATGTGACCAGTCGAAGGAAGAGTTTCACGGCCGTGTTTAATGCATCAAATAAAACCATCCCTTGGGAACCCAGGACGGCGTCCGGGCTCGGCGACCTATCAGAAGCTTCACAAAAAAATGGCAACCTGGATGTGAAACTCAACATCCCTCCTGGTGGCATGATGCTCTTAAGCGTGGAGACCAATTGATGTCCGAGCCGACCAGCCAGCGCGGTATGACGGAACTGCCAATCTACACAGCGGCCTTCCTGCTGGGCGTCTTCGCCACGGGTCTTATTGGTTTTTCGGATCCCGATATGGTCGGGTACGACGGGTATTACCACATGCGTTACGCGGAAATCACCCGGACGCATGGCATCATCAGAGAGTTTCCGTGGGCCCAGTTCAGCATATTCAATGTTCACTTCTCCGATAAGGAGTTTCTGTTCCACCTGCTTCTGATTCCCTTTACGTTTGGCGACTTAATCTTAGGTTCCAAGCTGGCTTCGTGTCTGCTGGGCGGTTGTGTCTTTTCCCTGTTTTATGCGTTGTTGCGAGCGCTTGTGGTGCGCTGGCCGTTCTCCTGGACGGCCCTGCTTCTTTGTGCCGGGCCGTATTTTATCTTTCGACTTTCAATGACGCGGCCGCATGTGCTTTCGCTCATCTTTCTGCTCATCCTATCGCGGCTGCTTCACCGCCGTTCCTATCGATGGCTTGGTGTGATGAGCGTGATTTACGCGCTGGGGTATTCCGCGCCGCAGCTCATCCTGATTCTGGTGGTCTGCTTCAATATCGGTTTGGTCATCGCCGGGGAAAAGTGGGATTGGCGTGCGGTTTTGTTTCCTGCGGCCGGGCTGCTGGCGGGATTTCTGATTCATCCGAACTTTCCGAATAATTTCAGGCTCTGGTTGGTTCAGAATTTTTCCGCGCCGTTCCATGCGTGGGGATTGAAGGGCGTCGAACTGAGCCAGGGATCAGAGTTGGATTCGTTGACCGGTACCGCATTCCTCTTTGATCTCACTTTGGCCAGTGTGGCGATTACTCTCTCATTGCTGGGCTTTCTTTATCGGGGCAAGAAGCCGAGTGCTCGTACCTGGAGCTGGCTTATCTTCGCAGGCGCGCTGCTGGGGCTGACGATGCTTTCTCAGAGATTCGTAGAGTATTTCATCCCTTTCGCCCTGGTTTTCGCCGCGGCAGCGTTTACCGACGTCTTTGAAGGAGTGGATCTCGAAGGCTGGTTTGCCCAACGGCGCTGGGCACACAGTGCGATGCCGGTAGTTGGATTTTTCTTTTTCAGCTTTCTTGGTGCTAATACTTTTCTCAAGACCCAGTCCTCGGTTATGAGCCACACCAACAGATCGGTGAGTGCGGCGGCGGATTGGATGCGCGAAAACCTGCCCGAAAGGACTCTGGTCTTCCATACTCAGTGGAGCGACTTTCCCGAGCTTTTTTTCCGGGCTCCTGAACTTCACTATATGGTCGCACTCGACCCGGTTTTCATGTTTGAGTACGACCCGAGGCTCTGGCGGTTATGGGACTCCATTTCGGACGGCCACCAGGTGGCCCCCGTGGAGCTGATTTGTAAAGAATTCGGAGCGCACATCGTGTTGGTCCGGCGAAGCAATGAGAACTTCGAAAGGCAGTTGAGGGCTGATGCGAATGCGCGACGGATTTTCCTGAATGAAGGTGTCTCCATTTATCAATTGGAATGCGATTAGAGCGAGGGTGTAGCTGGACTCTATCGAGGGCAGATCTGCCTTCGGGAGAAGGCAGCCACACGGCCACTGGTGGCTGCGCTGTGCAGAGTTCAGAGTCCCGGAGTCATGAGAATCGGGCTGAGAGCGCCTTCGGCGCTATGGCAGGCGGAATGCCCCACACACAAAGAGAATTCACTTCCGTAGGCTCTACCGCAACCGTGCAGAATCGTTCAACTTTTTCAGCCCGTTTGTGTAAACTCGCAGGTTTGTTGCCAGTACCTTCTGTATAAGAGGGATCGGACGCCCTGCGAATGAATTAACTTTGAATCTGAGGTTGTAAATGAGAATTAGAGAGTTCAGCGTACATCCTTCGCTGCCTGAAAATTTGAAACCACTGGAAACCCTGGCCTACAACCTTAGATGGAGCTGGGACCCGGAAGTGGTTGATTTGTTTCGTCGGCTGGACAGGGATCTTTGGGAAGCCAGTTACCATAATCCGATCCTGTTTCTTGGCCGCATCAAACAGGATCGCCTGCTTCAGGCATCCCAGGACGATGGCATTCTGACCTACCTCGAACGCATGGTCGAACGCCACCACGCTTACATGAGCGGCCCTTCCTGGTTTCAAAGAAGTTTCCCAGATCAGCATGACGTAAAGATTGCCTATTTCTGTGCTGAGTTTGGGATTGCTGAATGTCTGCCGATTTTTTCCGGTGGCCTCGGCATGCTGGCCGGCGACCATCTGAAATCCGCCAGCGATCTAGGCCTCCCGCTCGTCGGCGTCGGCCTGCTCTATCAGCGGGGCTACTTCCGGCAGTATCTGAACAATGACGGCTGGCAGCAGGAGTCCACGGGGGTGAACGATTTTTTCAACATGCCGTTAAAGCTCGTTCGGCACCATGAGGACGGCTCGCCGCTGGAGATTTCACTTCCATTTCTCGGCCGCACCCTCAAAGCCCAGGTCTGGCGAGTGGAGGTGGGTCGAGTGCCGCTCTATCTGCTGGATTCCAACGTGCCGGATAACACGCCCGAAGATCGGCAGATTACAGACCAGCTCTACGGTGGGGATAACGAGAAACGCATCCGGCAGGAAATCCTCCTCGGTATCGGTGGCCTTCGCGCACTGGACGCGCTCGGAATTCGGCCGGAGGTCTGTCATTTGAATGAAGGACACTCTGCGTTCCTTGCGCTGGAGCGGACACGCCGCTTGATGGAAAACCACCACCTTTCATTTGAGGAAGCCGCAGAGGTTACGGCCTCAGGCAACGTCTTTACCACACACACACCAGTGCCCGCGGGGTTTGACCTGTTTCCTCCGGAATTAATGGAGAAATACTTCAGGCCTTTCTGGGAATCGATCCGGCTCAGCAAGGAACAATTTCTGGCGCTCGGGCGAGACAATCCCGGCAACGAGCACGCATGGTTCAACATGGCACTTCTGGCTATTCGCTTTTCGGGGACGATCAATGCCGTAAGCAAACTGCACGGGCAAGTCACACGTGAAAAAGTGCTTGGCATTGCCTGGCCCAACGTGCCGAAGAATGATGTTCCCATTACCCACGTCACGAACGGCGTCCACGTGAATACATGGATCTCCCGCGACATCAGCGACCTGTTGCAACGATACATTGGCAGGCTCTGGCAGGAGGGACTCTCCAGCGAAGATTGGAGCCGCATACAGAATATCCCGGACGAAGAGCTCTGGCGCACCCACGAACGCGGCCGTGAACGTTTAGTCGCTTCAGCGCGACGTCGCTACGTCGAGCAACTTGTAAGAAGGGGCGCCCCGAGGGTGGAGTTGGATGCGGCCCGCGAGGCGCTCCATCCTGAAGCGCTGACCATTGGGTTTGCACGCCGTTTCGCCACGTATAAGAGGGCGAACCTGATCCTGAAGGACGTGAGACGCCTGAAGAAGATTCTGACCAACAAGGAACGTCCGGTTCAGATTATTTTCGCAGGCAAGGCGCATCCAGCCGATAACCTGGGCAAGCAGTTTATTCGTGAGATCGTTCACTTTTCTCGCGACCCGGAAATCATGCGGCGAGTCATCTTTCTCGAAAATTATGACATGGACGTGGCCCGTGACATGCTTCAGGGTGTAGACGTCTGGCTGAACACTCCACGACGGCTGATGGAAGCGAGCGGTACCAGCGGAATGAAGGCCGCCATCAACGGCGCCCTGAACCTGAGCGTCCTCGATGGCTGGTGGTATGAGGGTTACTCATCGGGGGTTGGCTGGGCCATCGGAGAAGAGGAGGAATACGGCGATCCGGATTATCAGGACCTGGTCGAATCGCAGGCGCTGTATGACATTCTCGAACATGAGGTCATTCCCACTTTCTATGATCGGGAGGCGGACGACCTGCCGCGTGAGTGGATCGGCTTGATGAAGAACACTATGAAAGAACTCGGCCCGGTTTTTAACACCCGCCGTATGGTCCGGGAATACGCCACAAAGCTCTACTTGCCAACGGCCGAACGCTGGAAGACTCTGCGAGGCAATGGGGAATATATAAACGCCAGAAACCTCTCGGGATGGAAAGCACATCTGCGTGCTCACTGGAATGAAATCCGCCTCGTTTCCGAGAACAACTCCGCAATCGACCATCTTAAGGTGGGTGAGGGGATGGAGATCAGCGCCACAATCTCGATTCGGCCGTTTGCGGTGGGCGACCTGTCCATCGAGGTTTACTCCGGCACCCTCGACGCAAACGCAAAGATAGTAGCCGGAGCTCCGATCCCAATGACTCCGGTACCCACGGGCGAAGAGGGGGTCTATGTCTATGCTGCCCATTTGCCGTGTACCACGAGCGGCCGGTGGGGCTACGCAGTCCGGGTGTTGCCGAAACATCAGCATCTGATGTCGCCTTATGACCTGGGATTGATCCATTGGTTTTAATCAGGCGGATAGCAAACCGATACAACGGACAGAGAACAGGCTCCAGATCCATCCGTTGGAGTTCTCCTGAATTGGTTGCGGCCTGAGGCTGTGGCAGGATTACGAGGAAGAGCTTTGAGGTTTCCGCAAGATCGGCAGACAATTCGAAGCCGCGGGCTCGCCCCATTGGCAAGGTAGACAGAATAATTTCTGCATTACCTGATTCTGACTACAACTGATTCATCCTGTCTTAATGTCTTCCTGTCTCTCTTTTTCATAATTCGGGCGCCCCATGTCATTCAACAAACAACGCTACGACACCATGCAGTTCAACCGTTGCGGAAACAGTGGGCTGAAACTTCCTGCCATTTCCATGGGTTGCTGGAACAATTTCGGCGTTCGAGCCGAGCCCGGCAACATGAAAGCGCTCTTGCGACGCTGCTTTGATCTCGGCATTACCCACTTTGATCTGGCCAACAACTATGGTCCACCTCCCGGCAGCGCCGAAGAAAACGTAGGAAGAGTGCTGGCGTCTGAATTTGGAAGCCATCGCGATGAGTTGATCATCTCAACCAAGGCCGGCTACCTCATGTGGCCGGGACCCTATGGTGACTGGGGCTCTCGAAAATACATCCTCGCCAGCCTCGACCAGTCGTTGAAACGGCTCGGCCTGGATTACGTGGACATCTTTTATCATCATCGCCGAGACCCGGAGACGCCCCTGGAAGAATCCATGGGAGCACTTGATTCCGCGGTCCGCCAGGGCAAGGCCATTTACGCGGGCATCAGCAATTACAACGGCGAGGATTCCAAAAAGGTAATGGAAATAGCCCGGAGACTGAATCTGCCGCTGGTGATTAATCAGTCCGCATATTCCATGATTCGCCGGAACATAGAGGGATCACTCGTTCCTTACGCACGCGAAATCGGCATGGGAATCATCGCGTTCTGCCCACTCGCCCAAGGCCTTCTGACCGACAAATATCTCAGGGGCATTCCGGCTGATTCCCGGGCCGCCAATCCGGATGGAACCCTTCAGGCCGCGGGAGTCAATGAATCTACCATCTCAAAAGTTGGCAAACTCAACGAGCTTGCCCAGGCCCGTGGACAGTCTCTGGCACAGATGGCACTCATGTGGGTGCTGCGGGATGCAGGTGTGACCAGTGCGCTCATTGGTGCAAGCAAAGTGCGCCAACTCGAGGAAAATGTTGCCGCGCTGGAAAACCGGGCTTTTTCTGAGGATGAGTTTTCAGCAATTGACAGGATTCTCGCCGGTTGATGGTAAGAGCTGCTTCGTGGAAAGCGTTCATCAAACGGAATAAAACTAGCCCCTCGCAGACAGCATTCACGGCCACCAAACATTCATGGTCAGCACTAAATCCAATCGTCGCCGGTTCCTTCAAATCATCAGTGCAAGCGTTGCCGCAGGCACCTTCTCCGGTTGCTGGGGACGCGCAAAGAAGCCCCCCAAACTCCGCAGCGAAAAGAGGGAGGTAAAGAGCTTTTTCAAATCAAAGGAAAAGGCGCTCAAAAAGCAGCGGAAGGAAGAGGAGAACAGGCTCAAAGAAGAGAATCAGGGAAAGGAAAAAACCGCGGAAGAACAAGAAAAGGAAAAGGAAAAGGAAAAGGACGAGATAACGAAACGGGACCAACTCCGGGCCAAACCACTGATCGAACGCAAGTATCAGATGCGCGGGCTGATCGGGTTTAGCACGAAGTATTCCATCTTCACCGGCGAGAACGTCGAGGAGATTGCAAAGAAACTTTACAAATGGGGCGTGAATGCTGTCTGGCCAGATAAGACAACCCTGGCCAACAAAGACCTGATCGACGCTCTCCATGCCTGGTCGATTCAAGTTTATGCAACAGTCGAGCTGTTCAACGGATGGCGCGGCCGCAACAGGCCAATCCGGTCCGATGGCACTCCGTTGCAGTCCTTTATCCCGGGCCACTGGTATCAGGGCTCTTGCCCAAATCAGCCGAACGACATCTCACGGGCTCTCGGTGAAATCCAGTTAATTGCAAAGAAATACGATGTGGACGGCATCTGGTTCGACGGACTCCGCTACCCGGTTTTCTGGTCAGCGCCGAAACCCAATGCCGACATGACCTGTTTTGATCAGGTCTGCCAGAGTAAGTTTCAAAACTACGCGGGCACTACGATTCCCAAGCAATACCTCACTGCTCAGGATCAAGCGGAATGGATTCTGAAAAATCACGCCGACGAGTGGGTGGATTTCAAGAAATACAGCATCACCAGCCTTGCCGGGAAATTCGCCAAAGCTGCCAAAGAGGTAAAACCAAACTTGAAGATTGGCCTGTTCACCGTCCCCTGGCGCCGCCGCGAAACGCGTGGCAACCAGATGAACGCGATCTAGCGCATCGTCGGCCAGGACTATCCTGGCCTCGCCAATGAAGTCGATATTATTTCGCCGATGGTCTATCACCGGATGTGTGGCGAAACCGTGGAGTGGATCGGCGGGATCGTGGACTGGATCGCCTCCGAAGTGAAGGGCATACCAGTCTGGCCGATTGTCCAGTCTTACGGCGAACCGCGCTGCACCTGGAACGCCTACCGGCTGTCAACGGAGGAATTCGCGGACGCAATGGAAACCGCCAGAGGCGGCGCCTCAGGTGGCGTCGCCGCATTCACCATGGAATACCTGCTCAAAGAAGAAAAGCTGGAGGCGATGGTGAAGAATTATAATTCCGTGTAATCAACTTTGTGCAGGTCCCCGGGCCTGCGACAAGTTCTTTGCCGGGGGCGAAAGCACAAAATAATTGGTCCCAGCTATGGATCGATCCTCTCCCCGAGGAAATCCAGGATGTCGACCTTTGTCGCCTCGATAGTGAGCCCTGCTTTCCTCAGAACCTGGCCCCCAATGCCTTCTTCTTCTTTGATGAGCCCCAGAAGAATGTGCTCGGAGCCGATGTAGTGGTGGGTGAGGCTTGTCGCTTCGTCGAGGGCGTGCCCCAGGCTCTGCTTGGTGCAGGGAGCGTAATGCAATTCCTGGCCTGCTGGTGGCGGAGTCTCTCCTTTAACTAATCTATTTTCTACCGCCTCTCGAAGGGACTCCAGGCTGAAGCCCAGTCTGTGGATAACGGCGGCGGCGACCCCTTCGTGTTCCTCGAACAGTCCCAGAAGAATGTGCTCTGTGCCGATGTAAGCATGGTTGTGTCGCATGCTGTTACGCCGGGCAAGCACCATGATCGCACGTGCTCGCCCCGTCATTCGATCAAACATGTGGAACCTCCTCGGAGTGAGAATAGTTCTTTTTCAGACTCTTTGAGTCCTTCGAATCAGTAAGGTAGCTGATGACAGGCTTGAACCAAGAGCCAGACTTTGAGAAATGCTGAAAGGCGGCCAACTCATTGCGACTCAACTTCGACCTCTGTTGATGCGTAATACTCTGCCCAGCCTGCAGCTTATTTCGAATGCTCTCCGAGCCGGAGGATACTTCACAAGTTGAGGCACTGTAAAACCGTTCGCCTCGCCACAAATGTTCGAGTTACTTGTACACGGTTCCAACTTTCCGGAAGGTCACGTCATCAAGATCCAATCCTGCTTCCTGAGCACTTATTGTTAACACGACTCGTGCCGTTTCGACGTGCCGGGCACAGGCGTACCAAAGCCTCCGAAAGTTCCTCCAATCAGGTGTGGAGACCCGTTCGTGTCTGGATTGGGGATTCCCAATGCGGAAAGGGACTGGGAGATACCGGTTCGAACCGAGGGGATGGGCAAAAGAGGTAATTTCACCATTGCCCCGCGCCTTGAAAGACAATTCGTAAACCACTTCACGGGCCTCCAGGCGCCATTGGCCGAGAGGGTCGTTCAGGGCCAGCGGCAGGCTCCCCTACCGCGACGACTTCCACAAACAGGCCCAACGCATGGAAGCCGAACCTGAAAAGACCCGATCTCCCATGAGACGACATCGAGCCCTTGTTGAAGGGGCCTTCAACAATCTGAAGAATCATCAGGGCGCCCGCACCGCCCTCTGGAAAGGACACGCCCTGGCCAGACTCCAATTGGGACTGGTCATCCTCCTGGCCCACGCACTCAAATGGCACAAAGTGAATTCCGGCCAACTTCAGCCGGTCCAACTCAAGCCCCGCAAGCCAACCCTCCTGGCCTCCTGAGATTGAACCTCATATTTTTCATTTCGCCGGGCTTTCTTGAAATGTGACCCCATACTTCCACCCATACTTCCTCCGCCGGGCTTCCTAAAGTTATGGCCCCTGGGCGAGATATTGAAGAAACCACTTGCGCCATCGTCGGCGGCGGGCCTGCAGGGATGGTACTCGGACTGCTTCTCGCCAGGCGGGGCATCGACACTACGGTTCTTGAATCGCGTGCGGATTTCGAGCGTGATTTCAGGGGCGATACTCTTCATGCCTCGACGATGGAGATCATGGCGCAGCTCGGATTGGCAGACAAGGTCTTGAAGAAATCCCGTTCGCGCATTACTGACTTCGAGCTGAGGAGCGAAGGCGAGGTCGTGCGGCTTGCCAGTCTGAAGGAACTGCGGACCGAATTTCCGTTCATCGCGATGGTGCCGCAGGTGGATTTCCTCAACCTGCTGGCTGAGGAGGCCGGGAAGCATGAGTGTTTTCATCTTTGCATGAATACGCGGGTCACCGGGCTCATCCGGGAAGAGGGTGGTACGCGAGGCGTTTTGTGCAAGACCTCCGGCGGTGAGGTGGAGCTTCGTGCAAAGCTCACGGTGGGGGCGGACGGCCGTGGGTCAAGGGTGAGGAAGGCGGCTGGGATTGAATTGGAACAGAAGGCTGCACCCATGGACGTCTTATGGTTTCGCCTGCCACGAACTGACGAGGATCATCTCGGAACAGGCTTTTATATATCTCGGGGCCATCTGCTCGTCGTCCTCAATCGCGGGGACTATTGGCAGATCGCATACTCCCTCATGAAAGGCAACCTGAAGGAGATGCATGATGCGGGGATCGATTCCTTTCGCGAAGAACTCAAGAAAGTCTTGCCCGAGACGATGCACTCCACGGTGGGACATTTGAACGATTGGTCCCAAGTGAGCAGCCTTTCTGTGGCCTCGGGTCGCGTGAAAACATGGTTTCAGGAGGGACTGTTGCTGATTGGCGATGCGGCACACGTGATGACGCCCGTGGGTGGAGTGGGAATCAACTATGCCATCCAGGATGCGGTGGCCGCCGGCAATATCCTGGCGCCTTCACTCAAGGCAGGAAAGGTAAGCATGAAGGATCTGGCGAAGGTCCAGAAGCGGAGGGAATGGCCCACTTGCTTTATTCAGCAGCTACAGACCCTCATTCAGAACCAGATAATTGCCAATGCATTGCGGGGAGACCGCCCCTTCCAACTGAATTTGCCGACCAGATTGTTTCTACGCATTCCCTGGTTGCGCAAGCTTCCGGCCTATCTGATTTCGTATGGTGTCCGCAGGGAATACGTGGAAGATTAAGTGACAATGCTTTGCAATGCAGAGTGTTGTGACCCTGATCTTGCACAGGTGTTCTTTTCCATCCAAAATGCAGGAGGATTGCAGCGTGACCTCAATGGCCCCTCTATATGAAAAATTCTACTTGCAAGAATCGGGAGCCTTATTGCAAACTGCTTTGCGATATAAAGTATATTTACTTCGAACCTTCTTCTGGAGGCTATTATGGAGGGTCAATCCCATCGCCAGGCAAGCAGTCATCTCCTTGACGAGAGTTCTACTTCCGCTGACTGGATCGACTACATGGTCTGGAACAGCGAACACCAGAATCCGGTCCCATGGGATTCGGAGTACCGCATTACCCTGGAAGAACGAAAGGCGATATCGAAGTCCATTGCCATCTTCCAATTGGGCGAATCCGGAGAAGGGCGGCACTTTATCAACCAGGCGCGGAAGCTTTCCGTGAATTCAGCCGACCTGGAATATGCTGAGGCAGCCAGGCTGTTTATCGCGGAAGAGCAAAGGCATTCCTGGCTTCTCTCACGTTTTATGGAAAAGCAGGAAATTCCCCGTCTTCGCAGCCACTGGTCTGACAGATTCTTCCGCGGTTTGCGAAAGTGTTTGAATCTGGAGGTATGCATTGCGGTCCTGATTACGGGGGAGATCCTCGCCAGGTATTACTACGCTGCTTTGCGGGATGCGACGGATTCACCGGTGTTGCGGGCCATCTGTGATCAGATTCTCCAGGACGAGGAGAAACACATCTTTTTCCAGGGCGGAACACTGGGCAGGATTCGAAGGCATCGTTCACCCTGGTCGCTTGCCGCCTGTGATGAATTCCAGCGTGTTCTTTTCGCAGGAGCGCTATGCGTAGTTTGGAAGGACCACGCCAGGGCCTATCGGAAGGCTGGCGTTGGTTTCAGAAAATACATCGCGGAATCCTGGGGCTACCTGGAAGACGCCATCCAAGTGATTCGAGCTTCGCAGTCGTTCGCTTCAGAGCAGGAAGGATTACGTGTCACCAGGGTTGAAGCCCAAGGAGCTTCTTGTTGACCGGGGTAAGGTTGTCGAGGGGGAGTTCTGATAGATCGCCGTGGTGATCGGGAATGAACTCGGATCTTGCAGGAGCCACTGATATCCGGAGAGAGAGGTCCACTGAGTTTGGAACCGTAGAAGACGCCGGGGACACGGAAAAGAGAAGATCCGGGATCTGAGCGGCTGCCGTAGCGAACAGAATCGTTCCGGGCGTATTCTGATTTGGAAGGGATGACCTGAGTGTGGCATGAATCATCAGCAATGAGCCGTCGTCTGGGGCTGATTTAAGAATGGGGTCGCCATGATCGAAACCAAGAATCGAGAACCGCAGGTGATCGTCTTCCATCAATTGGCAGGCTGCCCAATAAATGGGGGGCCAGCAACACAGCTTGAGGCCTTCTGGGCTCAGCCATGAGGGGGCATACTCAAAGCTGGAAGCGGCCTGATTTACCAGTGAAGCGGGAATCAAGGTCGAGACTCTCAATGACTGCTCCGATTTGAACTCTTCGACCAGCTCCGTTGTGAGAGGAAACAACTTCATTCCCATTTGGAAAGAATGCTCCTTCTACTTCTTTTCAATGACAATTTTGGATCTCGGTCCTGAAACACCCATGAGATTCTGCGCGGAAATTTCTATGGTATTCCGGCCAGGTTGAAGCTCCCAGATGTACATGGCTGGAATTCTTTCGTCAGGCCCGCCGTTTACTGACGCCTGATAGCGAGAGAACCCAGGCATATCGGTTTCGAGTTGGAGGACGACATTACCGGCCGCGTTGGGCTGGAGAAGCTTCACGTTAGCGCTGTTCATGGGGAAGTAGATATCCGAGACAAAAGTGGTCACAGGGCGGAGTTTGCCCTCATGGTAGGGCAGGTCTTTGTTGTGGGGTGTGATGAGGTGGATGCGCTCCTTCCACAGGTCCTTGAGAATGGCTGACGGTGGACGATTCTGTGCGAGGTGATCGTTCCGGGTGGCGATGCTGAACACCCCGTAGCTGCCCGTGATCCGTTTGGGGTCATGCTTGGCGCCTACGGTCTGTATTTCACCAATTCTGTTCTCAACGAGGGCGAGGAAGAGCTCGTAGCTGTTCAGTGGCCTTTTGCCGTCGGTGTAATAGATGCCGTCGGTAGGGTCCATCACGATCCATTTCGCGTGCTGGTTAGACCAGACTTCGAGCACTTCGTGGTTGGCAAGGCTGACGTAGCGAGCCGAGTGGCCGAATGATTGGAGCGACTGCACCATGACCTGGGCGTACTGCGCGCAGAAGCCTGTGGTTTTGCCCTGGCGAATCCAATCCAGAATCAGGAGTGCATTGAATGGCGGATACGGATCGGGGTTTCCTTCTTTCCATTGCTGATGCGTCCATTTCAGGATTCTCGTGAAGAATTCGAGTTCATCGGTGGAATCTTTCACGAGTTCATCGAGCTTTTCGCGGCGCCGTAGCTCTGTCAGAACAGGATGCGAGTAGTCTTCCCAGTAAAAGCGAAATCGGCTCTGGCTTAATTGTTGGTTATTAAATTCCACCAGCTTGATACCAGGCTGGAATTCAGTCTCCGCGCCGTCGGCATTGTCTGCCGGGACTTCAAAAAAGAAATTCTTGGGCAGTTCATCCAGAGCCGGGATGGCCGGGTCGCCTTTTTCGATTTCGACTTTTATCAGCGCTCCCGGATCTGCTTTCAGGCCGATACGTTTAGATTCGCCGGTATCGTCATCTTCCCAGAGCAGGCCGACCCTTGAGTTGGCCGGCACTGTGAATTTGAAGCTGATCTTGTCGGGATCGGTGTCGGCCTGCTCATCAACCGTCGGAGGACTCTTGAATCTGAGGAACAGGGAAACCGCCAGGATTGCGAAGAAGACCGTCAGCAGGATTGGAGTGTTCTTGGATTTCATACCGATCCAGTTAAATGACGGGCAACGGATCTTTGCAAATTTTCAGAGCGCTCTTGCGCCTTGGGATTGCTACGAATTGTCGCAGCGTTCATTTCAAAGCAGCTTCAGAAAGTGAAACGGTGGCAATTCCCACACTCCAGAAATTGTTTGGTACAGGACAGCCTGATTATCGATTCCTCATTCCGCTCGCCATGCTTTCAGTTCGCACGGATAGAAGGATGCCTTGAAGGAACGATTGGTTCCCATGATTGGCTTTTGGCTGACTGCATCCGTCACCTTGCCTGTGATGGCCAGCTTTATGTCTACGGTTCGGGAATCCAGGCCGGTGTTCACAAGGGCGAACCATGTGCCCTTGCCCTCTGTTTTGATTTCTCTGACGACTATTTTTTCATCGGAACAGGCATCCTCCACAATGGTGCTCGGCAGCGCTGGTAGTGACAGAAAGGCGGAATTGAACCTTCGAACATATTTTGGAAAACCGCGGGAGAAATTATTGCCGGCCAGATAGCCGATGTGAGTCGGGTTGCCGTGTGCCATGGCCCAGGCTTCTGCCAGCATGCAGTAAGGGCCGGCGCGCTCGATATCGGCGACGAAGTACCCGAGCTTGGGTTTGTCGTTCTTGTCGAACATCATGTCTTCATTGAGGGTGTAATGGCGAACGATGGCCATCCCCGAAGGGCCGCGGAAGGAATCGAAAGTCTTCGATGAGGCGACAGTGTAGGCACGATTGAAAGCGTGGGTGAACAGGACTCCCTCGGTCTTGGGGCCGCGCTGCGGGTCGGCCGGCGGATCGGCGTGATGGACTTCCCATTTTCCCCAGGTGAGCGGCGGGGCGAGGAGGGCTTCGAGGTACATGTCATTGCGTGTGACGGCCTGTAAAGGCGCTGGGGTTATCTTTCGTTGATCGAGGATGTGCTGGGGCTGATTCAGGATGGGCTGCCAATAGCCGGGGTCATCGGTGACGATGCGTTTATCCCAACTGGGGAATCCGGCGCCGGATTCGGCCATGGATGAGGTAAAGAACATAGTGGCGTTTTCGATGCCATTGGTTCGGAGATGATCGCGCATGGCTTCAAGAAACTGGCGGCGTTTGCTGAACCACCATTTGTAGTATTTCTCAAGAAGTTCCTTGTCGCCGATAAGATCTTCTCTGCTGATGGCTCTGCCGGTTTTCATTTCTTCCGCGAATCGCTCTCGAGTGGCGTCAGCGAAGCTCATGGGAAGCTGCGCTCTCTGGCGAAGCCAGGCTCCAATGAAATTGGCTTTGTTCCTGTGCCGGACCACCGTAAGGTCGAGCATCTTCTTGAAGTCCTCGCAGGTGTCCGGATCAGTGATGTCTGCGTTGGCCTTTTCAATCCATGAGATGTGGGTGTAAGCGTCGTCACGTGTGAGCGGTTTGCATCGTCGCTGGTAACCGAGGCTGTTGTCGCCGCGGCTGCCGGAATATTCGTAATAGGGAAGGATATTGAAGCCCTGCTTGCCCATGAGTTCGACAATCTCACCCCACAGATGTTTGTGCTCGTTATTGAAATGCACCCACTTGTTGCCGCCGCCGTCCCTGGGGTCCCAATGCTGGGAGGCGCCGAATTCCAGAAGGTCCTTTGAGTAGGTATTCATTCCCAGAAAACTGGCCGTGCGCGCTTTGAATTTGAAGAAGTCGACAGGATTGGTGATGCCACGCTTTTGATTCTTCACCGAGCCAACAACACCGTCAGCCATTTCTTCACGCCAGAAGAGATGGCGGTGGGGAAGCCCTTTCGGCAAGTTTGGTCTTTCGTTCAGCGCTTCCGGATCGGGCACAGCGAACAGCCGGATGCGAGAAACGGCGGCCCCGGCAGAGGCCGGAATGTTGCGTTCAGAGAACTGTGCAATCGTTACGGTGAAGCCATCTTCCGGTGTTAAAGGACGCTCTTTGTCTTCCCGCAGAAATTCACGATCCGGGAATCGGTCATGAAGGAAGAACAACTGATTCCAGGCCTCGTATTTTCCTGACAGAGGTGTATTGAGTGACTCGTTGTGGTTGTTGACATACTTGGGATGAAGCGCATCGCCGAAGGTTCGGCCGGTATGAAAACCGCGTGAGGTTTCGTTGCCGGAATTTCTGACGATGAGACTGCGAGAGGTGTCCTCCGGATACTCGACGCTCAGGACGTACGTGGCGCCTGGTTGAAGGAGTTTCATCTGCCCGATGCGATAACTGAAATATGCCCCCTCGCCTTTGGTTTTTTGAAGGAAGCGGCAGGGGCGTCCAAGGATCGTCTCGACTTTACTGACACCGGGCGGGTCTTCCGTGAATAGATGCTCGAGAGCCTGGGAGCCGCAATCAATCTCATCGACCAGATATGCCTTGCCGAACGGTTCGCCCAAATCGATCAGGGGCCGCTTTTTCATCTCGTCCATCGCCTTGTCAACCGCCGCCTGCCTTTCGACTTCTGCTTTGGCCTCGGCCGCCTTGCGGGCGAGCGTGGCCTCCCAGGCTTCCTGGCTGTATTCGTATATAGCAATTTCAGTAAACTGGGCGCCGGGGCTCATGCGGGTGAGCTGGATATAGCGCGAACGAACATCAAGCGGGATACTGACCCACTCCATGTATTTGCCGCAATTGTAGGTGGTGAGCTTCTTCCACTCGCCGGGCTTGCCGCAGGAGATGGCGACGTCGCCCTGGTCATGGGTATCGAAGAGCCAGAGTTTGGAGAGATTCTTTTCCTGCCCCAGATCGAGGTGTGCACTGAAGGGATATTGCTTGTTGTTGCGGGAATTGATCTTCCAGATCGAGTCCGGCTTGCCCGAGGGCGGGCCGACGATCTTGTCCTGCTCATCCACGAGTCCGGCCGGCTCACCTACGTCCGCTTCATTGACGACCATGGACGGCTTTAGGTTCAGTCGGATTTCCTGTGCATGAGCGCCGAAAGAGGCGATAAGAGAACAGAGAACGCAAGAATAAAATCTACTCATATGGATAGCCTCAAAACTTGTTTAACGGCGCCGGCCATCGTCTACTCAGCAATATGCCGATCCAGGATTCAGGATTCAGAGGTCTACAATCGTGGTCTCCACGCTCCGCGGGGAGTCATCTTTCTAAGGTCTGTCGACCTCGGCAATGGTTCTTATTTCTTTAAAAGAGAGCCTCGGATTTTGTAACCTTGCCAATTTGCTATACATACACGAGTTTCAAAAGTCGTGCATGCCAGTTTGCAGATCGGAGAGATGCTGTATGGGCCGGACCAATCTTCGCCAGGAATACGAAAAGAACGGATTTGTCATCGTGCCGAAAGTTTTTGACGAAGCATCGCTTCGTGAGCTGCGCGCAATGGTAGACAAAGTGCTCGATGGCCAACTCAAACCGGATCTCGATTCAGAGAAATCAGAATTTCAGACTCAGTGGGAGCCTGCTGTAAAAGACAATCCAGATGTACCGCGGCGAGAGAAGATTCGCGTCGTCTTTCATATGACGCACACGCATTCTTTTTTCTGGAGTCTTGCCAAGAGCGAACGGATACTGGCGCTGGTTCGTGAACTCCTGGGCCCGGACATTCGGTACTACACCGACCAGATGTTTGTAAAGCCGCCCATACACGGGAGCGCTGTGCCGTGGCACCAGGATTCCGCTTACTGGCCCGGGGCTGAACCGAACCTGATGAGTGCATGGATAGCGCTGGATGATTCGACCGTTGAGAACGGCTGTGTGCGCTATATCCCCGGCTCGCATCGGGAACTGCTGCCGCATCACGTGGTGGAATCGGACAACCCCAACAAGCTTACTACCCGTCAGGAGTTCATCGATGAAACCCTCGAGGTTCCTGCCGAAATGTCCGCGGGAAGCGTCTGCTTTCACCATTCCTGTTGCATGCATCACAGCCTGCCGAACCAGAGCGGCAAACCGCGCCGCGGCCTGGTGCTGATTTATCTGCCAGCGGACTTGGAGTTTTACGAGCCCTGGAATTTCGAGTACGGGTTCAAGCTGATTTCGTAGCCCCGGGCACTCAACCTCCCATGAAATTCCCCTGGCGGGCGTTGCTCATTTCCATAGTCCTTGCAGTCATCAGTGCGTTCTGGCTGAGTTACACTGAGCTGTGGTGGAAGTTGAGCAGCTTTGCAGTCTCGGCGCCGATTCCGCTGCCCGCAATCGCAGGATTGCTTCTGCTGATGGTGCTGAAAGGTGTGATGACGCCGCTGTTCAAGCGGTGGAGCTTTACGCGGCAGGAAGTCCTGCTGGTTTACTGCTTCCTGATCATCAGTGTTCCGCTTGCTTCGTACGGGCTGGCGCAACAGTTCATCCCGCATCTTACTGCCCCGTTTTTTTACGGGGATGACCAGAACGGCGTCGCCGGAATTCTCAAACACATCCCTGATTGGGCAAGGCCCGACCAGGACGCTATCCAGAGCCTTTATGAAAAGAGCGAGGACGGGATTCCCTGGCGGTCCTGGATTGGTCCGATTGCGGGCTGGGGAGCTCTTCTTTTTTTCATCTATGGCTTCGGTCTCTGCCTGAGTGTGTTGATATCCGATCAGTGGATGCAGGCAGAGCGGCTGCGCTTTCCGCTGGCCGTGCCAGCTCTGGAATTGACCGAAGAAGGGAAGGGCGGGCTGCTGCTGAAACCGCTCGTGAAAGATTGCGTCTTCTGGATCGGTGTCGCTGGTTCTGTTGGTTTCAACACACTCCGAATCTTTCACGAAATCGACCCCGATTTCCCCGCGCCGAACTGGATGTGGGTAATCAGTTTCAGCGGTGAGCCATGGAGCAAGATGGACACAATTTACATGTACTACAAGCCGCTCGTGCTCGCGATGGCTTATCTGGCGCCCACTTCGCTGAGCCTGAGTGTCTGGGTTTTCCAGTGCTGGAAATACATCCAGGGCGCGCTCGGCAGCATTCTGGGCATTTCAAATCTGAGTGGTACGACACTGTCCAACTGGTCCGCGGCCAAATTCCCTTTCCATAACGAACAGGCCATCGGCGCGTTTGTCTTCATAGCGCTGCTTTCTCTTTGGAAAGCGAGACGCCACCTCTTGAATCTCTTCATTCGTAACGGCTCACAAGGCAATGATGATAGCGGCAAAACCTGGGCACTTGCAGGCTGCGTCATCTGTGCTGCGGGCGGAATTTTATGGTGCCTTGCTGCTGGGTTTTCCATTGGAGTTTGCCTGGCGCTGGCTGTGGTGATGCTGCTGATTACGCTCACACATGCGCGCATCCGTGCGGAAGCTGGGCCGCCGTCCTACTTTGTCGGTCCGTATCGACCAAGTGATCTTATGGTGGGGACGGCAGGTACCACTCATTTCTCAGGATCAGAAATGACTCAGCTCGGGATGCTCGGTTTTCTGACCAGTGGTTACTTTCCGTTCCTGATGGCCACCCAGCTTGAGGCTTTGAAAATCTCACGCGAAGGCAAGATAAAGCGTGCGCACATTCTGGCTTTTTTGGTCTGCGCGCTTTTCGTCGGTATGGCGGCCGGCCTGAGCAGCACTCTCCACGTTTACTACAAATATGGAGCGGACCGTATCGGGGGTTGGCCCATCAAGGGTGCGAACTCGACCTATACTTCAGTGGTTCACTACCTGGAACATCCAACCCACTTCAATGCGATTGCCTTCGGTTTCATCGGGCTCGGATCCACCATGGCCGCGGGGCTGGCCTCGTTGAGGTATTTATATTACTGGTGGCCCCTTCATCCTTTGGGTTATGCAATCGCGGAGACGTGGCAATCCCATCAGATTTGGTTCATGTTTTTCGTGGCCTGGGCTATCAAGAGTGCCGTCATCCGGTACGGTGGCATCAGACTCTACAAGCGAACCGTGCCCATCTTTCTGGGCCTGGTCGTCGGGCAAATCATCGCTGTTCTTGTGGGCTGCCTGCTGAGTGGGGTTTGGGGGTTCAGGCTATATGTGCATGGAACGTAATTGAAGCAGGCCATTCCTTCCTGAACTTTAGCCACATCTTGCCGGAGGTGCCAGCGCATCTAGGATTCCGAAAGCCATGGATCTCTTACTCGTTATCCTACTCGTAATCTTTGATCCTCTCAGAGATGCAAGATCTCTCGGTTGCGCCGTCATCGGCCGAGGAGGGGAGAGCAGGGATTCAGAGAGAAGAGGATCCAAGATTACAAGTAAGAGCTAACTGTTCGCGGGGCAAATGAAGTGTTAATTTCCGCCAGACTGCGAATGAGAACTGAGGCTCCTGCAGACCCCGAAACTATTCCAACACCCCGTCGATGGCTTTGCTGAGATCGGACTCCGTCAACCGGTGCATGGCACTGGCCCACTTGGGGCTGCCTGTCTTGTCCTGAACGGCAACGCCATGGTGGTTGATGCCCAATTTTTTCATCTGCTCGGCAGCGCCTTCTGACTTGGTAGAAAGTGCCGAGTAAACAACTTTGTCTTTGTAGCTTTTGTTTATCAGGCCATCCACGATGGCCTGGTCTCTTTTGCAGATGGCTCAGCCAGGAATGAAGTAAAAGGTGACGTTCGGTTTGCCGACCTTAGCCGTGTCGTCCGCATTCGCTGATGTGCTGAAAGCGCATAAGGCTGCGATTGAGAGCATTGTGTTTGAAGCGATTAAGAGTGAACTGCGAAGATTCATGTAGTTCCTTTCGATCAAGAGGGGTAAGAGATAAGTGCTCGCTGGTTGAATACTTGATGCTGCCCTATAAAAGGCTGGCAGTCCAATTGGAATGTGTATGGATGCTGCTGAATGGACTTTTTAAATCACCCGTCAAAGGAAACCAGATGAATTCGATTACTTCACATACTGTCACGGTCACCGCACGCGAACTGGCGGAACTGCTACCTTCGGAATTCAGCACAGAGGTCGGGGAGGAAGAAATTTTCGGGCGCACGCTGGCCTCACTTGTCAGCGCAGGCACAGAGCTGAACTCTGCTTATCTTGGCCAGGATTTTCCCAAGACTCCGGGTTACTCTGCAGTTATAGAAGTTGAAAAGGTCGGGTCGAAGGTCGAGAAGTTCAAGCCCGGCGATATAGCGTTCTGTATGCGCGGTCATCGTTCTCATCACAAAGTTTCGGCGAATCAGGCTCTGCCCGTACCGGCAGGACTTTCACCCGAAGTCGCTACCTTCGCGCGCATGATGGGCGTCAGTATGACTACCCTGAACACAACCACAGCTCGCCCGCCGGCAAGAGTGTTGGTCTGCGGGTTGGGCCTTGTAGGGCATTTGGCTGCCAAGAATTTTCAGGGCGCAGGTTATGAGGTTCATACCGTTGATCCTGTCGACTCTCGCAGGCGTCTGGCTGCCGAGACAGGCGTCAGAAATATCATGGATTCAGTGCCTCTCGACGATAAATCACTTGCGGGAACGTTCTCTCTGGCAATCGAATGTTCGGGCCACGAACAGGCGCTGCTGGACGCGGCAAAGGCTATTCGCAAACGAGGTGAGGTTGTATGTATTGCGACTCCCTGGCGCCGGTATACAGACTTGCTTATGCATGATCTGCATCATGCGATCTTTCACAATTACGCGGTCATCCGCAGCGGCTGGGAATGGGAGCTTCCGCTGCACTCGGAGCCGTTTCGTTCGGGCAGTATTTTCGACAACCTGTCAGGCGCCCTTCGCTGGCTGAAGGAAGGCCGTGTCTGTGTGGAGGGGATCTACTCCAGGTATTCGCCCAACGATGCCCAGCAGGCCTATCAGGATCTGCTTAATAAGAAGACAGATCGGCTGGCGGTCGTCTTCGATTGGAAGTCGTTTCAAGAGTAATTCATATCCTGAAGACAGTCCGGTATTCGGCAGGCCCTTTGCAAGACTCTGGCCATCGACCAGATCGAAAATGTGACATTACACGTCCAACGAGTAATTGTTGGACAAGTCTTTCCAGCCCCGGAGTCCCGCTTTGGGACAGAAAAGCGGAGCCAATGCGTCCACATTCACCGGGCGGATTACTGAGTGAAAATCAATCTTTCTTTTCGCTCTTTTTCTTCTTATTCGCTTTCGGATTGGCGTTGCCTGCCAGGGCCAGAGCTTCCGCCTCTGCATCGTATTCGGGGTTGGCCCGGGCAGGTATGGGAGCGCCGATGTCCTTCTTCCACTGCTCAAGCTGTTTCAATAGTTCCTTAGTCTTTTCTGGATTGGTCTTCGCCAGGTCCGTGGTTTCGCCGATGTCCTGGCGAAGGTTATAGAGCTCCACGCCGTTGTCTTCGAAATACTGGTGCAGCTTCCAATCGCCGACACGAATAAGGCTGCACGGGCGTGAGCGGAAAAGCCGATCCCTTTGCTCGTCTGTCACGCTATTGTATGACTGCAGATAGGCAGGAAAGTGCCAGTAGAGCGGCCTGTTGCCCAGGTCCCTGTTCTGGCCTTTAAGCAACGGCACCAGGCTGAGACCGTCCAATGGTTGTCCTTTCGGTTTTTTTGCTCCGGTCAGATCGCAGAAGGTGGGATACATATCTACGCCGGTGACAGGCACGCCGGTCTTGGTACCTGGCTGGACCACCCCGGGCCAATTCACGAAGAATGGCACACGGATACCGCCTTCGTAATAAGTGCCTTTATAGCCTTTCAACGGGTTCATATCCGTTGCCGGACCGTAGCCACCGTTATCGCTGGTGAAGAATATGGCAGTGTTGTCGGTGAGACCAAGTTCGTCCAAGGTGGCCATTACTTTACCCACCCCGTCATCCACAGCCTGGATCATGGTTGCCATCGCCACATGCTGATGAAGTTTGCCTTTCTCTTTCGCTTCGTACTTGGCGACCAGCTCCTTCTTTGCGTCGAGCGGCACGTGAACCGCGAAGTGGGTGAGGTAGAGCGCCCAGGGTTTGTCCTTGTTTGATGTGATGAACTTAACTGCCTCAGCACTCAGACGGTCGGTGATGTATTCGTCTTTCGGTGCCTCCTGCAGCCCGGGCGCATTTCCGTGCGGCGGATAGTACCCGTGAGGCGGACTCCCGGAGTGGGTGCCGCCGATGTTCACGTGAAAACCATACGGCTTGGGATCGGCGCTGAGATGCCACTTGCCCAGGGTCGCTGTTGTATAACCTGCGTCCTGCAGGCAATGCGCCCACGTCTTAATCTTCGGGTCGAGTGTGTTGACCCCCGGTATCTGGAGGAGCTTGCGGTGCTTTGAGTTTCCGCGCGGGCCTGTGCCAACGTTGAAGATTCCGTGGCGTGGGGTGTATTGGCCGGAAAGCAGGCAGGCCCTTGCCGGGGCGCAATTGGACGCACATGAATAGGCATCCGTGAAGACCACGCCTCCGGCAGCAAGTTTGTCCAGGTGTGGCGTCTCGTAGAAGTCTGACCCCATGTAGCCGGTATCCTTCCAGCCGAAGTCATCCAGGTAGATAAAAAGGATGTTCGGCCTGGCTTCCGCGAACGCTGTTACTGCCAGGAGGAAGTGAACGAGGATAAGGATTCTTATTTCGTACCTGTTAAGGGCAGGCTCCTTCTTACTCTTAAACTTCACTTTCTTCTCTTTTCATGTGGCATGCGAATTCTCTCAAATGATCTGACAGCTTGAAGGATGTTGTGCCTCACGATCTTCCGAAGCAAATCTCTGCCCCTGATTTGAATACAGTCTGCGGCTTGAAATGGAGATTCCCGCAGAGCGTGATGCGGGAACAAGGGAGGAATTACTCTCACAGTTTGAGATACATATCAAAGTTATTCCCACGGTTCTCAAACTCGCCCGCAGTGACGAACCCGAACTTCTGATAAAAGTGGATGCCCCTCTCGTTCACACCTCGGACTCCGCCCATGAGTACCACATACCTGCGTCCGCCCCGGCGGGCGATATCTATCAGCTCCCGGAAGAGCACCGAGCCCAGGCCCTTGTTCTGGTAGTCATCGGCAACCGATGGCGCGATGAGACAGTCCTTTGCATCGTCGAGTTCGATGCCGAAGCCTTGATACCGTTCAATCGTGCCCACGGGAATGCCGAACTTCAGCAGGAAGTATCCGATGAAACGTGGCTGGCCTTCCAGTTCGCTGACTCCAATCATTCGTAGGGTTTCGAGTGGATTGAGTTCTTCACAAAGCCTGTCTGCGGTCTCCTGGTTGAATGCGTGCGGCCCAAAGAGATCCCTGGTCGCGAAGCTAAGATTCAGAAAGTACTCGCCGAGAAGTCTGGCATCATCCTTTGCCAGCGGACGGAACAGCACTTCTTCCCCGTTCCTGATCGAGAGGGTGGAGGTGATGGTAGAAGGCGATTGGATAATGTCTTCGACAGTCGTGAGTGTGTTCATCAGGGCCTCACAATGGAACCGTCCGCCCGGCGGTCGGGTTCGTGCCGAGGTGGTTGGCCGGCAGCATTACTGTCCATCAGAGCGACGGCTTTTTCTTCGTCGATGTCGATGCCCAGGCCGGGAGTTTCATTCGGGTACATGTAGCCTCCCCTGATTTCCGCGTGTCCGGGGAATGCATCGAGTTCGGCATCGGCAAAATGATTCTCCTCCTGAATCCCGAAGCTCGAACTCGCCATATCCAGATGGCAGGCGGCCATCTGATTGACCGGATCGTTATCCGCCCCCTCCTGCCATGCGGTCTGGATCCCAAACCACTCGCAGAGTACGGCAATTTTGCGGCACTGGGTAATGCCAGCGCCCTTTGAGACACGCACTCTCGCAAAATCAATCAGGCGTTCAGTCACCAGCGGCATCCATTCGTTCGGGTTAACGAAAAGCTCGCCCATGGCCTGGGGAGTTGTGCATTGCTCACGGATCTTTCGGAACCACTGGATGTGTTCGGGTGGCAGAATATCTTCGACAAAAAAAAGGCGAAACGGCTCGAGGAGTTTTGCCAGGATAACCGCGTTCTGGGGCTTCAAATGCTCGTGCACATCATGTGTGAGCTTGACGCCGAAACCAATATTGGTCCGCAGGTGCTCGAACATCTTAGGAATGGTGTCGAGGTATGCCTCGTCATCAAACACCGCACGATCGGTCCAGGCGTTTTCCGGCAGGCGTGCCTGCTTCGGCTCGATAAAGCCACCTCCGCCGTACGGTCCAACCTGGCATCTTACGACCTGGTAGCCACTCTCAATGAACTGCCTGACCCGATCTTCGAGATCCTCAAAATCCTTCCCACCTGCGTGGCCATAAACCGGCACGGCCGACCGGCACGGCCCCCCAAGAAGGCGGAAAACAGGCATCCCGGCTTCCTTCCCCTTGATGTCCCAAAGAGCCATATCGATTCCGCCCAGCGCTGTGTTAAGGATCGAGCCATTGCGCCAGTAACAACTGGTGTGAACGAGTTGCCAGTTATCCTCGATGTTGCTGACGTCCCTCCCAATCAGCGAAACGGACAGCCGCTCCACAGCTTTCAGGACAGTCTCGGCATGCCAGTGATCGCTGGCCGAGCCGATGCCGTAAAGACCGGGTTGGTCCGTGATTACCTTTACGATCAACCATGTGCCCCGATGCCGGGAGCGGATACATTTTATCTGTTTGATGATGGGCATGAATGGTGGCCTTTGGTTTTAGAATATGTAGTGTGATCCGGTGCAAAAACTACTTTAGCATCTGATCATTGAATCGATAACAACAATCAGCGTACATTCCTTTCTCGAGGGAAATCACGTGCTCAGCAAGAATCCGCCGTTACCGGATTGGGACCCAAAAGTCCTCACTCAGGATGAAATCAGACAATTCATAGACTGGGGCTATGTCCTCATTCGCGGGGCATTCCCTGCGGACTTGGCCGAGGAGATTGTCGATATCGTGTGGTCGCGAATTGAACCTGACAGATGCGATCGGTCCACCTGGACGGCGAATCGTATCGGACTGAATCAGTTCGTAGAAGGCGCTCCATTTACCCGGGTCTACACCGAACAACTCCGTGGCGCCGTAGATGATCTGCTTGGCGCTGGACGCTGGACCTGCCCCAATCGTTCCGGCTGGTGGCCTCTGACCTTCCCAGGCTTTGCAGAAAAACCCTGGTTCCCGCCGGAGCTCGGCTGGCATGTCGACGGCTTCCATCAGCATACCCTGACCGCACCGGACGAGGGTCTGTTGGGTCTGATGATTTTTTCCGAGATAGGCGAAGGGGACGGGGGCACTGCGGTGAGCCTTGGCTCACACAAGCTTGTGACACGTATCCTGGCAGAGGCAGGCCCCCTGGGTCTGCCCTCGCAGGAGGCCGGCAAACTCATCAATCAGCATCGCCCGGAAAACATCATCGAAGCCACCGGATCGCCCGGCGACGTTTACCTCTGCCATCCATTCATGCGGCACTCCGCCAGCATGAACACCGGCAACAACGTCCGCATCATTACCAACAAATGCTTCCCACTTGATGAGCCGATGAATCTCTGGCGGGACAGACCAGAGGATTTTTCGACCGTCGAATACAGCATCGTCGCTGCACTGAGGGAGTGCGGTAGTCCACTGTGGCATCCGGATGAGGCGGTTGCGTGATGCTGGATACTGATGCAGCGAATCAGTAACGGTTGAGTCCGTTCAACCGAACACGGGATTGTTAGCGTAAACTAGATTTCGTTGGCACTTCACCTGAGAGAATGGGGTAGTGGAGGACTATGTGATTCACTGCGTCGGCTATTGGGGAAAGACAGGTCACTTGTCGAAAACTGGCAAAGGGGGCATAAGACCTCCTGCAAAAGGCAATCTAGCGAATTAACTGCGCAGGGAACATGAGCCACCAACCAAACATCCTCCTGTTGATGACCGATCAGCAGCGCGGTGACGCGCTTGGTATTGAAGGTCATCCCGTTCTGCAGACGCCGCACCTTGACTGGATTGGTGCGTCAGGCATCTGGTTTCGTCGTGCCTACTCTGCGTGCCCGGTGTGCATTCCTGCGCGGCGAACCCTGATGTCCGGCCAGCGGCCAAGTACTCACGGGGTACTCATGAATTACAGTTGCCCGCTTGAAGGGCCTACGCTGCCCGGCGAGCTTGCCGCAGCCGGTTATCACACCCACCTTTGTGGAAAACTTCACCTCTCTCCCAAGAGAGCACTTTACGGGTTTCACAGTGCGGATTGGGCAGACAGCCCTGCGGCCGGCGCCAACAACGACTATCAGCGATTTCTTCAAAGGGAAGGAGTAAGCATCCCCCGAGGTTCAGAGGCGCACGGTATTGGCTCGAACGCCTGGCCGGTCCGGCCCTGGCATCTGCCGGAGGAGTATCATTTTACAAACTGGTGCGTGAATAACGGGCTAAATTTTCTCGAACGCCGTGATCCGACCAGGCCGTTCTTCCTCAAGGTGAGCTTCCTTCATCCGCATCAGCCAAACACGCCGCCTCAGCCTTATTATGATCGTTATCTCTCCATGGATTTGCCTGAGCCGCATGTGGGCGATTGGGCACGAATCTTTGATGGTCCGCAGCGCGGGCTTAATCCCCAGAACACCTGGCGGATCGATGTCGACCCGCAGGTAATGCATCAGATCCGAGCGGCATATTACGCTTCGGTGAATCACATTGACGATCAGATTGGACGCCTCCTTCTTGCGTTGCCGGCGAACACGATCGTTGTCTTTTGTTCGGACCACGGTGAGATGCTTGGCGACCACCAATGGTTGCGCAAGCGAAATGCTTTTGAAGCTTCGGCCAGAATTCCAATGCTCATGAAGTTTCCCGATTCGATGGGCGTTGAACAGGGCCGAGCTGCGGATATCCCAATCGAACTCATGGACCTGATGCCAACGCTCCTCGATGCCGCGGGGGCAACCATTCCGGGCACCGTTGATGGCAGCAGCGTCCTGCCTCTGCTGCGTGGGGAATCGGATGACTGGCGTGAGTATCTGCACGGCGAGTGTGCAGCCATCCCGACTCTCGACAGCGGTATGCAATACGTTACGGACGGACGTCAGAAGTACATCTGGTATCCCGGTACAGGTGACGAGCATTACTTTGATCTCGTGAACGATCCAAACGAAATGAATAACCTCGCCGACGAACCAGACTATCGGGAAGAGCTCTCCGGATGGCGATCAAAATTGATAGGCGAGCTTGAGGGACGTAAGGAGGGATTCGTGATAGATGGAAGCCTCAGGCCCATCGGAGGCCCATCGCCTTCCTGCATTCTGTAGCTGGCTCGCCGTCCCGGCTTTGACGCCAGAACGGCGACCTGCGAATTCCCGCGATTCGGCTTTCCATATTCCAATCTTTCAACATTTCAAGCTTCAGGAGATCATCATGTCAGACAAGAAATACAGAGTCGGTTTTGCAGGCCTTGTTCACGACCACGTGTGGTGGGAATTTGAAAAGTGGAAGAAGCTCGACAACGTGGAGTTGGTGGCAGCGGGGGACGTGAACCCGCCGCAACTTGAAAAGGCTCAGAAGGAATATGGCGTCTCCAAGCTTTATGCGTCCTGGCAGGAGATGCTCGAGAACGAAGATCTCGACGTCCTCCAGGTGGCTGTCGAAAACAGTAAAGGCGCGGAGGTCGTCGACGCGGCCGCGGCCCGCGGCATTCATGTGACCTCAGAAAAACCGATGTCAGCGCGCCTGTCCCAGGCCAACCGCATGATCAAAGCCTCCGAAGACGCGGGTATAAAGCTGCTCATCAATTGGCCGACCGCCTGGAACCGGACAATCAACACCATGGCCAGGATTATCGATGCCGGCGACATTGGCAGACTGCACTACTTCAAGCAGCGTTCGGCCCACAACGGCCCTAAAGAACTCGGCTGTTCCACTTATTTTTATGAGTGGCTCTACGATGCCGAGCTCAACGGCGCCGGGGCGCTAATGGATTACTGCTGTTATTCAGCGGATATGTGCGCCTATTTTCTTGGCCTGCCGAACAGCGTGGTCGGCATCCGGGCAGTCCTTGCCAAGGATTATCCACTTCCGGATGACAACGCGATGATTCTGATGAAGTACGACCACGCGTTCGGGGTGGCAGAAGCTTGTTGGACACAGGTGGCCGACACCATCACCGGCAACCCGGTCGCCTACGGCAGCGAAGGCGCGCTGATGGTGAGAGGCGGCAAGGTAGTGCTGTCCAAGCCCGGTAAAGAGCCCAAAGAAATCGATGGAGAACCATTGCCTGCGGGACGCTCAAACGGGCCGGAGTACCTCCTGGCCTGTATCGAGTCTGGTGAAGAAATCGAAGGAATGTGCAGCCCGAAGGTCAGCAGAGATGCGCAGGAGATCCTCGAAGCAGGATTGATTTCAAGCGACACCGGCAGGGAGGTAAAGCTTCCGCTGGAAGACTTTGGCTAGAGCAAGGCTGCAACCCGTGGCACATAACATGGTCGATGGATGGGCTCTTTAATCTTCTTTGATATGTCAAGGGAAGAGATTCCTGCAGGTAAAAGAATTCCCTCTGGAAAACTTCCCGAGTGCCACGGTATTGCTTGCCAACCCGTGCCTTCCAGGGCACGGGTTCCATCTACCAAACTTGTCACCGTTTTCGATTTCCGGACGTTTCAGAAATTGAAAGCTCCGACAATCGGAGCACTCCAATGAGGTTCGCGCCTGCCGTTGACATCCGGTTGACGCGAGCCTGACTTTCTTCATAACCACGCTCAAACTCATTTACCCTTTACCTGCATTCCCATGCCATTCAAATTTCACGATTCCATGATTAACGATTACCTCACACGTGGATACCTCGTGCTGCGGGGAATCGTACCGCCTGCCCTGCTCAGAGACCTGAGAGTCGAAGCAGAGAAGGCAAGAGAGCTTGCCCACGAAATCAATGGCCGGCAAACTCAGCGAATTCAGCCGGTTTCAAAGTTTGCGGACAGGCTGAATCAGAAACCTTTCCAGGACTATTGTGAACTGCCGGAGCTCAAGGAAGCCATCGCAAGCCTTCTCGGCCCGAATTACACCCACGGGCATGTAGATATTATGGGCATTCTTGTCGATCCTCTTGATGAGCCCTGGACCTGCGGGTGGCATCGGGACGGCGTTGTGGAAGTGCCTCCCGATGCCTACGACGACGAAGTCAAAGCTTACCTTGCCGATATCTGGCACGACCTGCGTTGTTACAACCAGGTGAACTGCGCGCTTTATGCGGAGTCCTGTTTCTGGTACGTGCCGGGCAGCCATCTTCGCCAGTTTGATCTCCCGGGAGAACGCCAGACACGGCAGGTTGAAAATTTCGCCCAACAGACGGAGAAGATGTCTAACGCCGAGAAGGAGCGCTACTACCTCGCTCACTGCGAGAGCTTTCCCGGCGCCGTACAGGTTCACCTCGGCCCAGGTGATTACGTGGTTTATCGCAATCTCGCCTGGCACATGGGCAACTATATTCCGCACCAGCGCCGGGCCACTATCCACGATGTCGTGAAGTATCACGGGCCCTCGCCGAAAACAGGCTGGGTTGACACCAAGAAGGCAGCAGTAGAGAGAATGAACGCCCGAAAGGCCGACTGAACTTTTTTCAACCACAACGCCACGAAATGACCGACGAAGAAAAATATTACTTCGACCTTTGCGGATACATCCTTGTCAGAAACGCGCTGACTCAAGAAGAGGTCACAGCCCTCAACAGAGCGCTCGATGCTCGATGGGATGACCTGCAGGAGGTCCATGAATCCCTCGCACGTGGTGCAAAAGATCTGGTAGGCAGTCACCGTCGGAAGGGATTGGGGCTGCCCTTCGAAAGCAATGGTGCAGAGGGTGAGGCTTGCCGTTCTTTGCTGGCCCACCCAAACATCAATCCTTATCTGAATGAGATCATTGGCGTGGGCTTCAGGCTCGACCACCCGCACAGTTTCATCGTGCAGGAAAAGGGGTGTGAGGGGCACACGTTCCACGGCTCAACCGGCCCGGCATTCGATCCCAATCAGTATTACATCGTCAGAAACGGAAAGATGAACAGCGGCCTGACCGTTGTTACCTGGCAACTCGAGGACGTGAACTCTGGCGATGGGGGATTCACTCTTGTGCCCGGCAGCCATAAGGGAAATTTCCCGGTGCCCGAAGGAGTGCGTCGCTACGAGATTTTCCAGGATCGTTTCGAACCGATTGTGATGAAGGCCGGGGACGCAGTGATCTTCAGTGAAACTGTCCTCCATGGCACACTGCCCTGGACCGCTGATTTGCCCCGCCGATCCATCCTGGCCAGGTACACTGCTGCCAACCTTGCATACGTGCCTTACAAATACAAAGACCTGCTGGAACAACTCAGCGACCAACTGACAGCAGACCAGAAGGCAGTTCTTGAGCCGCCCTACCACACCCGGCTGAATCGGCCGACCCTGTGAGATGAACAAGATCAAATGTCAGGTCTCCTTCAAGTCCTTCTGGCTGAGATCATACTTGGCCAGGCAATTCTTAACGCGGCCTTCGGCCGAAAGTACAGAGAGGGGATTCACGATTCACCATCAACCATTCATCGGATGGCGGCAGGGTTACCCCCAGCTAAGATCCCGCCAACTTCTGTCAGATGGGTGATTAGATATGTCTGTAGATTCGGCAGCCGCGCAGATGCCGCCCTCCTTTAATTTGAAATATGTTTGCCTTAAATGTGGCAGGGTTCTTCTGAAGGATCTGAGTCAGTCACTGGTTCTCAAATGCGAAAACTGCAGCAATGAATTGGATGCCCATCCCGGCGATAAACTCGGCGAAAGTATCATTGAACAATGCGTAGTTTGCGGGGGCGACGATTTGTATGTGCGAAAAGACTTCAAGCAGATGGCAGGTGCGTTTATAGTGACATTCGCCGTAGTGGTGGCAACGGTTGCCTACTTTTACTCGGCAAACATGCTCTGGCCCATCCTCGTCCTCGTGCTCTCAGCCATCGCCGATGCAGCCCTCTATCGATTCATCCCTGACTTGACTGCGTGCTACAAGTGCAAGGCTGAATATCGCGGAATGAAGCGAAACCCCGAGCACGGAAATTACAGCCACTACACTGCCGAGCGTTATCGCGCCCTGGCCCGCCAGGCAGCCGAGGCGGCAGCGGCGAAGGGGGCCTGAACGGATGCCGGCGCAAACCGTCCAAAGGATCAATCGAACGGCAGAGATTCTCTCCTTTCTGAATGAGTCACAATTCTTCCGGTCTATCAATTCGGGCAGACTGCCCCGGGGCCAAAATGCGGCCCTCCCTTCATCGAATACCTTTGCGCTTCACTCACTCTGGTTTGAAGAACTCGTCTGCCAGGGCCGTCCCTTTGTCCCGCCGTTTCTGATCGATGACCTTGTTGAACTGATCCTCCGCAAGAATGATTCGAGAATGAAATCTGGCGATGCCCCACCAGTCCAGTTTGCCCTGCGTCGCCGTTACGTTCGCGCATTGGATGATCTGCGAAGGCTTCATCGATTTCAGCCGGTGTTCTCATTCAAAGGGGGCAATGCTCCCGCCCTGGTGAAGGAGTTGATTCACGTGCTCGCCGAGTCCATGCCAGACAAGTTGTCGGTCGTACCAGGATTTTCTCTGCCGGTGACCAGGGAGGTAATTTCAAGCTATGAACCAACAAGCCTTTCCCAAAGAGGTTCCGAGGTCGGGGCGCACCACCAGAGCCTTTGGGAATCCTACATCCGGGCCTTTGAAATGACGGTCTCTGATTGGGTGCATGCTGAAACAATTGAGGCACCACCTCTGGAGATGGACATGGAATCGCTACGATTGCACGCCCTGATGCGATATCCCCATACGCCCCTCTCCTGGGACTACGAATCTATCGCGCATACTCTCGAAGGCCTGCGGCAGCCGGTTATCAATCTTGCTCAAAAGAAACTCTGGGCACGCATGCCGCTTTTTCATGTGGAGCGTGTTCGCATCACCAGTCAGCGTCCTGAGGGAGGTTACATAGGGCTGCGTCAGAACGGAGGTGTCGAGCAATTCGACAGCGTTGCTCCCTCGGAGCTCGCGCTGCCTGAACCCTGGCTTCTTGAGAAGGCTTTTAATCGACGCCTCACCGTTTTCGAACGACCTGTTGAGCGTGTTCAGATGGAGAAGGCGGCGTTGTGCGTCGTCTTTGATGGCTCACGTATGGCTGCACGTTTGGATAGCATTGGCAGCAAGTTAAGTGCTGCCGTGCTGGTGCGAGTCCTGCATGAGCTGGCCACTGTAATTCAGGAACAGTCTGGTATTGGCCCTCCCGTCTTGCTCGTCAGCCCATTCGCCTGCGAGACCATTCATCTTGGAGAATTTCTGAAACGACCAAGTCAGTTGCCTCTTCCCTTTTTCTGCGACGAATCACGATCTGCAAGTCTGGTGAATTTGTTTTCATCGCGAATCGTCGAGCCGAGTCCTGATTCTTTTGGACGGCAATATGCCCGGTTACAGGACTTTCGAGAGGGGCATGACTCAGTGCTGGTTTTAAGCGTCGGCCCTGAATCCGGGTACCTGGATGAGGCAAGGGCAGAGATTGCTTCCGTTGCCGCGTCCGATAGAAGATGGAAGTCACTGTCTGTGACGGCCACCCGCGATAGATTTGATATTCGATCAAGGGAGGCAACAGTAAACGCTTCAGGGCTCGTAGAATCCGCTGCTGTCGAAGCCACTCTCAGGTTCGTCATAGAGACCCTTTTTAAGATCCGACTGAAGGGGACGGAAGCAGGAAGACGGAAGTAGGAACACGGAAGCCTTTTACGACTTCGATGATTGAGGCAAAGTCACACTCGCACTCCACCACTCCATTCCACCAACCACAGGCCTTCTCCTTGCCACTTTTCAGATTTGAAAAAGAGCGCGAATTCATTCGCTTCCTGAACGATACCGAAATCCTCCATTACGGCGTTATCCAGTCTGTGATTCGACGAGGGGGCAAGGGCGGCGCTGTCGAAGTTCAGACGGGTTCGCTGCCGGACCCGGATTTTGAATCGATATCCATACAGCTCTCAGCTTTCGGCGGTCGGGTCTCAATGGAGGCAGAGGCCGCTGATATCAAATCCATGGGGTTGGATATTTCCCATTACATTGAATCTGTTTTGCCCCAACTCGAACCGGGTGGTGATGTTTTGGGCTTGAATGACATTCTGCTTCGACTTCCGGGCGATCCGGCCCTCTTCGAGGAGACCCGAGATCTGGTGTTTCGTTTCGGCTGCGAGCGTGAGTTCACCATCCTCGCAGGCAAGAACAACCAAGAACTCTTCTACCTGTTTCGGCTGCGAGGCATTCGATCCACTTATCCCTTGCTCAAGTGGGCCGAAGACAATCGAATGACTCTCTTCGAACCGCTGGCTGATGAGGCTCGTTGTTTCATTGAGCGTGGCTACCGTTTTCCGCTGACCAAGCTGGGAATCTATCATCCGGAGCTCAGCCCGGTGAATCTGATCCCCAGGGAAGGCCGTTGGTGGAAGAGCGGATCGAGTCATTTCGTGCCCCTCGGAGACCTGTCTGAATTGCAGTTTGGCGAAGCGACCGAATGCATCACGCTCAATCCTGTTGCGCCCGAAACGCTGCCCCGGAGTCTCCTGAAGCTCCACCTTGTTGAAGACTCGTCCGCATCCGCAAATGGCGATGCCGCCGAGCGCATTCAGGCCCTGGAAATTCAGCGGTACGAAATTGAATACGAAATCGAACGCATGCGTCATGCCACGAACGTAGCCATGGCTTATCGGTTTGATAAAGATTCCGTTGACAGCCTCCTGCGATTCGTCACTTCACATCCGCTCCGTTTCGTCCGCCGGTTTCAGTTCATTCCAGTCGGTGAGGTCAGAGGCTCAGGAATCTCTTATTGGGTATTTCCTGCCGACAACGAACATCCCGATCATCTGCCCAGGAGTGTCGTCGACGGTGCCAAAGTTTTTCACCGTCAAGAATCCTTGTTTCGTGAACACGCCGTGCAGCTTTTTTTACCGGAAGGCCATCGCTTGGACCCGCCGATCCAGTTTTCCAGTGCGGAGGGTTTCAATGCGTTCCTGAAAACGGGCCCCACGACACAGACAGTAGTTCTCGATACCAGCGACTCTGAATTGATGCCCCTCGTGTTTCAAGATAATGACCGACTGACTCTTCCCGACCTCATCAAAATCGCCAATGCAGCGGCCATCCAGAATTCCGAGAGTATTCGAGACTCACTTCTTGTTTCCCTTAACGCGGCTCTGGAGTGCACAATCCGATAATCCGAACAGGCCGTGCTTTTACGGCGGAGACCAAATTGGAACATTTCTCTTTCCGCGGTTATTTCATCCGCGGCTAACCCTGTAACAATTCAATCGGCACCCCAAGGAATTCTAACCATGAGCAAAGCGACCAAAGACTCCACGAACCTCGTTGGCTCTGAGCCCGGCCCCATCCCTACCGCAGTTGTCGGTTACGGATTCGCTGGACGCGACTTTCATAGCTACCTCGTATCCCTTGAGCCCGGGCTGCAGCTCACTGCCGTTGCCACCCGCGATGAGGGACGGCGCGCAGCCGCGGCTAAGACTTACCCGGAGATTAAGACCTATGCGACCCTCGACGAACTCCTCGATAAGGATGAAGCTCGACTGATCATCATGGCCACACCGCATGACACCCACGAGACGCTGGCGGTGAGAGCCTTGGAGGCAGGCAGGCACGTTGTTGTTGATAAAGCCATGTGCCTTACCGTGGCAGAGGCGGACAACATGATCCATACGGCAAAATCCAATAACGTCATGCTCAGTGTCTTTCATAATCGACGTTGGGATGGTGACTACCTGACCCTTCGAAACTTCATCGATTCCGGTGCGCTGGGGGAAGTATTTCTGATCGAAGAATGTGTCATGGGCTACGGGCAACCCGGCCGCTGGCGCGGGGAAAAGAGGTCCGGGGGCGGCCCACTCTATGACTGGGGTGCGCACCTGGTGGACCACGGGGTGCAGATCGGTGGAAAGCCGAAGTGGGTCTTCTGCGACACGCAACGCCACAAGTGGACTTCGGATGTAGAGACCTACGTCAAGTGCCAGATCAAATTCGAAAGCGGCCTGCTTTACACGGTAGAGGTCGGATACATTGCCAAACTCTCGAAACCAAAATTCTTCGCGCTCGGCACAGAAGGCGCCTTCCGCAAAGAGGGCGTTGACCCACAGGAAGGATTCATGATCCAGAAGCGCATCCGTGACGCCTACGAAAATCCCGAAAATCGCGCCCATGTCAAAACCACCCTCAACGGTATCCAAAGTGAGGTTCGCCCGGATACCATCCGTGGCGATTGGACTTCCTATTACCGCAACGTCGCCGAGCACCTGAGCCAGGGCGCCGAACTCGCAGTAAAGCCGGAGGATGTTCGAACGGACATTCTCGTCATTGAATCCGCAATGAAATCTGCGGCTGAGGGACAGGTGGTCTATCTGTGAGCGAGGTATCGGCGGATGGTGTTCGATCCTCTCTGGAAGACAATGTCAAAGACAATGCGGCGAATCGGGGACTAGATTCCTGTAGGCATCATCCAATTCCCACCAATCCTTCGAGCTTCTCCTGAAATGTCTTACCGCGTACTTTCTTCGGGGCAGGTCCAACAGTTTATTGAGAACAATTATCTCGTAATCGAAGACTGCTTCTCTCCTGAAACGGCGGCAGACTGGGTGGGCAAAGCGTGTGAGAAAGCAGGTGTCGACATTGACGATCCAGAAACCTGGCTCGAACCGCATTGCTTTCTGAGCAGGCATATCGGTACGGCTCGATCTGTGCCGATGAAGGAATTCTCTCCCAAACTGTGGGGGGCAGTGTGCGATTTGCTCGGAGGCGAAGATCGCATTGAGCCCCAACCGGCTATTACTGACGGCTTTGTGGTCAATTTTAATTTGGGTTCGGATCAGCCTTGGACGGAGCCGATTGAAAGAGGAGGCTGGCATGTGGATGGAGACTTCAATCAGTTTATCGACAGCCCGGAATCAGGACTGCACTACCTGATGCTGTGGACAGATGTAGAGCTTCACGGCGGCGCCACATACATCGCCCCGGATTCCATTCCACACATCCTGGATCTGTTTCTTAAGAATCCCCAAGGGCTCAGCGCTTACCAACTACGAACCAGCCACAATGTTATTAAGGAATGTAAGCAGAGCCTTCCGGCCATGGGTAAAGCCGGAACGGTTTACCTGAGCTATCCACAGATGCTGCATTCCACTTCACAGAACCTGCTCTCAAAACCGCGATTCATTCGCAACGCACAGATTCGCCTGAAGAAGCCAATGAAATTCAATCGGTCTGATCCCACTCAACTCTCGCCGGTCGAGCGTTGTGCGCTTCATAATCTCGGACTCAAGAAATTGGAATTCGAACCACCGCCCGAGCATCTCCGGATGGCCACGGAACACGACACGGGCGAACTTCTCCCCTGGAAGTATGGCGAGAAGCCCAGCTATAAAGACGGCCAGCCACCCAAACCCAAAACTTGAACAACCAGCCTCCCATTCACACATCAGGAGAAAATCATGCAACTCACCCTATCCGGAAGAATCGTTGAAACCGCTTCGGGCAGCGCGGTGTCCATCGCTGAATTTGTACAGATGGCTGCCGATAACGGTTATGAATCCATCGATCTTCGTTACTCCCAACTCGGGCCCGACCACACCGAAGCGCAACTTGCTGAAGTCGAATCGGCACTCGCTGGGTCAGGCATCAAAGTGGCGTTAATGAACGCAGGCGGAATAGCGAATGACGATTCTCTCGCAGCGCTTTCAAGAGTCGCGGACGCGGCAGAACGACTGAACTGCGAAATCATTCGCATCTCCGGCCCAATCGAGATGATGCGCAAGTCTGCGGATCTCGTCGCACCCCGTGGCATGCGATTGTGTTCGCAGATCCACACCGGCGGCGAGTATGAAACGATTGCTTCAACGAAGGAGACTCTCGATGCCGTTGGACGTGAAAATTTCGGCGTCATCGCCGAGCCTGCGAATCTTCTTCTTGCAAAACAGCCCTACACTGGTGATTCTTTCGCAGAGATCATCGATTCCGTTTTTGGCGTGAATATTCAGAGCATCGTTCTGGTAAGCCCTGAGGAGGGCGGCGCCCTTAAACTTCGTGACGGAACTGAGGTGCATTATTCACGTGTGCCACTGGGCGAAAATTCTCAATTGGATACTCAAGGCTTTTTCGATGGTTTGAAGGGACTCGGATTCAAGGGCTTCGTCAATGTCCTTGAGCCGTTCCATGCCAACGAAGATTCCGCCCAGGTAGCGGGGCATTCCGCCGCGGTGTTGCGCAGGCATATCGGATGAAGGCAGCCAAATCGGAGCCGGTGTCTTTCTCTGATCTTTACCGAACTTCTTCTGCACCGAAGGTGTTACGCCCTCCAGCCCAGGGTTGCGAGGTTTTGAGAGCAACCCTGGGATAGCCAGGTGACGGCTGGCATTTCCCCAAAGGGGTACGCCCATAAGTCAAACAGATGGCGTCCAGATTTTGGGGCAAAAAGCAGCGTTTCCCACCGGCTTTCACGGGGTGAAAATCCGTGCTTCCAAAAAGCTGCAGCTAAGCCAGAATTCCCCTCACCACGTTCGATTCTTCGACTCCCGTAGGGGTGTGGTCAAGGCCCTGGAAACGATAGGTGAAGCGTTCGTGATCAACCCCCATGCAGTGGAGGATGGTGGCATTAAGGTCACGGATGTGGACCGGCTCGCGCGTGATGTTGTAACAGTAGTCGTCCGTTTCTCCGTGGACGTGTCCGGCCTTGACACCCCCTCCGGCCATCCACATGGTGAAGCACCTGCCGTGGTGGTCGCGGCCGCTGCCTAGTGCCCCCTGGCTGTAGGCGGTACGGCCAAACTCACCGCCCCAGATGACGAGTGTGTCCTCGAGCAGTCCCCGCTGCTTCAGATCGGCAATCAGCGCGGCCGAAGCCTGATCAGTGTCCCGACATTGATTTCGCAGATGGGTCTGCAGGCCGCCGTGTTGATCCCAGCCACGATGAAAGAGCTGGATGAAACGGACGCCCCGCTCGGCCATACGCCGCGCCAGCAGACAGTTGTATGCGTAAGACCCCGGCACTTTGGCATCCGGCCCATATAGCTCAAATGTCTCCACAGATTCATTCGATAGATCCACGACCTCGGGGGCTGCGGCCTGCATACGAAACGCCATTTCATACTGCGAGATTCGCGTCTCAATTTCCGGATCGCCGGTCTCCCGAAACCTGATGCGATTCAGTGCCGCAAGGTCATTCAACATGGCGCGGCGATTACTTCGGTCGATGCCTGGCGTGTCATTCAGATAGAGGACAGGATCGCCGCTGCTTCTGATCTGCACACCCTGATGGCTCGAAGGAAGAAACCCACTGCCCCAGAGTCGCGAGAAAATCGGTTGGCCTGGGTTCTTGCCCGTACCTTGAGAGAGCATCACCACATACGCCGGCATGTTTTCATTCTCGCTGCCCAGCCCATAGCTTGCCCACGCGCCCATACTCGGCCGACCGGGTATCTGGGAATTTGTATTAATGTAGGTGATGCCGGGATCATGATTGATGGCTTCAGTGTGCATCGACTTAATGACCGTGATTTCATCCACCACTCCGCCGGTGTGCGGCACGAGATCACTCGCATAAATGCCGCTCTTCCCACGACGTTTGAACTCTACAATCGGCGCGCAGACCGGGAACGATTTCTGGCCAGCGGTCATCCCGGTGACGCGCTGTCCGCCGCGAATACTGGCAGGCAATTCCTTCCCGTGGAATTCGTGCATGACTTCCTTGTAATCGAACATGTCGATGTGGGATGGGCCGCCTGACATGAACAGGTAGATAACACGCTTCGCTGTCGGTGCAAAGTGCGGCAGATCAGGCTTGCCAGGCCGTGCCGACGCATGAAGCGATCGAGTACCCAGCAGGCTCTGAAGGGCTAGCGGCCCGAGGCCGAGCGAAGTAGAGCGAAGGAATGATCGGCGGGTGAGGTCTGTCATAAAAGTTGAGAAGAATGGACACGAGTCGAAATAGTGGCTGCCTTCTCATGGAGGCAGATCTGCGCTCGGGAGAGCGCAGCCACAATATAGATTTACTCTCGCGTTATCGTTTCATCGAGATTCAAAATGAGTGAGGCGACACTTGCCAAGGCTGCCAACTGCTTTGTTTTCTGCTCAGTCTGTGCCCCGCCGGTTGCCAGAAAACTGGAAGCCTTGCTAGCGTCCGCGAAATGCTGGAGTTGCCTTGCGTATGTTTGCATCAGGATTGTGGTTTCTTCCGTCGAAGGCCGTCGGCTCGTTGCCAGGCGGAAGGCATTTTCGATTTGAGCACTTGGTTTCTCGGCGCTGCGCATCACGAGCAGGGCCAGAGATCTCGCGGCCTCCACAAACTGCGGATCATTCAGCAGGATGAGTGCCTGGAGCGGGGTATTGGTGAGAAGTCGTCGCACCGCGCAGGTCTCGCGATTGGGCGCGTCGAAGGCCGCCATCGTCGGTGGCGGGGAGGTACGTTTCCAGAAGGTGTACATGCTCCGACGGTAGAGGCCCAATCCAGAGTCCGGGTAAAAGTGTTGCGCGGTAAAAACCGTCGGATGCCCGAAGTGACTGACCTCCCTCCATAAGCCAACCGGCTGGTACGGATACACGCTCGGGCCGCCAAGACGACGGGAGAGCAATCCGCTGACTGATAATGCGCCATCTCGAACAAACTCCGCCTGAAGTCGAAACCGCGGCGCCCGGGCAAGCAGGCGATTGTATGGATCCCGTTTCAGGAGATCTGGCGTCACCTCTGAGCTCTGTTGCCAGGTGGCTGACATGACTATTTGTTTCAGCAGACGACGAACATCCCAGCCGTGAGAAACGAAATCGTTCGCCAGCCAGTCCAGAAGTTCGGGATGTGAAGGCCATTCGCCCTGCGAGCCGAAATCTTCCGTAGTCTTGACCAGCCCGGTACCGAACAGCAACTGCCAGTAACGATTTACTGCAACCCGTGAGCTCAGCGGATGGCTCGGTTGGACAAGCCACCGCGCCAGCGCCAGCCTGTCTGCTGTTGCTTCACTCGGCAGAACACCGAAAGCCTCGGGGACCGAGGCCGTCACGATTTCCCCTTTCTTGTCATACTGGCCACGAATGAGCATGTACGTCGGCCGTTTGGCATTATCGTCCATCACCATCACCGTGGTCTTTCCCGCCTTCAACTCTTTTTCGAGCATTTTGATTTCCATGTCGATGCTGTTGTTTATCTTGCCGAGAAGGGGTTGGGTCTTGGCAAATGCATCCGCAATGGTTTTCTGGTGTGCGGGCTTACGCTGGCCGGCCGGCGTAAGCAATGCCATACGCAAAACGTTCGGGGATGTGTTTGGTCCGCCTACCTTCTCGAACACTTTTCCCCATGGTCCCCCGCCATATGGATGCACAATGCTGGCCTTGGGCCATTCTTCGAATTCGAGTGCCCTTTCCCAGTCTTTTGCTTTCTTGCTCGAGGCGTGCCAAGTGTCTTCCGATGGCACGTAAACCGGAGCTTCACCTTCATCCCAGAAGGAAGCCAAAGCCAGGAGTGCAGCAAGGCTGCCGCCGGCCCAGTCTTTCCCGGCAACGGCGATGAGGTTTTCGCCCTCTTTGAGAAATGGCCGGATGTTCAGAACGGTAGGTGTCCGCCAATCAGGATTCTTTCCGGCTGGATTGCCATTCACCCAGACTTCAGCCTCGTTGTCACAGCAGACGAACATGAGCGCGTTCGCCGGAAGCTTCTCCAGCACGAACTGCTTTTGAAAGTAAGCCCATTCCGACTTTCCAAGTTTGTCAGCCCAGATCCAGGACGGCATGGCCTCAGGTGATTTCGCGTCTGGGAATGGGAAACGAACATCCGGTATCCCTGCCGGCATGGGCGTATCCCCCAGCCTGGCCTGTTCCTGTTTTTCCCAGACCCTCTGCGCCTGCTCGAGCTCCGGCCCCGGCCGAATCCTGAACTGCTCGAGAGAAGTAATGCGCTCCTTTAGCGAAACCTGGAAGGCTGCCTCATCCTGAAGCACGGATTGAACCGCCATGATCGGTTGCGTATTGCCGTTCGTTGCACCATTGCCCGGTTCGGAGGCGTTATTGAAAAACGCGAAAAACCGATAGTAGTCGCGCTGCGAAATCGGGTCGTACTTGTGATCGTGACACTGCGCGCACTTCATAGTCAGCCCCATAAACGCGGTTGAGACTGTGTCGATCTTGTCGGCGATGTAGGCGACCCGGTATTCCTCGGCAATCGTCCCGCCCTCGTGGGTATTCATGCTGTTGCGCAGGAAACCCGTGGCGACCTTCTGCTGTTCAGTGGCGCCTTCAATGAGATCCCCGGCAAGCTGTTCGATAATGAACTGGTCGTAAGGTTTGTTCTTGAGGAAGGCGTGGATCACCCAGTCACGCCAGGCCCACATATCGCGATGGTCGTCTATGGAGTAGCCGTTCGTGTCTGCATACCGGGCGACGTCGAGCCAATCGAGAGCCAGCCGTTCGGCACAATGAGGAGATTTGAGAATGCGGTCGACCGCATTTTCAAATGCCGTCTCGCTGGGGTCAGCGAGGAATGCATCCAATTCTACGAGGGATGGTGGCAGGCCGGTAAGGTCAAGATGAACCCTCCGAAAGAGCGTTTCCCGTTTGGCCTGAGGAGAAGGAGACAGCCCTGCTGATTCGAGCCGTGCCAGGACGAAATGATCCACTTCGTTCCTTGGCCAGCCTTCGTTAACGATACTGGGGGGAGTCAGTTTCCGAACCGGCTCAAGGGACCAGTGTTTCTGATAATTCGCGCCAGATGCGATCCAATTCTGCAACAGTTGGATCTCACCCTTCGACAGCTTCAAGTTCGAGTCGATTGGCGGCATCCGCTCCTCGACATCGGCGGCTGTAATGCGGTGAACAAGTGCGCTCTCTTCCGGTTTGCCTGGCGCTACGGCCGATTGTCCCTTTCGTTTTGCCAAAGCCCCTTCCGCTGTATCCAGACGCAACTTCGCCTTGCGGTGGTTGGCGTCCGGACCGTGGCACTTGAAGCACTTCCCAGACAGGATCGGACGAATGTCACGATTGAAATCGGGCGTGTTGTCCGCGTGCAGATTTAAGACAGCGAGACAAACACCAGAAATCAGGATCCGAACGGTTCGCAAGAGCATGGGGTGATCGCGAGGAAAGAGGAGCTGACGCAAGGATAGAATTTTAATAAGGCATCTGCGAGTTAAAACTGCACAGCCAGAACGGCCGAAGGCGATCTCTGGAAACGAATTGAGTTGAGGGCCTCATTGGTGTTTCCAAGACGTTGGTCTCCGTCAGCACTTGAAGCCAGGCAGTCCCGGCCAATCGTTGCCTTAGAGATTTGCTGATGTAACAGGGGGATGACAAGAATCTTATGGTGGTCGAAGAGGATCTGTAGTCTAACCCACCCGCGCGGCGCATTCTTGTATTTGGGAAGCATTGGGCTGGCATTTAGTCACCATGCCAACACTAGTCATCAAATCGTTCCCGGATGATCTCCATGCGCGTCTCAAAGAAGCCGCCGCCGAACATCGCCGGTCCGTTACCCAGGAGACAATCTACCTTATCGAACAGGCGTTGAGCGGGAATTCCAAGGCAGTGCCAGATAAGGTCGTTCCGTCGTACTGGGCAAATCGAGAGCTGCTGCCTGAGTTCAAGGAAGCTTTGGCTGACGGCGCTTTCTCCAGTGAAGTAGAGTCAACGGAAGCTATCAGCCAGGAACGCGATGAGCGATGATGGTGGCGTATTACGACACAAGCTACCTATTCAAACTCCAATGCCCGGAAAACGGCAGCGAGGAGGTCCGCGCTCACGCAGCGACAGTTGAAAGACTCTTCTGCTCACTCCATGGGCGAGCAGAATTCGTTTCGGCAGCGCATCGAAAAGTTCAGGAAGGAACAGCATCAACGGCACACTTGCAGGCACTCATTGCGCAGTTGCATGTCGACTCAGCCGCGGGCGCCATCCAATGGCTTGTAATATCAGAAGCACACATCGAGCGCTTCGAAAATGTCTTTCGCATAGCGCCCGCGACAACGTACCTGCGCGCGGCCGATGCGATTCATCTTGCCAGCGCGGCTGAGGAGGGGTTTTCCGAAATCTACTCCAATGACAAGCGCCTTCTCGCAGCCGCACCTTTGTTTGGCCTGCGTGGGATCAACGTAATTCCCTGATGTGAGTTGCTCACATCAGCGGGCAAGGATGGCCTTTAAGACCTCATCCTCGCTGGCCATCAGCTTGGCTTTGTTCGACAAGGTTTCCTGTTCCCCGGGTGCCGCAAGGACAATGGCACGGGCTGCATTGTGTCGGACTTTTCTGCTGCGGTGATCAAGACCGAGGCGGATGAGCGCGGCCCGACCGGGCTCTGGTAAGGCGGCACATTGTGAGAGACTGAAACCGGCGGCCGCTTCGTCGCCCGCGACCAGATCGGATAACAGGCTGATCGCTTCCTGACCCGATGGATTCAGCCGAACGTAACACAGGGCTCGGACGCTTTGCAGCTTGCACTCTCGAATGATCTGGGTGAGGGCTTTTCGTTCCTCAGAGGTAAGAGTTTCCTTCGGCATTCGTCTGGCCAGGCAGGCCTGAAGGTATTCGGAGGCTTGGTCTCCTTTCCAAGTGGCGGCATTTTTTGCGAGGAAGGGAAGACCACTCCTGGGGAATCTTGCCAGCGTGACCGCGGCACGTGCGTTTCTCGCGCGCAGGTGCGGAATCTCGTCCGCCAGGCGTTTGCGCTCTTTGACGAGCGTAGGCGTTGGGACGTAGAGGGGCTGCTGGGTGACATCCAGGTTCTCGTCGATTTTCAGGCGATTGCGTACCATCAGGTTGACCACATTCTCCGCGGCCTCACCGTCACCCAGCTGGCAAAGGACAAGCTGGATCTCTTCCGACAGGTCTTTCTGCAATTCAGCGATGGCGGGCGAAGGAACACTCTTCACATTCCATCCGGCCGCGCTTTTCCTGAAAGCGGGCAGTAGATTCTCATCCGAATAATCGGCCAGGGCGCGAACAGCCGCGAGCCGGAACCGTTCGTCTTCACCGGTCTCGACACGCATCGTTGCGGCCAAACCGGTCTTACTGTTGCCCGAAAGACCGCCAAGGCCATTCGCCAGATAACGCAGGGCGAAGGGTATTCCTTCAGGCAGTTTTGCGCTGGCCAGCACGCGAATTCCAAGCGCCGCACGTCCGCTGTCCGGCGATGTTGCGAGGGCCTTGCCGGGGCCGCTGAATAACTGTCCTGAAACATAACGGCTGATGGAATCAAAAAGGGTCTCCGCCAATTCGGGTTTGATCACGGTGCCCGATTCCTCGAGAGCTTTCACAACGGCAAGGGCGTATACACGGTCGCGGCAGTGCACCGCAAGTTGCAGGATCGTTTTGAGGGTATCCGGCCGGTCTCCTGTCTTCGGTTTCGGATCATCTTCATCAAACAGCCCTTCAACGTTTATGTCCGTTAGTTCCTTCAGTTGCCTGAGATTCGACTGGTATTCCTTGCCGGCTGGTGCTGCTCCGTCTGAAGATTCTGCGAGCGGTGTTTCTGCCAGCCATTGCAAGGTGCGGGCAAGCAGTCGCGGCCAGCCGTCCCATTCCCAGAACGGCAGTTCGCCCGGCTGAGGGTCACCGCAGACCGTACCGGCAAACAGGGCCACCCGGCCCTTGCCTGTATTCCAGGTGATCAGCACGGGCTGTCCTTCTGATTCCAGAAGGACTCTGGCTCCATCTTTCAGAACGAGGTCGCCGTGCCTGTAAAACAGTAGCGGTTTCTGGTTCCAAGCTGACGAGTTGCCAAAAAACTCTGAACCTTTTGCAGTGGGCGACAAGACCGCTCCCGGAGACGTCTTCTTGAAATCATCCTCCTCTGAAACGGTTGCGGGGAGTAAGCCTTCCAGGACGGTCCCGCTGTACTTTCCGCGGCCGAGTCCCTGGATACCCCCAGTGACGAGCAGCCCGCCGCCCTGGACGACCCAGTCCCTCAGTTGCATCTGGATGCCCGCGCTAAGCGCGTTCGCCCGGCTTCCGGTGATGACGATGACGTGATAATCAAAGAATTGTTTAGCAGTTCGGGGAAAGTCGCCGAGCGTCTTGCCGTATCCGTGGTAGTTCGTTCGGCCGTGGACATCGAAAGATTCATCGTAGATGGCGCCGCCCATCAGAGCGCCGGCTTCGGTGATCCGGAAGAAGTGCCACCAGAGGCCCTTCGCAATGTGGATGCGAGTGGGCGATGGGGGGAAAGAGAAGGATTCCGGTGGAGTGGAGATCTCTTCGGCGATGCCGGGGAGGGAGAGGAGGACACCAATAGCGATCGCACAGAGAACGTTCCGGGTACGGGTCGTCGACATCAGCGGCCTAAGAGGGATCAAATTCAATAAAGTCCTCCGGATCACGATTCTAGTCATTGAGGTTGTTCGGCATGGTGAGCTTTGACGTTAGTAACGCGAAGCGATACTTTTTCTGAATGATCCAATCGTTTGCCTGGAAAGAAACAGAGGCAATCTTCAATGAGGAGCGCTGTGGCAAGTTTCCGAGCGATATCCAGCAACGGGGCTTGCGAAAGTTGATGCTTAGGACTCCGGCCAAAATAATGTTGCCACTTTCAATAGTCCCGAAGGGACGGAGGCAATTAGCCCCA
>JAQBXN010000021.1 GCA_027625095.1 Planctomycetota bacterium | reverse complement strand
GACGGCATCCCGTTTTAGTTTTTCTCCTCTTGTGCTTTCTCTTTTTGCTCATGGGAGAACCGGCCTCTTTCGAATACCGAACGAAATTTCAGAAGTCAGCTCACAAATGAATGCACTCTCTTCCGACCCGAAGCCATCACGACAGCGGCAGCGAAGAGACAGCAATCTCCAAAACCGTAAAGATGACAGAATTTCATGAAAGGTCCAGCCGGTTTTGCACACTTGGGCCACAAACTTATCACCTCGGCGAAATCGGACGCCACAAGGGCGCGTCAGCCGCCGATGGATTTCCGTTCCACAGGAGCAATTGAAGCTTGTGCGCTTCGAGCCTACAGGAAGCATCACCACCTTTCGCCGGCCACCAGCGAAACCGCCCTTCTGAGAGCCGCTTGTGGCACAGCCAGAACCCCTGGCCATCGTAAACCAATATTTTCAGCGCCGTTCCCCGACGATTACGAAAAACGAAAACGCCGCCCGAAAACGGATCGACCTTCAATGCCTCCCGACTCAGTCTCACCAGACCGTCAATCCCTTTGCGAAAATCAGCAGGCTCGACAGCCACCAGAATCCGCATCTGAGGAGTCACCTGAATCATGACGACCTCCAGAATGCCTGGACAAGTTCCACCGCATCCAGGCCATCCAGCATCGGAAGCCGCATCGTCATCCGGTCACCAGATTCTGAATGAAGATCAATTGTTACGCCCGAATCATCACGGTTAGAAGATGAAGGCCTCAACTCCACAAAGGCCGCCGAAACCGATTCCCCGCGATTGCCCCCAGCCACCACCGCCCTCTCTTTCAACGTGTAGTAATCAAGGCTCAGCACCCGGGCCACCAGGCTGACCCCATGTTCACGAGCCAGCTCCGCAGCCGACCGCCAGATGCCAGACGGAAGCCGATGGCCCTTGCCTTTCGAGTTGCGATGCTTTTCCAGCCGGCGACACAGTCGCTGAAGATCCGGCGGTATCCGAGAGTCTCTCTTGCCCATAGGAATCCTCCAAGGTGTAAATCTCAGAAGATAACCGCACGGCCCTCAACCATTCATGCACGCTTGCCGGAAGCTCACGATTTGTCAGCATTCTGCTATATGAAATTTCTTATCGAATGCGAAGATTACTCTCAGGAATTTAAACTCCCAGAAGGTTCAACAGTTATCGGAACTGGAGCCGGAAGCCGGTTGCTGTTGAAATTTCCTGGTGTCGAGCCCAGGCACGCTCAATTTTATTGGGACGGCAGCCGTCAGGTGATCTTGAAATCACTTGGAGCGCCGCTTTTTGTAAACGGTAAACAGACGGCTCGAGCACCTTTGGTAGCTTTCGACGAAATCCAAATCGGGGAGGTTAAACTAACCTTTCTGCGCTCCTCAGCAGGCGATGAGCGTCAAGAGGAAGAAGAAGAAAAGAGGACAAGTCAGGGCTTGGAAGCATCAGGGGAGAGAATCGAAGCTGATGTTTCACTTAATAATGCTCCGGATGACAGCGAGGTAGGTGGAACGCCCGTCGAGGCATTGCCTGGGCCTGGAGTTCACAGGCCAAAAAAATCAAAGTTGCCTCAGGTGTTTGGTCTCGGTGTCCTCTGTCTGGCAGGGGTTCTGTTGTTCAGCCTGACGAATAAGAATGACACAGAGAATCAGCAGAAGATTCATCAGGATTACGAGCGGCACGTTAGGATGGGCTTTGCCTGGCTGCAGGAAGACAAACCGGCCGAAGCCAAAGCGAGATTCAGGACCGGATTGCAACTGATGCCCGAATCTCGTCTGTCCCGGATACTGCTCGGAATAGCGGACATTGAATCGACCCGTGGCAATTGCTACGAAAACTATCGATGGACTGAGGCTGAACAGTATTTCTCTGAGCTTCAAAAAAGTACGGAGGCCCCCAGTGACATGCTTGAGTTTGCTCGCAATCGCCTCATGTTTGTAATGACTCACCGAATTCATGCAGAGATCATTGCGGAAGCGAGGCAGCTCTTTGATCGTGGTGATTCAATTCAAGCTGAAGAGAAAATCCGAAAGCTTCCGGAGGATTCGCTTCTTCTCTGTCAATACAAGGATTGGGTGCTGGAATGCCGGCAAGACGCCTTCAATGTGCTTCTCGCGTCCATGACAAAATCTTCCGACGCCCAGGAATGGGATGATGTTCTCGCGGCAGGCAAACAGGCTGCGGAAATCAATCCTGATTCTACACGGCTGTCTGTGATGACAGAGCTGGCGCAGAAATCGAAAGTGGCCCGGGCTCGCCTTAGTACCGCTCTTGAGCTCCTTGACACCGGCCGGCGGCTGAAGGCTACCCCGAACGACGCGACCAGCGTCTTACAACAGGCAGCTCTTCAATTGAAGAACGAGGCGGGCTACGTTTCGGAGGGGACCGCATACCAGACAAGAAGTGTCGAAGTACTTGAGGAAATTCACCAACTGCTCGAGCTGTGTTCTGCTGAAGAACTCGTTCAGAGCGCCTTCAAACTCTTCGCCTCCGGTGAAGCCCAGAAGGCTCTCGACTTGTTAAACGGGGAGAAGCTCAGTCCAACGGCCCTCGGTCTAAAGAATCGGATTGCACAGTCTCTTCAATTGGAGAAGAAAGCGAAAGAATATGATACGAGTAAGCAATACGAAGCGGCGAGGGACTCCTGGAGGGACCTTCTGAAACTTGCCGGTGAAGGGACGGCCTACCGCCTTCAGGCCCAGTCTCGATTGAAGTGGTATGAGGATAATGCAGAGGCTATCGCCGGCGAATACTGGAAATTCGCCATTTCAGTCGTTGAAGAGCATCCAAATCGTTCGCGAGCCCTTTTGCAGGCCGCACTTTCCTGGTCAGAAGATCACAAAGAATCAAAGAAGGCACTTGATGATCTGAACAGAAAAGCAGAGCTCCAATATCGTCTCGGCTATACAAAGCGAGGACAGAATGTGGAAGAGGCCAGGAAACATTTCCAGACCGCAGCCAAGTTTGCGGAAGAGAATTCGGAGTTGGCGATCAAGGCGATGCGTGAATTAAGGAAACTTGAAGATTAGCTCGGATTTGTCGATGCTGATGTCATCTGCGGTCTCTTACATTCGGAGCCATCGTCTATGTTTCGAAAAATCAGTTTTTCCCTGCTCATTCTTTCTGGCTCTCTTACCGCGGCGACGTTGGTGAAGGATGGCCTCGTGGCTTCCGTGATAGTTCTTTCGAGCGAACCTACGGAGGTGGATTCGCTTGCGGCCAAGGAACTCGCGGAGCACTTAGAGAAGATATCCGGCGCCAAAGTCGCTACCGTCAATTGCACGACAGAAAAGGTCGACGACCTCATTGCCTCTTCAAAGACTGCTGGAAAGTTACCCATCCTGCTGGGCCAGTTAGTGCTGGGTCGCTTTGAGGAAAAGATCAAAAAGCAGAGCGAGTTCGACGGGGCCTTCATCCTGCAGGTCCGAGCTGACAGAATCAGCATCGCGGGGCCGGGACGAGGGACACTCTTTGGCGTTTACGAGCTTCTGGAGCAAACTGGGGTGCGGTGGTTCATGCCCGGCGAGCTTGGAACGGTGATGCCGTCGCTGAAGACCGTGACAGTGACAGAACAGGAGACGATTCAGGGACCATCATTCCCCGGCCGTTATTTTCAGATGAACGGAGCGCCTCCGGATTGGCTCAACCGAATGCGGTGCGGAGGTATTCCACAGTTTCCCAGCGCGCACGGCCTCCCAGGAATTGGAGGAAACGATTTTGAGAAGCACCCGGAATATTTCTCGCAGATCCATGGCCAACGCAAAGCTCGCCAGCACTGCGTCTCAAATCCTGAGGTTGTCAAGATAGTGATCAATGCCGTCAGACAGTGGGCGGCCATGAATCCAGGCAAGCCGGCGTTCGGTATGGGCCCAAATGATGGCGCGGGATTCTGCGAGTGCGAGCGTTGCCGCGCCCTTGACGGCGGCGACTTTGATCCGTTTTCCGGTGAAGAGTCGGTAACTGATCGTTACGTCTGGTTCTTCAACCAGGTCCTCGATGGCATCAAGGATAAGTATCCCGACCTCAAGATTGGATTTTACATCTACCACAACTACATGCGGCCACCGGTCAAGACAAAGCCTCACCCAAACATCACCGGAGCGTTGGCCCCGATTGCACTATGCCGTATTCATGGACCCAACAACCCGATCTGCAACGAGAAGCAGTATTACGAATGGCTGGCAAGGGAATGGGGGAAGCTGATTCCGGAGCTCTGGGAGCGCGGTTACTGGGCCAACCTGGCTTGCCCGGGCTTCCCGTTCGTCCTGGTTCATCGCCTACGTGAACAGATCCCGATGGGCAAAGAGGCAGGCATAACAGGATGGCGCGTCGAGACCTTCCCAAACTGGGCCACTTACTTTCCGAGTTTTTATGTTGCCGCAAAGCTGATGTGGAATGCAGATACAGACGTGGACGAGCTCATGAAGGACGTTTTTGAAAAGTTCTTTGGGCCGGCCGCCGAGCCAATGGGCGATTACATAAACCTGATGAACAACGCTCTTCGAGACGGGAGCTATCACACCGGGTGTTCATGGGACATGCCTTACCTGTATCCCGAACCGCTCAGAAAAGAGGCCCGGAAACTCCTAAGCAAGGGAGCAAAGAAAGCAAAGAAAAAGGGAATCTACGAAGCCCGGGTCCAATTGATTACTGAGACCTTTGACCTCCTCGAACACTTCATCGCCATGATGGACGCCCGGGTGGAGGTAGACTTTTTGTCCGCGAAAAAACATCTTGAGGCTATGGACGCGGTCGCCGAGACACTAATGAGCTACGACCCGCCGATGATGGTGGCCGATCGATTCAGTTCCTATCGAAACTACACCCGCCGTTTTTACCGCCCGTGCACCGAAGGGGGATTCAAGCGCATTACCGACGGCAACCAGATGATCGCAGCGTGCAAAGATGAATGGAATTTCCTGACCGATCCTCTGCGCGTGGGCGAAGACCTGGGCTTTTGGAAAGCAGACGCATCCGGCGTCAACTGGCAACGGATCAAGACTTCCAGCATGTCCTGGAGCAGTCAGGGCCTTCGTTACTACAAGGGCCTCGCCTGGTATCGGCAGACCATCATCGTCCCTGCAGACAACAAAGGTAAACGCATCTTCCTCTGGTGCGGTGGCGTGGATGAAAAGGCCAAGGTCTGGCTGAACGGGAAGCCGATAGGCATCAGCCACGGCGCGTCATTTTATCCGTTTGAACTTGATGCGACCGAAGCTGTGAAAGCCGGGGAACCAAACGTCGTCACTATTTGCGTGGTCAATGAAGTCGTCGACGAACTCGGCACGGGCGGGATCGTCGCACCTGTTTTTCTATATGCCCCGGTAGCCGGCAAAGATGCCAAGCTGGAGAACAGCCGACCGCTGGGCAGGACGTTCCCGTAGAGCTTGGTGATTATGTGGTCTCCACGCTCCCCGGGGAGTCATTCTTCAGACCCCTCGCGGAGCGAGTGCACCACTTCAGAAGTCTTGCGGCAAAGATAGTGATCTCCACACTCCGCGAGGAGTTACTCTTCCGAGCCCTCGCGGAGCGAGTGAACTACGCGCGAACCTTTCCTACATGCCGCCTTTAAATTCTGCTGATTCCAACTACGCTGGCGATTCAGGCCTGACAGACGTCTTATTCAGGCAGAAGTAGAGTAACAACTGAGGCTGCTCGTATGGTCATTCAAATAGCGATTCTTAGTACCTTCTTGATTGGGGCGCCATTCCTTCAGGCTCAAACGCGCGCTTTCCTGGTTCCCTCAAGAAAGCCCACCCTCCGGCTCGAACCGATACAGCACCACCCCCTCCCCTTCGGACAGTCTTGGGACATGGTCTCAGGGCCGAAGGGCAAACGCCTTTACATTGCTAACGGCCGCGGCGGACTGGTCATTGTCGATGTTTCAAAGCCGGAGAGGCCGAAAGTCGTTGGGCGATCCATCACCGGAGGCACGCAGTTCAAGACTATCGACCGGACCTGGATTCTGGACTTCACCCGTGAGGCGCGTGCCGTCCGTTGGATTGATAACGAACCGCGGCTCTACATTCAGACCAAAGGTTACGACTCCAAACATTGGAAGGAAATGGTATTTGATCTGAAAAACGAAGAGCTGCCGATTCCCCTCACTGAGCGTTTTATCAAGTCCCCGCCGGCGCGGAACGAGGCTACCCTGCCCGCCCCGGTTTTGGCCGCGAGTGAAGAACTCATAAAGAGTCAAAAGTTGATTCGATTCACCTATCTGCAGCCGTGGGCTTTTGTGCTAAATGCAGACGGTCTGATGGTCTATGAATGGAAGGCCGAAAAGTTTGAAAAAGTTTCCTCACTTGTGCTTGCAGGGAATGCCACGGCGGTTGACCTCCGGGACGGGAAAGTATGGGCCCCTGCCGGGCCGGCGGGTCTCTGGGGCGGGTCTCAGAAAAAATCGGGCCGGGGTCGATTGGCCGGGATTACTGAAGGGACGGTTTTGAGATCGCAATTGGTTGAAGGCCTCCTTTACGCCGCTGCCGGAGAGGCCGGATTGAAGCTGTTCGAAAGCACGGGAAAGGATTGGACCCTCAAGAGTACATTCCGCCCGGCAAATGGGAGTGTGCAGTCTGTGGTCGTTTCCGGCGCCACCGCTTTCCTCGCGGTCAACGGGCTTGGACTGGCTGCCGTCGATGTGTCATCTCCGGCGTCGCCGAAACTGCTTTCGACATTCATCCCACCTCTGCCGCCCTCGATGGGAGGCGTGCCGGAAGACCGGGACCGCGATACCGCTCTCGACGTCGCTATCGCTGGGGACACGGCCTATCTGGCCAACGGCCGCTCCGGGCTCTTCGCGGTCGATATCCAAGACCCTCGAGCGCCGAAGATGAAGTCGCACTTCTGGGACACGGAAACCGGCCGCATGGTCGCGGCACGCATCTGGGTAGACGGCCAGACGCTTTATCTGGCCGATTGGGATAACGGCGTTTACGTCTTCGATATCTCAGACCAGGGCATACCCAGGAAGAAGTCGCTCTATCACACCGGCCAGGCGTACGGGCTTTGTATCGATGGCGAAAGGCTCTGGGTGGCTGACGGTGGCTACGGTTTGAAATGTATGGACAAAGCGACCGGCCAGCTCCTGTTCGAGCACAGAGATCCGGATGCCTTCTTTCTGGATGTGCGGGTGGAGGACGACGTTGTCTACACGGCCGAGGGATGGCGCATGGGCGCGTATCGAATTCGAAAGGCGAAAGCCGGAACGGCTGCAGCATTCGCTTTCGATACAAAGGGTGGGACGAAGCCGCTACTGGACAAGAGTGGCGAGCCAATAAAACCAGCAGAAATTTCGACGGCATACGGAAAGGAGTTTGTCATAAAGGAGGATGGCCGGGATGTGTGTGAATCGTTTGCCGCAGACGACTGGCAGCCGCACCACAAGCTCCGGCCCATCTACCAGGAACTCTCCGACGAGGCGGGATGGCCTGACATCTCGGTCAAGCCGATGCGGCTGGCCATTGACCCGAAGCTGGGGCGTTTCAAGTTTTCAGATGGACTTTCGGGCTCGAAGCTGCTCGGGCACAAGAAGCTTGCGATTGCCATCCCCAACTGGTTTCGAGTGAAAGGATCGTTTGTCTACTTCGGCGCGGACGAAGGGAACAACTTCTGGGCTGTTGATGTAAGCGACCCACGGAATCCAAAATTCGTCGGCAACGGCTGCACCAGCGGATTCACAAAAAACATAGACGTCGAGGCCGACGCGGGATATGCAGCAAACGGGATGGGACAAGTGGCCATCTTCGATCTGAAGGATTGTTCCAATCCGGACCTCGTCAGCTATTTGAACCTCCCGGGCGCTTACCATCCGGAGGCCGACGGAAACCGCCTTTACGTATCCGGCGCGGCCAAGCTTCACGTTTTCGACGTCAGCGATATCTTTCACCCAAAGCGTCTTGCCGAGCCTTTTCCTTGCGGACGTGCCATCGCAGAAGGAGGTCTGGTCTACCTGATGACCGGCAATGAAGTCCAGGTCATGGACTGGACGGATCCGTCACAGCCAAAAACCTTGTGGACAGGAACAGACGTCGGCGCCTTCGATGCAAAGGGCCGAGAGCTTGCCGTCTGGTCTAAAGAAAAGTGGACGCTCATCAGCTTTGAGAACCCTGCCAAGCCGTCCGAAGTGCAGTCCGTACCGATGCAGCAGCCGGGTCGGCGTTTCGACTGGGATGACCAGTTTGTTTACCAGGCGATCGAAGGCGACATCGTGATCACTACAAGAGCGACGGGCAAGGAAGTCGGCCGCGCCCCTAAACAGAATCGGCCGGTCACCCTGGGCTTTGGGGGCGGTACGTTCGGCTACATGAACCTCCAGGTTCGCGGCGATCTGCTCTATGCAATCGATCTCAAGGTCGGTCTGGTCATCTTCGATGTCAAAGACCGCACAGCGCCAGAGAAACTTTCCGAATTCCTGGTGCTCGGCGGGGATTACACCGGCATTGCATACGACGAAAAACGTCAGCTCGCATGGTCGGCTACCAACTGGGGTGGCCTGCATTTGGTAAACCTTTCCGATCCGGCCAAGCCCAAGAAACTCGCCTGGCACCAGATGGAAGGCGCGGTCGGCCCCACGCTATCGGGTGACACGCTCTACTTCGGAAATAATGCCGGAGGTCTCTGTATTGCAGACGTCACCGACCCATTGAAAGCGAAAATCACTGGCCGATTCGACACCGGCCGCCGCGGCGATCCCCGCCTTGGCGGCGCCAACTTCAGCGTCAGGCGAGAGAACCTGCTTTACCTTCCACACCGCTGCACCATCCTCGACGTTTCCAATCCTTCTGATCCGAAGCTCGTTGGGCGCATGCCGGAATCAGAGAAGCGAGGCGAGAGTGCGTACACGATCTGGGTCCTCGGAAATTACGCCTACCTGGGCGGCAGCCCCCACTTTCAAATCGTGGATATCAGCGACCCCGCCAATCCCAAAGAAGTCGGTCGCCTAACCCTCGACGAATACCAGCAGCCCGGCTGGAGCGGATACTATTTCGGCCGCGGCATCCATGTCCGCGGCGATTACGTTTACGTGCTCACCCGGCCCGAGCTCATCGTCATCGATGTGAAGGACAAGACAACTCCACGCAAAGTCGGCGCCTACGAGTTGCCCGGTTTCTGCAGTGACCTTGATGTCGTCGGCGACTATGTCTACGTCGCGGGTTATTACGGTGGCCTGCACGTTCTGGACATTTCCAAGCCCGAACATCCGACTCTGATCGACCATTTCCAGCAGGGCGTTTTTTACGACAAGGGTGGCTGGGACAACGTTGGTTGCTACCAGACCATTGTGGTCACCCCCGACCATGCCTTGGTAAACGAATTCTACTCCGGCCTGCTGGTCATCCAGGTGCCTTACAGCTCGCAGGCGCCGAAGGGACGAGTGACGGTGGAGCGGGCGCAGTAGTTTTGTGGTCTCCACGCTCCGCGGGGAGTCTTCTTCAGAAGCCCTCGCGGAGCGAGGGCACCACTTCAGAAGTCTTGCGTCCAAGATAGTGGTCTCCACGCTCCGCGGGGAGTCTTCTTCAGAAGCCCTCGCGGAGCGAGGGCACCACGAGTATTGCAGAATTGCAGTTTAGAGCCTGACAGCCGAGACCTGCGAGGCTAGGATACTTTTGAAGAAGGAGTTCAAGCGCAAAGATATCCCCGCAACTCACTTCGTTTTCAGAGAGGCCTAATCATGCGAATCCATACATCGATCTACTGCGTCCTCTTTCTGTTCCTCACGGCGCCGCGCGAAGCCAATGCGGAACTGACATGGCCACCATCGCATCCCGACGGGAAAGAGATGGTTACTGATCAGTCGGCTGATTTCCTGATGCGGCCCCCGAACCTGAAAGAAGATGTCACCGTCGCCCAGACGCCGCCAACGATTGACTTCATCTACTGCCCCGGACAGGACTACCTCGGCCGGCCCTGGTCGGATTGGGGCGAGGGTCTGGCGACCGACGGGAAGTATTATGGGGCCATCGGTGACCACAAAGGACCGGACGGAAACGCACTGGTCTTTGAATACGATTCAAAAACAAAAAAGATCCGGACTGTCGTCGACCTCAAGAAGCTGCTCAAACTGCCCGAAGGACATTACTGTCCGGGCAAGATTCACAGCCGCATCGATAAGGGTAATGATGGCTGGCTCTACTTCTCGACCCATCGCGGCAGCACCAGGGTTACTACCGACGAGTACCATTACAAGGGCGACTGGATCATCCGTTATCACCCTGCGACGGAGAAGACCGAAATTGTCGTGCAGGCCCCAGTACCAAAACAATGCATTCCATCGAGCGTTCTCGATCCAGAAAGACTCATCTTTTACGGAGGGACAGCCGCCGGCGACTACAGTGACAAGAGAATCATGTTTTTTGCGTACGACATAACTGCAAAGAAATTGCTGTACTCGGATTTCGAGGGGCCGTATCGATATCTCCTCTATGCCAAATCTACCGGCCGCGTTTACTACACGAAAATGGATGGCGAGCCACTGAAGCGCTTCGATCCGGCAAAGGGGCCTCCTGCGGTACAGATTGACGCCCGTATCGGTCTGCGAGCCGCTACACAGGAAACTCCGCAGGGATTCGTTTACACGGTCTCGACCCGGGGCGACAGCACACTCTGGTCGTTCAATACTAAAACGGAAGTAGCTGAAAAGATTGGTTCAGCGCCGGTCGGAAGCCAGTCTTATGTTACTTCGCTGGACGTCGATCCGGCGGGCCGGTACCTGTACTACATGCCGGGCGCGCACGGCGGAAGCGAACATGACGGGACGCCGGTGGTACAGTTTGACCTCAAGACGCGGAAGAAGAAGGTCATTGCTTTCCTGCACCCGTTTTACCAGAAGAAATACGGATACACGCCTCTCGGCACGTTCGGGTCGGCTATCGATGAAAAGGGCGAAAAGCTCTATGTCACATGGAACGGAAATCGAGGCGGAGCCGTGCGGGGCCGGCTGGATTTCGACACTTGCGCTTTGATGGTAATTCACATCCCGGAATCGGAGAGGAGACCTTGAGAGAATCTGGCCTCATCGAGTTTCACGCATGGTTGCTGGTGACCTGCCTGGCAATTTCTGGCGAGGCCGAACAGACGCCGGACTTTCCATTCAAAGATGTCCTCAAAGAGTCAGGACTGCACGAGCATATTTACGGCATTCAAGCTCACGCGGCGGCCTGGGGTGATGTCGATGGAGACGGAGCTCTCGACCTCTTCTTTGGCGCTTTCTACAGGGACCTTCGCGACGATAAGACGTATCAGGCCCCGAGAGAGCCTGTTCCCGGACGAGTCTATGTCAGCCGAGGCGGCAAATTCATTCACGACCCCGAGTGCGGCGTCGAGATCAAAACGGACTGCACAGGCGCGGTGTTTGCCGACTTCGACAACGACGGCGACCTGGACCTCTACATCTCCAATTACCGGCCGAAAGAAGAGAAGACGAACAGCTTCTTTGAAAATAATGGCAAGGGGCATTTCAAAAACATTTCGGAGGATAGTGGCGCCTGCCCCGAAGATTTCCGCTCCCGCGGGCTCGGGCTGATGGATTTCGATGCGGACGGGCTTCTCGATCTGTTCGTCGTGGAAGGGGATCGCCCGACCAGGCATTCAAAGTTGTTTCGAAATCTTGGCGGGCTGCGGTTTGAAAATGTTACGGAGAAGGCAGGTCTGCCCGGCGATATCAACGGGCTCGGCATCGCGGTTGGAGATGTCACCGGCAACGGATGGCCCGATTTCTACGTGGGCGGCTTTGATGCGAACCGTCTTTTTCTTAACGACAAGGGCAGGTATCGAGAGGCCGTGACATTGAAGCAGCTTTTCCATTGGCAGAGCAAGAATCCCACCTGGCAAGACGATAAGTCCTGCGGTGCGACTTTTGGAGACGTTAACCGGGACGGCCGCCTGGACTTGCTCGTCGGGCATCACTACAAGATGCCCTGGCGGTATCCGGAACCGTTTCGACTCTATCTCAACGATGGAATGAAAGGGGGCGAGCCGGTTTTCAGAAACGTAACAAAAGAAGTCGGCCTCGAACCGCTTACCTCAAAAGCGCCTCACGTGGAAATCCAGGATTTCGACAACGATGGCTGGCCAGACCTTTACACGACGATCATTGTCCGGTCCGGAGAATCGTTGCATCCGGTCATCTACAAGAATCTGGGAATTCGAGACGGGCTCCCCCGATTCCGCGAGCGGGCATCGGGCAGGGCCGAATATCCCACTGAAGAACACCAGCGAATGACCGTCCACGAACTCGTCAACAACAGCCCGGTGCGCTATTTCGGCGTTGGCCCTTCCTGCGACTATGACGGCGACGGACGGCTCGATCTCATGCTCCCTGCGTGGTGGCCGCGCCTGCCTTCCTTGCTGTTGAAAAACATGACACCTAACAGCAATCACTGGCTGCGGGTGAAAGTAGTTGGAGAAAAGAGTCTGAATCGGATGGGCATTGGCGCGAGGGTTTCTGTCTTTCCCGCGGGCCGTCTCGGGGAAGCCTCCTCTCTTATTTCCTGCCAGGAAATTGCGACTGGATACGGATACGCATCCTCTCATGATGCGGTCGCGCACATCGGTCTGGGCACCCTGGAAAGTTGCGACATAGCGATCGAATTGCCCGGAAGTGAATCCAAGATGTATCGGAAGAATGTCCAGGTGGATCAGACGTTGCTTATCAAGGAAGAAATATGAGCGGAAGGTCCTGGTTATGGTTTGTCCTCTGTTCGTTTCACCCGTTTTGTTCTTTTGATCGGCTTGTGGAGGTGAGCTGGAGCACATTATGATTCCGTCTGAATTTGCATTTGAATCCACACCACACGATCGGGACCGGAGGTAACATTTGCTTACACCACAGCAACTCAAACACTACGAGACTTTTGGCTTTGTCATCCTCCGTGATTTCTTCAGTTCGAAAGAAATGGAGACAATAAGCGATGAGTTTGAGAGGGGGCTCGATGCGGCCTATTCGCACGAAACATTCGATGGCACGAAACGACAGTGGACGCCGCTTCTTGGGCCGGAAACTCCCCTTTACGCCAGGCTGCCGGAGGATCCACGATTCTGCGATGTCGCTGGTCAGCTCTGTGGTGAGGACTGTTTTCTGGTCGTTTGCGATGGCAATCGATATGTGGGCGACAGTGGATGGCATCCAGACCACGATGTCGATCCGACCAAAGATTGCTGGGGCGTCAAATTCGCCTTCTACCTCGATCCGGTCGGCGCGGATACGGGGGCTTTGAGAGTCATCCCCGGCTCACACCGAAACCCATATCACAACGAAGTGAAGGCAACCCTTGCCGAAACCAGGCCGGCTATCAGCGAAGTTCCTTCATACGTGTGTGAATCTGAACCCGGCGATGTGGTTGCTTTTGATATGCGATGCTGGCATGCAAGCTGTGGAGGGGCTGAGGGGCGGCGGATGTCTACGGCCGTTTTTTATCACAACCCGGAAACCCCTGTCGAAAAAGAAGCAACCCGCAAACGCGGTCAAAGTAATGCAGGATCCACGACGACTTATCGCCGTCCGAATGATCCCATTTACGATCCAAACTGGTTGTTGAATCCAGATGGAAGTGAAAGGCGAACGAAGTGGATCAACAAGCTGCGCGAGTTTGGGTTTGTGTGAGTAGTGGTCTCTACGCTCGGTGGGGAGTTCAATCAAACCAAAGCCCTCGCGGAGCGAGTGCACCAAGATCTACTTCCCATTGCCGATGCAATAGATGTGCTCGAAACCACGTATAAAGATCTGGTTGCCGCTGACGGCTGGAGAGCCGTAGGTATTTTCGCCGAGGTTGTTCACGGCAACTGCTTCATATTTTTCAGCGGCCTTGACCACGGTCGTGGAGCCGTCGTCGGCGAGAAAGTAGACAAGGCCATTCGAGGAAATAAGGGATGCGCTGTACCGTTTGCCGATACGCTCTACCCAGTACGGTTCCCCGGTCTTGGCATCGAAACAGGTCGCGAAGCCCTTGTCTGACACGACGAGGAAATACGGCCCGACGGATATGGGGCTGGGAACGTAGGAGCAGCCCTTCGTTGTCCGCCACCTCACATGCGTCTGAGTGACGTTGCCTTTGCCGCGGGGATCAATCGCAAGCATGTGAAGCTCGGGGAAGCCGGAGGTCATGAATAGCAGGTCGCCGTTGTAGACGAGTGAGGCGACAAACTGCTCGGTGGGGCCGTCGATCACCCAATGCTGCTCCCCGGTATCCGGATCATAGCTGGACACGCTCTTGCTCCCGGAAAGAATCATCTGATTGCGGCCGTCAATGTTGCGAATGATCGGCGTGCAGTAGCTGCGCGTCTTGTTCGGCCGCATCGTTTTCCAGAGCGTTTCCCCGTTCGTCTTATCCAGAGCGACGATATACGCATCGCCGTCGTGATCGCCGTTAATGATGAGCGAATTTTTCCAGAGGATCGGGCTCGAACAATAACCGTGGACACTTGAAAAGACGCCCGGCCGACTCTCCCAGAGCCGGTTGCCGTCTAAATCGTAGGCAGCGATATACATCTGGTCCTTGTCCAGGAACGAAACGTAAACCCGCTCGCCATCGGCCACTGGGGTGCTCGAGGCCCGGCTGTTCAGTTGATGGATTTTTTCAAATGGCGTCTTGAGAACGGTCGTCTGCCAAAGCTTTTTCCCGGTCTTACGATCAAGGCATACGAGGATGCGTTCCGCGGTTTCCTGAATTGCAGAGACTGTGAACAGCCGATCCCCCCAGATGATTGGGGACGCATGACCAGTGCCCTCAACGGGCGCTTTCCAGACGATATTCTGATCGCTGCTCCAGGTGGCCGGAAGCCCCTTGTTCATGGTCGAGCCGTCGCCGCGTGGGCCGCGCCACCCGGGCCAGTTTATCTCTTCGGAATAGGACGTTTGAACCAAGAAGGAAATCAGCAAAAAGAATCGGGCAATGGTGCGCATATGTTTGAAGAATGTTTGTGTGGAAGGCACGGCCGCCAAGAATAGGAGAAAGAAGATGTGGTGTCCCCTTCAATCGGAAACGACCGGGGTGATGCCGTCTTTGTCTTCCGTCACCTCATAGAAGTTGCCGCCCGTACTGGTAGAGACGGCGATCTCTTTGTAATCAGGGATGGTGACCCTCGCCTGCTTGCGATCGCCTCTCGGAGAATGAGCGTATAGGAGCCAGCGGCGGTTGGGTTTTTCGCCCTGAACGAGTGCGAGGGAAAAGACGTGAACCGGTTCCTGCAATTTCCACGGATACTCCGAGCTGTTGGCGTCGCAGTCCAGAAGATACCAGCGGTCCACATCTTTCCATTCGTCTGGGATGGCCGTCTGGTACGGGTGGCGATGCGCGCGATTTGGGACGAGCTTGCCCCTTCTCCACCAGTTACATAGAACTGGATTCACATGGACGCGATCGACCGCCTTCGCAATGGCCAGAAAGTATGGACCTCCACCTTCCCAGGTGATGTTTCCATCCTTGTCTACCATGTCGTCCCAGGGTTCGATCCAGCCGCGGAAGTCCCGAACGGCCCGCGGCCGCATGAGCCACATGCCGAATTGAACAAAGCCGCCGTAGCGTTCGGGGTCGTAGGTCTGCCCTTCCTTGCGATAGACGGAACGGGTAGACGGATACTTCTTCTGCCGCTCCTTGTCCGTATGGTAGCCGTCCCAAACGGAGAACTCGAAAAAGTAGTTTGGGTTGATGCGGTGTGTCTCGTTCAGGACTGACAGGTTGTTCATGAACTCAAGCTGTGGGCTCCAGGCAGTATCGTCCCTGCTGGAATTCCAATCATGGGTGTAGTAGCTGGGACTGCCGCCGTCCCACATGAATGCGCCGGGATCGATTCTCCCCGGGCTGCAAAGCGAATAAGCCTTCCAGCCTCCCCAGCGGCCGAGGTGCGCGAGGTCGCCCACTCCATAACCAACGAAGAGGGCATTCTTCTTCCAAGAGTCGCTGGTCAATCCTTCACGAATGCCCGACTGCAAGGCCCGGTAGCGTTCGACCCATCCGTCCGCGACTGCCTTCCGTTTGAAGTCGTCATCGCGCCCCTCTCCGTGTTGCTCGATATACCGCTTCGAGGTCTCAACATCCTTCCAGCGGAGTTTATGGTGCTCGTTGTTTGAAAGAAAGATCACCAGCGGCGGGTCGGGATACCAGCTCTGAATCGCCTTCATCCATGGGTTGTCAGTAAAGGTAGCGCCGAGTTCCTTCCACGGCCCGACGGGGCCGAACGGGGAAACCTTTGTCTCAATCCTCCCTTCTGTCGTCACCACATTGGGATTCTTATCTGCCGGCAGATCGACGTAAGGCTGCCGGGACAACGCGCTTTCCCACTGGCTGGCGATGAAGGTCAGCGGCAGCTTTAGTTCCCGCGCCCTATCGATGGGCGCTTTGTAATATCTGATCCAAAAGTTATTGGGATCATCCGGGACCTCATCTTTCGTTGAAGGGTGAGAAAACCACGGCAGCAGATGGTGGCCTTTCTCGATAAGCCGCATCTGGTTCTCTGGACGCCATCCAGCAGACCTGTCTTGCTGGAAGTGCCCGCAAGTCCAACTGGCCGCCAGAGGCAGCGGCCGCCCTTCTTCACCAAAGTTTTTGCGAGTAGCCTCGGTTCGAATGGAATTGGCCGTCTTTGAACTCTGTGCGTTAATGCTTGTGCCACTGATTAGAAAGACCAAACCTGCGGTCAGTGAAAATGTCATGCTGTTTCGATTCTCGGTGGTTGCCGTTCAAAGCGCGGTCGATCGGTCATCAAGATGCGTTCTTTCTGTATACCCTCTGATTGTACGTAGAGGATCATACGTTGATGAACCGTCTTGGGCGCATGAAGAGTTACAAGGTGGTAAATGAGGTGAACTCTTGCAAATCTCATGATGCCACAGGCATCATTGAATCCACAAATCCAACTCAAGAATGTAACGTACACCCAGACCGCACCTTAAGATACAAGCCAACAACCCCCATATGTCCAGACCGAAAGTCATTCTTGACCCCGCTTTTCGTCGGCTCGAAAATATCTTCACCGCTAGAGACCTCGAGCGTCTGTACGCCATCGCTGATGTGGTGTGGGGTAAGAACGAAGAGATGCCGGCGGCAGAGATCGAAGCTGTGAAAAGTGAGGTCGCGGCCATCATCACCGGACATTGGCGACATGGAGAAGTGGCGAGCTATCCGAATTTGAAGGCCATCATGGAAGTAAGCGGAGGCCTGCCTTCGCCGGATGCGGTCGATTACCAGACCTGCTTTGCTCGCGGCATCCGAGTGTTGAGCTGCGCGCCAGCGTTCGGACCGGCGGTGGCAGAGTTGGGTCTCGGCCTTGCAATCGCCTCTTCACGCCAAATCGTTTCCAACCACGAAGGGTTCCGAAAAGGTGAGGCGAACTGGAGTCACGTTGAAGACGGTGGCGCCTTCACACTTTATGGAAAACAGATGGGCTTCATCGGCTTCGGCGGACTGGCGCGATCACTGCAAAAGTTGGTTGCTCCATTTGAGTGCCCCATCCAGGTTTATGACCCTTGGCTGACGGATACGTATCTGCGTGACCAGGGAGTCGAGCCGGTCGAACTTGAACGGCTCCTGAAAACTTCTCGTTTCATCTTTGTCCTGGCTGTTCCGTCGGCATCGAATAAAGCCATGATCGATCGTGAACTCCTGGCTGCGATTCCGAAAGATTCGATTTTCGTTCTGCTCAGCCGTTCACATGTTGTCGATTTCGATGCCCTGACTGAGTTCCTGCTCAAGGGCCAGTTCAAGGCCGCCATAGACGTCTTCCCCCAAGAGCCACTTCGGATGGAGCACCCCATTCGTCAGGCGCAAAACGTCATCTTTTCATCGCATCGTGCGGGCGCCATCGGCGAAGCTCTTCAGAATATCGGACGAATCGTCGTCAACGACCTCGAAGCCGTTCTCAATGACCTCATGCCCCAATACATGCAGGCCGCCCAACCGGAATTCATCAAGCTCCGCAGCAGGAGAACCTGAGAATAGAAACAGATGTTTCTCACCGTTCAGCTACAGGTGGCCAAGTTCGTTGGAGTAACGGCTTCATCGTGGAGACCACGTAGTTTCTGTGGAGGAGTGAACCCGTTGGAGGGCCGCAAGCACTCTGCAAACGCATGTTTATAGTGGGCAAGTCATCGCCTTCCTGGAGCGAAAATCGCCCCAAAGCGCCATAGCTGGCGCACGACAAACAAGAGCCTCTACGGGTTCGCTCCCCAGAAACTACGGGCTCTTCACGATCAGCGGGGAGTCTCGCGGAGCGAGGGCACCACGATGTTGCTGAATTCCATATACCACCCGGCGGTTGGGTGCCCTAAGTGACAAGGCCAGGGGCTGCTCATCCTGGGCGAGCTGGCGGACTCGCCTGCCATATCGCCGAAGGCGATCCACAAAGCGTTGAGCTGCCGACATCACTTGCCTTTACAAAACTCTTCACGAAAAAAATTCACCACCCATCGCTTGCTCAAAGGGTAGGCCATCAAGGCGGTGAAGTGGCCAAGGGGGATCAGGCGGCGTGCCGGGCGGCCAGTCGCTTCCCACAGACGATCCGAATTCGATCTCGGGATCACCCTGTCGAAGGTCGCAGTCACCATCATTGAATGAGCAGGGTCAATGTGGGCAGCGTACTTTAAGGGGTCGTTAATCTTGCCACGGTTCTCTTTAAGAAATTTTTCCACTGTGGTACCGGATGTCTTCAACCAATTCTCTCTCGCCTTCCGGATTCCGGGCTCGCGGGTAACGGCAAGGATTTCAAGTAAGTCTCCGCCGGCGAGCAGCCACGCGCTGGCGGTCACGCGAGGTTCAATGGCATCCACGAGGCAGGCCAGTATGCCGCCCATGCTGATGCCCGCGCATCCAATACGCTTCGGATCGACGTCGTCCCGCTGTTCGAGCCAGGTGATGGCCTTTCGCGCGTCCGATACAGCCTGACGCAAGACCGCATCTGTGAACTTCATGTCCGCTGTCTCAGGATCAAAAAGTTCTTCCTTCTGATCGAGCACCAGTGCCACGAAGCCCGCCCTGGCAAGCGCCTTCCCGATACCGCGAGAAAGCGGCTCTCCACCCGACAGAATAGGAAAGACGAGAATGGCTGCCATCCTGCCTGCCTGTTTTGCCGGCAGATAACATTCGGCATGCAGGCGGTCGTTTTCCGGATGTGTCTTGTGATCCGAGTCAAACTCTACCTCGAAGGTTTTATAGGAACGGCGGCGGTGCGTTGGGCCGACTTTCAACCCTTTGAATTCGGCATTGAATTCGAATCCCGGATATTGGCCTGCAGGTTTCGCTTCTCTGCCCGGCACGGGGAGGTGAGGCTGCAACCGACAACCGGTAAGACACAGAATCAGCAGCAAGAGGAGGGTGGTTGACTTCATGGTTTCAAAAGCTGAAAACAAATTCTGATTTCACGAAACAAGGCTGGACACTTCACCTCACTCATAAAGTCCAATGAATTTTACATTCGGTATCGCCAGCGAACTTTATAAGAAGAATATACATCCACGTGTTTACCTCAGCGAAGACGAGCTGCCGCAGTTTCAGAAGATTCTCCGCTCTGCGCCCGGCAAAAAAATCCTGGATGCATTGCGTGAACGCATCAAACAACAGACGGATCGGGCGCTTGAAAACAAAGCGGGAGAAGGCGAGCCGCCCGCGCTTTCAGGGGACAGCCTCGAACTGGCGTTCTTCGCCTTTCTTGATAATGACGAGCGAGCCCTGGAGGTTGTCCGGAACAATCTTGCCGTCGCTTCAGAAGTAGAAAACAACCCTCCCCCCAACCAACAGGCGCGGCATCGCCTCGGGGCATCGGGGGCCGGGCATCTTGCGATGGCTTACGACCTGGTGCACGGCCACCTTGATCAAAAGGAACGCCGGACGTTCTGCCGGTGGGTATACAAGAGTGGAATCAGGCAAACTCTCGATGCCCTCGGGCCTCGATACTACAACGGGGCGGGCGCCAATATCCCTATGAATCAGCTCATGAATGTGATCCGCATTCTCATGAGCATCGACGGCGAAGAATGCGTCCCGAATCTGGAAAAAGACTGGTCGTTCGCTTTGTCCATGTTTGAAGCGACTCTCAATACCGTCGTTGGCCCTGAAGGTTACCCATCGGAGGACATGGGATACGGGACGGGTATGTTCAGCCGGGTGGTTCAACTGGCCGAAGCCCTGCGACGCGGCGGGTTTCTCGATCCATATAAGGTATGCCCACGTTATTCAAAATTCGGAGATGCGATTTTGCATTTCGTTCAGCCCTGGGGGAAGAATCTAAGCACTACCGGCGACCACGGCGACGATATCGGCGCAAGAACATTCGCGCTGGCCAGGCTGGCAGAAGAAACAAACAACCCGAACCTGCTGTGGTTGAACGGAACGCTCTCGTATGGCGGCAAGGAAGTTCAACTGCGGAAGGATGTCCAGACCGAATGTTCCATATTCGCACTCCTGGTGGCCGACAAGCTCGGCGACGGCGTTCATCCGGCGAAGACAAATCCCCAACCGGCCACACCTTTCCGGGACAACAGCCGCGGCATCGTCAGCTTTCGCAGTGGGTGGGACAAGGACGATACGTTCGTCGTGTTCGACGGATCGCAGCGCTGCCCCGCGGCTGCAGGACACGACCACTCCAGTTGTGGTCACTTTTCGATCTCCGCGTTCGGTGAGTATCTCGCCATCGATACCGGCCGGTACAACATGGAACAGAATTGCCACAACGTGGTGCTTGTTGATGGCAAGAGTGGGCGGGATACCAAAGGGGAATGGGAGTTCGTGAAGCATCCTGGAATCTTGAAGAGCTTCAGGCCGGGCGATTTCGTGGATGCAGCTTCCGTGGACAGCTCACACCAGCACAACTGTTTCTGGGCCCGGCGGCACATCGGGTTGGTCAAAGGTAACGGAGCACCCGCTTATACCTGGGTAGTTGATGACATAAATAAAAACAATGACTGGGCAGAATACTGGTGGCAACTCCACACCTGCCCGGAGAACACCATCCAGACGTTCAAGTCGCACGCGAGCATTACCGGCTGGCGGCACGGAAATAAAATGGACGTCCACTTTGCTCTACCGGATGCAGTCGAGTATCCGCGTCCGCACAAGATCTTCGAACTTACCCAGGATGTGAAGGAAACCAGTTCCTACAACTACGTGGGTAAAGTCACGAAGGAAAGAATGAAAATGTTCGCTCGCCCTTCGGATCAGATTCACTACTCGACGTTCCAGCGCCCCCGGTTGCTCGTCAAGATCGAGGGCTACAACGGCCGCTTCATGTCGATCCTGCTGCCCCGCGAAAAGGGCATGAAGGCCGCCAAGGTGAAACGGCTGAAGAGCCTGCCCGGGTCTCTGGCCATGAGCATCACCTTCGATCGCGTGGAGGATGTCTTAATCTTCGCGCACGAACACAATCTCCTCGAAGCAGGCACTATCAGAGCCCGCGGGCACTGGTGCGTGGTGCGCCGCAATCTCAACAGCGGCAAGATCGTGGAGCACGCGGTGGGAGATGGGTTTCTGCTGGGGGAATAGTCGAGACGTTCAAAATGGTCCATGAGGATCTCCCATTTTCTGCAACGATCCTGGTTCATATCCGGGGTTGTCTGTTTCGAACGTTTGATTGCTGTTCAAAAGGGCCCTTCTGGCTAACACATACAACATTGTCACAAAGAGAGCTGGTGACTGGTGGATCGGCTGCATCGAAGAACTTCCGGGGGTTAACTGCCAGGAGCGGACGCATCAGGGACTAATAGAAACACTCGAAACTTAATTTCGATCAAAGTCCTAAGCGCAAGCGAGCATTGCTCTTAACCGAAGCTCGTGTCTCATAAATCTCCGCACAGCCATCACTCGTACCTAATCGCCGTAATCGGGTCCATTCCTGCTGCCCTTCTTGCCGGATAAAACGCGGCCATGAAACTGATGATCACGGCGGCGGATGCGATTACTGCAACGTCCATCGGGTCGGTCGCTGCCGGAATGCCGTCGAGGTAGTAGAGCGACTTGGGAAACGGGTGCCAGCCCGTCTTTATCTCGACCAAGTCAGCCAGGGGATTCATAATCCGCAGGAAGCCGAGACCACAAACCGTACCAAGGATTGCCCCCAACAGACCGATCAGGGTTCCGTTCAGCAGAAAGATGGACATCACGCCGGCGCTTGTCCCCCCAATGGATTTCAGGATTCCGATGTCTCTGGTCCTCTCGACCACCATCATCCAAAGCGTAGCCATGATGCAGAAGCCAGCGACGATGGAGATGAACATCAGAACCACAGCCATGACGTTCCGTTCGTTGTCGATCGCCGCCAGCAAAATGGCGCGCTGCGCTTCCCAGGTCTCCACGGTGAAGCCGGGGCCGATGGCTTTGCTGATGTTGTCCACCACTTGGTCGGCCAGGCGGAAATCATCCAGGCGAACGCTGATGCCGGAAACTTTGTTCTGTAAGCCGATCAGCTTTTGTGCGTCTTTGAGAGGTATGTAAATCGAGCGGCTGTCGTTTTCGTAATTGCCCGTTTTAAAGCGGCCGGCGAGGTGGAAATCCATCGGAGTGAATTCCATGAATCCAGCCGGAGCGACAATCTGGACTCCCGTCCCCCTCTGGAAATACGGCAGCAACGCCTGCCCCATCAGAAGTGGTGGGGTTGCAGCGCTCGTCACTTTGGGCAGGCCCTTGTAGATCCCATTAAGGAATTCGAGGCCGTCTTCGCCCTGATCTTTCTCGGCTGCGTTTTCAGTGTTACCTGACTTTTCTTGTGGCTGCTCATCACCGGCTTCATCATCAAAAAGTCCATCTGGGAGGACCGGCCCAACGCTCGGCAAGCCAGGCCCGACCTCTTCTTCGGGAGGCGCCACCTCAGGAAGCTGCATGAGAATGTTTGTCTCCGAGATCTCCTGTTTGAAGATTTCGAAATCATCCTGGAAGAGGATGTTGGTGCCTCCAAGCGTGATCAGGTCGGTATGTTTCAGCAACGCCCCTTCTGCCTTCTGTCCGTCAATCAGGACCACTCCCTCTCTGGCAAGTATGCGCACCTGGTGACCGTCCAGAATGATCTCAGCATGCCGTGACTTGACCTTTTCATCTTCGAGTTCGATGTCGACGGATGTTTTCGGATTCTGCCTGCCGATAAGTATGCTTTCCTTGTCGCCGAGCAGGTAACGCTCACCCAGATCGTTGCCCGCAGCCACTCGGAGCGTCTTGCTGGCGTAGCGGCGGATCTCGCCAACCGTTGCCTCCGCGTCGGGGTCAATCCCGCGGATCATCGCCCAGGTGGACATGCCTTCCACCTGAATGAGTCCGAGCGTTTCAATATAAGGCGCGGCCGCTACCACATGCTCGACCGATCTAATTTTCTTGATGACCTCTTCCTGCTCGGCGATCTCAAAAGGAGCACGAACAATGATGTGCGAGAGCGTGCCGCGGATGCGTTCTCGGAGCTCCACTCCAAAACCCTTCATCACCGACAGGATCACAATCATCGCCATCACGCCCAGCAGCACGCCAGCCACGGACATGAGGTTAATCTTGCGAGCCTTCAGATATCGGACAGAAAGGAAGAGTTTGTACATCTGGGACGCCAGGAGTAATGAGTCATGAGTAATTGTGGACTGAAGCAGCCGGTGATGCTTGTGGCATCGGACGAACCTAAGCAAATTCGAATCGAAGCACCCCGGGGGCCATTGCCTATCGGTTATCGGCCGACGCTGAAACCGAATCTGCCGACACTGTTGGTACTTTACTCATTAGACAGTGCTCCCATCTTCACCCGATACCGACACGGAGTCACCGAGCATTTCCTTCATCTTGGCGATGTCGCTTCCCATGGTGTTCCTGAAGATGCCGAGGTCGCTGCTGTGCATGATCAGGTTGGCGCCGGTTTCCCTGGCCCAGACGACTTCCTGCTCCAGGCCGTCGCTGAAGTGGACCCCAGCGCCTTTCCCGGCGGCCCGTGCCTTCGTAAAGATCTCTCGGACGGCGGCATCGAATTTCGGATGATCGTATTGCTCTGGCACGCCGAGGTTGAGAGAAAGATCATGCGGGCCGATTAGCACTGCATCGACCTCTTCCACTGCGAGCAGGTCATCGAGAGCGTCCATCGCCGGCTGGCTTTCGATATTGATGATGAGAACGTTGTTCTTATTCCACCTGGCGAGGTATTCGGAGAGAACGGGCTCAAGGGTTTCTTTACCATCAAGAGCACGTCTGAGTCGAGCCCCTTTCAACGGGCGATGCTTTACCGCGCCGGCGAGCTTCTTGACCTCCTCGACGGTTTCAACGTAAGGCGCAATCACGCCCTGGGCGCCTCCGTCCAGAACGATGCATGCCTGGTACGGATCAGGCTCCGGTACGCGAACTACCGGCGCGAGCCCCATGGCCGCATACGTCTGGCACATCCATGCCAGTTCGCCCCGATCCTGCGGGATGTGTTCGGTATCAAGGAACACCAAATCAAGACCGAGACCGCGAACGACCGCCGCCCAGCGAGCGTTGTTCGAACAAACGCAAGTGCCGTAAACGCGTTTGCCGCTGCGTAAAGATTCTCTCAGTTCATTGCCAAGCATGTGCGTCTCCCAGGGAAGAATAGTTGATGGTCTGTGATTGAGGGCTGATGGTTAATGGTTGGTGGCTTGCATGTCAAAAGATCTGCGCATATTGAGAATGGACGCCGAAGGCCGATATCGATAAAAGACGGACGTTCGTTGAAGTTTTCAACCATCAGCCATTAACCATTAACCATTCGGAAATATTCCCCATGTCCAGTACCCGCGTAGCCATCATTGGTCTCGGTCGGATGGGAAGCACCATCGACGACGAAGTTGCCGATTATCCTGTTTTTGTCCTTCCTTATTCCATTGCCGGCGCCTGCGTGGCCAGCGAAAAACTGGAGCTTGTCGCCGGAGCGGATCTGCTGCCTGAGAAGCGGCAGGCTTTCACTGAACGGTGGGGTGTCAAGGCAACCTACGAAGACTTTCGTGAGATGATCGAAAGGGAATCGCCGGACATGGTCTGCATCTGCACAAAAGGTGTGAACCACTCTGAGCTCACCATTGCTGTGGCCGGGCTCGGTGTGCCGATGATCTTTTGTGAGAAGGCGATGGCCTGTTCTATGGCGGAAGCGGACGCGGCAAAGGCTGCAATTGAAAACGCAGGAGCACGTTTCCTGACGGGCGTTCTCCGCAGATGGAAGACCAGCTACCAGGAGGCAAGGGAACGAATCGTCGCTGGCGACATCGGCGAACCTCGGCGAGCGATTCATTTCGCCCAGACAAACCTGCTGCATGGGCACGTACATTCAATCGATACGCTCATGTTCCTGTTAGGCGATCCCAAGGCAGTGAGCCTCTGGGGTGAGCTTCATCCGCGGGATCTGAAATTCGAAAACGGCAGGCTGGAAAGCGACCCAACCTCCATTTACCAAATCGCATTTGAAGGCGGTATTGAGGCGACGACCATTCAATCCGGTAACTGGGATTTTGAAATTCACGGTACGGAAGGCGTCGTCCGAATCGCCAACAACGGCGCCCATCTGTCGATTCGAAAAAGATTGGACTACAGCCCCAAATTCAAACCCTACGTCGAGACCCACCTTCCACCACCGCTTCTGCCACGCAGCGCGACGGTGCAGATGCTTGAAGATCTGGCGGACGCTCACGCGGAAAGCCGCCAGACTGCTGGTGACATTGAGCAAGTCCATCATTGCACCGAGATTTTGTTCGCAATCGCTGAATGCCATCATCTCGGACTTCATCGGCACACGCTGCCGGTGCAGAATCGGGATCTGTATGTGTTTCATGTTTGATACGTAATTCGTAATACGTAAGTACCTACGAATGGCATTTGCGTCAACGACTGACTTCCAAGGCCAAACTTACTTATTACTGATTTCTCATTACTAGCTTCGAGCGTTTGAACTTCTCAGTTGCGTACAAACAATCAGGTTCATCAAATTACATGGAGGAGTTCAACCGATGAGCAAGCAACGGAAATCGCTCACAAGACGCACGTTTATTCGAAGCACTGCCGGGGCGGCAACTGCGGTGAGTCTGGCCGGTTGCGGGGGCGGGAAACAGCCTGAATCGAAACCGGCTGAGCTGGCGAAACCTGAAGTCCCGAAAATCCCACCTGCCGTTCAGAGCGATACGAAGACAGCGAATGGCCGGATCCTTCTCGGACTCACTTCTGATTCCAGTGGCCAATTCGCGGCGAGCGGTGAGATGGATAGGCGAGGCATGGCCATGGCCATCAAGGAATACAACGACAAAGGCGGTCTTCTCGGCAAGACCATCGAGACGGTCCATCAGGATACGGAATCCCAGGCGGCGGCCGGGTCGCGAGTCGCTGAGAAGATGATAGCGAAGGAGAACGTGAATTTCCTTGTTGGAGCACTCAGCTCCGGGGTTGCGAACGCTATCTCACAAGTGGCACAAAAATACGGCTGCATCTTCTTGAACACGAACTCGAGTTCGCCTACCGAATCGGGAGAGAATGCGCACCGGGTGAAATTTGTGTGGGACGGTAATGGAACGAATTTCGCCAGAGCTACCGTAAAGAATGCGGTGAACTCGGTAGGCAAAAAATGGCTGTTACTAACCAACGACTACGTATGGGGGCATAACACGTCCAAGGCCAATCGAGCCCTGGCCGAGGCCGAAGGGGTTGAGATTGTTGACGAATTTATGGTACCCCAGAACACGCGCGATTTTTCCTCCTACCTGATAAAGATTCGACAGGTCAAGCCGGACGTTGTCGCAGCCGCGATCGCCGGCGATGATCAGAAAGTGCTGCGAAAGCAAGTCATGGATCTGGGGATGGGCAATTCGCCCGCATGGATCAACAACCAGCAGGATTGGCCGGATATCTACGGCCAGACATCTCTGTTCGGAGTGTTCGGCACCACCTGGTATTACCGTCTCGATTTGCCCGGTGTAAAGGAATTTGTTGCGCGTTATCAAGCACAATTTCCTGATGCGAAGGTCAAGGTGCCGGGGAATGTTCTCTACAACGGATACATGGCCGTCCGCGAACTGTTCCGTGCGATAGAGCGTGCCGAGTCACTCAACAACATCGCCATTATCAAAGAACTCGAAAAGGCGAAGCTCACTGCAGAAGATCGCATGCAGCACTTCGGAGGATGGATGAATCCAGATACCCATCAGTTCCAGCAGACAATCTACATGGCAACTCAGAACTCGGAGCCAGCAGAAAAGGACGACCTTTTCAAGCTCCTCTCCTGGGTGAAACCGGAGGACGCTTTAGACGAAGATTCCCTGAAGAAAGCCAAGCTGGAATCATACGAAGAGACCCCGGAGTACGAGCCGGCGGGAGCGTAACCATGGTGGTGACTCCCAATGCTTGAAAACCTCATCCCCCATATCGTAAACGGCCTGAGCCTGGGCCTCCTCTTTGCTCTCATCGCCCTTGGCTTCACGCTCATTGTGGGTTTGATGGAGGTCATCAATCTGGCGCATGGTTCGCTCTTCACGCTCGGCGCCTATATCGCGCTGACCATCATCAATCCCTCCGTTCTTTTTTCCAGTGCATCAGAACCGGACCCTGGATCCCTGTTCGGAAGATACCTGCTGGCATTGGTCTTTGCGCCGTTGCTGGTGGCCGCGTTGGGCATGTTGCTTGAGATCATGCTGCGGCGAACTTATGGGAAAGATCCACTCTACGGTTTGTTGCTGACCTTTGGCGCCGCGCTCGTTATTGAGGAAGCCATCCGGATTTTTTGGGGGAGCAAAGAACAATCGATCATGCTTCCGTCAGCCATCCCGCTGCCGTTTGTCAGCAATTTCGAGATGACGGGCATTTTTCTGATCGGTGAGAGCGTCATCCTTTTTCGATACCGAATTTTTGCATGTGCCTTTGCAACTTTTCTCATCCTCATCGTCTGGTTATTTATCGAAAAGACGAAGTATGGCGCCATCATCAAAGCCGGTGCTCACGACAGCGAAATGGTTCAGGCTCTCGGCATCAATCTCGCACGACTACGCCTCTTTGTTTTCGCATTCGGTACTGCGCTGGCTGCATTGGCTGGGATTGTTCTCTGCGTCGACAGCGTCTGGGGGCTGCGTCCTCATGTCGGCGTTGATGCGGTGATTCCTGCGTTTCTGATTGTGGTCATCGGAGGTGTTGGCAGCTTCTGGGGTTCAGTGATCGCCGGCATCTTGGTCGGACTGGCAACCGGTCTCACCGGGGCTTATGCCGATGCCTGGCAGAATATGGCAATGTATATCCTGTTGATTGTAGTCGTCTCTTTTCGTGGCCGGGGACTCTTCGGAAAAGCGAGCGCGCTGGACACATAAGGTAATGCTGATGCTCCGCGACAGCTCCTGTTGAATTACAAACCCTTGAACATTGTCTGACCCACGCCAAAACACTTCACCGTCTGAAACCATCAAACCGGTTGCGCACCTCTGGGAGGTTGCCGTGATGGCTGTCGCTCTCGGGATCGGTGCTTTCGTTTTCAAAGCGCTTGGGCTTTCCTATCTTGGCGTCGAAGTACTCATCTGGTGTCTCTATGCGATGGCCTATAACCTTGCGCTTGGCTACGCCGGTCTGCCCTCTTTCGGGCACGGCGCGTTTCTTGGCGTCGGGGCCTATACGATGGCCTTTTATCAACAGGGAATCGTTCGTGAAAAAGCGAGGAGTTTCCTTGTCCCATCCTGGCGGGCAGAAGACTTTACCCACTTGGAGGGAGGCTTGACCACCTACGCGGGCGATAGCCTCTGGGTTGGGCTCTTGCTCAGTATGTGCGTCGCGGCTGGTGTTGCGGGACTCGTCGCCCTTTTCATTTCGCACAGGCGCGGGATTTATCTGGCATTGCTGACCATCGCCTTCGGCCAGGTGATCTGGTTTACCGCGATGAAGTGGACGGATCTGACAAAGGGTGAAGATGGTATTCAGATTACCTATCAGAAAATATCTTCGACAGCGCAGGGGGAACCTGGGGGAGAGCAAAGTAACCAGACGCGAGCGAAAAGGCGTATCAACAACGTCCGCCTGATCACAGGCTCGGTCGATATCGATTCCGAGCTCGGCAGCTACTTTTTCGTGCTTGGCATCCTGATGCTGGTGGTAGTTGCCATCCGCATGATTCTGCATTCCCCATTTGGGGCGATCGTTCAAGCGGTGAAGCAGAACGAGTTGCGATCTAAATTCGTTGGCTACGACGTTCGGGTATACAAGTGGTTCAGTTTCACTCTGTCCGGCGCGTTCGCCGGGCTCGCGGGAGGCTTGCTCGCGCAGCACCAGTCCGGTGCGTACCCCGAGGTGATGAGTCTCCATCTCTCAGGTCAGATCGTCATGATGTCCGTCATCGGCGGCGGCTTCGTGAGCTTCTGGGGGCCAATTGTCGGAGTGTTCTATTTCTTCATCCTGCGAGATGTCCTTGGGTCGCTGACACCTACCTGGCCGCTCTGGTTCGGTCTGAGCTTCATGGCCATTATCCTCTTCAAGCCGGAGGGCCTCATGGGCATCTGGCACGACGCGAAAGGTAAGCTCACCGGCCGAAAACCATCAACCATTAACCATTAACCATCCTTCTTCCATGCCTTTGTTCGAAGCCCACAATCTTCATAAACGATTTGGCGACACGGTTGTCCTTGAAGACATCACCGTTTCGTTCGAAGAGAACTCCGTAAGCGGGATCATTGGGCCGAACGGCGCGGGCAAGACCACCTGCTTCAACGTGCTGACCGGACATTACAAACCCGATCGGGGAAGGGTGCTCTTCGATGGTGAAAACATAACCGGCTTGCCGGAGAGAGTCATCGCTCGAAAGGGCATTTCACGGTCGTTTCAGATCATGAATGTGTTTGATGATTACAGTGTCCTGCAGAATGTCATGGTCGCGCTTCCCGAGGTCCGGCAGCGCGGATTCAATATGTTTCTGAACGTCGCGGGAAGTTCTGAGATTCAGGACAGAGCGTGGGATATCCTCAAACGAATAGGACTTGAAGCACTCGCGGCCCAGGACGCCAAAGATCTTTCGTATGGCAACAAGCGCATCCTCGAGATCGGTATCGCGCTCGCTGCTGCGCCGAGGCTGCTGTTTCTGGATGAGCCAACTCAAGGGTTGGGGAGCGACCAGATGGCCCGGCTGGCAGGGCTGATCCAGGAGCTTCGTAAGCTGACCACGCTCGTCATCATTGAGCACGACATGCCGTTCTTGTTCGGCCTGGCGGACACCATCTCGGTCATTCATTGGGGACAGGTCATCGCCCGCGGCACACCGGATGAGCTCAAGCAAAACAAGTGGGTGCAGGCATCAAACCTCGGAAAACTCGGATGATTCTGAAAATTCAAAACATCAGCACCTACTACGGCGAAGCCCGCGTACTCTTCGATGTCAGCCTGAATATCGGAGAAGGTGAAGTGGTCGCGCTGCTCGGACCAAACGGCGCCGGCAAGACGACGACCATTCGTTCTATCCTGGGTCTCACACCACCGAAGTCCGGTACGATTGTGTTTGATGGACAGGAGATCACCCGCCGCAAAACGCACGAGATCGCACGTGCAGGGATCAGTTGGGTGCCCGATGACCGGCGGATATTCCCTGCGCTTACCGTTCGAAGAAACCTTGAACTCGGCATGAAGAAAACGAAATACCGTTCGTGGACGCTGAGCGAGACTTTCGGGATTTTCTCCGCGGTTGAGTACCTGATGGATCGTGAATGCGAAAACCTTTCGGGAGGGGAGATGCAAATGGTCGCCATCTCACGCGCGTTGCTGGGTTCGCCGGGTCTTGTGCTCTTCGATGAGCCTTCGCAGGGGCTGGCGCCCAAGGTCGTCGCAGATGTGATGTCCACCATCAAGCGCATCAAGGCAGAAGGCGTCGCAGCGCTTGTGGTCGAACAGCACGCGGAGACCGTGTTATCGGTTTCGGACCGTGTCTATGTAATGGATCATGGGGCAATCGTGCATGAAGGCCCGGCTCGAGAGCTGCTGATCGATGCAGATAAACGCAAAAGATTGCTGGGAATATGAGGATGCTGATTCTGGACAACATCAAGAAGATTTACACGCAGGGCGTATTCAACAAGCGTGTCACCTTTTCAATCGAGGCGAATCTCAAATTCGAAGCGCCGAAGATCGTCGGCCTGATGGGCGCGAACGGGGCTGGCAAGACCACGTTGTTCGAGATGATGACTGGCAGTAATTCGCCCACAGAAGGAAGCGTTATCTGCATGGGACAGGATATCCATAACGTGAAATATCGCGAACGAGACCGCCTGGCGATTCATTACCACCAGTCATATCAGGTGCGAAGAATCAAACGTACAAAGCCGTCGTTCTTGCTTGAATCTGCCAGTCAGCATTACCCGAGTGTGCATCTTTTTGATGAGCCCCAATTCAATACGCAGGACGGTTACATCGGGTTCATGCTGGATTTCTTTCGCGCCCTTCGCAATGACGGGAAACTCGTCTTCATCTGCCTGCATCCCATGGAGCAGTATCACCTGCAGATCATGGAAGAGACGTGCGAAGAATTTCTATTCGTCTACGAGGGCAAGATTACCCAGGCTGATACCTGGAAAGATTACGTCGCCGATGAGAGAGTCCGGCAGTATCTGGGCAGCAATCTGCAGACTTATGAAGCGAGAGGTGGAAAGGTGGAATGATGGAAGAATGGTAAGCTGGAAGATTCTGTCCAGAAGGAACAGGAGGGCGGTATAAACGGGATTGTAATTCTGGTGTGGCCCACTTAGTCATCACAAGAGCCACAGATATATCCAGTGAAAAGCCTTAGAGACCTGGTAATTGAGACCATTAAGTGGATGCCAACCAAAAGCTCACTTGATGAAATCTTGTAGGAAGTCGAATTCGTAGGCCGTGTCATGGAAGGAAAGCAAGACGCAGACTCAGGTAATCCCATCACAACGAATGAATTACTTGAGCGCCTCGATGGATGGAATAAGCCCGGCGAACAGAAAGAGCCGCAAGCAAGTTAGAAGTTTCTGATTACGTATCACGCATTACGAGGCAACGCTATGGAACAGATCACTCCCAAAGTTGATTTTGATAAAGAACTGAACGGACTCTTCGATGCCAGCGGTAAGGTCGCCTACGTGCCCGGGGGGTATGGTGGTATCGGCGAGGCCCTTTGCTGGGGCCTGGCAAAGGCGGGGGCGAAGGTGGTCATCTCTGGTCGCAGCGCTGAGAAGGGCGAGGAGCTCGCCAGAGCGATCAAAGATGCTGGCTATGAAGCGACGAATACGACCGTCGATGTAAACTCGGTCGACGACATCAAAAAGTCCACGGACTTCGTGGCCGAGACTTACGGACGGCTCGACATCCTGATGAACTGCGTCGGCATCCAGCGTGAGGAGCGGCTTTGGGATGTCACTGAAGAGGCATACGACGAGGTCTATCGCGTGAATTTGAAATCCGCGATGTTTCTGGCGCAGGCCGCGGCCAGACACCAGATGGGACAGGGTGACGGAGGTAAACAATGTCACCTGCTTTCGGTTCGTTCACAGCTTGGGATTCGTGATCGGGGTTACTCGGCTTACTGCAGCACCAAGGGCGCGATGGTCATGCTCGTTAAGCAGCATGCGATGGAGCTCGCTCCGCACAACATTACTGTCAACGGGGTGGCCCCGACGTTTGTCTACACCGAGATGATTCGGCACGTGATGGAGAATCCGGAATTCCGTAAAGCACTGCTTGCCCGCATCCCGCTCGGCCGCATCGCCGATCCGAAAGATTGTGTCGGCCCCTGTATGTTTTTCTGCACGCCGGCTTCGAACTTCGTGACCGGGCAGACGGTGTATGTGGACGGTGGGATCACTTCGAGTCAGTAATCGCCTCAGACCTCCATCACTTCCGTGGTCTTGGCGTCGAAGATTCTGGTGACGTTCGCCTCGAACTTCTTGGTGAGCTCCAAGGTCGCTTCTTTAGCGGTGAAGGCGCTGTCTTCCGGTATGAGACCGTCCTTTTTTTCTGCGTCTATCTGCTTGTTTGCGTCGCGACGCACGTTGCGAATGCTCACCCTCGCCTCTTCGGCCATCTCTTTCAAGCGTCCGGAAAGCTGACGCCGACGCTCCTCGCTGAGTGGTGGGATTGGGATGCGAATAAGCTTCCCATCGTTGTTAGGCTGCAGGCCGAGGTCTGATTTCATGATCGCCTTCTCGATGTCGCCGATAGTGCCGCGGTCGAAGGGGCGGATGACCAACTGACGCGGATCGGGCGCGCCGACCGAGCCGAGCTGCTTGAGCGGGGTGGATACGCCGTACGCATCCACTTTCAAGTTGTCGACGAGCGCCGGGGAGGCACGGCCTGTACGGATGGTTCGGTATTCTTTTTCGAGAATGGCGACCGCATTCTCCATCTTTTCTTCGGCTTCAAAGAGAATTTCATCTACTGGCACTGTGTGGTTCTCCTAATCTCCTACGTAAGTTCCAATGTCTTCGCCTCGTATGACCCGTTCGATGTTGCCTTCTTTTTTTAGGTCGAAAACGATGATTGGCATCTGGTGTTCCATACAAAGAGTGATGGCGGTGGCATCCATCACCTGGAGTCTCTTGTTCAGGACGTCCAGGTATGTAAGGCTTTTGAAGCGGACGGCATCACTGTTGGTGATGGGATCTTTATCGTAGATGCCGTCAACCTTTGTGGCTTTGAGGACGACCTCAGCACCAATCTCGGTGGCCCGGAGTGCCGCTGTAGTGTCTGTGGTGAAATGCGGGTTGCCGGTACCTCCGGCGAAGATGACGACGCGACCTTTCTCCAGGTGTCGCATTGCACGGCGGCGGACGTACGGTTCAGCAACTTCCTGGATGGTAAGTGCGCTGAGTACGCGGGTAGGCACACCCATCTCTTCAAGGATGTCCTGGAGGGCCATGGCGTTGATGACCGTACCGAGCATTCCCATGTAGTCCGCAGTCGCGCGATTGATACCGGAGCTGGCCAGGGTCTGGCCGCGAATGATGTTGCCGCCTCCGACCACCACTGCCAGCTCAGTGGATCCTGCGGCCACATCTTTCACCTGAGTGGCGATGGAGTCAACGATTTCCCCGGAAACTCCTTTTTCACCGAATGCCTCCCCGCTGATCTTGAGCAATACTCGACCGAAAGGTTTGCCGCGCCGTTTAGTCACTGGCTCTGGGCTTAAAACGTCTTGTGGCATCAATCCCTCTCTTTTCGGTGCAACCCACCGAGTCCTGGTGGGCAAAAAATAAGGCAGGCAAAAATGCCTGCCTTATTAAATTAAGTGTTGGTCTCCCATCGCACCATGCGGGCGACAGTGATGTTTTCCTGCAACAAACCAATTTTTGATTTGATGTGCTCACCCACCGTCACCTTGGTGTCCTTGGCGAACGGCTGATCGAGCAGTGTCATTTCTTTGAAGAAAGCATTGAGCTTGCCTTCAAGAATCTTTTCCTGGATGGCAGCAGGCTTATCCTTGACCTCTTCCCGAAAGAGTTCTTTCTGGAGATTCACTGTCTCTTCCGGAATGCTTTCACGATTGACGGCGGCCGGCGACATGGCTGCGATATGCATGCAGATGTCTTTAGACAATGCGATGAATTCGGGATTGTTGGCCACGAAATCTGTCTCACAGCGCATTTCCACCAGAACTCCGATACGGCCGGGGGGATGGATGTAGGAAACGATTTTGCCCATGCCTGCCACGCGGCCGGCCTTTTTTTCAACGGTCTTGGCATTCATGAGCTTGAGGATTTCCTTGGCCTTGGCCAGGTCACCGCCGGCCTCTTCGAGGGCCTTTTTGCACTCCATGACGCCCCCGCCAGTTGACTCTCTGAGTTCTTTAATCTGTGCGGCACTTACAGCCATTTTGCGATCTCCTTGTTTCTAATTTCTGTTCGTTGACTTCCACTTCGCCCTGTAACTATTGGCGAGACTCTCATAAGAATGTTCGCCCCGGCCCGCTCAGGCCGGGGCGTTTGAATTCAGGCAGTCTCGCCTTCCGAAGGTGCCGCTGGAGTTCCCTCCGCGCCCCCCTTGGCTTCCGGCACAGCCACTGCAGCTGCTGTGGCTTCCGCAGCCTTTGCAGCGGCGGCTTCTTCGGCGGCCTGCGCTCTTGCGGCCGCTTCGGCAGCCTTAGCGGCTCTGGCCTTCTCGGCAGCTTCAGCCCTGGCAGCCTTATCGGCGGCATCTTTTGCTGCCTTTTCGGCAGCTTCCTGCTTGAGTTGTTCTATCCGGCCCCGATGAATCTCACGGCCTTCCATGATGGCGTCAACCAGCCGGCTCGTGACGAGTTGGATCGATTTGATGGCATCGTCGTTCCCAGGTATGGGGATACTGATGCGATCAGGATCGGAATCGGTATCGAGCAAAGCAATGACGGGGATGCCCAGTTTGTTTGCCTCTAATACCACATTCTTCTCGCGACGAGGGTCAATGACAATGACCACTCCCGGTTGCCTGTCCATCTTTCGAAGGCCATCGAGATTTCGGAAAATATTGCGCTTTTCCCGCATCAGCATGGACACTTCTTTTTTGCTGTAGGCTTTGATCCGCCCGCTCTCTTCGAGTTCTTCTAATTCCAGGAGTCTGCTGAGGCGTAAGCGGATGGTCTGGAAATTCGTCAGCGTCCCACCAAGCCAGCGCTCGGTTACCCATGAAACCTCGCCACGGGTGGCCTGAGCCTGAATGACAGGCTGTGCCTGACGCTTAGTGCCCACCATCAAGACGCTTTCGCCCCGAGAACAGAGCCTGCGGACGAAATTGGTGGCCCGAAGCAAACCACGGCACGTCGCCACTAGATCCACGATATGAATGGAGTTGCGTTTCCCGTAAATATAGGGACGCATTTTGGGGTTCCAACGGCTCGCATGATGGCCGTAGTGCACACCTGCTTCGAGCAACTCTTTGACCGATACAATAGCCAATATGGCCTCCTGTCACGTTGCTCCCGGATAACAACCCGGAAAAAGGACTGTAAAAAAAGCCGCTCTGACCCATCGGCCGCGGCGGCAAATATCTCGTAACTTTTGATTTTATGACAACTTAAGCCCACGCTGACCTAAAATCGGGCGGCATTATAGCAGTGGCGGTTGCCTACGCAAAGGGGCAGGGTAGAAGGGGTTAAAACAGCCTGTGCAGGACACTTATCGAAGGGGAGTCGGCGAATCAGGTTGAGGCCTGAAACCAACCAGACAGTCCCCTCACATGCAATTGCGGTTGTATTAGTCTCCATCATCAAAAGAATGAATCGCCAAGCACCTGGCTGAAGACAAAACACTGAATGGTTCGGCCTCCTTTCGACATCTGTAAATTAAGTGGAGAATCCACATACTGATTAAGTGAGGTCCTGCTGAGCCTGCAAGTAATGAAGAACATTCCAACTCCCAATTTTAATCGCCGACAATTCCTGCGTGGAGCGGGGACTTGTCTGGCGCTTCCTTTTCTTGAGACACTTTCCTTCGGGGAGGAGGCGCTCCCAGCACGGCGATTCGTCTGCCTGGCGAATCCGTTCGGGATGATCACCGACGCCTTTTTTCCGGAGGAATCCGGGCTCGATGCGAAGCTGCCGGAGAATCTGAAGCCGCTCGAAGAATGGCGGGGGAAGTTCACAGTGTTCTCGAATCTGGATCATGGCATCAGCGGGGGCCACGCAGGCACGCACGCCTTTCTTTCTGGCGTCCGGCAGAATGAAGCCGCTGCCATGCCCGATGGAAACATCACGCTCGATCAATTCTGCGCCGAGCGAGTGGCCGGCCTGACGCGGTTTCCGGTGTTGAATACTTCTGCCGGGAGCAACGCCGGGGGAGGTGTCGAGCTCTGCTGGACCCGTTCCGGGGTGCAGGTGCCGTCGATTCAGAAAGTGAGTCGAGTCTTTCAGATGCTGTTCGTCGATGATCCGGAAGAGCAGGCGAACAAACGCTCAGCCCGTTACCAGCGGCAGGGCTCGATTCTCGATGCGGTACATGAGCAGGCCAAGGCGATGAACCAGCGGCTCAGTAAACGTGATCAGAAGATGATGGACCAATATTTCACGTCGGTTCGTGAGGTAGAGATGACGTTACAACAGGAAAACGCCTGGGTGCACCGTCCACGCCCAAAGGTGGAGATGAAGGAGCCAAAGAACGGTAGCGTCACCCAGCAACTGCCCATCCTGTTCGATCTGATCACGCTGGCTCTTCAGACAGATTCCACGCGAGTAGCAACCATCGAAGTGCCAGGCGCATTTGATGTCGGCCGCATTGGGCTGCCGCCAAAGGGCTACCATGGATATTCACACCACGGAAAGGATCCGACACTGATGTCGGGCATGCGAAAGATCGAGCACTACCAGCTCGAGCATCTCGCCCGTTTCATGAAAAAACTCGCCGACCTTGAGTTGCTCAACAGCACTCAGATTCTGTTCGGCAGCGGTATGGGCGACGGCAGCGCTCACACCAACAAGAACCTGCCAATCCTGGTCGCCGGCGGCGGGTACAAGCACAAGACCCATGTGAAGATGCCGGAGGAGCAGGGCAAGCGCGTCCCACTCTGCAATCTCTACCTGACCATGGCCCATCGATTCGGAATTGAGACGGAATCCTTCGCCTACAGCAAGGGCACGATTGGGGAAATTTCATGAAGGTTGCCAAGGACGTCGCAGCCACAAGCTGCCAGCTTGTGGAAACGCGCCACGGCGTCGAAACGCCGTTTACGACCAGCAGGCTGCTTGTCGCTACGATGTTCGCCTTCGTCTTCCTCCCCGCGGTCGGGCACGCGGACTATAAGGCCCTTGTCACCAGACGATGTCTCGATTGCCACGACAACGAGACTCGCAAGGGCGACCTCTCCCTCGAGGCGCTCGGCTTCGAGATCGACAAAACCAACGAAAAGCAGTGGCTGCGGGCTCTTGAACAGATCGAGCGCGGCACCATGCCGCCTCCCAAGAAGAGACAGCCTTCGCCAGTAGAGCGACGGGCTGCGGTTCTCGATCTGGAGACAAAGCTGGTAGCGCACCAGCAAAAATTCGCTGCCCCAAAACCGGCAATGCTTCGCCGGCTCAATCGCACCGAGTATCGGGCAACGATTCGCGATCTTCTGCGTCTGAATATGAGCAGCTTCGACCCGACCCGCGAGTTCCCGGACGACAATCGGTCGCACGGTTTCCCCAGCGACGGCGAAAAACTTGTGACGTCGAGCTTCCTGCTCCGCCAGTACCTGGAGTCAGCCGAAGAGATTGTCGAGCGTGCCATTCACTTCGAGCCCAAGCCTGAGGTGCGTCGCTGGGATCTGCTGCCGCCTTTCGACCGCACGACTAAATACCAGACCTATGGCGAGGCCGCATACTTCAGAAGGCAAAAGATACAGCAACCCTATCAAACAATCAGCGAACGCATGCGAGGACTGCCGAAGGGCGGTTACCATCCCGTGGATGAAATGCGGGACGGCGTACCAGTCGGTGGCTGGTATAGGATCCGGATTCAGGCGGAAGCAAAATTTCGATACGCGGATCTCGACCCCACCAAGTTCCATTTCCCTTCCGAGTGGGATGCCACCGAGCCGATTCGACTCTCGCTCTTCACGGGAACACTTGAGGGCCTCGACCCGGAGAACAAGGAAGCCCTGGACACCGCGGCAACCGGGCAACAATCGGGCGAACGTCTTCTTGGGACGTGGGATTTGCCGGACGATAAATTGGTCTGGCTCGAATGTCGTGTCTGGCTCGACGGGGAGAATTTTCCGAGGCTGGGCTTTCCGAACGGCCCGTCGGACAGCAATTATCGGTTGCTGAAATACTTCAAAGAAAACAAACATGTGCTCTTGAACGAAGAGCAACTCGCCAACTTTGAAGCAGACGCGGCGCTGGCCGGCGACTGGAATGTCTACATGTTCTTCGAGTCGCCGCGAATTCGAGTTTACAAGATCGAGGTCGAAGGCCCGCTCAACGACATCTGGCCACCGGCGAGCCACCGCGTCGTCTTCGGCGAGGGCTCTTATGAGAGTAAAGACGCTGAGAAAATCATCCTGCCGTTTGCCTCCCGTGCGTGGAGGCGGCCGGCTGAGCCGCAGGAAGTCGCGCCGCTCGTGAAGCTGGTTCATGAGGCAGAGCAAGCCGGCCTTACTCCCGAAGTCGCCGTTCAGGAAGGCCTGAAGGCCATTCTCTGCTCGCCTGAATTTCTCTACCGGGAAGAAAAGGGAGATGCGCTCACCGGATATGAAATCGCCTCACGGCTTTCCTATTTCTTGTGGTCATCGATGCCGGACGAACAGTTGTTGAAGCTGGCCACGGCGGGTGAGCTCAGCCGGTCTGAAAGACTCAGGCAGGAAGCCGAGCGTCTGCTGAACGATTCCCGTTCAGACGCCTTCGTCAATGAATTTCTGGATGGTTGGTTACACCTGCACAAGCTCGGCACGATGGCCCCGGACGTTCACCGATTCTCCGTCTACTACCGCGACGACCTCGAACCGGCGATGAAGACCGAGACGCGCCTCTTCTTTCGTCAGCTGCTTAACACCAATGGTTCGACTGAAAATTTCCTCAATTCGGATTACACCTTCCTGAACAAGGAACTCGCCCACCTCTATGGCGTGGACGACAAGCTGGTTGCGGCCGGACAGGGAGCGAAGGTCGAAGGCCTGAGGCCACAAGACCTCCAGCAAGATGTAGATGGAAGCGCGCCTTCGCTGGCGTTTGCCCGCGTGAAGCTGACCGATGTTCGCCGCGGCGGTTTACTCGGCCAGGCGAGCGTCCTGACCCTCACGGCCAACGGTGTCGATACCTCGCCGGTCACCCGAGGCGTCTGGCTTCTCGAAAACATCCTCGGAGCGCCACCGCCACCGCCGCCGCCCAATGTCGCCTCGCTAGAGCCTGACATCCGCGGCACAACGACCATTCGCGATCAACTGCAGAAACACCGTGAAGCCCCCTCCTGCCGTTCCTGCCATCAGTACATCGACCCGCCCGGCTTCGCCCTGGAAAACTTTGATCCCATCGGCCACTGGCGCGGGCACTATCCGATCAGCGAGACGCCTCCGCAGATAGACGCAAGTGGTAAGTTGGGCGCCGCAGAATTCAGTGACGTGATTGGATTCAAAGCTGCACTCATGCAGCACCGCGACCAATTCGCCCGATGTATCGTTGAAAAACTTCTCATTCACGCCCTCGGCCGCGAGCTGGAGGTCATCGACAGACCCTACGTCCGAAAGATCGTAGATACCGCAGCAAAGGACGGATACCGCTTGCGTGACCTCGTGCTTTTGTCCGTGGAGAGTGAGATTTTCAAGAGAAAGTGAAGCAGGCACAAGCTGCTCTCGACAACTCTGTCAGTTGAAGCCATGGCCGCTATTCGGCAACATCCAAATGTTCGCCTCGCTGAGCGATATCGGAGGCATCGTCTAGAGTAGGGAATCGATTCAAAGGCCGAGGAAGTCGGCGCTGGAGTAACAGCTTAACCGGCTCTGAATGCGAAATCTGGCCATTGCCGAAGAACCCGGCTGAAGCCGTTACTCCAACTCCGCGCTCTGAATCAACAAATGTGAGCAAGTTTCTATGAACCGTCCCTTCTTCACTGCAGCCTCCTTCCTCCTCTCCATCACCGCCCTGCGGGCCGACCTCCCACCTGCGGCCGGAAAGCAGATCGATTTCGCTCGCGACATCCAACCGATCTTCGCAAAGAATTGTCTCAAGTGTCACGGGCCTGAAGAACAGAAGAGTGAATTTCGTCTGGATAGATTTGATTCGATCCTGAGGGGCGGTAACTCCGGTGGCCCTGCCATTGTCGACAAAAAAAGTGCAGACAGTCACCTGATACAACTTGTGGCGGAAACCAAAGAGGGCGAGGTGATGCCACCCAAGGGCAAGCGGCTTTCCGAGAGCGAGATTGGTTTGCTGCGAGCCTGGATCGACCAGGGCGCTCAGTGGCACGATGGCCGAGTGGCTGCGGACGGCCCATCTAAGCTGACGACAGACCACTGGTCTTTTCAGCCTCTGAAAAACGTCTCACTTCCGAAGAACAAGACCGACTGGGGCTCGAATGATCTTGACGCGTTCATCCTCAGGAAGCTTGAACAGAATGGGCTCAAGCCTTCCGCAGCGGCGTCACGGGCGGCGTTGATACGCCGGCTTTATCAAGTCATGCACGGCCTTGCACCGAAGCCCGAAGAGGTTGAAGAGTTCGTCAATGATAAGAGTCCCAAAGCTTGGGAGCGGCTGGTGGATCGTGTACTCGATAATCCGCAGTATGGCGAGCGCTGGGCGCGACACTGGCTGGATGTCGTCCGGTTTGCGGAGTCACACGGTTTTGAAACGAACCGGGAGCGACCCAATGCCTGGCCGTATCGCGACTATGTGATCCGCGCGCTCAATGAAGACAAGCCGTACGATGTCTTCATCAAAGAACAAGTGGCCGGCGACGCCCTCGGCGCTGACGCCGCCACCGGATTCCTGGTCGCCGGGGCCTATGACATTGTCAAGGGGGCCAACAAGGAACTCCAGGCCGCTCAGCGACAGGATGAGTTGGCGGACATGATCAACACCACCGGTACGGCCTTCCTGGGACTCTCACTTGGCTGCGCCCGCTGCCACAATCACAAATTCGATCCGGTAACGCAGACAGACTACTACGCGCTTCAGGCCATTTTCGCCGGCGTGAACCATGCGGAACGGGAGCACATCACACCAGAAATAAAGCAACGCAAGGCCGATGCCGCAGAGCTGCAAAAGGGCATTCCTCCCTTGCGTGCCGAACTTGAAGAACTCAAAAGCAAGGCGCCGCCGCAGGAAGTAACGGGAGTCGTTCTCATCGATGATGAAATGCCACCGAGCACCCTCCCGGGAGTGCCAGGTGCGATGCTGCTTGTAGAGAAGAACGGCCATGGCATAAATCCAGGCGGGAAAAATCGTGGATACAAAGACGACGAAGGCGAAGTCGGCCGCATGCACAATCTGAGTAAAGGCAAGTACGCCTGGTGGAAGCAACCTGAAGACACCGACCTCATTGCTTACCATCCGAACGCTGTCGGCCTGAGTCGTATCTGGGTCTCGTGGGGTGCCGGGCATGAGTCGCACGTGACTGATGCGAAGTATCTCCTCGACATGGATGGCGATCTCAAAACCAAAGAAGACCAGCAACCCCTGGCTACGGTGAATCAGAAATATTTCTCCAACGGCGATAAACCTGATCAAGGGAACGTTTCGCTGTGGAGCGGCCTGCATTACACCGGTATCCATTCGCTTACTCCCAGGAGCGTCATCCTGCTGCGGAGCGGCTCGAATGGGTCTACTACCGCGGACGTGGTCGTCCTGCAGGAGGTGAAGGACAGAGAGCAGGATTCAAAAATCGCCGGCACCATCCTGCCGACGCTACTGCCGCCGGTGAATGCCAGGCTCAACACAGAGCGCTTCCCGCCGGTTGAGGCGAAATTTGTTCGGTTCACCATCCATGCGACCAACAGCGGGCAGCCCTGCATAGACGAGTTGGAGATCTATTCCCAGGCGGAGGATGGACAGCCGGCCCGGAATGTCGCGCTCGCATCGCAGGGCAGCGTGCCCACCGCTTCGGGCACTTTGCCCGGCTACCCAATCCATCAACTGAAACACATCAACGACGGCAAGGTCGGTAATCCTCACAGTTGGATTTCCAATACATCCGGCGGAGGCTGGGTGCAGATTGAGTTCGCCAAGCCGGAGCGCATCGACCGCATCGTCTGGGGCCGGGATCGCGAATTGAAGTACCAAGATCGCGTCGCCACTAAGTATGTGGTCGAGGCCGCGGTCAAGGAGGGCGAATGGAAGGCCGTCGCTTCTTCAGACAATCGGCCGGACACCGGCGGCAACCAGGGAACGGATTATTTGCTCAATCGCCTTCCGCCGGAACTGGCCAAGGAAGCGAAGTCGTTAACTCAACGGATCAAGGAAATCGAAGCCCGGGCAAACACGATGGCAAGGGGGCCAATGATTTACGCCGGCACTTTCTCACAGCCCGGCAAAACGTTTCGACTCTATCGCGGCGAGCCATTCCAACCCCGGGAAGAGGTGATACCCGCATCACTGACCGTTCTCGACGAAACCATCAGCCCACTCGATCTGAAAGACAATTCTCCCGAGCAGAAGCGTCGAATCGCCCTGGCCGAGTGGATCGCCAGCCCGAGGAACCCGCTCACGCCTCGCGTGCTTGTAAATCGTCTCTGGCATTACCACTTCGGCGAAGGCATTGTTACGACTCCGAGCGACTTCGGCGGCAATGGAGTCATGCCCACACATCCGGAGATGCTCGACTGGCTCGCAGGCGAGTTCATTCGCAGCGGATGGTCGCTCAAGCACGTCCATCGTCTGATTCTGAATTCGTCTACTTGGCGGCAGTCAAGCGTTCCGGACAAAGAGGCTATGGCGGTCGACATCGGTGCGCGCTATCTGTGGCGGTTCCCGCCTCGCCGTCTCGAAGCAGAAGCCATCCGTGACTGCATTCTCCAGACAGCCGGAACGCTCGACCCCAAGATGGGCGGCCCGGGCTTCGATGTGTTTAACGTGCAGATGGAAAACGTCCGCCACTATTTCGCTAAAGAAGAGTTCGGCCCCGCCGAATGGCGCCGCATGATCTACATGATCAAATACCGCCAGGAACAGGACGGCGTCTTCGGCTCCTTCGATTGCCCCGACGGCAACCAGGTCATCCCACAACGCAGCCGCTCGACCACCCCCCTGCAAGCGCTCAACCTGCTCAACAGCAATTTCATGATGCAGCAGGCCGAGAAATTCGCGGCCAGATTGGAAAGTGAATCAGCCGACCAGACAGCCTCGATAACCCGGGCGTTTCTGTTGGCCTATGGCCGCAGGCCGGAAGCTTCAGAGCTGAGTGAGTCCGTAGAGTTTGTAGAAAAGAATAATCTGGTCGCGTTTTGCCTGGCGCTGTTTAACAGCAACGAGTTTCTGTTTGTTTTGTGAGGGTGGATGAATGGTTCTCTTAATCCGAACATGAGTCATACCTATGAATCCCTGGTCAACATCAGGCCAAAGCAGAAAATCGTTCGACGGCAATCCAGGACAGTGAGATACAGCAGAAAGTCAAAGGCATAGCCGAAGAGCTATTGAAGCAATGAAAAACGAATCTCATATCAAAGAACGTTTCATGAAAGATGAATTCCCCGTGCGATTGGGTGGGATTGCCTCCAATCTGGCCCGCGTGTCTTCATTCTCTCGAAGCGCATCTCACCAAGAGGCCGTAATGGGCCTGATCGAGGAAAGTAAATACTTTATCGAATGGACAGCTTCAGAAGCTGAAGCAAATGTGCAGGCTGATCTGGTGAGATTGCAGGTTGACTTGGCACGATGGCAAATCCGGGCCAATCAAGACTGGGAGAGCGAATCTACAAGACATAATCTTGCTTCAGCAGCTAAAGGCTGGTCAGATTCTGTCCTTCAAATGTCCGGTCTAGTGAACGATTCCTGAAGAAACAAAATTCCGGTATGAACTCCAATCTTCTCACTCGAAGAAACTTCCTTGCAAACACAGCCTCCGGACTAAGCGGTATTGCGTTAACGCATCTGCTCAGTTCTGACGGACTGCTCGCCGCCCAGCCGATCCGCCCGGTGATTGATTCCGGTCGTCCGCACGCTCCGAGGCCGGCCCACTTCACGCCGCCGGCAAAGAAACTGCTCATGGTGTTTTGTGCGGGCGCGATCAGTCACGTTGATACCTTCGACTACAAACCGGAGCTGGTCAGGCGGCACGACCAGCCGATGGATGGTGCGGAAAACCTGGTGACTTTCCAGGGCAGGCAGGGCAACTTAAAGCAACCACTTTGGGAGTTCAGGCCCAGGGGCCATTCGGGCAAAATGATCTCCGATCTGGTCGGGCACATTGGCGACTTTGCGGACGACATCTGTTTCATTCATTCGATGACGGGCAAGACTAACACCCACGGGCCCGGCGAGAATTTCATGTCGACCGGGTTTACCCTCGAAGGTTTTCCCAGCATGGGTGCGTGGGTGACATACGCACTCGGCAGCGACAACGAAGAACTGCCCGCGTACGTCGCCATCCCAGACCCGCGCGGTAAGCCTCAATCCAGCGTCAACAACTGGGGCCCAGGCTTCCTGCCAGCGGCGTTTCAAGGGACGGATTTCAACGCTAATGTTCCCGTCCGAAATCTTGCACGGCATGCAAAGGTGACTCCGGACACCGAAGAAGCTACCCGCGCATTTCTGAATCGACTCAATCAGCGCCATCTCGAGCGTTACCCCGGTGAGAGTGAACTCGCTGCCCGTATTTCCAGCTACCAGCTCGCCGCCCGAATGCAGCTCAGCATCCCGGAAGTCAGCGATCTCTCGTCAGAGCCGAAACATATTCTGAGCATGTACGGTGCGGACGATCCCTCGAACAAACTCAAAGCCGGTTACGCTCGCAACTGCATCCTTGGACGCCGCCTCATCGAGAAAGGTGTCCGCTTCGTGCAGATATTTAATGGTGCCTACCAGACGGGCGGCGAGGGCACCAGCAACTGGGACGGCCACAAGACGATCAAACCTCAATACGATGTCCACGGCCCCATTCTCGACCAGCCGACCGGCGCGCTCCTTCAGGACATGAAACAGCGCGGCCTGCTGGAAGATACGCTTGTTGTTTTCTGTTCTGAGTTTGGCCGTATGCCTACCTTCCAGGCTGGTGCAAGCGGCCGCGACCACAACCCTGATGGCTTCACGACCTGGCTTGCGGGCGCGGGTGTCAAGAAAGGTTACAGTCACGGCGCGACTGACGTCTTCGGCCACAGAGCCGTCGAAAACGTCTGCACGGTTTATGACTTTCACGCTACCATCCTCCACTTGCTCGGCCTCGACCACCAGCGCCTCAGTTTTTACCACAACGGCATCGAGCGAAGACTTACAGACGTGCATGGCCACGTTATCCACGACGTGCTTACCTGAATGGAAAACCCTCTTTCTGAATGAGACCCCGATGCCGACTGCTCTCTCAAATGAAATTTCGCAAGACGTTGACGCCATTATCGACGCGGTGAACGAGAAGGGGTTCTGCGTAGTTCCAGATGTGATTTCAGTAGAGAAGGCGGACCAAGCTCGTCAAGCGCTCATGCATTTTGTTGAAGAGGAGATGACTGACGAACACCGCCAATCACGTTTTCAGCGCGTAGGAAAGATCGCGGTAAAAGATCCCGTATTCCTGGAGCTGATGTGCCATCCCTTGTCCGTTGAAGTCTGGCGGCGGATGCTTGGCAGGGACATGGTCTGCTCGACCTGGACGGGCTGCACGCTGCATCCCGGTTGGGACAAATATTCATGGCATGTGGACTATCCATACTGGTCTATTCAGGCCCCATACCCCAAGGAAATCCTGGCCGGTCAGACGGTCTGGCTGCTCGACAATTTCACAAATGAGAATGGCGGCACGGGCGCGATCCCCGGTTCGCATCTCAGGGGCGAGCCGGTTCGCTACAAACCACACGAATGGCCGGAGGAAGCGGAAAACATCACCGGCAAGCGCGGCTCAGTCGTCTTCGCCCACGGCGCATGGTGGCACTGCTCTCGCCCCAATCAGACTGACCAGCCGCGCTCGTGCCTGCTTGGCATGTTCATCCGCAAGTGCTGCATCCCCCAGGAAGACATGCGTCGTCAACTGGATGAAATCGTGGAACCATCCGAACTGGTGACCCACCTTATGTGCGGCAAACAACACCAGCCGCGAACAATCGGGGAGTACTAAAGACTCGGGAGGTCGTTTGCCTGCTGTTTCAGCCGAGACGCCTGAATCTCCAGGTAGATTGGTGGCTTAAGCAGTGGCTCTGCGCTTCGAATAAAACTTTGCAGGCAACAATGGGTCTACCTTATTCCTGAGCCGCTCTGGAACATCAGTGTAGCTGGAGATCTGAGGGGTATCCGCGTGGCCGTAGTAGATGTGGATTGTTCGACGCTGACGCGATCCGCGCCTTAAACGGGCGGTATGAAGTAGCGCGGTGTGAAAGAAGACGGCTGTGCCTGCCGGCCCGAGAATATCGACTTCGTTTTCTTCGCCGTGCTTTCCGGCCTCTACATTGATGTCACGATTGTGACTACGTGGGACGACCGCGAAGCAATGGTCTGATTCGGACACATCCGAAAGGTAGTAAACCAGCGAGAGGGCATAAATCCCGAACGGGAACTCTTCTGTCCGCTTGAAGTCCCGATGCCAGGCCGGTTTCTCCGGAATCTCATCTGTCGGATTACGTATCATCGCCGAGTATTCATCAAACGTTGCGACTTCCCCCATCAGCGCGGTGACGATCGGCATGACTGCCGGGCTTTCCACTGAGATATCCAGAGCTGGAAGCCTCAAGAGTATGTTGGCATCCTGCAGATGTCCGTCGCCTCTCTTAAGTGGCCAGTCGTTCTGCTGCAGATCGCTGTCAAACGCTTCGTTTATTGCTTTAACTTGATCTGCATTGAGCGCATCCGGGACGAGGATGTAGCCAAGTTCGTCGAACTGAGCCTGGATTTGTTTTGAGTCATTCATCGTTAGTTCTCTACTCTTCTTTCATAATGTGGGCAATAGGAGAAGCGTGATGGAGAATCATCCTCCAAGCCCCTCCCTGGTTTAAGAACATATTCGTCGCCTGCACCGCACCCATGCGTTCAGACTCGCCGATGCCTGCCATGATGTTCTCGATACAGGTCACGATCCCGAGTTCGCCTTCCTCGCTGATCTCAATTTCGGTCAGGATGAACTGCATACTGCTCGTGTTCTCAAAAATCGCCTGCCAACTGTTCATTACCGGTTGCCACCCGACTACAGCGCGCCAACCCGGATGAACGCAGCGGACGGAACCAGAGTTGAGCCATACGTTTCCCATCGCTTCCGCTGAGAGCGATTCAAACGCGTCGTAAAAGGACTGATTGGCCAGGCTGATTTCGTCGTTGGAACTCATAGTAATGAGTAAGCGGTGGCTTGGATGTTTGTTCTTGCTGGGAGGATTCTAAAGAAGAATTCGAACATGGCTCAGGCAAAGAGAAGAAGGCAAATCAGAACCGGCCTCGCGAGTAACAAGGATCGAACATCGAGTCACATCAACACCTGATGTCCCAGCCCACACAGAGCAAGAGGTACACAACTTACGCCTTACGTATTACTCTCCTCATGCACGAAGTCGACGAGAGCAATCACATTATCCACCGGTGTTTCCTTCAGAATGCCGTGTCCCAGATTGAAGATGTGTCCCGGTTCATCGCCGGCCAGTTCGAGCACCTTCCGGGCTTCGTTGAGGAGCGGCCCACGTTCGGCCAGTAACGCGCAAGGGTCGAGGTTTCCCTGTACTGGTTTGCCGTCCAGAATTTTGCGAGCGGCATCCAGATCGATTCGGTAGTCGATGCCGATGACGTCGCCACCGGCCGCATCCAGAAGGGGCAGCAGCGCGGGATTGCCGGTAGCAAAGTTGATCACGATGCCGCCACTCACTTTTTCAATGATGCCCTTGACGTGCGGGAACACATACCTGTGATACAGGGATGGTGTCATGCAGCCTGCCCAGCTATCAAATATCTGCACTGCCTGCGCTCCGGAGGCCAGTTGCTGGTTCATATAGTCCGCGATAGGTGCGCTGACCTTTTCCATCAGTCTGTGCCACGCCTCGGGCTCATTGAACATCAGCTTCTTTGTGTATTCGTAATTCCTCGAGCCGCCTCCCTCGATCATGTAGGAGGCCAGAGTAAATGGCGCGCCAACAAAACCGAGCAGAGGTATGTCCGGCGGAAGCTCAGAGCGTGTCTGGCGCAAAGACTCTGACATAAACGACATCTCCGAATTCGTATCGGGAGCTCTCACCCGATCTATATCTTCAAGCGTGCGAACCGGATTGTGGATTTGTGGCCCTTCGTCGTATGTCAGCTTGAAGCCCATCGGCTCAAGGATGAGCGGCAGATCGGAGAAGATAATAGCCGCGTCCGCGCCAATGCGATTCCTGGCAGTGACCGTGACCTCTGTTGCAAGGTCGGGATTCTTGCACAGCTCGATCATCGAGACTTTGGCCCGGATGTCTCGATACTCCTTCATGTAGCGTCCGGCCTGCCGCATGAGCCAGACCGGCGTGTAAGGCACGGGCTCGCCGCGGCAAGCTTTCATGAAGGGCGAATTCCGGAGTTCCGGGCTGAGCGATTGAGCTGGATCGGACAATGGTTTGGTCTGAATGAAGGGAAGGGGATAACTTTCTTTGGAGTGCTGCGGCTTGTCGCAGCTTTCATTTTCGTATGACTCTCTTTATTCGGTTCAAATGTATACCTCTAGTCGGCCGCTTTCCTCCCGAACCGGGATGCTCTCCGCGCCGCCTTTGCCCGTGCCTGCACACGAGCCGTCCACCACGTTGAATTGCCATTGGTGGCGCGCGCAGGTCAGCACACCATCGCACAGTTCGCCGTTGCTGAGAGCTTCGTTCTGATGCGGGCAGCGATCTTTGAGCGCGCTGAGAGTTCCTTCACTTCGTATCAGTACCAGGTTCTGCCCGTTCACTTCGACCGCGCGCATCTCGCCTTCGGGGATTGCAGGCGCATCTCTGACTTTACGCCATTCCAATCCTTCCTCTGCCCATTCGGGGATTTCCATTTCCTGCATGACCGCGATTGCGTCACAGACTTTGGTCAGCCCGGCACAGGAATAGCTGAGCAGGATCGTATCGATCACCTCGTCTTTGCTTGCACCTTCTTGTGCGGAGCGCTTGATGTACTGGCGGAGTCCACGAGGCGTGTAGTTGATCACCTTGGTCATAACGGACATCAGGAATCGGGTCTTGGGGTCAAGGTGTTTGCCTGATTCCTTAAAGAATGCGAGGAGGTGTCCGATGGCTTCGGGGCGGACTTCCTGGAGATATTCGCGGCCGGTGGGTTTGTCTGGGTCCATGTGAGTTTCCTTAAACGCTCGGTGGCTGGATTCAGGATTCAAGACTCAGAATTCAAGGAGCATCGGCTCTCAGTTGAATCCTGAATCCTGAATCTTGAGTCCTGAATCACGAGTCACCCTCTATATAACTCCACGCAGTTCCGATGTGAAATCAGCAAACTGGAAGTGAACTCTAACATTCACTTTAAGTTTCAGAATAAGGTTAGTCATACGTCGTCGGTGGCGAATACAGGCTTCTCATGCTGATTCAGGGGTCTCCAAAATTCGACAACACCTTCTAACACAAGCAGTTCAAGAGACTTGCCCGCCGTCCCCAACGCCCACCAGCTTGCTGATCGTTTCGTCCGCTTCTTTGCAGCTAACCGAGAAAACACACCATCGATAATCCTTGCGTCACCAAACGGAGGCGCCCCAAGCGCGACGAAGGGAGCAGCCGTTTAACAATCTGTGTATGGGGAATTCTTAGCCCAAGACGGCTCGGCTTCGGCCTAAAGTCTACATCCTGTTTTCAGTCGCCTTTGCAAGAGGGGACCTGAAGAATTTCACACACGCCGCAAACGCGGCAAGAGAAAGGGATCAGACCATGCACAGCATTTCAGTAATTTCAGGCAATATTTCGTCTACTGGTTTTTCCGGCTCGAGAGAGAGTCAGAATCACAACCAGCACAGCGTCTCATACGGGTCGATTGCCAACAACAATCAAGACCAGAGTCAGCGAAATGGCCAACAGCAGGCGACCATTGTAGATATCAATACGGACATAGGTGGCAATACACCTCACAGCTACAGTTCGTACCCATCTTTCACCCACCTTCCGTCTATCTTCAGTTCCACCACCCAAGTCCTGGGTGAAAGTGGAACGGAAAATCAGCAGTCCCAGGGCCTCAATCAGAGCGCTATTGTCAAGGAGAACAGCTACCCAGGCTCGTTCCCCTATGTCAGCCACTTAGGCCCTCTCGCCAAGAACCAGGGCAGCCAGGACCAGGGAAGTGACCAGCAGTCCGATAGCGACGTCAACATAAATACCAAGATCGGTGACCCTATTGAGATTTGCGACCCCGTGCCGTATCCCGACGTGAGTGACCCGAAAGTCATAGTCGACGAATCCATCTCTCGCAGTGGCACCGGTAACTTCCAGGAACAGTGGGCAGATCAGAACGCCGAGGTGAAACCGCAGCACATCCTTCGTCGTGAGCCCAAAGACCCGGCTATCAACGAACTCGCACAGACCCAGGATGCGAAGAAGGGCACTAATGCCCGCAATAATACCAGTATCTCGGTCGGCCCGGGTGGGCGCCACGATCCGTACAGCATCGGCGTCGGCCCCACGGGGATCTACGCCAGCCGGACGCTTGCAGAAGGACGTTCGATTAACAACCAGAGTCAAGGCTACAACCAAGCCGCGGTAGCCAACTCAGGGTACTCCAATGAGTACGCTGATAACAGTGCGACATCCGCTCAGACAAATAATTCCGATACCGCATCGGACAATAAGATTGGCATCCTTTACCGCACCAATCAGCCTTCGCCGCTGTATACCGAAGTTTACCAGCACGCCTCGCTTGCGGAAGATACGAGTGAACAGTCCGAGCACGGTCAACAGGCCGCTGCCGCTTCCGGCCCGAGCAATAAGGCTCGCAACCGGGGTGCCGGGTACCAGGATAACTCACAGTGGACCAATGCTCGCATGACCGTGAATATCGACGTCTAAACTATCGTTCAACGCCGGCTCAAAGAATGAGCCGGCGAATCCCTCTCTCCACCCATTCGTTTTGGGTTGAGGGTCTGCAAAGCTCCTCATCGTTTGTTCGGTGAGGGGCTTTTTTTGATATGGTGGATGGAATGAAGGAGTGTCGGAGTGTTGAAAGAATGGAAGAATGGAATGATGGGGTTTCCCAAGCTCATTACTTTTGACAGCACTGGAACACTGATCACTGTGCGCGGATCGGTGGGTGCGATTTATGCCGAAGGCGCCGCTGAGTTCGGTTTCGATTTTGTCCCTGATGAATTGGATGAATCCTTTCTTCGAGTCTTTGGACGGCAGTCGAAGCGGCATCCGAACTTTGGGTTTCCGAATTTGCCCGCGCGAGAATGGTGGCGACAGGTGGTGTTTGAAACATTGGGGTTGGGCGAATCGGAACATCCGGTGGACGTTTTGGAGGGTTTATTCGAACACCTCTGGGTAACCTTTACCGAGGCGAGGGCCTGGGTGGTCTACCCTGAAGTGAATGAGACCCTTACAGCTCTCAAACAGCAGGGAGCCCGGATGGGTGTCATCTCGAATTTTGATGAGCGGCTGCCCACGATCTTGAAAAATAAGGGGCTGGCGGGTTACTTCGATTTCATTTTGTGCTCCCGGGTGTTCGGCGCCGAGAAACCGGATGCTGCCATCTTTGAAGAGGCCCTGAAGTCTGCAAAATGCCGTCCTGAAGAAGCCCTGCACATCGGAGATTCAAAAAAGGATTACCTTGGGGCAAGGGCAGCAGGAATGCGCGGTCTGTTGCTCAATCGGAAAGGAGAAAGCCTCGGTAAACTTGATGTCGAGGTCGTTAGTGACCTGGCGGGCTTCAGGGCTTTTATCGAGCGGTAGTGTGTGCGCTACTTGCCATCCAGAAAATTCATCTCAGGCTTCAATTCCCAACGATACCGATCCTCGGGCTGAATGTTTCTGGCCCACGAAGTAAGAATTCCTTTGTCCCTGTTCTTCTCGTCCAACTTCCTCTGAATCTCTTCGGGATTCCAGCCGTCCAGAACCTGAGCCGTCAGGTCTTTGACGATGCTCGCGCACGCTGCGTCGCCCACTCGATCTGTGAGTTCGTCAGGATCTTCCTGCAAATTGAACAACTGCGTTGGCTGACCGTGATAGTAATTGAGTTTCCACTCGTTTCGGCGAACCATGCGATGAAGGCAACCCAGGTTGGTGACGTATTCGGAAAACGCGACATCCTCCCACGATTCGTCTTCGCCTTTCAACAAGGGTAGCAGGCTGCGACCATTGGAATTAGGTAAAGGCGGCGCTTCGAGTGCATCAAGCATGGTTGCGTTGAAATCGAGAGAACTGGCCACTCGGCTACATCGCCGTCCTTCAGGCAGAACGCCAGGCCATGAGGCAATTGCCGGGATGCCGGCCGAGTTCTCGTAAAACGTCTGCTTCCACCAGAGGCCGTGTTCACCGAGCTGTTCTCCGTGGTCGGACATGTAAAGAATGAGGGTGTTATCGGCCAGATTGTTCTCTTTGAGCGCGTGAAGAATCTTACCGATCATCCGATCCATCGCGGTGACCAGGGCGTAGTAAGCGGTGCGTGCCCGGAACATTTCTTTGTCATTGACTTCCCTGATCTCGCAGTGCTCCCGCCACCATTTGAAATAAGGGTGAAGATCTCCTGAGTACGGCGTTTCGATCCTGGGTCTCGGAACCTCCCCCTTATACATCTGGTAGTCCTCACGGCGCGCGACAAACGGCTGATGCGGCAGCATGAAACCGACGCTGAGCGAGAACGGCTCAGGCTCGAAGCCGGACCGTTTCTGAATTCCAATCTGGTTCAGGTGATCCACCGTCGCCGCGGTTACCCAGTCGTCGTGGACTTCATAAGCGCTCTGCCCGGGCCCGGACTTTTCCAGGCTGACGCGTCCCGGCCCGGCAGTGCCAGCCAGGGTGCCGTGATTCACACCGGAGCCGCCAGGATGATTCGGCCCATGATCGCCTACCGGACGTTCGGCGTAACCGTGCAGTTGGTCTGGCCCGTTGGAATGCATACGTCCAATGAGAACTGGCCGGTAGCCACCGGCGCCCATTGCGTGGGCCATGGTCGGAATACCAGAATCGAGGATGTGGTCGTTCGTCCAGACTTCGATTTCATGAGGATGCCGCCCGGCCAGCATTGCCATGCGTGAAGGCACGCAAATCGGTGAAGGGCAATACACGTTGTCAAAGACAATGCCGCGTTCCGCAATGGAATCCAGGTGCGGTGTCTGCACAACGGGATCGCCGTAGCAGCCCAGGACGGACGGGCTGTGCTGATCGGAATGGATGTAGAGAAGGTTGGGTTTCATGATAAAGAAGTGCTGTACTGATGAAGGCGTGGTGTGATGAGTCCTGATTCCTGATTCGCGATTCCTTTGCTCTCTCTTTGCCGCTTGGCTATAAGCCTTGCGTTCGCCGCCTGCAAACGAGGAAACCCTGAGCCCCAGTTCTATGAGAGACATTCGAATAGCCACCGTTCAGTTTGAGAATCGCGATAACGATAAGGCCTTCAATCTTTCCAGGGTCGAAGCGTTTACTAAGAGAGCCGTTGAAGAGGACGCTGAAATTGTGAGCTTCCATGAGGGATGCATACCCGGCTACACATGGATTCAGCCGCTCTCGAAGGAAGAGCTGCTGGAAGTAGCTGAGCCGGTGCCTGACGGTAATTCCGTATCCGAGCTGATGCGAATCTCTAAACAGTACGGGACCGTGGTGATGGCGGGGCTGATAGAGCGCGATGACGAAGACAACATTTACAACACTTATGTTGCCGTATCGGGTTACGAATTCATCGCACGACACCGCAAGCTGCATCCGTTTGTCAGTCCGCATCTGAGCCGCGGCCAGGGCTACACAGTCTTCGATCTCCTGGGCTGCAGAATGGGAATGCTGATCTGTTACGACAACAACCTCGTCGAGAATCCACGCATCACGGCGATGATGGGAGCAGAGATTATTTTCATGCCGCATGTCACGTGTTGTCTACCGTCGGTCATGCCGGGGCGCGGCATTGTGCCAAAGCAATTCTGGGATAATCGCCATCGCGATCCGGTGCGTTTGAGGCAGGAGTTTCTCGGCCCGAAAGGTCGTGCCTGGCTCATGCGCTGGCTTCCAGCGCGGGCGTATGAAAACGGCATCTACGCCGTGTTCTCAAATCCGATTGGGTGGGACTACGACACAGTGAAACCTGGTCTGGCCATGATTCTCGATCCCTACGGTGAAGTGATCGCCGAAAGCCATGCGCTCGAAGACGATGTCGTCGTCGGTCTCTGCACGGCGGAAAAACTCGCCAATTCTTCAGGCCAGCGGTATCTCAAAGCCAGGCGACCAGAACTCTACGCGCCGATGGTTGAGCCACAGGAGTCTGTGACCCTTCCAGGTTGGAAGATGGAACACGAGAAGGATGACCGGGGCGCGGTTTTGTGACCCAAAGAATGCGACCCCTCAGAACTTCGATTTAGAACGAATCCGCTCTATACTGCGACCACTTCAAAAAAGGAGATCTCATGACCATTCAGATAAATCTCAGTGCAGAAGAGTTACAAACCGTTCAGAGACTCACGGAAGAGGAAGACGGGGCGATGGCGATTCAGAAGGCAATGGAATCCTTTATCAGGCATCGGGCGGCAATAGAGTTGAAAGAAATGTGCGGGAAGATCGAGGTGAATGAAGATTGGCGCGATACGGAGAACGTGCAAATAAACAATGGCCAGTAACCTCGTCATTGTTAATACCTGCGTGTGGGCTTCTTACTTCAGCAGAAAGTCTGCAACTACCAATCAGGCAGTAAATCTGCTTTTCGAAGAAGATAGAGTTGCAGTCATCGGCCCAGTTGTGACCGAGCTACTGATGGGGATTCGAGATGAAGGTGCAGCGGATTGGATTGCTTCACGTCTCAGCGTAATGAATCCACTTGAAATTGAATGGGATGATTGGCGAGAGGCGGCGAATATTCATCGTGAACTTGCTGCAAGAGGTCACGTCTTGCCTATTGGCGACTCACTGATTGCACGAGTTGCCCTCCGAGAATCATGTGCCGTTTTTACAGTGGACCCGCACTTCCGACTCATCCCTGGGCTCAAGCTATTTACTGCTTGATCGCGCCCTTCTTCACCGGCGGCCGCCTTAGCACGCAACTCAAGACCTCGACCAGGGTGATCAGATCCAGCGCGTTGTGGTGAATGATTTCCTTGATCTGCCGTGCATCTCCGGACTTCACAAAATTATGGTAGGCGTCGGGAATATCCGCTCCCGGGATATCGCCGATACGCACGCGGCCACTGATGTGTTTTTCAAGGGTCTGAAGCCGGCAATTCGGAAGCTCGTGTTTCCACTGCCTTCGACCTTCATGGAGAAGATCAAGGTGGTCGAATTCCACGAAATACGGGATGCCATTGGCGATGAGGCGTTCCTGAATGTAACGCAGGTCAAAGCTCTTTCCGTTGAATGAAACCATTCCCTTATATCGATCAAAAAGCGCCGCAAGGTAGGCGAGAAGGGGCGCCTCTTCCGAGTAATCGCGGGCCAGTAGTTGCCGCAGTGTCAGACTGCCGCTGTCCCAGGTAATCAGACCGACCAGAAAAGCCGCGCCTGTGCTGAGTCCGGTCGTTTCTATATCAAGAAAGCAGACCTGTTCCGGCTCGTACCGGAGGATGCTCCTGACGTCCGGATGGGGTTCAAAATCTGTCTGCTGCCGGCAGTATGTCAGGGAGTCGAGGTAATCAGAATGAATCTCGTTACTGCTCGAAACGAGCAGATCCAGCGGCCGTTCAAAGAGAAGGAACTCGCCCTCATTGACCTCAACCACTTTACCCGCGACCACGTCCTCGAGGCGGACGCCGTGCTCGACCTCTGTGTATGAGAACGACTTGATTTCACTTTCTGAGAGATACTGCCTATGGAATTCGGCGAGCTTTTGGCGGATCTTGTTGGAGAGCAATTTTGCGGGGGCTGGATTGGTGGGAATAAGGCCGGGCGGGAAGAAGGATTATAGGACGCTGTCGTTCCTTTACATCAGGATTAGTCATCTTCTACCTTAATCTCCAGGCTTTTTGCCTCCTCCTCCCTTCCCTGTTTCTTGTAAATCAGCTTCAAAAAATCTCGAGCCTTTCTGTTTTCAGGCTGTGCGGCGAGAAGTTCTTCGAGTTCGATGATGACAGCGTCCTCGTCATCAAGGTCGAAAAGGAGATCGAGAATCAGCATATGAAGCTCCGAGCGCGAGTCATCCTGCCGAAAGACCATGCGCGCCTCTTCAAGAGCTTCTTTCTTTTTATCGGCTTGAGAGAGGCTGGCGGCCAGGTAACTCCGCGCGTCGAGGTGATATGGGCTTAGAGCAAGGGCGGACCGGAATTCGATTACGGATGCGGCAAACTTGGTCTGGCGTGCAAGCACCAGTCCTCGGGCGATGAAGGGGAGTTCTGAATCCGGCCGAAGCCGGCTTGCACGCCGAAACGCTGCATGGGCATTTTCGATATCCCCCGAAAGCTCGAGGGCTGCACCATGGAATGCGTGTGCCTCAGGATAGAGCGGCAGGAGCCGGGAAGCGTTACCCGCATACTTGAGCGCGGCCTCAATCTGTCCCGGACGATTCACAAGAAGTTCTGCCAGAGCCAATTGGGCGCGGCCTGATCCGGGAAACTCTCTTACGGCCTGCCGAAGACGTTCGAGCCGGTCATGGCCTGGCCAAAGCCCATGATAAAGGGCACGAACTTCTTCCTCCGCGGGCAAAGTTGCCGAGGGATAAGTCTGGCCAAATATTCCCAGTCCGGGGGAGGACAAAATCAAACCTTGTTTGGTTTCGATCGCTGCGCAGGCCGGTGCGAAACCGTCCAGGCCTTCAATGGACGGTAATTGGATGTAGTGAGCTTTCAGACCGATGAAACGAGCCGCGGCAATGAGAATCGCGGCGCTCTCGTCGGGAGTAAGTCTGGTCCGTGGCTCGGCAATGTGCTGTTCAAGACAGGTCAGGATTGAGCGAGCCGGGCCGTATTCAAGCTTGGGCCGGAACGAAAGCCAGGTGGACAGTGCATGTATTTTCTCTGCGTCTGTGTTGCACCCTAGAACTGACTTGTTGGCCATCTGAGCCAGGGGGAGTGGCGAATCGAAGGGATCCGGAAAATCGGATGCGTCGCCGAGACCCGCCGGACTTCTATGCGCTTCCTGATATTTCCAGTGGCTGAATGCCTCCTCGCTGATTCTCCTGAGGCTCGCCGCCTGTTCATCGTTGAACTCGATTAGAGGGAGCATTCCGGTTACCAGCCGCGCGGTTGCCAGGAGATCGAGGCGCGGCTCCGGGAATTGCTCACTTTCCCAATGTTTCAGGAGTGCGGTCACCGCGGCCTTGGCCAGGCCGGGATTGGTAATCACGTTTTCACTTACCGGCAGTGGGCCCTGGGCACGCCAGAACGAGAGCATGGTGATCAGCCAATCCAGGTTCTCGTCGAGAAGTTTGGGCACGCCAGTGAACTCGGGGCTCTTGACCTCGTTGCGATTGGTGGCGGCGAATTCGTCTGCCTTTTCAATACCATGAAATGCGGCCAGCAGGGCTTTTGCGGGACACTTCTCCGAAAGTAGTCCTGCGACTTTTTGAACCTCCGCAAGCGAATCGGTGGCCTTACCATTCAGAAAAAGCGATGCAGCCAGGCCATAATCCGCCCAGACATATCTGGGCGACCATCGGATGGACTGCCGATACTGATCGGTCGCCTCTGCATACTTGCCCTTGCTTAGAGCGATGGCCCCACCAATCGCATGGCCTGCAGCGCGCAGCCGTCTTTCATCCGCGCCGAGCGGTCTCGTGAGAGAGGTCTGAAACAGGCGTGAGTAATGTTCCGCTTTTTTCAGATCACCCAGTTTCCAGAAACAGGCAGCACGAGTGAGCAGGCCCTCCATTTCCGGCACCATGACTTCCTCACGCTGCAGAAACTGACGAATCTGGTCGTCCGCATTCTGCTCCATCAGCCACGCGGCGTACTCGGTCACAAACAGGACGTCTGAGTCCTTCGGAAAGCGAAAGTGCACCCCCTCCGCAATGTAAGCCTGGGATGCAGCCTCATCCGGCTTGCCCGCGAGAATGGCTGCCACTGCCCGCATCCAGAGTGTGGAGGCGGAAGCAAGCGTGTCCCGTTCAATCACGTAGTCCAGGTGTTTAATTGCCTCTTTCAACAATTCCTCATCTTGTTCGAGCACCCGGAGCGAATGCAGTGTTCCAAGCAGGCCGCGCTGGCGGCGGGCGCGTTCACGAAGGATATCGATTATGGTTGCCCCGAGCGTTCGCCGGACGGCCAGATAGTCCGGATCGAGTTCGATGGCTTCCCGCAGACTCTTCAGGTCGAGAAGTTCTTCCAGTTTTGTCGGGTCAGGTTCCACGACAGCTTTTCGGAGAGCGGCCGGGTCAGTATTGCGTTGGTTAAGATTGGTGTAATGCAGCGCCAGAAGAACCTCTGGTCGATACTTGAACTTCTTCATTGCTTTTTCCATGGTGGCCTGGGCCGCATCGATCTGTCCCACACTGAGGCAGGCCATGGCATAGGCTGCGTAAGTGTTCGCACGTTTTTGTCCGGCTTCGAGAGCCTTTGCCATCTGTGCAAGCGCCTCCGGATACAGGCGAAGATTCACCAGAGCGAGTCCGAGTTCCGTAGCAAGGGTGGAATTGGCCGGCTCGGTTTCATATTGTCTGAAGCATGTCCGCAAGGCGGCTTCGGCGGTCTTTATTGCCGTCGATTTTCGAGAGACACGAAGGAGAAGCCGAACCAGACGCTGATAATCGGTTGGACTGCCATGCATTCGAATCTCGTGCCGCAACCGCGGAAGATCATGAATCGAAGTAGAGGGATACCGATCGAGCAGATCCTCCCAGCCAACACGCGTAAAGATCAGATCTTCAACATTACCGAGAGGGACCTGCAGACCCTTAACTATCCTGGCCGGGTCCGGGAGTGTTTCCTCGCTGGAGGAAGAGGCCGGGAGACCGAGGCCAAGCAGTAAAGCGCCCAAACTCAGCAGCTTCATCCGTGGTCGTGCCAGGCCAGTTCCATATGAAGAGAACATAGGCGGGGGAATTGAGGAGGTGGGATTCACATTCGAAATGAATTTTAGTTTGATAAGGCGGGGATGTTATCAGAAGGCCCCGGCTTTGGTCTTCGGATTCGTCGTCTGGGATTTTACCATCCATCATTTCTTCCCCTCTTTCTGTATGACAGTGAAAGCGATATTATGTTGCCTGTTGATTCCTGGAATTGAGTTGCTGCGATATGCCGAGGCTTGTCAAAAATGATGGCGAATCTGTCATCCTGACTGGGCGGAAGGTCAGGATTGGGCGCAGTTCTCAGAACGACATCAATGTAAAACTCGATGGAATCTCGCGCATGCACTGCGAGCTTCGCTCCGTGGATGGCGGATACATCATCGTGGACTTGGGCAGCAGCAACGGCACCTGGGTAAACAAGAAGAAGATCACCCGCCATGAACTGCAGGATGGCGACCGCATCCAGATCGGCAGGCTGAAGATGAAATATTATGAAGAGGAGGGGGACGAAGATGCCGACGTCGCCAGCACCGGCCGATCAGTGTCCTTTGGCGGGGGGAAGTCGGATGTCCGGGTTGCTCATACATCTAAAGTAGAAGCTGCTCAGGAGGAGGAGGAAGACGAAGAGGAGGAGGAATCCGAAGCAAAACGGAAGAAGAGGGAATTCCTCGAACGGGAGCGAAGAAAGCGAGAGGAAGAAGAGGAAGACGAAGACGAAGACGAGGAGGAGGAGGAGGAAGAAGAAGAAGAAGAAGAGGAGAAAGAAACGGACGCGCAGAAGAAAAAACGAAAATTCCTGGAGAAGTCGCAGACAGAAAGAGATCAAAAAGAGGCAGAGAAAGCGGACAAAGCAGAGAAAGAGGCCCCCAAGCCCAAACGGAAACCCGCCCCCCCACCGGGCAAACAGGGCCTGAGAAGAAAAAAGAATAAGGAACGACCCAAAGCCAACATACCTCTCGTTGCCGCGGCCGCAGCACTGGGAATCCTGGCCGCAATTTCACTCGGCTCAGCTCTTAATTCGTTGCCGCAAACCCCGACAGATCCGGTTAACGACACGACCATACATGCGTATCTCGAACGTGCAGAATATCTCTACGAACTCGGCGAAACGGAGCTAGCGACAGGCGCGCACGCCAAGCTCCTCAATTTCGCCGGCAACCACCAGGCTACAGACCCCTCTCTGCAGATGAGGCTGACCACCGCCCGGAACAGATTGAAGGAGCTCCAAAATGAGCCGGGCAAAAGGAGTTTCGAAGAGAAGGCCCTGACAACTCTCATTGACGCATTCCTTACTAATTTGCGCGACGGTCGAACCATTCGCGCCTGGACTCTCTGGGAGCCGGCCACGCTGAGTAACCGGAAAGAGTTCACAAATCATGTGAACTGGGATTTCCGCGTCGGCCTCCGTCATTCCTCTGAGGTCGAGGTGGTGGTGCCGGTAACCGTCAAGCACTCAAAGGCAAATGTGGGTAACGACGGTCGCTATGATTTTTTCGTGAAAAAAATCGACGGTGAATGGAAGATCAGCAGCGTAACACCGTAGTTTATTGGGTGGCAGAATTTTCCGTCGATTTCGGAGTGATTTTAACATGGACTGTGCCCAAAAATTTGAAGTGCTCGTCCCCGCGCAGCATTTTGAAACCCAATGACACGATTTATCTGCCTCCTCATCACAGCGGCCATTAACATCATTGACGGGGATACGATCGTCACACGAGATGGTGAACGATTCCTTGGACAGCCTGTGGCCGAAGACAAGGTTCATTTCACTCTTCGCACGCAATACGGTGATCTGAAAATTCCTCTGGATGTCATCGTCTCTCACAAGCGCGATCAGTATCGAATCGCGCTTAAGGATGGCTCAAGAATCGAAGGCCGAATAGAGTCACAGACCGACAAAGAAGTAGTGGTCAGCGGTAGACAATTGGCCACGGCTACAATCGAATCCATAGTGATTCGAGCTACCAGGGCGTCCATGGATCCCGAAGAAATGGGGATGCTCTTCCAGCGCTCACTCGACCTTCATGCCAAAGAGAAATTCGAAGAATCGATTCGCATTCTCAAACAGATCCTTGCCGAACACCCGAACCACAGCACCGCGCTCTACAACATCGCCTGCGCCCTGGCGATGACGGACAAAAAGAGTGAGGCTATCGAGTACTTGAAAAAGTCGGTCGAGACCGGCTTTATCAACTTTGTGCATATGGAAAAGGATGCCGATCTCGATTCCCTTCGGCAGGAGGAGGGGTACCTCGAACTCTTGAAAGGACGCGCGGAGTACATTGAAAAATTCAAAGAGCTCCGGCTCAGCGGCATTGCGACCGCACTGAAGAATCAAGGGGTGGATGCGGATTCATACGAATGGTTTACCGACCAGGAACGTAATTTTGTATTTCTGCACAATCGAAGTGCGGAAGACCTCTTGCAAATCAGGACGGGCCTTAACGAGTTTGCCGAGGTGATTTGGAAGACGATTTTCAAGAACCGGCCAACCCTGCCTCTTTACATCGTTCTGCTGAGTTCCGCGGACACACAAAAGATGTTCAAAGACGGCAAGGGCGGTTTTTTTGATCCGGCGACCCGTACGCTGTTCTGTGGTGATATCCCCTCCTGGCGACTTGCAAGAACCAGTATCATCCAGCACGAATTCACTCACGCTCTGCATTACGCGGACGTTAATGCCCGCGGCCAGGCGCATCCAATCTGGCTCATCGAAGGGCTCGGAACACTTTATGAGACCGCGGAGCTTGGGGAGGCAATCCTTCCCAGACACAGCCAGCGGCTGGCCATCCTTCAGGACGCGATTGAGAGAAAGCAGTCCACCCCATGGGCCGAGTTCATGAAGATGGATCAGCCGGAATACATGAAACGCCCCCTCGAAAGTTATGCGCAGACGAGATACATGACCTTCTATCTTTGGGAGAAGGGACTGTTACGGGATTTTTACGACGACTTTGCCATCAAGGAAAATTACGATCACGACCGCACCGGTCGCGAGTCTTACGAGGTCATGTTTGGCAAACCCATTCAGGCCGTTGAGCGGGATTGGAAAGCGTGGGTGCAATCGCTGGAGGTGCCGCCGGTTCCGTTCCTCGGCGTCAGTGGCGAGGCCATAGACGGCAAATTGATCCTCAACCAGGTCATGAACAAATCTGCCGCATTAGAGGCCGGCCTGAAAAAGGGTGACACGCTCTTGAGCATCGACGGCGAACCGACACCCAGCATGGATGACCTGATGAATCTCATCGGCGAAAAAGAGGCCGAGCAGGAAATTGAAATCAAATACCGCCGCAACGAAGACGAAAAGACTGCCAGGGTAAAGTTGGGCAAACGCCCCGCCCCTCGCCTGCCCAGGCCAAGGCCACCGGAAGCAGCGGCCGATCTCGGGATCGCAATGAAGATGCTGGACGGGGGCATTCAAATCCAGGAGTTAACCAAGGGCTCGCCCGCCGAAAAGGAAGGAATCAAGACGGGGGACTTCATTACCTTCATCGATGGTAAGGAAGTAAATTCAGTGCGCGCCTATCTGCGCCTCCTCAAAAAGGTGAAGCCCGGCAAAGCGGTAAAGCTAAAAATCAAATCCGGCGGGGAAGAGAGAGAAGTGGAACTTACAACCGGGCGGATTTAGAGGTCTTGATCCGGTAATTGAAGCCAAAGGTTAATTGGCCGTCCCGGTCTCAGGGCTGAATCCGCAAAAAACCTCCGACTTGGCCTGCTAGCCCCCGGGAATGTAGAGACTCCTGTCTTCAACGGGCAGTTTTACCCGAGCGCCGCCCTGGAGGTGGGAGTGCGCGAGGCCGAACTGAATTTCGACGGCTTGCATAGTCACGTCAATGTTGGCCTGGGTGCGCTCGCCGGTTTCGAGTTCCTTAATAATTCCACGCACGGTCTGAACGGTAGGGCTCTCACCCGTTGGGTGAATGATGGTCTCTTCAATGGATGTCGATTTGCGTTTGGCACGGCGAAGGCGGAAGTCGGCACCATTCTCCCAGGCATGCGCGCGCCCTTCGCTGCCAACCACCTCAACATCGTAGAACCCGGCAGGGAAGAAAACTCCTTCAGCACCGTTGTCGTAATGAACCCGGAAGTATCCGACCATAGGATCTGCGATCTCCTGGCCCTCTGGTGGCAGGAAGCGGTTACCTTCCGGGTCGAACTTCGGGTACTGCCGCGTGCCTTTCTGCTCTTCTGAGCTCGGCTCGGCAAAAGTTCCTTCCACCCAGACCGGCTTGGGGTCGCCAATGAGCATGGAGACCAGGTCGATTGTGTGAGGATGATGTTTGATGAGGTCGGTAAAAGTATACATGGAGACATATCGCGGCTTGCCGATATCACCGGCGGCAATAGCCCCGGCCAGGCGGATGTAACCATCGTGATGCCGGCGCATGGCGCCCCAGTTGAAGGCCACATTGTTTCTCTTACACGCGTCTGTGATTCGGTCAGCTTCTTCAAGGGACGCGCACAATCCCTTTTCAGAGTAGATCCCCCGCACACCATGCTCTGCACAAAAGATGATCGGTTCAGCTCGCGCAAACGAAGGTGTCGTCACGCTGACGATGTCCGGCTTTTCTTTCTCGATCATCTCCCGGTAATCGAGGTAAGTGTTAGAGACGCTGAAGCGTTCAGCGAAGCGCTTCAGCCTTTCTTCACCGCGGTTGGCAACAGCGATGACTTCCGTCTCTTTGATCGCCTCATACGCGCAGAAGTGGCTGTACGGTTTCCAGAATTGATTAACTGGGAGTTCGTCTTCAATGAATCCGCCCATGCGGCCGGTGCCGATGATTGCGACGCGGTATTTGGTCTTGCTCATCTTTGGTGATACTCGGTGGAAAGTGGGAAGCGATCTGAGCAGAGCGGTCCGCTCGGGTTAATCGAGTGATACAAACGCCTTGGGAAGATAACAGAGAAGGTCTGTTGCTATCAATGAAATCTGACCGACTGCCTGAGCAGCAAGGTCCCCCGCCAGGCCGTGAACGTGTGCTCCGAGACGGGCGGCATCAAGAGGCCTCAGACCCTGGGCCAGTAAGGCTGCGATGATGCCGGTGAGAACGTCGCCCGAGCCGCCAGTGGCCATGCCTGGATTTCCTGTCCTGTTGATGTGGATTTCATTACCGTCTGTGATGACTGTACCGCTGCCTTTGAGGAGCACGATGCACTTGTGTTTCAGGGCGAAATCGGCGGCGATTTCCTGGCGCGACGACTGAACGTCCCGGGTCGTTGAACCGGTCAACCGGGCCATCTCCCCCGGATGCGGGGTGATAATGAGTGGCGCCTCTCGGTGCAAGAGTGTCTCCGGCCGGATGGCGAACGCGTTCAGGCCATCCGCATCCAACACGATTGGTTTGTTGATGGCTGTCACAAATTTTCTGATCGCCAATGAAGTGTCAGGTAATTGCCCCAGGCCCGGCCCGATGGCCACCACGTCGCGTTCGACAGCAGCCTTCAGTAATGCCGGTACAGCGCCCGGTGAGAGTCCGCCGTGAGAGTTTTCCGCAAGTGGCAGAAAAGTATTACAGGTGAGCTTTGCCGAAACGGCCGGCAGCGCACTTTCCGGTGTGGCCAGCATACAAAGCCCGGCGCCGCTGAGGAGAACGGCATCCGCAGTCAGGTACGCCGCACCGGGCATGTTGCGTGAGCCGGCGACGACGAGCACGCGACCAAAGTCGCCTTTGTGTGCAGATATCTCGCGCCCGGGCAGAAGGGGGAGCGGTGCTTCATTATTGGCGGCAGGCAATGCGAGACCTCAGTTTTTCAGACCGATTCACGATAGGCATGAATCGCCGAGATAAACTCTCTGGCCCGTTCAGTAATTATGCCGAAGTTACCGGTCGCCAGGGCCTGCTTATCCACGAGAGCACTGCCGACGCCCACAGCGACGGAACCCGCAGCGAGCCATTCGCCTACGTTAGCTGGGCTGACGCCGCCGGTGGGCATAAGGGGAACATTGGGCAAGGGGGCTTTGAGCAGTTTGATGTATCGAGGCCCGAGGATCTCGGCTGGAAAAATTTTGATGACATCTGCTCCTGCCTGCCAGGCCGAGACCACTTCCGTAGGCGTCATCGCCCCGGGCATCACGGCGATATCGAAAGCGTTGCAGAGCATGATGATCTCGCGATTGGTGTTTGGTGAAATGACGTACTCTGCGCCCGCACCGATTGCCGCAGCCGCGTCGGACGGCGTCGTCACGGTGCCTGCTCCAAGCAGGATTTTATTCCCATACTCATTTCGGGTTTGCCGAATCATCTCCACCGCATTGGGAACCGTGAAGGTTATTTCAATCGCGGTGACGCCCCCTTCGAGCAATGCTTTGACCACACCTTTTACTTGCTCAGCAGTCTCCGTACGGACAACGGCGACGATCCCGAGTTCCTTTATCCGGCTGACGATTTCGTCTTTTTTCTTCGACATGACAACCTGCCCCTCGCCCCGCTCCGCGTGGGACTGAGTATAGAAGTGAAAATTTTAGAAACGGCTCGAAACGCCTTCAGAGGCCCACCTTAGGCGCTTTTGCATGTGTCCGGTTGATGAGCGCGGCAATATAGCCAGCCCCAAATCCATTGTCAATATTGACCACCGAAACGCCGGCGGCGCAACTGTTCATCATAGTCAGCAGCGGGGCCAGACCTTCAAAACTCGCCCCGTACCCTACGCTCGTCGGTACGGCAATCACCGGCCTGTCGGTCAAACCGCCGACCACGCTGGCCAACGCCCCCTCCATACCGGCAATCACAATGATGACGCTTGCATTTTGTATTTGTTCCTGGTGGCTGAACAGTCGATGAATCCCTGCGACGCCCACGTCATAGATGGCTTCAACCTTGTTATCCATGACCTCTGCGGTCACCCGTGCCTCTTCAGCAACGGGGATGTCTGAAGTGCCTGCTGTGAGGATGAGGATCTCGCCCGGGTATTCCACAGATTTGTTTTGACGAAAAGTAATGCATCGGGCGGCTTCTTCATAGACCGCTCCCGGCACGGCCTCGAGTACTGAATCATAGCTGGCCCGATCAGCACGGGTGGCCAGCAGATCTGAACCGTTATCAACAAGGCGCCGGGCGACTTCGCGCACCTGTTCCGGCGTCTTGCCCTGGCATAGAATTACTTCCGGAAAGCCGCATCGCAGTTGCCGGTGATGATCGATTTTGGCAAAGCCGAGATCGTCAAAAGGCAGGCCACGCAGCTTTTCCATGGCGTCGGCTACGTCCAGGGCACCGGCTTTGACCTGGTCAAGCAGGGAGCGAAGGTTTTCGTGATTCATGATTAGACTCGATCTGCCTGTGGCGCCGGGGATCCGTGTGTGTGGCTCCATAGATGGCCGCGACGTTTTTCACCCATCATAGTCGTCTCAAAGTAAACGGCGCGCACGGGCTCATGCACGATGGGAAAGTCGTGTGCGTGGCCCATTCCTGTTGCCACACAATCACCTGCCTTAACTTCGTAATGCTTGCCTTCGGTTACCGCAACTCCGCGGCCTTCGTAGAGAATCCAGTATTCATCACAATCGTGCCAATGAGCGTCAAAGTTGGTTTCTTTGGGGTAATTCACTTGCTCACCTCGCTCCTCCTGACGCACTCCGCATTTACTTGCGGAAAACAATCCCGAGCCTCCGAGTTCCTCTCCCCAAATTCCGCACATGCGGATGAGTGTGGTAGGTTCTTCGACCTCATCCACTTCGAATGTGATGCCCTCTTCGGACAAGTCCAGGTTGGTTCTTTCGACGGCTTCGACGACTTCTTGGCCATAGTGAACGCGGCATTTCCCTCTGCCGACGAGCAGCTTTTCTTTTTGGCCGAGTCGCTCAAAAGAATGGCTTTCGCCACGGGCAAGCTCGACGATGTCGAAGCTTTCCATTTCGCACCAAGAAGGCGCCTGGTTGGGTCCGCTTTGGAATACAGGCATGTGATTAATGAGTAATAAGCAATGGGTAAGCGTTGGCCCGCAGTTGCAAGCTGCTGCCACCAGCTTACAGGTTCAATAGCTGACGAAGGCCGCTTGTAGCTAAGCTGGGTGTTCAGCTAATAAGAATACTGGGCCTCAACCTCGACGATCATTTCGATTTCTACCGGGATATTGGATGGCAGAGTTCCCATTCCTACGGCGGAACGGGCATGTCGGCCCTTCTCCCCAAATACCTCTACAAGGAGATCGGATGCGCCGTTGATAACCTTGGGGTGATCTTCAAAGCCTTGTTCGGCGTTTACCATTCCGAGGACTTTGACAACTCGACTGACGCGGTCGAGGTTGCCGATGGTGGCCTTCAATGAGCCGAGCAAATTGAGGCAGGTAATTCGCGCGGCTTCGTAGGCTTCCTCCAGGCTCAAATCCGAGCCAACCTTTCCTTTAATCAAAGTCCGGTCTGATTTGTACGGGCCGTGGCCAGACAGGAATACTAGATTTCCTGTCTGAACCGCGGATACATAATTTGCCACCGGCGTGCTCTTTGACGGCAGTTCAATTCCCATTTCGAGAAGTTTAGCTTCTGCGCTCATGCTGTTCTCCAATTTGAATTCGGAAGGGCAAGGTATATTAGAGCCCGCCAGCGACAAAGACCACTGACATCAGTTCTGAGCAATACCCGACTAAAAGGTAAGTACTTTAATTGGCGAGCATTTACGAGAGGCCATCCTTGTCTCCCAGCTTTACATAAAGTATATTTCCTCTCTTCGGCGGGTAGCATTAAGCCACTTGGATGTGGCCATTGTTGAAGAAGGATCTCTGGGCCGGGTCCATTTCTGGGAGCGAGAGGAGGATCAACACATGGCTTCAATTTTTTTGGTAGAGCCGCACAATCACGTAAAGGTAGCCTTCAAAAGGGCCCTCACCGGTTCAAAGTACGAGATTGAGAATGACCTGGACAGCGGCGACGCGGCATTGCTCACGTTTAAGAATCTGAAAAACAAACCCGACATCGTGGTAATGGATATATCATTTCCGACCGGGAAAGGCGGAATCCAGATCATGGAGGAGCTGCTCAAGATAGATCCCAAGATCGGGGTCGTCCTCATCCACGACAAAAAAAGTGCCGTGCGCGCGGTGGAGGGAACAAAGAAAGGTGCGATTGGACACCTCCGTTATCCGTTCGCCTCGGCCGACAAGGTCCTCGCAGAATTGGCAAAAACGGAAAGCTCAGAAAAGTCCAAAGGCGGCGCTGCCATGGGATCGGAAGAGCATTTCGCTCATCTTGAAAAGAGCCTGCCGGTCGATGTAAGAAAGAAGGGCCTGTTTTCTTTTCTGTCCGGCAGGTCTAATGGCATGTCAGAGAGCCTGTCCGTGAATCAAATAAAGTTCATTTCACCAACCGAATACAAGTCCGGCGACAAACTTTCCGTAAGCGTTCACTTTGGGAGCGTGAATGAAGCCCTGAACGTAAGAGTGCAGAAGGTGAACCCCCAGGCAGGCAGCTTTAAGATCACCGGCGCCATCGAGTCGGAAAAGGAGCAGCGAGCGCGGCTGAGCAAGATAATCGTCGATATGACCACCAGAGCGTGAATCGCCACCTTTTGATTACCGCCAATCCATGAATTACCGTATCGCCTTGCCAAGGTGATAAGGTTTTCTTGTGTCCAAGCGGCCCAACAAAAGGAATAACTGCTGGAAATGGAAACGATTGCACTGGATGGTGAATGGCTCTATCGCCAAGACTCCGAGGATGAAGGATTAGAAAAACTCTATTTTGAGGAGGACGCGGACACCTCCGACTGGCAAAGCATGCAGCTTCCGGCCAATTGGCAGATAGCGGGCCTGCACAATACGGATGGCGTCGTCTGGTTTCGCCGGGCAGTCGAACTGACCGAAGTAACTGAACTCGATAGTCTGAGGCTGCGGTTCGAGGGCGTTGATTATTTTGCAAGAGTCTGGCTTAACGGAGAAGAGCTTGGAGACCACGAGGGCTACTTCGAGCCCTTCGAATTTGACATCATACCTTTTGCTCGGAGAGGGCAGAATGAGATTGTCGTGCGGGTCGATTCGCCTCGTGAAGAGCCCGGTAAAGCGTGGCCTGCTGCCAAACGACTTATCAAAGGAATCTTCTCTCACCACGACGGCCGGCCGGGCGGCTGGTCAAACACCAGCGGACAGGACGGCAATACCGGTGGCATCTGGGCACCAGTTACACTCGAATACCGTTCGAAGATTCACTTTGAAGAAGTGCTCGTCCGGACGGAACTGCCCGCGCTCGACAGGGGCGCGCTCAAAGTAAGGCTCTGTTTTCGGGGCGAGAGCGATAAGGAACTGGAAGCCCAGATTCTTTTGAAACCGGAAAACTTTGACGGCGAATCACGCAAGTGGACATACCCCGTGAAGGCGGACCCGGAAGACCGGAAACTCGCCATAAGTATCCCCATCTCCGAACCAGAACTCTGGGATGTCTGGGAGGCCGGCAAACCTAACCTCTACCGGGTGACGTGCATCCTCCGGGATGGGGATGCAGTTCTGGACAAAACCAGCCACGTCATTGGTTTTCGTTCCCTCAAGATCGATAACAAGTGGCGGTGGCAGTTGAACGGTCGTCGCTTTTTTCCACGAGGCACTAACTTCATCCCGACCCTGTGGCTTTCGGAATACACGCAAAGGCTGATCGACCGCGACATTCAGCTCCTGTTGTACGCGAACGTGAACGCAATCCGCCTCACCGGGCATGTAAACCGAAAGGAACTCCTCGATGCCTGTGACAAGGCGGGCATCCTCGTCTGGCAGGATTTCCCATTACAGTGGGGCGTAAGCGGCGAAGCAAAGTTTCATTCCGAAGCATGCCGCCAGATGCGTGCGATGGTTCGGCAGTTAGCCCACCATCCCAGCATTGCTCTCTGGTGCTGCCACAACGAGCCGGCGGGCGAGAAAGTGCACGAGCTCGATAACGCACTCGCCGGTGCTGCCGGCATCGAGGACCCCAGCCGAAAAATTGCAGTAGCATCCATGCCATCCGAACATGCTTTCAACGGCTGGTATATCGATGATTTTACCGACTATGACAAGCTGCCCGGGGCGCCCATGGTCAGCGAGTTCGGCGCCCAGGGGCTGCCGGCACCCGAATCCCTGAAGGAGATGTTCCAAGACCCATCACTCGTCTGGCCGCCACAATGGAACGAGTGGGCATACCGAAACTTTCAATACGATCAGACCTTTAACGTGGCCCACATCGAAAAAGGCAAATCGCTCGAAGAGTTTGTTGTTAACAGCCAGCAATATCAGGCGGTCCTTTTGAAATACGCAATCGAACATTACCGCCTGGCCAAACACCGCGCCATTCACGGCATCTTTCAATTCTGTTTCGTCGATTGCTGGCCATCTATCGGCTACTCGGTGATCGATTACTTCCGCCGCCCGAAGCTCGCGTTCAAGGCCCTGCAGGTGTCCTACCAGCCGATTCTGCCCGTTTTCATTTTCAGCCGGCGTGCCACTTACTCCGGGGCCAAAGTCAGCGGCCGCCTCGCCATCATCAACGATCTTCCACACGCTCTCGAAAACGCAAAGGCTGAGATCACCCTGGAGGTGGAAAAGGGAACCCTCATTACCTGGATGGCCAATCTCAGAACCGTCCCGGCCAACGACGCCATCGGTCACGCTATCGAGGAAATCACCGACGATTTCAGACTCCCCTCGAACATGACCCTCGGTACCGGCCGCTTCGTCATCCGCATCCTTGATGGAGACGGCCGTCGTATCGCCGAAAATGTGGACGCGATGGAAGTGGTCGAGCCGCCCCCGGTTTGAAAGAGAACAGGATTACCGGCAGCTCGGACGAGGTGACCGCGAGCCACATAGATATCGCAGCTCGGCTTTGCCAGGCAGGTACCTCCTCTGATGATGCAGCAGATCTGACCCAACTGGCGATGGACAACATCGCCCGGCGTGAAAGTTCAGCAGACAGGACTTATGAATCAGCAAACAGTCTGCTCGCATACGAGCTGATGGGCCGCCTGGCTGACGAGTATGCAAAACGTTGCCGCTGAAGGAGTCTTTGCCCGTAGGCCGAGGCCTGGTCATCGGCCTTTGAAACGGCCAGAATTTTCTTCCACCTGAACCCAAATTGATTTATCCGATTCAGTAGCTATTTTGCGCATCTTGCCCGACCTTTTGTAAAGGTGATGGGCCGGCCGATACTTGAGCCAAGTAAGTAGCATATGAAACGGGGACAGCTTGAGGCCATTGAAGGGAAAATAGCCGGCCAGGTCTTCGTGATCCCCCTAGAGGGCGAATTGAGCCTGGGCCGCGTTCCTGAAAACGAGATCGTCGTGATCGATCCGAGGGTCTCCCGCAAACACTGCATTTTCTATCAGTCAGAATCCGGTACGATGGTCAAAGACCTTGGCTCATCGAACGGAACTCGCGTGAATGGTGAACGCCAGGTCTCGGCCGTTCTGCTGAAAATCGGCGATGAGGTGCGGACGGGAGCGGTCACCTTTCGATTCGACGAGGAAACACTCGACAGCCAGAGTGAAGAGACCCGAGAATTTGAAGAACTGCCCGCGTCAAAGAAGCCGGACGAGCCTCCAACTGCCGAGACTGGCCCAACGCCGGCTCAGAGCCCACGCGCAGCACCCGCTCCACAACCACCTGCTCGACCGGCCCCGTCGCCCCCGCCTGCCGCAAAGCCCAAAAATGCTGACCCAATGGTAGGTACCACCGAGGGTGACTATGAAATCCAGGAGCTGCTGGGCAAAGGTGCGGTCGGGGCAGTTTACAAAGCACGCCAGAAATCCACCGGTCGAACGGTCGCCTACAAGATTCTGCATTCCGAAGTGAAGGGGAACAACACTGCAGTCCAGCGCTTCATCCGTGAGGCCAAGACGGGTGCGCAGCTTCGCCATCCCACGATTACCACCGTCTACGATCTTGGCAAGGCAGACAACCATCTTTACCTGGCCATGGAATACGTGGAGGGCAGCAACCTTCACGATATCGTGGCCAAGAATGGCGTCCTCGAACAGAAACAGGCAGCGGTCATGTTTTATGCCCTCGCAGACGGGCTACATCACGCCCATCAGGCCAATATCGTCCATCGCGATCTAAAGCCGGCAAACATCATGGTCACCAGAGATAACAAGCCTAAACTGACTGACCTCGGCCTGGCGAAGAGTCTGGACAGCTCTGAAGTGCAGGTGACTGCCATGGGCACTCTGCTGGGCACCCCCGGATACATGGCCCCCGAGCAGGCCCAGGGCAGTCCGGATATAGACAGCCGAGTAGATATCTATTCACTCGGCGCCACCCTCTACTACGCGGTGACCCGCCGCCATCCGTTCACCGGCAAGACCATGCTCGACATCATCAAACGCTCGATTACGGAAGACTCGGTCAACCCGATCGTCCACAACAGCAACCTCTCACTGGATTTCGTCCGCGTCATTCAGAAAGCGATGAAGCGTAAACTCACCGAACGCTACCAGACCTGCCGGGAGTTCTGCGACGACATGGTGAAGTTCCTGTAAGCCGCGGCAATCAGTCTGAAGAGACACTTCCCGGATGAATCAGGTTGGATGGTTAATATTGATACGGATGTGCCTTGCGTGCAGGGGGATCGACTTTGCAGCGACGGTTCAGGGCATGGATTTCGGTGCCCGGATGTAGAAAGGGGATTCGGCGGCCGGAGCGAGGCCCTGTCCTGCAACTTAGCACAACTTCTCCCAAGATTGCCTGGGTGCGCACCCTCAGTAAACTGACGCAACTCCTGGCGATGCCATACACCAACGATAAGAGAATTGAAATGCCGAACATTTTTGTCACTCGTGAGATTCCACAGCCTGCCCTGAAATTCCTTCAGGAAAAGGCGGACGTCGTCGATGTAAATCCTCACGACCGAATCCTCGAGCACCAGGAATTCCTCGAAAGCATCGCTAGAAGAGATGGCGTCCTGTGCACCCTCAATAACAAGGTAGACGCCGGGACTCTGGATGCGGCGCCGAGCGTAAAAGTCTTTGCTAATTTCGCAGTCGGCTATAACAACATCAACGTTGCCGCGGCAACAGAGCGAGGCATTGTCATCACCAATACACCAGGCGTTCTGACTGATGCAACCGCAGACCTGGCCTGGGCTCTCCTCTTCGCCACCGCGCGCCGGGTGGTCGAAGCGGATGAATTCCTTCGGGCCGGGCATTTCAAAGGTTGGGCACCCATGATGTATCTGGGCGCAGACATCACTGGCAGCACGCTTGGAATCATAGGTGCAGGACGGATCGGCACCGCAATGGGGCTGCGGGCCGCAGCGTTTCGAATGAATGTGCTTTATTGCAACTCCAGCAGCAACTCTTCAGAACTTGACGGCCGGGGCGCACGCCGCGTAGAGATGGACGAACTGCTCCGTGAGTCCGATTTCGTATCGATTCACGCTCCTTTGAATGAAAAGACTCGTCATCTCATCGGACGGGACGAACTCGCCAGGATGAAATCCACCGCTCATCTCATCAATACAGCCAGGGGCCCGATAGTTGATGAGGTAGCGTTAGTCGATGCCCTTCGAAACAGCATTATCGCCGGCGCTGGACTGGACGTGTTCGAAGACGAGCCGGCCATGAAACCCGGTCTGACAGAGCTGAAAAACGTGGTCATCCTGCCCCACATCGGCAGCGCAACCATCGGCACAAGGACCAAAATGGCGTTGATGGCCGCAGGAAACATCATTGCCGTACTCAATGGCGAGCGGCCTGATAACCCCGTGAATCCGGAAGTATTTGATCAGGCGCTCCGATAAAAATCCTGCTGCAGCCATCAGGCAGCCTGACGAACACTCAGCACCCATCACCTTGTCGGATTCTCGTACCAGAACACGCCGAGCTGATCCACCTCCTCGCACGTCAGCACATCCAGGTCGCCGTCTGCATCCAGATCCAGCAATTCCACGCGATCGAATTTAACGCCTTCCTCCCCGCTGATGTCATGGAGCATCCAGATTTTGTCGGTAATGGCATCCTTGTATGAAAGCCAGGTTGTGCCTCGTTTCTGGCGATCCCTGCCGGTGTGAATGGTGTAGACGACGTCGAGTTTCCCGTCCAAATCGATATCTCCGATAGCCGCGGCCTTTCCGCTGCCTGCAAGAGCATCGCTTCTGAATTCACTTGTCTGCCAGGTTGTTTTGCCTCCTTCACGACTGCCACGACTCCACAGCAGGCTACCGGTTCGCAATGGTGTGACGACATCGATCATCCCTTCCTTCGATTGCCGCAGCCCGATAAACATCACCTCTTTTCCGTTGCCGGCAATATCGTGCCTGGCCCAGTTTGCAGCAGTGAGCACCTGTTCATGTCCCGGATGCTTGAGCCAGTAAGTGCCACTGCCATTCCCGAAACGATCCGAAACGATCATGTCGTCATATCCGTCACCATCCACATCGAGTTTGCGAAGGGACATGACCCAGCCTGCGTCCTGCATGTGATGATATTTCCAGGCCGCCAGGTCCCGTGGATTCTCCGGTGACTCCAGCCAGCCGACCATCGCCCCACTTTTTCCTTTGGAAGCAATAACGAGGTCGGTGCCGCGTTTGCCGTCGACCTGCATCGGCACGGCAAACATCCACCAGGATTTTTTCTCCGTAGCCGGAATGGCCTCGGTCTTCCAGGCCTTCTCGTCGAGATAGCTTGCCGCCTCACTCGGCGCCCAATGCACAAAGACGGTTTTCGTTTTGCCCTCACAACTGCTCACCACATCAAGAGCGCCGTCGCCATCAAGATCGGCAAACACTGCATCTTCGGGCGAGGCGACTTTGCCTACAGTAACCGTCTGCCACTTTCCTTTAGTCTTGTCCGGCCCCGGATTGATGTAAACCCGAATCAAGTTGCCCTCCTCCCACCCGGTCGTAATGTCCTGATGGCCGTCACCATTTACGTCGGCAAGCCGTACACCATCCGCGCCCCTGGAAGAATTATCGATCGTGTGACGCACCCATGGCTCGGCATCACTAAACCCAAACATTGCAAAAGTTACAGGCAGAACAGTTAGCCTCATATAGATTCCCTTTCCCTGGATTGTGATGCGTTTCAGGTTTCGCAGGACTTTCTAACAATGAAAAGACGGTATACAGGTTGTCATTGGCTGCGCTTACTCATTCTGGTCTCGTTCTTTTCCGTTACATACGGTGAAAGGCCCAATGTCCTCCTCCTTTGCATCGATGATCTGAGGCCTGAGCTTGCGTGCTTCGGGGTGGATTACATCCGTTCACCGAATATCGATCAGCTCGCTGCCGGCGGACGTGCATTCCATCGCCACTATGTTCAAGCGCCGACGTGTGGGGCATCACGCTACGCTCTGCTCACAGGCAAATATGGACCTTACGGCAATGGCGCCCTGTTTCAGCGTGGAAAGAAGCTGAAGGCCGATCCAAAGTCCGTTTCTCCATCCCTGCCAGCCTGGTTTCGACAACATGGATATGCCACAGTCTCCGTCGGTAAAGTGTCCCACAATCCTGGCGGGCGCGGCGGAGGGAACTGGGATGATGATTCAATCCATGAGATGCCGCAGTCATGGGATCGTCATCTGCTTCCTGCGGGCCCATGGCAGCATCCTCGCGGTGCCATGCATGGGCTCGCCAATGGCGAGATTCGCGTCACAGCCGGCAGCATGGATGTTTACCAGGCCACCGAGGGACCGGACTCCATTTACCCCGACGGCCTTATCACTGACGAATCGCTGAGTCAGCTCGATCAACTCTCAAAGCCAGACCAACCATTCTTTCTCGCGGTCGGGATTATCCGCCCTCACCTGCCATTCGGAGCGCCCGCGAAATACCTCGAGCCGTATAAGAAGCTTCAACTTCCTCCGATCGCTCACCCGGAGAAGCCGCAAGGTAAGACGACCTACCATAGTTCGGGTGAGTTCATGAAATACAACCGCTGGAAAAGAAACCCGAACACCGACGCGGAATTCGCAAGTGAAGTTCGAAAACATTACGCGGCCTGCGTGAGTTATGCGGACGCACAAGTTGGGAAAGTCCTGGACAAGCTCAAAGCACTTGGTCTTCAAGACAACACCATTGTGATCCTCTGGGGTGACCATGGCTGGCATCTGGGCGAACACGCCATCTGGGGTAAGCACTCCCTCTTTGAGGAATCCCTTCGCTCCCCGCTTATTGTTCAATACAAGGGCATACCGCAGCCGGGCAAGGCAACCCATTCCATCGTGGAGTCCCTCGACATCTTCCCTACGCTTGCCGATTTGGCCGGCCTTCCGATGCCCGAATTCACGCAGGGTGTTTCCCTTCGATCGATTCTCGAAAACCCTGAAGCGCCCGGACACCCCGCCATTTCATATACAGAAGCGCGGACCATCCGGACTGAGACTCATCGCCTCATTGCGCACAGGAAGGGCCACTTCGAGCTGTACGATCACACGTCCCCCGCGGGCGAAACGGAGAATATTGCAGAGAATCGCCCGGAGTTGGTTCAGCAGCTTCTTGCGCAATTGAAAAAACGTTTGCCATGAACTGCCATTGGTTGTGCGGTGGCTCGTCCCTGGGTCTCTTCGTAACTCTTCGAAAAATGAAAGCTCTACCAAGTCGGGGCACTCCCCAAATGTCCGACGAGCATCCACCAACCGACGCCCGGCCGGCAGGGCTCGTATTGAATCTTGAATCACTGTCGAAGACTTGTCGCGGAGCGCCAAGAACACTCTGAATCTGGACCCCTTAATCCTGCTTCCCAACCTGGAGAACACTTATGAAAAGCATTCAATCCATAGCATGTTTTGTCGCCCTTTTGGTTTCCTCCTCCTTGACAGCTCAGGAAAGACCCACTGGCTGGCAGAATCTTTTTGACGGCGAAACCCTCACTGGCTGGGATGGTGACCCGAAATTCTGGTCAGTAAAAGATGGGGCCATCACCGGCACAACGACAAAGGAAGTCCCCGCCCAAGGCAACACCTTCATCATCTACGTCGGGGAAAACAAGGATAATGCCCCGGTCGATTTCGCTGACTTCGAATTAAAGCTCGAGTTCCGCATCCTTGAACACAACAGCGGAATTCAGTACCGAAGCTTCAAAGCCAACGGTAGCGACCGCTGGCGCGTGGGCGGCTACCAGGCCGACTTTGATAAGGGCAAAGGCTGGACGGGCACCAACTATGGTGAGCGATTCCGAGGCTTGCTCGCAAAGCGTGGTGAGAAGGTCACCATCCGAAATGAAGAGATAGAAAAGGACGGCCGGAAGAAAACTGTAACCAAGCGAGATGTTGAACCGTTGGAGGGGGCCACGGATCTTGTTAAGAAGATCAAGGATGCTCCAGACTGGAACGAATATCACATCATCGCCAACGGCTTTCACTTCATTCAAAAGATCAACGATGTGACCATGAGCGAATTCATCGACAACGATCCACAACATCGCGAGAAAGGTCTCATCGCCGTCCAACTCCACGCGGGCCCGCCCATGACTGTGCAAGTAAAAAACGTGCGGATCAAGGTGCTCGAAGCCAAGTAATCGAGCCCCGGGTCACTTCAGTGTTACTTCACCGAACGGTGTCTTGATCGCGCCTGTCACGAGCAGGCCAGGCGTCGGCAATGTCTTCTCCTTCAACAGATTCAAGACTGCGGCGGAAGCGGAAATGGTTCCCTTCAGGTTCAAGCGTGTCTTGCCGCCGGCGCTTACTTTTTCTGCCGATGAAAGGCTGATCCCCCCGACCGGTTGACCGCCCAGGGTGACCTCGTATCCAAGATTGGAAATGTCTATACCGAAGGTGTTCGGATTGAACATGTCCGCGGCGACCTCGACTGCAGCGCCGGTGAAGGACATTTTCAGCAACTTGGCCTTCAGGTTGGCAAGGGTCGGCAGTTGAAGAACGGGCAGTTGACCTATATGCGAGAAAGGTAATTCCAATTTCTTGCCGAGGGCTTCATGCAGGAACGCACCTTTTACCGAATAGCTGACTTCATTCTTGCCTTTCAGGCTCGTGAGGGTACCCGGTATGTCAAGGTACCGAATCGTGATTGGCAGAATAGCACTGCCAGTTTTCAGAGCTGGTAAGCTAATCTGGCTGGCCTTCGATGCTGTGAAGAGTTCACTGCCTTCTACGCCAACACTATATTTGAACTGCGGGGTCTCAATGGGGATCGGATACGGATTCTTGATCTGTAGCTGTAATTCCAGATTCACGCCCTTGAAGTCGATCCCGGTGATCTTACCGGATACGCCAGTGACCTGTGGCTTGAGACCGGCAGGGACCGAGACGCAACCGGCGTTGATGGCGAGGAACAGTGTTGCGATGATGAAACAGTGGGATGAATAGTTCAAAGGAATTCCTTTTGTTGTGTCATGAAGGGCGTCCAGGGCTTCGCTGCCGGCGCCCTGGAAGAGGCCGTCGAATCAAACGGCTTTGGATCAATCGGATGATTACTCTTGCCCCGGATACTTCACGCGATGGTGATAAAAGTGTGTAAGGCGCTGAATGGCACTCTCTTCCACTTTTTTCAGCTCACTTAATGTGAGGCCGCATTCATTAAACTGTCCATCCATCAGTTTCTTCATGGATAATTCGTGAACCAGCTTTTCAATCCGGCTTGCCGTCGGGTTATCGATGCTGCGGCAGGCGGCCTCAACAGTATCTACCAGAAGTGCTATCCCGGTTTCCCGAGTCTGTGGTTTGGGGCCGGGGTATCTATAGTACGATTCATTTACCGGCTGGTTTTTCGATGCTTTTTCGGCTTCACGATAGAAGAATTCAATCAGCGTTGTTCCGTGGTGTTCTGAAATGAACGCTCTCATTGCCTTGGGCAGGTTGTGCTCCTCGGCCATGGATAAGCCATCTCGGACATGCGATGTGATAATCAGTGCACTCATGGATGGATTGAGCTCTTTATGAAGGCTGCCGCGCCAGTCTTCGTTTTCCGCGAAATAGTGGGCTTTATTCATTTTTCCGATGTCGTGGTAATAGCATCCTACCCGGGCCAGCAATGAATTGGCGCCGATGGCCTCAGCGCCAGCTTCGGCAAGCATGGCGACCATCAGTGTGTGTTGGTAAGTGCCGGGCGCTTCGAGGGCCAGACGGCTGAGCAACGGATGATTCTGATCTGAAAGCTCCAGAAGTTTGGAATCCGTAACAATATTAAATACACGCTCAATCAGCGGAAGAGTAATACTCAGGGCCATACCCATGACGACCCCGCTTGCCAGGCCGGATGTTGCCTCGTGAAGGTGTCCGAACGGGTTGTCTGAAAGGAGAAAGGCAAAGGACATCGAAGCAACACCCTGTATGGCGCCGGCCGCGAGACCTATTTTCAAGGGCACAGTTCGGCTGCGAATGTGCGATGACAGGAAAATGGCAACAAAAGAGCCAAAGACCAGAACAACCAATAGTGAGAAATTCATGCCACATATGATGGCCATCAGTATGACGAGAAAATAAACCAGAACTCGAGCCAATCGAGGCGAATAGGCAATCGTAATTACCGATGCGAAAAACGGCATCGGCATCATATACACAGGAATCAGAAAGGGGCCGAATGGCAGTAAATGACCCAAATGCGCGATAACTTTACTTACCGCCAGCGCTAACAGGCAAAGTCCGGCGAGCTTGCAGGTCTCGGCCCGCGACTCGAGGATGTAGGGGAGGAACTGCTTCATATAAATCGTAAGCAGAATAATCATTGAAAAAACTATCAGCGTGAGACCGCCCAAGCGCATCAGCAGTGAATGCCATGTGGTTGACTTTACGTAATTGGCGTATTCGGCGCGAATAAGTTCGATGGCCTCACGAGTTGCAATCTCACCTACTGCCAGGATTTCCTGACCTTCCCTGTAAACGCGCGGGTGGGTAATGACCTTGCCTGAAGCCTCACGCTTACGGCGTATAGTCTCCTGTTGGTCATATTCCAGCGTAGGGATAACTTCGGCTGATAAGAGTTCGGCAAATAGTTGTTGGAATTCGGGCGGGCTCTCCAGAAAGGTTTCTTTCACCACCGATTCGAACTTCAGTTCGAGGCCTGGCGCCAGGAGAGAATCCAAACTGGACTCGCGAGCTCTGCCGCCGTCCTCTTCCTTATAGATACGAACTTTCTTGGAATACCGTTCCTGTTCGAAAGATTCCGTGCGAACAATCCCTCTCTTCTTGAGTTCCTGACCGAGGAGTTCGAGCCCGTCGAGGTAATAATTTTTTTCCATTTCACCGATGAATTTATTCAATGTCTCGTCTTTCGAAATCTTTCCACCAAGCAAACCGCTTGCGTCCCAGGTTAGCAGCCCGACCTCTTTGGATGAGTGTTTTTCTGAAAGTTCTCTGAGCTGGCGCAAGAGGTTGTTGAGACTCCCTGCCGATTCCCTGTAGTAATTAGGCACACTTTCCCTGGCATCGCGTTCGCGCACGGTCTTCAGCATGGGATCCACATAGACAAATGACTGACGCACCAGGTAGGGCCGCTCGGCTCTTTGGCCTTCGGAGATTGGTAGTGGCGAACCGCGCCAGGTCAGAATCGCGACCGTTGCCATACCGATCATAATGCTGAGGAGCCAGGAGAGCAGTCGCCCTGGCTTGGGGGTCATATCGGCTCCGCGCGCTGCTGCGTTGCCGCGATCGCGTGCGACCCGAGAACGGCTCTTATTGGTGAAAGATCTGGTGTTTTGGGGCATCAGGAAGTCTGGTCCGCTGTCTCGTCCAGGGCCATCGGCTTGGCTTTAAGAGGCTGGGCATCCACCTTATTCGAATTGTTCATGACGCGCCGGTCGGGTAACGCTTCCGTCGAACCTGTGTTTTCTGAAATGGGAGATCTGAGATTGTCATGGCGTTCGTAGGCCTCAACGATGTCCTGTACGATTCGATGACGTACGACATCCTGTTTTTCCAGATAAACAAAATCCAGTCCCTTAATGCCGTCGAGGATCTCCCGCGCGTCGCTCAGGCCGGATTTCTGATCGGTCCGTAAGTCCACCTGGGTGACATCGCCAGTGATGACGGCTCGTGAATCGATACCGAGCCGTGTAAGGAACATCTTCATCTGCTTGGTAGTGGAATTCTGAGCTTCATCGAGAATCACGAAGGAATGATTGAGCGTTCGCCCGCGCATGAAAGCCAGGGGAACGACTTCGATGATATCGCGTTCCATGTACCGCTTCGTCTGGCCAAAATCGAGTAGATCGTTAAGTGCATCATAAAGCGGCCGGAGGTAGGGATTAACCTTTTCCTGCAGATCGCCCGGCAGGAAGCCAAGCTTTTCACCCGCCTCGACCGCAGGGCGCGCCAGCACAATCTTTCGGATTTCTCCGGCACGTAGAAGGCTGATGGCCATGGATACCGCAAGGTAGGTCTTGCCTGTGCCGGCAGGGCCGATGCAAAAGACAACCTGGTTGCTTTCCATGGCCTTGAGGTAGCATTCCTGTCCTTTGGTCTTGGGTGAAACGAGCCAGCCGCTTCCACCCTTATATTTGCTGGCGACTTCCGGCATAGGCACGTGACGGGCGGCGCGGATGTATTTCTCAACATCATCGCTCAGCAACCGCTGGTTGCGGCGAAAGTGCTTGAGCATGTCGTCAAACGCAACGATTGCCTGCTGCACCTTACGCGGCTCCCCATGCATGCGGACGACGCCATCGCGCGCAAAGACACGGATTCCGAATTCTTCGCGAATGCGCTTTATATTGCGGTCGTTGCTGCCCAGAAGGGCCAATTCTTCTCGCGAGCCTTCAAGAGTGAGCGTATGCTGGATTTCTTCCATCAGGAATAATGAAGAATGGAGTTATGGAACGAAAGTGTCAGTTTGATCTGTTCACTGACTATTGTCGATTAGCTCAATAATCTGGCCGCGAGTAGAGCTTCACTTGACGGAATTGTTTCAATCTTCCCTGACCTGATCTCTTCGTCCCTTCGCTGAATTTCCTTGAGCCAGGAATCTCGGAGGCTGGCATCATCTTCCTCGTCCAGGCTCTTAATCAGGATCTCGGCAAGGTCTGCACGGCTCTCTTCGGGCAGGGACATGACCTTCATTGAAAATTCTTCAAATTCACTCCTAGCACCAACTGAGACTAAGATTTCTTCATGATATGGAAGGAACAAGAAACGGCACGTCCGCCATCGCAGACGGTGACGGTATCTCATACACGTGAAAACAACAGCAATAAAACATAACTCACCGGGGCGGCGGCGAGAAGTGAATCAATCACATCCAGTACGCCCCCAAAGCCCGGCAGCAGCGAGGCGGAATCTTTAGCGTCGCACATGCGTTTGAGCAGCGATTCGGCAAGGTCGCCAAGTTCACTGGTGAATCCGACGACCAGACCAAAGATGGTCACCTCCGTCCAGTTCAGAAACGGGATCTGGAGCTGTGTCTGCAAAACTACAGCTATCGCCATACTCGTGAGCAGGCCTGCAAGCGCGCCTTCAACGGTCTTGTTGGGGCTGATATTGGGAGCGAGTTTGGTCCGGCCGATCATGCGGCCGATGAGGTAAGCTCCGACGTCTGCAAATTTGGCCACGACGACCGTCAGCAAGAGGCACTTGATTCCTACGTCTTCCGAAGCGAAGTGCTTGTTTTCCAACATGGCGATCTTGGTCAGATAGCTGCCCAGGAACCAGATGTACATGATACCGAACAGGGTAGCCATGATGTTGCCGGGCGCTTCCTTGAACGCTTCCGGGCGGGCGTGGATGGCGAGCAGGAGAAATATCGTCAGTCCGATAATAATGCCGTTGATACTCCAGAAGGTGATGGACTGTCCCCAGAGATCTTTCTGGTAGGTCATCCACTCGCCGAGGGTGAGTGCGATGCACGCCAGGACGCCAATGTGCCTGACTGGCTTGTATTGGCCGGTCGCGCTGATGAGCTTGTAAAACTCCAGGATGGCCAGAACGGTGATACCCATGAACAGCAGGTGGCAGCCAATCTTCCACCGTGAGCCGAAATCCGCGTACAGGATGCCGAACAGGCCGGCAAGCATGGCGATGGCTATAGGGACTCGAACTTTGAGCATGTCAGGTTTTGAGTGCGCCGAATTTCCGAATTCGCTGGTTGTATGCCTCGATGCCTTTCATGAGATGTTCCTCCCGGAACTCCGGCCAGCAGATAGGGCTGACCCAGATTTCGGAGTAGGAAAGCTGCCACAGGAGGAAGTTGCTTATTCGCATTTCGTCGGCCGTTCGGATGAGCAGATCCGGGTCCCTCATGCTCGGCTGATACAGATACTTGGCGAAAAGCTCTTCATCCAGATCGTCGACCTCATGCGTGCCTGCCTTTACTTCCGCAGCGAACCGTTTGGCTGCATCCATGATTTCGACGCGGCCGCCATAATTTATGGCCACACACATGAGCATCCCGGTATTTTCAGCGCTCATCGCGATGGTCTTCTGCAGCTCCTTCTGCACGTATCCGGGCAAGACCTCGGTGCGGCCGATGTTTATGAAACGGATGTTGTTATCCATGATCTCCTTCCTCTCCTTGATCAGATATCGCTGATAAAGGCGCATCAGGAAAGAGACTTCAGCGCGAGGGCGTTTCCAGTTTTCGTTGGAGAATGCGTAAAGGGTGAGCTGCTCCACGCCCAGTCTGGCGCATTCGCGGGTGATGGCCCTCACGCTTTCCGCGCCCTGCTCGTGGCCGCGGATTCGCGATTGGCGGCGTGATTCGGCCCAACGGCCATTGCCGTCCATGATGATGGCGATATGACGGGGAATGTCCAGATCCATCAAGTCACCCGAATGGAATTGCGTCTGTCCTTACCGACGGAAACGACTTCTACGGGAACATTCACCAGACGCGAGAGCTTGTCTATGTATGACTTCGCATTGTCGGGCAATTGCGAATACTCCGTAATGCCGGAGGTATCTGTCTGCCAGCCGGGGTATTCCTCGTAAACAGGTTTGCAGGCCGCGAGAGATTCCGCGTCCGCGGGCACTTCCCCGGTGCGCTGCCCGTCAAGGTCGTAGGCCACGCAGATTTGAAGTGTCTCGAACCGGTCAAGCACATCGAGTTTGGTGATGGCCAGCCCGGTAACTCCACTGATCATGGAAGTGTATTGTGTAATGACCGCGTCAAACCAGCCGCAGCGACGAGGCCGGCCGGTCGTAGCCCCGAATTCTTTGCCGACGGAACGCAATGTTTCACCGGTCTTGTCCAGGAGCTCGGTTGGGAACGGACCGGCGCCGACGCGAGTCGTATAGGCTTTAAGCACGCCCAGCACGTTTTGAATTTTCCTCGGCGGCACTCCGGTACCAATCGAGGCAGCGGCGGCCGAAGTGTTCGACGAAGTTACGTACGGATATGTTCCAAAGTCGACGTCAAGCAGGCTGCCTTGCGCGCCCTCGAACATGACAGACTTGCCTTCGTCGATTGCCCGGTTGAGATAGCCGGCGGTTTCCACAACGAAAGGCTTCATGCGCTTGGCGAGCGGCGTGTATTCTTCGATGACAGCTTCTATTGAGACTTCCGGTTGATCGTAACCTTTATGGAGAAGGCGGTTCACATACGGGAGATTTCGTTCCAGCACCGCGCGGAAAGCCTTCGGATTAATCAGGTCGCCGGCACGGACCCCGTTGCGGGCCACCTTGTCGAGATAACATGGGCCTATGCCCCGCAAGGTCGTACCGATGGAGGATTCCCCACGCGCTTTTTCCATCGCGATATCAAGCAACCTGTGATACGGCATAACGATTTGGGCTCGGTTACTCACAAAAAGCCGGTCGGAGACATCGACTCCGTCTTCCTTCAACTCATCGATCTCCCTGGCAAACTGGACTGGGTCGATAACCATCCCATTGCCGAGCACGCAGATGGTCTGTTTGCGAAGCAGACCGGTTGGCAGCAGGTGAAGAATGAATTCGTCGCCTTCGATGACCACGGTGTGGCCGGCATTGCTTCCGCCCTGAAAGCGCACCACGAGGTCGACGTTTTCCGCCAGTAAATCGACGATTTTACCTTTTCCTTCATCGCCCCACTGAAGGCCAATAATACACACGGTTGAAGGGGCTGGGCCGTTCTTTTCGATTGCAGACATAACGATTTCAGGGTTCAGGGTTCAGGATTCAGGATTCAAGTTTCAGGATTCAAGTTTCAGGATTCAAGTTTCAGGATTCAAGTTTCAGGATTCAAGTTTCAGGATTCAAGTTTCAGGATTCAAGTTTCAG
>JAQBXN010000144.1 GCA_027625095.1 Planctomycetota bacterium | reverse complement strand
CGGACGGCGGTTTGGTCAAGACCTAATCTAAAGGAAAGACAAGCATATGAGTGAATCTGATGTCTTAGCTCAGGATCGACAGTTAGGCCTTGGATTCTGGGCCTCCTGAGGCGGTCAGGCGTTATGTTGTAAGGGTTTAAGAATCAAGGAACTCAAAAACATGTAGGGTAAAAAAATGGTCAATTTCTGGCCGTGGATCAGCGCCATGATATTTGACGAATTACGCCTTTTTTACTGGAAATATCGCTTAATTGAGATTTTGAAATTCTGGCTTGAACGACCCTTACATGTAGGATCAAACTGTCTGGCTATGTACGTCAAGAGCCAGACCGTCAAATCACCCAGCGGCAAAGCCTACACTTACTACCGACTCGCCGAGTCCTATCGGGAGGACGGCAAGGTCAAACACCGCATCCTCGGCGAACTCGGCGCCCTCACTTCCGAGGAGGCGGCCAAGTTGGCCCGCCGGTTCGCCGGCATCGCCGGCATCGAATTCTCAGACGGGCTGGAAGAAATGGAAGTCGCTGGCGCCAGCTATTTCGGGGCGCCCCTCCTGGTCGAACATCTTATGGAGACCTTGAATCTTTCCCGCTGGGTGGCTGACGAGGTCAAGAAGCGGAGCCTGGAATTCGACCTGCTGGCGGCCTTGAAGGTGATGGTCACCGCTCACCTTTTCAAAAGCGGCTCTCGGGCGGAATTGGCCGTTTGGGATTGGCAGCAGAAACTCTTCTGGCATCCCCATCGCCTCCCGGACCTGGAGTATCACCATTTCCTGAGAGCCCTGAACGTGCTTAACGACATCAAAGACAAGATCGAGGAGAAACTTTACTCCCATCTGGCAGGGCTGTTTGACCTGCAAGTGGATTTGGTGCTGTACGACCTGACGAGCACTTACGTGGAGGGTCAGGCGAGCTGGAGTGGGTTGCTCAAGCGGGGCTACTCTCGGGACAAGCGCGGCGATTGCAAACAGATTGTCATCGGCCTGGTGGTGACGCGTGAGGGGTTTCCAGTGACGTTCCGCGTCTTCGAGGGAAACCGCCTGGACAAGAAGACGCTGGATGAAATGGTTCAAGACCTCCGGAAACGGTTTTCCATCAAACGGTGCATCTGGGTCTCGGACGCGGGTCTCCTCAGCGATGAGAATCTGGAGCTCCTCGAGGCCAGCCGCTACGAATACATCCTCGGCATGGCGCGGGGCGGCAATCGCAAAGACGTACAAGAAGCGTTCCGCAAGACCCGGGAGCTGGAGCAGAAGGAATTCAAGCAGACTCGCTTCTGGGAAGTCGTCCTCGCTTCAGAGGAAACCGGCGCGCCGGCTCAGGGCGGCGATCCACGGAGAATCCTGGTCGTCGAGAGCGACGCCCGTCGAGAGAAGACCGCCGCCATCTTCGAGCGTCGCCTCGAAAAAGTGCGCCAGGGATTTCAGTCCCTGGAAAGCCAGGTGAAGAAAGGAAAATACACCCGCGCGGAAGACCTCCGCGTCGAAGCGGAAAAAATTCTCCATCAGAGCCGAGTCAAACAGTACTTCACCTACCAGGCAGAAAAGGGAAAGCTCACCTGGAAGGAGAACCGGGAAGCGGTCGACGAGAGAAAAGCAGACGCCGGAAAGTACGCCCTGCTGGCCCGAACGAAGTTAGCGCCGGAAGAAGCCCTCAGCGCGTATCGAACCCTCATCGCCGTCGAAGACGCCTTCCTGGTGTTGAAAGACATCCTCGACCTGCGACCGGTCTGGCACAAATGCGATGAAAACGTCCAGGGCCACGTCCTTCTGGCGGTGTGGAGTTATCTCCTTTACAAGACGCTGGAAGCCCAACTCGAAAGGTCGGAAATCAACCTCACCGCCCATCGAGCGCTCCAGGCAGTCAAAGAAGTGAAAGCGGTGGAGGTGGCGCTTCGGGACAAAGCGGTCTGGAAGCTGATGAAAGTCCCCCCGGAAGCCAGCCAAGTGTTCGAGGCGGTCGGCCTGATGGATGTGAAGGGGCGATTCAACCAATGGGCGGACGAAGCCCTGCCGTATCATTACCAACCGCGCACCGCAAAGGACCTGCGGGCGCCTGAATGACACAGATCGTCGACCGGCCGACCCATTGTAGGGATAAAAACGCCGATTTTTGATTATTTAAGTCATTGCATGCCAGAAGGATAACTTTCCTAACTGTGGAACCTGAGCTACTTATGCACACAACGGCGCGTCTATCACTGCGGTGGGCAGCCACCACCTGCATTTTTCCTTCGGCACAAGGGGCAACAAGCCCTTCTATCCCGACTGAGAGTTCCTCTGGACAACTGTGAATTACGCCCGGTGCCTGCCGCCGTGGGCAGCGCAATCCTCTTCCGGGCTCAGAGTTGGCATGGTGTGCTTCGGACACATCTCCGACATCGCCGCGGTCAAAGGCTATTACCGCTTTACCTATCATAAAGACCACGACTCCCTGTCCCTTCAGACGATTCTCGAACCCCACGCGGAACGTACCGTTCGCCGCATGCAACTCGTCCCCCGAGCCCTTCTCGTCCATGACGAGACGGACTTGAATTTTTCCGGGCTGGCAGAATGCAAAGACCTGGGATTCATCTGGTTGTTGCGTGGAGAATCATGTTAATGACCTTGCTCGGCCGGGAGTCGCCGGAGCTTCCATCGGATGTGCGCTTTACTGATTTGGAGATTGAAGTCTTGCGTCGCCATGCGGAGAAGCCGCCGGTGTCTGTTCGATTTTGTCGGCGGCCGCCATGACATACGTCGCCGCTGCGATTACGGTAATAGCCCAACTGACTTACTTCATGCCGAAGTTCAGTTTGCCTGGAAGGCCGCATGATGATTAATACTACGGCAAGGCAAGGACGACCTGGCCCATCTTTGCAGAATTCAGACCATAGAACATATACACATGCAAGCCTGGCAACCGCAGCAGATTCCTGAAGACTCAATTACTCACTGGCAAATCGGCCCGCTGAAAATCTGGATCAAGCGTCTGGGTAACGAGTGGCAGATTGCTTATCAGCGTGAGGTTGAAGCCGAAGAGGTACTCATCCCCGCCAGTACAGATGTGCCAGTACCGGAAAATCTTGGCTGGACTCGATGGGTGACGGCCGGAGGGGACGACACTCTCAAATTTGTCCCGGTCATGCCAGATCGCCCGGTCATTGTCAGACCGGAGTCACCCATGCGCTTCCCAACCGGCACCGATGCGGTTTTTTATGCTTCGGTGCCGATCTGGATCAGGGTAACTGTTGGGAAAGAGCATCCGGTGACACTTTGTGAAATTCCATCTGTGGTTCTGAGTAATACATGGTTGGGAGATCAGATGCAGGGCGAGCTCTGTTATTCCATGCGCACATCGGCTCGCCGTTCGATAGCGAGTATCCCAATCAGGCCCCACCGCGCCTCCAGCACGGTGCTTATCCACAATGACGCGGAGGCTGAGTTGGAGTTCACCCGACTCAGCATTCGCGTACAGCACCTGAACATCTATTGGATGGATAACCGGCTCTGGTCAAACAAAGTTCACGTAGTGTTCCAAGACGGTGAGAATGGTGCCAAACTTGATTACGAGTCCAAGGCACCTGGCAGCGATGGCGCCGTACCAGTTTCTCAAATGAGCACTGCGAGAGAGCCGATAAAGAAGAGCATTTTTCGCAAGACGTTTCTCGACCTTAAAGAATTCACAACCTATTAACCTTCGGCATGTGGGCCATGAGGCTCAGTTCTGCCTCCCAAAGTCGATTCTATGAATCATATGCTAATCCAAATCGCCCAGATCGATCTTCTTGAGCTGTGGAAGTCCGGCGATCTAGGCATCGCTGTGAGACTGGTCGCCCTCACGCTGGCGATCCTTCCCCTTTCCTTTGTGCTATCTTCAGTTTTCGGAAGATTCGTAAAGAAACACTTTTCCGAACAATGGGGAATGCTGACTCGCAAGGGCATTCGCTATACCGCAGTACTCCTAGTCGCAATCATGGCGATGAACGAACTCGGTTTCAAACTCACGGCACTCCTTGGCGCCGCGGGAGTGCTTGGCGTGGCTATAGGCTTCGCATCGCAGACCAGTTTCTCCAACATCATCAGCGGCTTATTTCTGATCTCAGAAAAGCCCTTTGCCGTGGGTGACGTCATTCAGGTCGGCGCTACCGTGGGCACTGTAATGAGCATCGATTTGCTTTCCGTGAAGGTTCGCACGTTTGATAACAAGCTGATTCGCCTGCCAAACGAAACCCTGATTAAGACGGAACTCACCAACATTACCGGGTTCCCGATTCGCCGGCACGATATGACCCTGAATTTTTCACTGGATGAAGACCCTGAACGGATCGTCAAACTCCTTAAGGAAATAGCCGCAGATAATCCGTTCGCCCTGGATGAGCCTGAGCCGATCATTCTGTTCACTGAATTTGGCGAGTACTCGCAACGGTTTCTTTTCGCCGTTTGGTTTGCAAAGGCTGATTTTCTGAAATTGCGTCAGACGCTATTGCCGGAGCTGAAAAAACGGCTCACCACCGAAGGCATCAAGATCGCACAGCCCACCCGAGTATTGATTGCCGGATCGGATCCGCTGGGCAGCCCTGCAGCAGAGTCGTCATCCCCGTATTGAAGATGTTTCGACGCCGCAATGCTCTGTCCGCGACCGCCCGAGAACTGCTGCCGAAAGGCGACGGATTCCGTATCGTGATACGAGGTGAGGATGAAGAAAACATCCACAGAGCCCGTGAAGTCAACGCCGACACGGTGATATCACCGTCAACAATGGGCGGGAGGCTAATGGCCCACAAGGCATTGATTAAGGAGTCAGTGACCCTGCTTCCTGTGAGCGGTGGCTTTAATTCTTTGGAAGGTCGAAACCCGACCCAACCACAAGCCCGGGGTTCTGAAAGAACACGATGAGTAATGAGAAGCGTTGCTAATTCCCGAGCAGGCGATCAAGGGAACGATACTGGATAGCTTCGGTCAGATGTTCGAGCTTGATGTCCGCAGCACCGTCAAGGTCGGCGATGGTTCTGGAGACTTTCAGGATGCGAGTGTAGGCGCGTGCGCTCAGGCCCATTTCATCCATCGCGTGCCGGAGCAGCGAGCTGCATTCTTCGTCGACTTTACAGAAACGGTCGACCTCTTTACCCGTCATATGTGCATTGGTCCTGGCAGTCGAGCCAAACCGTTTCGCCTGAACCTGGCGGGATCCGAAGACACGTCCCCGGAATTGCTCAGAGGTATCACCCGTAGGTTCGCTCGCCAGATCATCGTAGTTTACCGCAGGCACCTCTACATGAATATCGAACCGGTCAAGGAGAGGTCCCGAAATTTTAGACATGTAGTTCTTGATCTGATTTTCACTGCAATTGCACTGTTTCTTGGGGTCTGTGTAGAAACCACACGGGCACGGATTCATCGCGCCGACCAGCATGATCTCGCTTGGATACTCAACCGTGCCGGACGCACGCGAGATGGTGATCTTGCCAGCCTCCAAAGGCTGTCGCAGAACTTCGAGCGTCTTGCGATTGAACTCAGGAAGCTCGTCGAGGAACAGAACCCCCTTGTGTGCGAGACTGACTTCGCCGGGCCGTAACGCAGTGCCACCCCCAATCAGAGCTATATCGCTAACCGTATGGTGCGGGGCGCGAAAGGGCCTGACGGCAACCAGCGATTGCCCAGAATCAAGCAAACCGGCGACACTGTGCACGCGCGTCGTTTCGAGCGACTCCTCCAACGTGAGTTGAGGCAAGATGGTAGAAAGTCGCTTTGCAAGCATGGTCTTACCGGAACCCGGTGGCCCAAGCATTAAACAATTGTGGCTACCGCCCGCGGCGACAAGCAGGGCGCGCTTTACCTGCTCCTGTCCGCGCACATCCTTGAAATCCATATCCGTATGGCTTGCCTCTCCGAATACTTTCTCAAGATCGAGTTGATATGGCCCCACACCGGACTGGCCGGTGATAATGCCTACCGCTTCGGTTAACGTTTCGACCGGATAAACCTCCAGTCCGTCGACTACCGCGGCTTCATCCGCATTGGCCTTGGGAAGTATCAGGCCGCGGAAGCCTTCCCTCCTGCAGGTGAGTGCGATGCTGAGGCAGCCCCTGATCGGCCTCACGCGCCCATCGAGAGCCAATTCACCGACGGCCATGAATTTTCCCGCTTCGGTCGCGACGACCTGCCCGTCGAGTTGCAGGCAGGCCAGGGCTATGGGCAGGTCGAATGATGGGCCTTCCTTGCGCGTATCCGCTGGCGCAAGATTGGTCACGACTTGCCCGAGCGGAAACTCGTACCCGCAATTCTCCAGCGCAGTGCGAACACGGTCCCGGCTCTCTTTAACCGCGGCATCCGGCAGGCCGAGGATGACCATTTCCTGCCGGGCCTGGAAGCCCCGATCTGACTCGACCTCGACCACGTAGGCATCGATTCCATGGAGGGCCGCGCTGAACATTTTGGCAGGCATGGACGGGGTTGTTCCGCATGTAGGAAAGGCATGCATTTTCTTCACCAGCGCCCCAGCCTGTCAACCACGAGGGTCTTCTCCCCTGCGTTGCCGACATAGTGTGCACGGCTACGATTCCCCACCATGAAGCCCAAATCAAACGATCTGCCCGAATCAGTCACGTGCCTTTCACTCGATCAGTTCACGGAGTGGATGAAGGAGATGGGCCACCCGACTTTCCGCGCAAAGCAGATTTTCGAATGGCTGTACCAGCACCGTGCGGGCGAATATTCGGAGATGACGAATCTTTCGATAGGCCTGCGTGAGGCCCTTGTATCCTCCGCACCGTTGTTCAGCTCGAAAGTGAACACGACTCAGCATTCATCGGATGGCACAATTAAAATCCTTATCCAACTTCATGACGGAGAGAAGGTCGAAACGGTGATGATCCCGGAGGGCAAACGCCGAACGGTTTGCGTCTCTTCTCAGGTTGGCTGTGGGATGGGGTGCGTCTTTTGCGCGAGTGGCCTCTACGGCATGAAGCGGCAACTTTCCGCCGGCGAAATCATCGAACAGGTATTGCACATTCGCCGCGCAATGGAGTCGGAAGAGCGCGTCAGCAACATCGTATTCATGGGCATGGGCGAGCCACTGGCCAACTACAGCAATCTCGATCTATCTATCAGAGCCTTTCAAGCGGAATGGGGATGCGGCATAGGCAAACGGCACATGACGGTCTCGACGGTTGGTTTACTGACTCGTGCAAAGAAGCTGGCGGAAGATCATCCTCAAGTCACCCTGGCTATCTCGCTGCACGGACCGAACGACAAAATACGAAATCAAGTCGTGCCGACCATCCCTCATATCACGGTTAACGATCTGATTGTGGCTGCCCGTGAATTTTTTGAAGAGACCCATCGAAAACCGACATTCGAGTATTGCATGATCGGCAATTTGAACAGCGCGAAGGAACACGCCCGTGAGCTTGCATTTCGGCTTCGTGGTCTCGAATGTTATGTGAATCTGATTCCGCTGAATCCAGTCGATGAGATCCCATTGGATGAACCGACCAGGGATGATGTTAACGCCTTCGCGGCCATCCTTCGTGAGCAGGGCATAGAGGTGGCCATTCGAAAGCGTCGTGGAGCGGACATCGACGCGGCCTGCGGCCAGCTGAAATTAAAGGCGGACAGCCAGGGCTTCTTCGAGCGTGATGCGGTGAAATCGTAGGCGCCTACTTCGAATTGCCATTCCTGAATCCGTATCGCCATCTGCCAAACTCGATCCACTCTACGTGTGAGTCGGCAAACAATACGTTTCCGCCGGACTCTCTATGGTTGTCTGTCCCGTCTGGTACCTCTGGATAACCGGATTCCATGGCATCCATAACGAGCCAGACTTTGTCGGCTCGGATGTCCACGCTGGCGCGTGTCTTCATCAATGGTACCGCCAGGCGACTCCCATTGTTATCAAAAAGATAGTGGCTGAGATATTCGTAACTGGTCCCGGGCCCGGCGGTGCGGCCACCAACCGCATTGTCCTCGAGCATTTCAGGCGTATCGACCTGGTTGGCTGTTGAGATGCAGACGAAGACTTTGAGCTCACTAACGCAGTCCGGATAGAGCGGCCGGAGGTTGTCATCATCGGGCCCTGTGGTAGGCGGGAGGAGGCCTTTCCACAGGTATTCATAATGGTTCAGGGCCGCTCCAATTTCTCGAAGATTGTTCTGGCAAAACTGTACTTTTGCCCGATCGCGGACATTCTGTACCGCCGAAAGGCTGAGCAGCATCAGCAAAGAAATAATGCCGATTACTACCAGCATCTCGATGAGGGTGAATCCTCGAGATTTATTCGCTTTTCGAAATTCGGCCCGGCTGCCACCACAGGCGGGAAGTTTTGACTGGTTCATATTTGTGAGACTACATGGAAATCAGCAGCTCACCCCTGGGGTTCGGCCCTACCAGCTCCCTAAGTCAGGGGGACTTTACACGGGTTCACGATCAGATCCAATACCTGAGACATTTAGCAAGAGTTTGCCGCAACCTTCATGTGAAGCCCACAAATCAAATGTGCAGAACCTATGCGGCCCAGAAACTAAACGGAAAGGTCCGACATGTTTCTATTGAGCCTTTCGTATTGATCCTGCAACTCGGCAAGATGATTCTGCTCGCGCTCCACCACTTTGGCCGGCGCCTTGGTAACAAACTGTTCATTGGCGAGCTTCCGCTTCGAGCCCTGGATCTGTTTCTCCAGTTGCTCCAGTCGGCCTTCAAGCCGATCCTTTTCCGCGGTTTGATCGATGTTCTTGAGCGGCACGTATACCTCGATGTCATCCACCACTTCCGCGGCAGATGGCTCTGGCTTTTCGATCTCCACCCCAACGACCACTTCACCGACCATCGCCAGCTTTTGGAGAAGTGGAATGTGTGCAGACACCGTTTCCGCTGTGGCTTCGTCTGGTACTTTCACGTGAACATCCAGTTTTCCACGCTCGGGCAGCTTCAGCTTTTTGCGGATGTCGCGCACTCCTCGCACGATATTCTGGAAACGCTCCATCTCAATTTCCGCCTCATGATCTCGGAGATCGGCATTGGCTACCGGCCAGGGCGCAATCATGATGCTTGTGGCCGCGGTCTCCTGCCTGGCGCCAGACATCCCGCGCACGGGTAGGACGTTATTCAAATGGTGCCAGAGTTCCTCGGTTACGAACGGAATAATCGGATGCAGCAGACGAAGGGTGTTGCCAAGGACGAATGCCAGGTTGCGTTGCGCGGCGAGACGCGTGTCTGCATCAGTATCCGGTGAGAAGCGAGACTTCACCATTTCCAGATACCAGTCGCAGAATTCCTTCCAGACAAAAGTATGAAGCTGGTTGGCTGCGAAATTGATCGCGAACTTTTCGAGCTCATTGGTCACACTTTCAATCACATTCGTAAGGCGGCTCAATATCCAGCGGTCTTCGAAGCTGAGCTCTGCGTTTTCCAGTTGCTTATCCGCGGAGCCGGCCGCCCCTTCGAGATTCATCAGCGCAAAACGGGCAGCGTTCCAGAGCTTGTTGGCAAAATTGCGGCCGAGTTCGAAGCGCTCGGAGGTGTTGATAGTCCGGCCGTCAGGCAGCGTTTCCGGTTGCACGGGAAGGCGCGCGTCCTGGTTTTCTGTACACATCCAGGCCATACCGAATCGGAGCGCGTCTGCGCCGTATTTTTCAATGATGTCGAGCGGGTCCACGCCGTTGCCCTTGGATTTGCTCATGGTCTGGCCTTCGCCGTCCAGGATCTTCGGGTGGATGTACACATCGTGGAACGGGACCTCGCCGAGGTTTTCGAGCCCGGCGATCACCATACGCGCCACCCAGAGGGTGATAATGTCGCGGCTGGTCACGAGCACGCTCGTCGGGTAGTAAGTCTTGAGCTCATCGGTTTCGTCCGGCCAACCCAGTGTCGAATGCGGCCAGAGTGCGCTGCTGAACCAGGTATCGAGCACGTCTGCGTCTTGTATGAACTCATGATCCGGGCCCAGCACGTCCGGCGGGATGTCTTCAAGCCCGCACAGCATCCAGCCGCCGGATTCGGCTTCCTGCCACACGATATCTTCCCGGCCCCTGAACGCGGCCTTCAATTCTTCTTCAGTGCAGGTGGCGCAGTGCCAAACGGGGATGCGGTGGCCCCACCAGAGCTGGCGGCTGATGCACCAGTCGCGCTTTTCCCCGAGCCAGTCGAGGTAGGATTTCGCATAACGCTCGGGGGTGAATTTTACTCTGCCGTCTCGCACGGCTTCCATAGCGGATTCGGCGAGATCTTCCATCTTCACGAACCACTGATCGGAGAGAAATGGCTCGATGGGCGTCTTCGAACGATCTGAGTGGCCCACCTGGTTTTCGTGCTCTTCGATCTTGTCCAGGAGGCCGAGGCGTTCGAACTCGGCTACCACGCCTTCGCGCGCTTGGTAACGACTCTGACCGGCGAACGGGCCACCGTTTTCATTGATCATTCCATCGGGCGTGAGGATGTTGATCATCTCCAGGTTGTGTCGGAGGCCGGTCTCGTAATCGTTGGGGTCGTGTGCAGGAGTCACTTTCACGCATCCGGTACCGAATTTCGGATCCACGAGGATTTCGTCCGCAATCACAGGGATCTCACGGTCCACAATCGGCAGCCTCACGGTCTTGCCGATGAATTCCTTGTAACGTTCATCATCCGGATGTACGGCCACTGCTGTATCGCCGAGCATGGTTTCCGGCCGGGTCGTGGCGATAGCCAATTCGCCAGTCCCATCTGCGAGCGGGTATTTGAAATGCCACATGTGGCCCTGCACGGTCTCGTGAAATATCTCGTCGTCCGCCACCGCAGTCTGCAGATGGGTGTCCCAATTCACCAATCGTTTGCCGCGATAGATGAGGCCGTTATTAAAGAGGCCAAAGAAGGTATGACGTACGGCCTTGGCGCACACGTCATCAAGGGTGAATCGCGTGCGTGACCAGTCACACGAACTCCCAATCTTACGGAGTTGGCTGATAATTCGGGTCTCGTATTCATCTTTCCAATCCCAGATGCGTTTCACCAGTGCTTCACGGCCAATGTCATGACGGGTCTTGTTTTCTTCCTCGAAGAGGCGTTTTTCCACCACGGCCTGGGTGGCAATCCCGGCATGGTCCGTGCCCGGCATCCATAAGGTGTCGTAGCCCTGCATCCGGCGCCAGCGGACAAGCGTATCTTGAATGGTGTTATTCAGGGCGTGGCCAAGATGCAGCGCGCCGGTCACGTTGGGCGGCGGAATCACGATGGAGTAGTGCTTCTCCGCGCTGCCGGGTTTGGCCGCGAAATAGCCGTTGTCTTCCCAGAAAGAAAACCAGCGGGGTTCTGCTTCGCCTGGATCGAAGTGCTTAGGCAGTTCTTGAGTGTTCATTCAACTTTATCCAATTCAAATGCGTGGTGGACAGCACGCAGAGATCGGTCGCAGTCCTCTTCCGCCACGATACATGAGATCTTGATCTCAGATGTGCTGATGTTTTGTATGTTTACATTTTCTTTGGCCAGTGCGGTGAACATGCGGGATGCCACTCCTGGATACGCCCGCATGCCGCTGCCGATGACCGAGAGCTTCGCAATGTTTTCGCTCGAGGTAACGTCCTTTGCGCCGATCTGTCCGGAGACCTCTCTACAGACTCCCAGAGTTTCGTGAAGGTCTGATTTAGGTACGGTGAAAGTGAGATCGGCCAGACCGCTGTGGCCCGGGTTCTGAATGATCATGTCAACATTGATATTTCGTTCGGCAATATGCTTGAGAATCGTGGCGGCCATGCCGGGCTTATCCGGAACTCCCGAGATGGTGACACGCGCTTCCTTTTTATTGAAAGTCGCCCCCCGAGCCATCGGTTGCTCCTTGTTCGGATCCTCTACACATACCAGTGTGCCTGGCTTCTCATTAAAGGAGCTTCTGACACGAAGCGGCACGCTGTGCTTCTTGGCCAGCTCAACGGCACGCGAGTGAAGGACACCTGCCCCCATGCCGGCGAGTTCAAGCATCTCATCATAAGAAATCGTTTTCAGCAGACTGGCATCCGGGACTATACGCGGGTCGGCAGTGTAGACGCCGTCGACGTCTTTATTGATAACACACACGTCCGCCCCAAAGACAGCGGCAAGGGCAACCGCACTGGTATCTGAACCTCCACGGCCGAGGGTGGTGATGTTCATCTGCTTATCAGTACCCTGAAAACCGGCCACAACGACAATCTTGCCTTCAGCGAGTGCAGCCTCGACCTTCTCCTTTTCAATACCAATGATTTTGGCCTTTTCGTGGTAACCGTCCGTGCGGACACCGATCTGGCCCCCGAGAAAGGATATGGAATCCTGGCCAAATGACTGAATAGCCATGCTCATGAGTGCGATGGAAACCTGTTCACCCGTAGACACCAGCATGTCCACCTCTCTCGACGGCGGATTCTTCATGATCTGGCTGGCGAGTTCGTAGAGCCTGTCGGTTTCATTGCCCATGGCAGATACGACCACGATGACATTATCGCCGCCCTTCTTGGTCTCAATAGCCCGCTTGGCAGCGGTCTTAATCAGGTCGGTATCAGCGACAGAGCTTCCTCCAAATTTATGAACAACAAGTCCCATCTCAGCCTCTCAAAATCCATGTGCTGAAATAAAAAACGACTGGAACACGGCCAGTCGCAATCGAATTCTTGATTTGGGCGGGATTCTAGCACCGGGTCGCGCCCTAGCAAGAGGGCTAGGAGGCGAGATAAGGCGAAGTGGGGAGAGCGGGGCCTGATACCCGAACAGAGATGACCGTATCGAACGTCAACATTCCTCCACCCGACGTCCATGCCCTCCCCCGTCCCCTTGTATTCCCAATGTCCCGCGTGCATAATCCCGACCTTCCATGCCGCAGGATCGCCCTAATGATTCGTCTAAAAGCCGCCCTTCCCCTCATATGTGTACTATTTGCAGGATGCGGGAAAGACCATGATCCTGACGAGCTGGTGACGCTTCTGAAAGGCAGCGACCAGGCAGCAGTCACCCGGGCACAAGCCAAGATAGTCGAGATTGGAGACGATCTTTCTGACCCGCTGATTTCTATTCTGAGGGACGAAACCCAGCAGGATAAGCACCTGCTGGTGGCCGAAACGTTCAGCAAAATGCAGGCAGCCGGCACGCTTCGCGAATACCGCGCAAACAAGGTGGCTGGAGTATTGGGGGACGCCGTCAGAAACAAAAATACGCCACTGGAAACGCGTCTGAAAATCACGAATATGCTCGGCGAGTTTAAAGCGCCGACCGCGGTCCGGCCGTTGATATCTGTTCTGCTTTCAGGTGAGGATGAACTCCGTGAGGCGAGTCAATCCGCACTGAAAAAAATCGGAAAGATTTCCGCGCCTTACCTCGTCGCGAAACGTGAAGACCCTGATACCGGAGAATCGCACAGGGCCATCCTCGAGCAAGCGCTCGAAAAAGTATCGGAAGGTCTGGTTGAATCTTTGAAGTCGGAGGTGGTCGAAGATCGGATCAAGGTGGCCAGTCTGCAGGGCCAGATTGCGAGCACTTCTGCCAGGGCGAGCGCGGTTTCCGTAATAAAGGATGAAGACAGCCGCGTCAGGCTCGAGGCCGTCAAAGCCATCGCCAATGAGCCCAATGAAGCTGAAAGAAATCACCTGGCTGACGCCGCGTCGGATGCCGAAGGCTCCGTTGCCATCGAGGCTGCTGCGGCTCTTGGAGTTGCCGGAGACCCGAGGGCTGTGGACATCCTCATCAAATGCCTGGAACTCAGTATGCCGACACACCGGATGCGGGCGATTGAGGTTCTCTCAGATTCCAAAGCTGAAAAGGCAGTCTCACCGCTGGGCAAAGTCATGCTCGGAGATAGCGATGTTCGGGTAAAGCGCGCCGCCGCCAGCGCGCTCGAAAAACTCGGTCTCGACGCGGCGAAAGAGGTCTGGCTGAAAGCGATTGAGGATGCCGACCAGGATGGCCAGGTCCTGCTGTCATGTGCCCGCGCACTCGGGAAAGCCGGACAGGAAGCGGGAGTCAAGAAATTGGTAGCGTTGTTGGATTCGATGGAAGGCAGCGTCCGAATCCCCGCACTTGCGGCGCTCGCAGAGGTCGGTAAGCCAGCGATCCCCGCACTCCTCGAATGCCTGTCAGAAGGCTCAGCCGCAAGGCAGGCCAGCGCATGTATTGCCCTTGGCCAGATGAAGGCTGTGGACACGGCGCCCCGTCTGATTGAGTTCATCGGCCGCCCGTTGCCCCAACCAAAGAAACCGGAAAAGGACTCTAAGATTCTGCAGGTCTCCGCGGAGGCGTCTCATATCGCAGCCATCCAGGCTCTCGCGGCCATGGGTGACACCCAGGCCCTCCAGCCCATAGGCGCACATCTCGCATCAAGGAACGCTGACGTAAGAGACGCTGCTGAAGCCGGGCTACTTCGATTCGGCCAAGCCGCTGAGGCCATCTGTCTGAAGACTCTTGCGACAGAAGTCCCATGGAATTTCACTGCCGATGACATCGACGCAACAGCCCTCGCGAAACGTGTGAAACTTCACACCAAACCCGCTACGAAAAGGCTATGGGAGCTGCTGCCGGAATCCGTGCGAGACAAATTGGATACTGACGAGAACAAGGACGAAGTGGCCCAAGCCCTCATCGATGTCCTGAACGCTCGGCTCTATGAGACAGAAACGGTTGAAGAAAGCTTTCTCTCGGGTGTCAAGATCTCTATACAAATTCAGGCAACCCTGAGTGGCCGGAAGCTGACTCCACGACTGAATCGGCGGCTGCTGGAGCTTGCATTTCCCGAGCTCGGCACTCACGTCCTTTCCAGCAGGAACGAAGCCATCTTTAATATCCTCGCCAGGGTAGGCACTGATGCCTCCCTTGATGCGCTCGAGGGCGCCCTTGCAGAGGACGAAGTTCGTCTGGCCCCGCGTGCCGCTTTGAGTTCCATCAAAGCATTACAGGGCTTGAGCGAACGCAACATTGAAATTAGTGAACGCGCACGGAGCGCCGTCTCGAAGATAATCCAGCTCAATCTGGTTATCGAGCCCCCCTCAATGCTGCAGGAATTGCGCCTGGCGGGCATAAGTCTGCTAGAGCAGGCCAAGAGCCCTGAAATTCGACAGTTGCTGGTCTCCGAATTCGTTCAGGAAACCAATCCTGTGTTGCGCGTGGCGCTTGTAAAAGCGATCGAGAAGCAGATGAATCTGCCCGAAGGAAAACGACTGTCCGAAGTTCAAGTCCTCGTGAATTTTCTGCAGAAAGATTCCCCACTGTTGGAAGGGCTTGAAAGCACAAAGATTCAGCGACAGGCATTGCTCAGACTTGGCACGATGCGTGAGATTAGTGCCCTGCCTTCAATCATTGAAGTGCTGACTTCGAAAGAGTATGGTGCTGAGCTTCGAGCGACCGCCTCTCTGGCCTATCGCCGGGTAACGGGTCGCAAATACGAAAGTGATTAGTTCTATCCCCCTACTCATCTGAAAGGTCGTCCAATGAAAAAGTGTTGGAAATGCTGCAGAGAGTGGACTGAATCACGTATTCCGCCCTTCAAAGGAACCTGTGAAAGGTGCCTTTCCTTTCTTCACTGCTGCAAGAACTGCAAGTTCTACGACCCAAACGTGGCGCAGTCCTGTACAAACCGCTCCGCTGAATATGTGAACAACAAGGAGGACTCGAATTTCTGCGAAGAGTTCATCTTCCTGGAGCTCGCTCCCGAACAGAATCATCCCACCGTGGAGCGCAGCAAGGAAGCCAAGACGCGCTTCATGAAGCTGTTCGGTGACAAGGAAGAGGACCACAAAAAAGAAGCGGCCATCAAAGAGAAATTCAAAAAACTGCTCGAGTAAAGGGAGCGCGACGCGAATCGGATTGGGGGCGTCGCTTTTGACGCAAGAAAGAGCTTGCAATTTATGTGACAACCATCCATCCAATGAATGCAAATCTAATCACACTCATAGTATGTCTGTTCACCTTCGACAGCTTGAATGCGCAACTGTCCCCAGTCTTTTACGAGGGATTCGAAAAAGGCAACATTGATGGCCCTGTTGGAAAGGCAGGTACCAGATTCGCCATAGACGCGAGCGGCGTGGTCAATATGGAACGGGGCACAATTGCTTTTTTTTACCAGTCAGTAAATGCGCCCGCCGAAAGCGAGTGGGTGCACGTCGCCGCAGTTGATACCGATCGGGATGCCGGGTACTGGACCATGGGCATCAACTTCACCGCCCGGCGACAGGATTTCATATTCAATTTTTACGACGCGGGCGCCTATGCCCCGCCGATGCATCTGCCTACCATTTTCGACCGCTGGAAAGCAGGTGAGTGGCACCATCTCGCCGCTGTATGGGATCGGTATAGCGGCATCACCGTCTATGAAGACGGTAAACAGGTGGCCAGTAATTCAGGGAGGCATCAGTGGCACTGGGATCTTCTGGCAAGGACGTTTCAGATCTACGGGCCGTCAGATGAAATTTATGTGTTTGCAGAAACGTTGACCTCCGCTCAGATCGGCCAACTTGCCGAAGGCAAAAATCCAACGGGCGCTCCCATTCCACTGACCGACGACGAACAACGACAGAAATATGAGTGGTCGCGTTGGGGATGGACTGAAGACGATTTTAAGAATATTCCAGTTGTAGACGCCGGTAGCGGCGTCCGCCTGACCTTCGCACGAATCAGTGGTTGCAGAGATGCCAAGCGCCCCGTGGCCTACCCGTATGAAGGGCTTTTGAGAACCAGTTGGCCGGGCAGCAAGTACGGCGCTTCCGTGCGCGGACACCGGTTGGAGATCTCCCTGGATGGAGGTCAGGCATACGACCACGTCCGGCTCTTTGCGCAGCGTTATTTTCGCGGCCGGCTTTTGAACAGCAGCGACAAATCGCTGGTCTCCCTGAACGTTCCTCATGCCAGGTTTCTGCACGCGAAGCTACCCGGATCTCTCAGCGAGACTTCGCTCGTCCTGGAGCGGGACGGAGGCCAGATCGGCCAGATTGATTTCTACCGATCAGAACCACTCGCAGACACCCATCTTCCGAAACAGGCTCTGGATTTTCATTTCTCCAAAGCAGAATCATTCCCCGATACGCCGCAAGGCAAGGTGCTGATGGCAGAAGTGCCACGACGTTTCTGGAATCCTCTGCAAGGCATCGAGTCCGAGCCGGAGGCCTGGACGATGGCATCACCCGCCGCCGGTGGATTCCAGGCGATTACAACCGCGCCGGTTGAGCCCAAAGCATTTGATGGAGTGCTGGTAGAATTGGTTACGGAAGGCGTGGCTGAGCCCACACCGGTTCGCATCGAAATCAAGGAGCCTGTAGACACCGAACGTATCTGGCTGGCCGGCGATGTAATCCTTCGGCCCAAGGCAGCCGGGCAGCAGACGTATCGGGTACTGCTGAAAGGCCGGCCTGTAATCAATTTTCCAGCTTACAAGCACCGCAAGTACCTTAAGGACGGCAAATTCTCAGAGACTGATTTCATTGAAGAGCCGGGGATTGGATTTTCCGTAAAGGTCACGGCTGGCCGGCCAATCACCTGGCGAATGGGAAAGGGAGGCACGAGAGTCTCCCTTAGTCTTGTCAAGCTTGAAGACGTACGCGCGTCCGCTGCTGACGACCAGGTGGAGTGGATGCGGGAGGCCTACGCAGAACGCATGGAGGGCCACCTGTACAGCGATCCGCGCATCAAAACGCCCATGGTGTGGCTGGCCCACTTTGCACCAGACCGAATGGAATTTCGCCAGATGTGGGAACGAGTCGATGCAAGCAAACCGAAGATAGTTGGGCTGGACATTCCGCCGCTGAAAATGCCGGAAATAAAAAACGATACCGGCGCGCCGGACTGGGCTTTCTGGCAGATGCAGGCCGTCAACAAAATGCAAAAACACCTGCATTGGATCATCGACGAGAAGCAGGTTTGGACTGGTGAGTTTGGTGGGCTGTGGAATGATGATTCTACCCACGTGGAAAATTGGATGGGCTACATGCTGTGCATCGACGGCAGCGGGAAAATCAAAGCCTCAATGGACCGCTATTGGGAAGGCTCCTGGCATTATCAGCTCACTGAGGGGGTCGGAAAATACACGCAGGACGCAGGCCATTATTCCGAAGAGGGCAGCAGCAATCTCGGAATGAAGCTGTTGATCGACTACGGCGATCCGGTCGCGTATGCGCGCACGATGATGTCGTCCAGCAAGGTAAAAAACTGGATCGTGGATGACCCGGAAGGCGGCTATGTCTTTACTTCGTTCTGGGTTGGCCCAGAAGGCGCCTGGACCGAGGGCGCATTCCGTTTGATGAAGAAACAGCGCGGCCACATGTCTGACGTGCTCGTCCCACTCGGCTATCTCGTTTGGTACAACCACCATCCCAAGGCAGAGGATTATCTGATCGGCCTCGATACCAGTGGCGGCGGATTTCTCGGCGAGGCGTATCACCAGGCAAAGGACTGGGAGGCCCGCAGAAAACAGTTCGCACAAGAGGTCTTGCAGCCGGTAGGACGCTACGGCCCGGGAGAGCACATTTCAGCAATCAACGAGCTTGGGTTGAATGATGAAACCCGCAAGACTCACAATAAAGAATACAAGCCACTCAATGACATCATGCACTACTGGGGATCAAAAGATACGGACACACATTGGTTCCAGTGGAAGGTGAGCGGAGACGACCGATTCCTGGTCGATTCCTACCAGCGCGTCTGCCAGTGGTTTTACAGCCACGACTGGCTGAATGGCCCGGCACAGCCTTCCATGGATCGCAATCCTCTCCCGAGAGCCTCGGTGATTCGTTCACGTATCGGCGCCCTCGCTGCCAACCGGGGCAGCAGCGGAAATATGTGGCCTCAGCACGCGCTCAGCTACACTAAGGGAGCAGACGAGGTCGCCGCACTGGTGACCGAAAATCTGCCGAATAAATTCGCGGTTCGGCTTTATCCCTTCACCGAGCAGCAACATGAGATGCAAATCCGTGCCTGGCGTTGCAACGGCACGTTCAACGTTTCGCTGACAGATGAGAAGAATGTGATTTGGACAAAGGAAATGCAGCTCGACCGGGGGGCATACATTGATTTCGCCCTGCCACCCAAACAGACATCCATCCTGAGCGTTACACCCTTAAAAACCGAACCGGTTAATTTTGATAAAGCTGATCCGGCCATCAGTGTCAGCTCCATCGAACTTGTCTACGGCGAGCATCTCGTTGTCCGCGTGTACAACAACGGCAGAAAGCCGGTCGATAATGTGGTGGTCCATGCTCGGGACGTACGCTCGGGCGAGCTGCTGGTCAGCGGCGTCAAGCACACCGGGCCTATCGCCGCACCACTTGACCTTGAGCCTCGTTTCAAGACGGTTGAATTCAAAAACGTCAACGCCTGGGACCGCATCATCATTGAAATCGATCCCGACAAGAAAATCGACGACCTCACCCGCCACAACAATCGCGTCGATTTCGATTTCAAAGGCTCATTCGATCTATTCAAGGGCTGGAGATGATGGCCTCATGAGCGGCGAGCGAATAAAGCGTCCGAACTCAACCAAAAGAAATGAGTGTTGGCAGCGCTTTGCCTGCGAGAGGAGGTTTGCCTCCGAATTCAGCGGATGAACAAGGTGTTACGGGTGCTACGGCTTCTGAAGCGCTGCCCGTCGGAGTTGAGTTGTCGTAAGTGACGGTAAGAGTACGCTCCTCAGAGAAATGACCATCCTGTTAGGTCATTCACTTCTCGATGACAAGAAGTCGTCTTATTCTCATTTCTGGGGCAGTTCTGGTTCTAGCTTTGTGTCTCCGTTGGTGGTCGCGGAAAGAGCCGCCTAAGCTGTCACCTCAATCGCAGTCTCAGAAATTGGGTATTGACGCTCCAGGTTTTTCGCCGCCAGACAGAACTACGCCGGAGGGCACGGTGCGGACGCTTTGGTGGGCCATTCAGGGAGGTCGTGATTCAGATGCTCTTGACTGCTTTGACGCGGAAAAGATTGCGAAAGGCCATCATGGTCGGAATGCTCAGGAGTACATTGCTCAGTGCAAAGACATTCAGACAGGAGCATTCAGGTTCCTCTCGACAGACTCGAGGGTTTCAATCCAATCGCGAGACTACTGTATTGACTACGACCCGGAGAAGGGCAAAAGCGCTGATTGGACCATCGTTTCTATCCATCCTTAGAACTGGGGCCAGGATCCCTCCACACTTCGTTAGGCAGGAAGGCTCCGATTGATTAAGTTCACGCAGTATTTCCTTCATACCCGGGAGAGGCCAGACCGAAAGAGAATCAGAGACGAGTGGATTCTCGAGGCGGTACGGCATCCGATTCGAGAGGCAGTACAATCTGATGGCCGCATCAGAAGATGGAAATGGATTGAGGAAGAAGACAAATACTTGAGGGTTATCCTGCTACCGGACGGGGAAACTGTCCATAATGCTTTTTTCGATCGCGATTTCAAAGAGTGAAGAAATGAGAATCAAATACTTCGAGGATACAGATACAGCGTTGATGGAGTTCACGGATCGAGAAGTCCTTCAGACCAAGGAAATCTCTGAGAACATCTACGTGGATCTGGATGCCCAAGGTAACTTGGTGAGTATGACCATCGAGCATGCGAAGGAAAATGCGAGTCTTCGCGAGGTGACATTCCAGCAAATGGAAGCCAGAACCGCCTAACAATGGCGCTGCACCGAACGCCCTCAACTCTCGCGATCTTTCACTTTGATCTTGATGGTGGTCTGTCCATCGGCAAGAGTTCCGGGGCGTTTTCTTTACCGTATGGGAAGGATTTCAAGGGCATCAGAGTCCGTCTATCCCCTTGGCTTGAGAATAGCGACCAGATCATTCGGGACATAATCCGGGACAGTACCCACACCCCAAAGTTGACCCGGGCCCATTCCAAACAATTTGTTCACTGATTTCACCCCGCCGAGAACCGGCCACCAGTGTTTTCCGTTGTCTGAGGTTTCGTACAGAGTGTCTCGGCGCTTTGCGAAGTTGCGGTTTTCCACGGAAACGAAGCCGTGCCCTGTCTGTGCGAACCACAGTGACATCACCCGTTGGTCAGTGCCGGTGGGAAGATCGCGGCGCTCCCATGTCTGGCCTCCGTCTTCGGTAAACAGAATTTCGCCCTGGGGGCCGCCAAGCCAGCCTCGTCTTGACGTAACAAACGTCATCTGCCAGGCGTGATGGGCTGGCATTTCAGGAAGTGGTACTACCGACCAGGTGCGGCCGGAATCGTGGCTCCGAATCAGACGGAGGTCTCGACCCTGATCTCCGAGCACATAGATCATGTAGCCCTCGGGTGTTTGAACATCCGCCGGAATGGCGATCTTGCTGCGGTTCTGAAGAAGTCCACCTGTGTGCTCAATCTTCCACGTCTTTCCTCCGTCATGACTACGGTAAGAAGGATAGCCTCCGCAGAGAAGCCAGCGGTCGTTGGCTCGGCAAAAGAGGTCTGTATAGCCCTTGAAGGTTTCCGACGCGATTTCAGTCCACTGCTCGCCGTCATCAGTCGTATGCCAGAGCTTCGCTTTGCCCTGGCCATGAAAGCCTTCGAGCAGCCAAACCTCCTGAGGGCCGGACATCTCGAGGTGATACCAGCCACCTTGCGGTCTCATACGTTTCCAGGTGAGCCCGCCGTCCCTTGTGCGAAAAACGCCGCCGTACCCGGCGGTCCACCCAACTTGGGAATTCCAGAAATGGACATCTTGCAGATGCTGACGAATATCGCCGTGCCCGAATCCTCCGCCACTGCCACCGGTATCCAGGACGAGGAATTCAGCGGCATCTGCGGGGGGCGGTGAATGGGTGCCGTAGCTGATTGTTTGCCAGCGGGAGTGTTCGCAGAACACCGTGGGCAGACCAATTAAGGGCAGACTGATTAAGAGAAACGGAAATGGGATCATTCGGACTTGATTGTCTTACAACAAACTTCCCCCATGTTTATGAGCTTGCCCTGGTTAACACCCGCCAGAAACATGTAATTGAGCAATTGACTCACGTGCACAGAATTCAGACTCTCAACCACCTTTAGCGCGAAGATTGCTCCTCCAAAGACGAGCAGATCGATGGTGAGCTTCCGGCAAGCCTGCAAAATCTGAAATTGTTGCTGGGGCGGTCTCTGCGTCGGGTCGGGCGGAAGTCGGTGGGCTATGGGGCGGGTGTGGCAGCGGTGTCGTGTGTCTGTCGGTAGTTCCAGGGGAGCCAGTCTTCGGGGGTGGCGCTGATCCGGGCGGCGTTTTGTTGGAGGGCGGTG
>JAQBXN010000143.1 GCA_027625095.1 Planctomycetota bacterium | reverse complement strand
AACCGCTCCCTCACAGCGTCGGACTTGGATGAGATCCGCGCGCTGGTTGCCGAAGAGTTTGAGCGTGGTCGCAGTTATGTCTCGCGGGTTCTGTGTGAGCGATGGGGCTGGCGTCAAGCGAATGGGAAACTGAAGGAGTGTGCCTGCCGGGACTTGCTCCTTCGGCTGGAAGAAAAGGGCCATATCCGTCTCCCTCCTCGGATTCGCCCGAAGAATAATCTTAAGAGAAAGCGATTCGTCGAGTTCCCTCTCTTTCCGCCCCGACGGATTGAAGGGGCAGTAAGCACCTTTGGGCCTCTTGAGGTGAGGCCGGTCGAAGGTGCGGGTGAGAATGATTATTGGGATAGCCTTATCGAATCCCACCATTATCTGGGGTATCGGCCGGTGGTGGGGGAGAAACTGAAGTATCTGGCGTTCCTGGACGGGGAAGTCGTGGCCTGTTCGGGTTGGGGCTCGGCGGCCTTCAAATGCGCGGTTCGGGATGATTGGATCGGTTGGACGACCCAACAGCGGAAGACGAATCTCTCACTGGTGGCAAACAACGTTCGATTCCTGATTCTGCCCTGGGTACGCATCAAGCATCTGGCGTCGAAGGTGCTGGCGGCAAATCTGCGCCGTCTTTCGGCGGACTGGACGGAAGCATACGGGCATCCGATTGTCCTGGCAGAGACCTTTGTGGATACCGCGCGTTTTCTCGGCACGTGTTACCGGGCGGCGAACTGGCGTCATCTCGGCGAGACCGCTGGCCTCTCGAAACGCGGGAATCGTTATGACCATCACGGGAATTCAAAGGCGGTGCTGGTCTATCCGCTTCACCGGAAATTGAAAGAAAAGCTCTGCGATTTAGAGACCCCTGTCTCGTGAGCGTTTCTTTGCTCTCGACTTCGCTCTCGTTCCTTTTATCGTTTCCCCACCAGTTTCAGGAGCTGCTCATGCTTCCCTGCCGCCCCATCCATCCCGCCATGGCCAAGTTCCGCTTCTCCCCTTTTTTTCTGATACTGATGTCCATGGTCGCCGAAGCTTTCAAGCGCAAGGAGTCACGCGACAAAGTGGCCGACTTTTCCCTGGGCATGCTTTGCTCGGAAGGGCCAGCCACCATTTCAAACGGCATCGTCTTTAAAGGAAGAGAGCAGGAAAACTGGAATCCTGACTTCCGCCTCATGTCCGATGCGGTTTGCCGGGAGCACGAACTCTGGAATCCAGTGATCGATTTAACCCTCGACCTGGCCGACCACCCACGGCCCATTTACTCCGCTCAGGACGACACCAGGCTCAAGCGAACCGGCAGGAAGATTCCCGACGTGGCTTACGGACGCGACCCGAAAAGCCCTCCCTTTCACCTCAACCTGACCCTCGGCCACCGCTTCCTGGCCACCAGCCTCATGGCGCGGGGAACAGGCGACGAACGCCCATGGCGCTCTATCCCCGTCGGTTTTGAGCATGCTCCTCCGGCCCGGGCCCCCAAGGGAATGAAGAAAGAAGCAAAAGGAAAATACCTCAAAGAGGCCCGCAAGAAACAAAACGTCAGCCGATACGCCATCAAGGAGATTCACCGGCTTCGAGAGCGTCTTGACCAGCACCCCACCGTCAAAGACAAACTCCTCTACAATTCCGCCGACGGCAGCTTTGCCAACGACATCTACCTCAACGACATTCCCCACAAGACCGTCCACATTGTCCGCTTCCGCAAGGACGCCACTCTCCGGACGTACCTCCCTCCCGAAAAACGCGATGGAGTCCGCAAGTATGGTAAGAAACTACCCACTCCTGATGAGATGCGAGCCGACCCGAACATCCCATGGCAATGGGCCACCTTCTTCATCTCTGGCACCAAGCGAGCGATTCGATACAAAGTCATCGACTACGTCTGTTGGCAGGGCGTTACCAAAGACCGGCCACTCCGCCTCATCATCATTGGACCTGCCAGGTATCGGCTCAGGAAAGGTTCCAAGTTTCTATACAAAGACCCCGCCTACCTCCTCGTCACCGCCACCGACCCGGACATCGACGTCATGGCGCTCGACGTCTATCCACTCATCGAAGCCTACCTCTGCCGATGGGAAATCGAGGTCAACTTCCGAGATGCAAAGACAGACGTCGGCGTCGGCCAGGCCCAAGTCTGGAACGACTGCTCCATTGAACGAACTCCGGCGTTTGTCATGCTCTGCTATTCTTGCCTTCTCCTTGCCAGCATCCTCGCGCTTAATGATGAACGCGACGACGAAGTCTTTGGGCGGTTGCCCAAATGGCGTCGAGACCATCCCCTGCGTCCATCCTGCAAAGACCTGCTCCACCTCCTCAGACATGAAGTGGCAAAGTCTGGAGCCTACCAGCAGCCTGACGCACACATCTTCCACGAAAACGGCGACTCCAGCGAAGATGCCGCTGGATAATTCCCCCAACTGACACCAATTCGGGGCTCGTGCAGTAAATCTCGCCTTGGCTCACTACCAAGGATGGAGATGCTATGCTCTCAGCTTCAATTGGTGAAATTATCTGCCAAACTCCAGTCAACCCTGAAAGGGTTGCGCCCATAAAATCTGTGAGCGTATCAAGTCATTTTACGGGCGTAACCCCCTTCAGCGGAGAACTTTCCTGAGAGCGGAAGCGTCTCGCTTCGGTGCGGAGGCGAAACGCTTCCGTGCGGAGGTTTGATTGTGGCTGTCAGGGAGCCTTAGGCTTTGGGGTGTCGAATGCCGAATCCCTCCGGACATCCTCTCAAATGCCAGCCAAGTAATGTCCAGTAAATGGAAACGCGATCCCGGGTCTTTTTATGCTGGAACAAAGTGCAGATCGCCGCTACCAGATTAAAGAACAGGTTTGGAAATAGCTTCAGAAAGCATCCGATTCTGAACAACAGGTACACCGGGCACGAATACCATTTCTTGAAGAAACGGTACCTCGAACGATAAAACTCTACACGGCTGAGTCCCGGCAAACGGCGAACGGAACTCGTCCCCTGATGATGGATGGCCCTTGCCTCTGGAAACTGAACCAGGCGGTAACCCTTGATTGCGGCACGATGACACAGGTCAGTCTCTTCGAGAAACATGAAATATCCGGGGTCGAACCCCTTGATCTCATCGATGACGCTCCTGCGGATCATCATCATGGCGCCGATGACGACTTCGACTTCACGCGGTGCGACAGTTTCCTGTAACTTGCTCGGATATCGAGACGGGAAAATCCGGCGAAGAATCGCCTTGTTGAGGAGTTCGGTTGCTATTGATGGCACATTATCAAAAGAATTCTGCAGCGACAGGTCTGCGTTCAGAAGTTGGCCGCCGCTGATGGCAATATCCGGCGATGCGTCCATCTCTCTCACGAGTGAATCCAAAGCGCCTTCGAGGAGCTTCGCGTCGTTGTTGAGGAGGAGGAAATAGCGACCGACAGCAATTTCGAACCCCTGGTTATTCGCGGTTCCAAACCCGAGATTTTCACGGTTTTCGATTAACCGAACTTCGGGGAATTGTTCCTTGACTGCTACCACCGAGCCATCTTCGGAAGCGTTATCCACCACAATTATCTCAAACGAATATTCTCCGGCAGTCTCGCCAACAGAGGCGACGGCGTCCAGAAGGTAATCCTTCAGATTCCAATTGACGATGATAACGCTGACGTCGCAGGCAGGTTCAGGCGACATGACATTCTGAGGGGAGGACAGGATACCAGCCCGCCAAGGGGATTCCGTCACTATGCGTCCTCTACTACACCACATCCCCTATGATCGCCGCATCAGCATTAGGGTAGTTCGGAAGCAATCTATCCAAGTGTGTGATTTTGAAAACTTCGGCGATCGTTGGAGTCATCGACGAAATCCTCAACTGGGCTCCGCGTCCTTTGAGCTCTTTATAGATGTTCACGAATGCTCCCAGCACCACGCTTGAGGCATAACTGACGTGACCGAGATCCAGGATGATAACTTCCTGCCCTTCCGCGGCGGCGACGATGGCCGGCCGCACAAGATCGAGGTTGTAGTCACTGATCTGCCGGGTCAGAAGCTCGGCGATACGCAGACCGTTCTTTTCATGCACCCGCAGGGTAGCGGTCTCCGAAAGCAGTGTCGCACCTGTGATTCCGACTTCGAATTCAGGTACCGCCTCTTTTTCAACGACCGGTGGCGGCGTGGCCCAATCCGCGTCCAAATCAAAATCCATACTGGCCATGGAGGCGTCGCCTGCCGGCTCTATGTAACCCACTCCCACTTTGTCCATTTCTTCTTCGCTCATCACTTCAACAGCGATTAGCTCCGCGGGATCTGCGAGCGCCTGGTCTGAACGCTTCTTCACCATGAGCAGATGATTGCCGCCTCCCATGTAAACGACTTCATCGAGCATCTGATCCATCAGCATGACTCCATAACCCGATTCTCGAAGGTCGTCTTCGACCTCCAACTGCTGAGGAATCTTCTCAGGTGTCATACCCGATCCCTGGTCAGAAATGACGAGCCCCCATTTGTCTCCATCCGCGTAAAGGTGATAACCGACCAGTTTGTCCTGGTGGTATTTGTTACCGTGAAGCATGGCGTTCTTGATCGCCTCATCCAGGCAGAGCTGGATTCGTTCTGCATCGACAGCGCCAAGGTATTTTCGTTCCGCCAGGGTTCGCAAGATACGGATAATCATGGGGTCTTTGAAGGAGAGTACTGAAGGCGTTTCAGTCTCGATCAGAGTTTCACCAAAGCTGGGTCTCATTTCAGTTTCAAATACTGGCATGGTTTACTCCCTGTCTATTCCCCACCAAATGCGACGCGCAGCTTTTGCTGCAGATCTTTTTTGTCTACTGCTTTATTGAGCGCCTCCGCCGCCTCGACGTGGCCTTCTGCCACAAGTCTCAGCAAGGCATCATTCAGCAGTACCATCCCCTCTCTTGCACCCACCTGCATGGAGGATGCAATCTGGAATGTCTTCCCTTCACGAATCAGGTTCGCGATGGCGGTGTTGACGATCAGGATTTCTAATGCTGCGGCTCGTCCTTTAGTCTTCTTCTTGAGCAGATTTTGGGCGATGACACCCTTCAGAGACTCTGCCAACATCTGACGTATCTGTTCCTGTTGCTCGGCGGGGAACTGGTCGATGATTCGGTCAACCGTGGATGCTGCAGTCGTCGTGTGCAATGTTCCGAAGACAAGGTGGCCGGTTTCAGCCGTTTCAATAGCTATAGCTGTGGTTTCGAGGTCACGAAGCTCTCCTACCAGAATGATGTCGGGGTCCTGTCGAAGCGCTCCACGAAGTGCGCGCTTGAAGCTCTGGGTGTGCTTGTGCACTTCACGGTGGGTCACCAGGCAGCCCTTAGATTCATGGACGAATTCAACCGGATCTTCAATAGTCAGCAGGTGATCTTTCCGATTCTTGTTGACGTAGTCGATCATCGCCGCGAGCGTGGTTGACTTACCGCTTCCGGTCGGGCCAGTTATCAACACCAGGCCTTTGGGCAGCATGCAGAGTCTGAGGATTGCCGGTGGCAGATTGAGCTGTTCAGCAGTCAGAATCTCAGACGGAATAATGCGGAACACGCCGCCAATCGAATCGCCAGGCTGATGCTTCATCAGGTTCGCCCTAAAGCGCGCCAGCCCCGGAACTTCATAACTGAAGTCAGTATCACCACATTCAAGGAACTCTTTCCAGTTCCTGTCCGGGCAGATTTCGCTCAAAAGCCGCTGGCAGGTATTCATATCCATCGCCGGGATATTTAGAGCTACTATCCCTCCGTCGATACGCATCATTGGGCGCTGCTTCGTCCTGATATGGAGGTCCGACCCCCCTTGCTTCGCCAAGAAGTGAAAGAACTTATCAATCTCTGGCACTGTGATATCTCCTGTTATTCCTTCAATACACTTGCCGAATTAGCGGCAGTTCTGTTGCAACTTTTGCGTCCTGGGAAGCTAGATTTTTACAATTTCAGCTCTGGAGTGTCAACGGCGACCACGCACTACTCCAGATCAAGTCGCTTGGCTGTCTCCGGTGTTGTGGTGCGATTTAACTTCAATCTCGGAATGGTCAAACCTTTCTCGAAAGGCCTGGCGGCCAAATTACGACCTGATGTTTCGACTCACCCAATCCCGCAATTCATCAAACATTCTGTTCGCCTCTTCGAATCGCTCAGATTCATGCAGCGGCAACACCCGCTCCCGGTACCGTTCTGCCACTTCTTCCTGAATCTCTTTCGGCGCCAAAGGAATCTGTATAGATCGAAGCTCGCTGAAACTGATATTGAGCGTGGCGACGCCATTGTAAAAGCGGCGGATCTGATCAAACCCCATATCTGTCTTTAAGAACAACCACACATAGAATGGATTGAGTCCTTCCAGGCGAATGACGTCCACGAAACACCCGACATTCGCCTTGAACCCGCCCAGGAAAACGGCCATTCGGTTCTTTGCAAGAGCGCCCATACCAGATCGAGCTATCAGAAGGTCGCCCGGCTGGGGCCTGGATTTCGGGGGATTGAAAGCTGAATCCTCAGCAATGGCCGCCGTCTTATCGAGAATCAGTCCGGTCTTGCCGAGTTCACCCTGACCGATGACACGAACGGCCCCGGACGGCTCATCCGCTGTCTTTCGGCCTGTAATAATCGGTCCGTAGGTGATGTGGGTGATAAAGTCTCCCAGAGCCCGGAGCGGATACCGGGTGTTCGTCTTTGATGGGATAGAAAGATTCGGATTGAAGAACCCGGTGTGCCAGCGAAATGTAAAAATCTGATTCGACCGCACTCGAATCGTAAATTCAGAATCTTCGCTCCTGCGCGCTGAGTTGAGCACTGATTCAAGATATTTATCCAATCCTGGAACTGAATCCCTGTAATGAGGGTTGGACAGCATGACGGCCGAATCCAACTCGCGGTGACCCGTTAGCCGTTTCTTCTGCATCACCACTAGCGAAGTGAATGCATCTGTACTGACGCCGGCAAACGTCGCCCTCGGAAAAGTCACAATTGCCCGCAAGTCTGCCTGCTCTGCGATCCAATCGCGCAGGTGTCTCTGACGTTCATTCGCGAGGAGACCATCGGGCAGGATAATGGCGACCCAGCCGCCGGTGCGAGCCAGGCGAACGAACCGCTCCCAGAAGAGCATCTCTATGTTGCATCGTTTCAGTTGTGCCAGAGCCCTTCCAATATTTTGCCCCGGAACTGTCCTGTCCAATTCGTCGAGAATGCTATGCAAATTGACCGGTCGCCTTTGCCAGTTTTTTAAATTCAGAAGAGAGCGGAGAAGTTCTGCTCCTGCCGCAGGGTCTGATTCGATTCCACGAATCATTTCCTTCACGCCATCGCCTCCGAAGGGCGGGTTGCCGATCACGATGTCGAAATGGCCCTCGTCCAGGAGGATGGGCGACTCCCGTGTGCCTTGCGGCCCTTCAGACACTGCCAACTTTGCCACGCCAACAATGCTCGACAATCCGTTCCCCAAAACGCCGTGCACCTTGGCGTTTGGCAGGTCGTCCCAGTGGACACTCATCGCTGGATCAAGGTCAACCGCAACGAATTCAGCGTCCGGCAGGTAGCGTGATCCACTCTCGATGAAGACACCTTCACCGGCGGCCGGATCGATGATCTTTGTAAGTGGACGCTCTTCCAACGCACCCAATGCATGCAGCAGTTCCCAGGTAAAATCTGCCACCTTAGCAGGCGTGAAGAATTGACCTTTAGACTTCTGTGCTTTTGTGGCCTTCAATGCTGTGTCCAATCAGAAGGAATTGATATACATTGTTTTTCTCGTTGGGGGCACCATTCATGCCCTCCCAATCACCAATCTACTTTGCCAAAATGAACAACATGACCGACCAGGATTTTGTCATCGGTTTTGATCTCGGTGGAACCAAGCTTCAGGCAACTGCGCTGGATTGCTCATTTAGTATTCTCGCCACGAATCGCAAGAAAACCCGTGCGGTCGCCGGAGGCGAGGAGGTCTACCAACGCATCAAAGACTGTATCGCCGAGTTGGCCGGGTTGCCTGAGCTTAAAAGACGCCAATTAAAGGGAATCGGCTTAGGCGGGCCCGGCATCCTCGATTCAGACACGGGGGTGATTGTTTACACCCCCAATCTCCATTGGGAAAACTTCCCACTCGGCCCGCGATTGAATGAAGATTTCAGCGTACCCGTGTGCCTTGAGAATGACGTCAATATGGGCCTTTATGGTGAATTTCATTTCGGAGCCGGCAAAGGTTTCAAACATGTGATCGGATTATTCCCGGGCACCGGCATCGGAGGCGGTCTCATACTGAATGGTGAACTTTACCGAGGCACGGGCAATGCCGGCGAACTTGGACATATGACCATCCAAGTCGACGGCCCATTCGGAGCTGAGAGCATGCGCGGCACCCTCGAAGCCCTCGCAAGCAGGCTGGCCATTGCGAAAGAGGCAGCCGTTCTGGCCGCTCAGGGGGAGGCTCCATGGCTCCTTCAGAATGCCGGGACGGACATTTGCAACATTCGAAGCGGCTCCATTGCCAAATCCATCCAGAACGGCGACAAGTCCATCGAGAGAATTGTGCGGCGTGCGGCCCGCTACCTGGGCATCGCCATGGGCTCGCTGGTAAACATATTCAGCCCTGAGGCCATCATTCTCGGCGGTGGCCTGGTGGAGAAGCTGGAGGACATTTATATGGAAGAGTCCGTAAAGGCGATGAAAGAGAATTCGTTCACCTTCATGTCCAAAGACGTTAAAGTCCTTGCCGCCGCTCTGGGCGACGATGCAGTGGTGATGGGAGCTGGAAAGCTGGTAAGCCAGAAGCTTGATAGGTAGGTCAGGCGATTTTACTGTTCTTTGCATGGCTGCCTTCGAGTGCGGGCGTTGTACTCGGCCACAAGCAATTCTGTGCAACTGCGGTCTCGGCATATTTGAGGTGTTAATCACCTGTCCCACATCAGGACACTTACACGGTGCAAACTCTCATCGCTGAATCTCACTTGTTCATGCTCAGACGAGATTAGAAAAGTTTGGAAATCAGGTATTCGCTCTTGGCAGGAATTGATTTAACTGGAAGGAATAGTTAACTCTCCCGCCTTCTATCAGGGTTCTGCACACTGGCGCTCTTCAGATGATTGAATCCGTTGGCCGTCCCCTGGTCTTCCTCCTTCTCGTTGCCGTTGGCTTTGTCGTCTACCAGGCAATCCGATCCTACGCAGATCGGCCATCGAACGTGAAGGTCGGCATTGCGGCCCTCCGCGGAAGTATTTGCGTCCTTCTTATCCTCGAACTCGCTGGCGTCACCTATTGGTGGACGGGCAAGGCAGGCGATGAATACGTGACATTCGTTGTGGATGTTTCGGATAGCGTCAGCGCTGAAATGCGAACGATGGCAAGGGACGAGATTGCCAGAGCTACAGCAGCAAGAGATGCGGAACGGATGAGCCTCATCCTGTTTGGTGAGACTCCGCAGGTGGTCATTCCGTTTGGCCAGGGCCTTAACCGCACTCGACTCACAGAAGTATTCAAGCCTTATGCAGAGGATGAAAAAGCTAAAGGAAAAGTGTCCGGAAAGGCGTCGAATCTGGAACGGGCCATCCAGGCCGCACTGACAGGTTTTCCCGCGCAGGTGCAGAAAAAGATAATCCTCGTTACCGATGGTAATGAAACGGATGGGGACGCCCTTAAGCAGGCGGCGGAGGCGGAGAGGCAGCAAGCGCAGATTTCGGCGACTCCCCTGGTCAGAAAAGAGTCCAATGATGTTGTGGTGGTATCCCTCGAAGTGCCGGAGCAGATTAAGCGTGAAGAGGCGTTTGAAATCAGATGTCACCTGAATGCCGCCTCGGAAATCCGTGGAAAACTGAGTCTGTTTGTAGATGACTACCTGGCCGCCGGGAAGGAAGTGGAACTTACTCGTGGAAAGTCTGAGGTGACATTCCGGCGAAGCCTCAAGGAAGGCGGTCAGCACCTGCTCCAGGTTCATTTCGAATCTGATGTCGAGCAGCCGGTCGAGAATGACAAAGCGTTCGTTTACATCGATCTGCCCGGCCGACCACAGGTGCTGGTAATCAGTTCGGGTGATGAGAATGCGCTGGTCGATTCGTTGTCGAGATCGCGATTTCGAGTGGAGCAGCGCAGTCCTGCAGGCGCCCCTGCCACGATGCTCGATTTCACCAGATATGATGCGGTCATTCTGGCAAACATCGCTGCGGAAGAGCTGGGCGAAAATCGGATGCGCCTGCTTCGTGATTATGTAGCCCGCTTCGGCGGCGGGCTTGTCCTGACGGGCGGGCCGAACAGCTTCGGGCCGGGCGGATATGCGGGCACTCCTATCGAAGAAGCATCGCCGGTTTCAATGGAAATCTCATTGAAAGAGCGGCCGTCCACCTCTGTGATTCTTGTTGTGGATGACTCACGCAGTATGTGGTTGCGAGGGACGCCGGACCTGAAATTCGATAAGGAGGACTTTGTAAACGTCAAAGCAACCTATACCGGCCTCTCAACGACGGCCAAGGCCGAATACGTGAAAGAGGTTTTCAAGCGAGTGGCTCTCTCCCTGAGCGATCGAGACCGGATTGGCGCGATTGGACTTACTTCTGAGCTCAGCCCGGCGCAATGGTACATCCGGCCTCAGCGAGTAACTGACAAGCCGAGGTTGATTAACCACTTCGGAACGGCCTTCCAACGGCAGAAATATTCGATCCTGATCGATACGGTGGACGATGCCCGATTTGTGCTCGTAAACGATTCCGCGGTCTATAAGCAGGTGCTGCTGCTTACAGATGGTTATGTCTCCGCAGATGAGGATTACTACAAGCTCGCTCAGATGTTCTTAAGCGATGGATTCTCGGTTTCAACGGTCGGCGTCGGAAAAGACAGCAACCACAAACTTCTCGACGAACTCGCACGCTGGGGTGGTGGGCGGTACTTCCCCGCAGACGACTTGAAGAACATCGGCGATGTCTACGAAAAGGAAATGACGGCACCCTCCACGGAGCTGGTAGTCCAGCGGGTGAGCCAGGTCTCACTTATTGAAAGCAGTCCGATGCTCAAAGGTCTTGATGTAAATCTCGCTCCCGACCTTTTCGGTTACGTTCGAACGAGGCCAAAGACCAGAGCGAAGACGCTTCTCACTATCGAAGGCACCAAAGACCCGGTGCTCGCCTCATGGAATTACCAGTCGGGCAAAGTGGTGGCCTTTACTTCGGCAGCGGTCGGCAGTTGGGCCACACTCTGGGAAAAAGACTGGGAAGGCTACGCCCGATTCTGGAGGCAGGTGGTCGAAAGCGTCTTCCGCGAATCCGGCGAGGAAAACTACCGGATTCACATGAAACCCGACGGCAGCAAACTCAGGGTCGCGGCGGATATCCTAGATAGCAACGATAACTTCGTAAACGGCACTGAAGTTACCACTCGGCTTTATTACCTTGGTGAGCGCGGTGACGTGTTCAGCCCTGCCGTTTCCTGGGAAAAGCCGCTGAACTGGACAGCGCCAGGCCGCTATGAATCAGAGTTCGAGTTGGAACGCGTGGGCGTTTACATGACAAGCGTTCAAGGTCAGGGGAAGAATGCCGGTTCGATAGCAACCAGTGGCGCCATCCTTCCGATACCTCCTGAAATGCAGTCACCCTACTGGAACGAAACACTTCTTACCGCAGTCTGTCAGATTGGCAAAGGACAGGTAAAGGCAACCGTCGTCGAGGCCGCCGATGTGAAGGGGCTGGACGAAAGGCGACGAAAAGATTTGGGTTACCCGGCTTTGATACTCGCTGCATTGCTCCTGGTGGTGGAAGTTCTCACACGGCGCTGGCCGGCATTTGTTGAGTTTCATCGCACACGCACCGCTGGAGGTAAGTCATGATGCAAGTGATGAAACTCCTTTGGAGTGTGGTGACTTGTCATCGCTTTCTCTTCTTCACACGCCTCGGAAAGCGAAAGCTCAAGGCTACGTGCTCTTGCCCCCTCGGGGCTATCCCGCTAAACACAAATAGAGCGAACTACAGCAATCAAATTCAGCTCAGCTCGATACTTTTGATTGGTAGCCTCCTGTTGCTCATCTTTTCACATGCTTCGCTCATTGCAGAGCCCGCCCCTGCAGAGAAAGAAGCACAAAATGCCTCTGAATCCGCCGTCCAGAAATCCAAAACGGACCTGAGCGATGAGGCCGAAAAAGAAGTCCGGCGATACATGGATCTCGTCCTGGAAGACCCGCAGAACCAGTTCGCGTTCGACCAGGTTTATGAAATTTACGAATCAGAAAAAAAGACCTGGAAGCTGCTCGAGTTTTTCCAGAACGCAGCTCGTCTTGATCGAAAGAGCGGTAACCTCCAACTGCTGTTGGGAATGATGTACATGCGGTTCCGCGACTATTATCAGGCTGCGGAACACTTTCAGAACGGTCTCAAATTACTTCCCAAGAGTTATTATGGGCGTTTGATGCTTGGCCGGGTTTATCTGAAGCAATCTGAGATGGTAAAGGCATCTGAATTTCTTGCGGATGCAGTCAACGCGGCCTCAAGTATCAGCGAGCAGGTCGAAGCGCTTTTCCTTCTTGGCGACGCTCTAATGCTCGCGACGCGTGCTGAAGAAGCAAAGAAAGCCTGGGCGCAAATTCAGGATTTACAACGATACGAAGTGCCTACTCTGCAGCAGTTGGCGCGTGTTTATAAGACGTATCAGTTTCCTGAATTGTCTGATGGGATTCTGCAACAGATTCTCGATCTTGCGGAAAATGACCCCCAGTTGAAGAGCAACACATACCTTCGCCGTGCCAGCTTACAGCAGGAATTGGATAACAAGCCAAAGGGCATCGAATATCTGCAGGAAGCCAAAAAACTGCTCCTTCCGAATTCCGCACGCCGCAAGGAGATTGAAGATCAGATTCGGCGACTTTATACCGAAGATAATCGCCTGGCAGAGTTCTTCGACGAGCTTGAATCACAAGTTCAGGAGCGGCCAAATGATGTCGAGCTTCGTAAGGAGATATCCAGACATTATTCCGCATCGGAGCAGGTAGATCGAGCATCGGTACACCTTAGCAAAGGTGTAGAAATTGATTCAAGAGATGTGTTATTGCTCGAGCACGCCGCAAGGGTCTATCGGGCACAAAAGAAAACTGAGGTCGCGGCGAAAACTCTTAATCGGCTTTACGAAATTACGGGAGGCGCGCCCAATTACCTGATTGAGACGGGTGACATCCTCTGGGAGAACGAGCAAAAAGACGAGGCGATGAACTCATGGAAAAGAGTCGTCAAAGATGATCCGGACAATCCTTCTCGTTATCAAAACGTCATTCGCGCCTATCGTAATCAGAAACTCTCAGATGAGGCACTGGCTCTCTACAAAGACCTACTTGGGCTGCTTTCAAACAAACTGGAGGCGAAGAAGGCGGAACGTTCTTCAGGCAGAGATAGAGATCTGCGGCTTGATTTGGCCGAGAGTTATGAAGAGACGAAACTCGCGCTGGCAAATTATCTTCTCTCCCTGAATCTGAAGGACGAAGCGAAGCAGCATCTTGCAGAACTCACTACGAACGATCAGGCCCCGGCCTCACTCTATCTGCAAATCGGGGATCTCTATGAAAACTATGACATGACGGATGAGCTCCGCGAGGTGCTTGATAAGGGGCTCACGCACTTTGCTGAAGACTCTCGTCTGGCAAGACAAAAGGGTTTCGCCCTCGAAAGCCAGCAGAATTACAAGGAAGCCATCGAGATGTTTTTGCAGGCATACGATCACGCTCCGAACTGGCGTGATAAGGAATCGCTCATGGACAAACTTATCAGCCTGCACCTGGCCCAGGGCGGCCTCCTTCAATCGCTGGAGCCCCTGGTGCTTAAGCTCTATCAGGACCTGCAGAAAGATAAGGACAACGCTGAACCCTACATCGGCCTCGCCAGAATTACGTCGGTGCATCGTCCAACCGCAGAGTCCGGATACAGGGATCAGGAAATCGTGGTGAAGGGGCTGGCCGCTATTACCGACGACTGGTCCGTCGATTACTTTGGGTTGGGCCAGTTGGCGACGGTCAGGAATTTCGGCAAAGCGCTCGATCATGATCCCATGCGTATTGATGCATACGTGGGACGCGCCCGGGCATTCATGTTCTTCGATGAATTTGAGAAGGCTGTTCTTGAATACAAGAAACTTGCCATCGTGAACCCGGTCGGAAAGTGGAAATATTATTTCGCCATCGGTGATTTCTTCGCCTCTCAAGGCCAGATGCCGGAGGCTGCGGCCTTCTGGGGGCGTGTAGCAGAACGGGCCTTTACGGACGCAGATCTCTATTTTCGGCTGGCCACGCGATACTATTGGGCACAGCGACCGCAGCGTGCAGTGCAATTGCTTCAGAAGGCGATCTCCATATACCCGGACAACTATCGTTATTACCTGGCACTTGGGAACATGTTCGCCAATCTCGGTGAGTATGAACTCGCCATAAGCAGCTACCGCGACGCGCTCCAGCGTTCGGTGCAGACCATGCTGCTGCCGGTGCGGCGAATCATGTCGCAGACCCAGGTGAAGTATGCACACAGCCTTTTCAGCGAAAGCAAATACAAGGAAGCCCTGGAGGTCTATGAAGAGATTGCCCGTTTCCAGGAGGTCATGAACAAACATCTCGGTTCGGTTGTTCCGGATTACCCCGACATCCGGGCACAGATTCTGAGGACACAGGCCAAGCTGGCTGGTGACAGGACGGACAGCTCAGGGCTGGCAGAGCTCGGTAAGAAATACCCGTCCGCAAATTGCTGGGTTTCGGATCATCTCGAGATGTCCATCGACTATCTTGCCGAGCTCTCTGGCAAAGGAGAGTTCAATCCAAACATGAATGTCCCGGCCGGTAAGACAGAGCTCTCGATGCCGACCCTTGAGCAGGCGTACGCCACGCGTGTTTTTCCGTGGGTGTTTCAGGCGAAGCTGTCGCCCAGCCGAATCCATCTGACCCGACGATACGAACAGGCCGTCCTCGATACAGCATCAGGCAAGGTACTGACCGATTCCCCACGCTCCGGGCAGACACTCTATTTCGGTAACCAGGCTCTTGACATTGGAGATGGAAAGCTTTCCCTGTCGGATCTCGCGACCGGAAATCAGCTCTGGCAGGTTGCCGGCAATTGGTTCAACAACGCCGCAGCGAACTCTCAGCTACTGGTGGGCCTCGTCCCCCAGGGACAACTTCAGGCCATAGATCGTAAGACGGGCAAGCTCCTCTGGCAGGTGCCTTCATGCGAGGAATTCCGAGTCACTGAAAAATATGTCACAGTGAAACGCGTCAAAAAGTGGCTCAGTTCCGACGGTGGCCTTGAGGACCACGCTCACGGCGACACCGACTCCATCGGATACATTTTTCAGGTGCTGGAAGCGACTACAGGCGAGACTGTATTCGACCACAGTTCGTCAGGATCACACTACTGGCGCGTTCCGGTTGTCGCCGGCGGCCTGGTTCTTCTCACCGACGGTTTCGCTCACAAGGTTTATGCACACGACATCGGCACAGGCCAGCTCAGATGGGTCGCCCTCTTTGACAGTTTCTTCGCACGCGAGCCGCTGCTGGTTGATGGCGAGGTCCACCTCTTCATGAGGCGGCCGAAACTAAAGACGATCATCCAATATGCTCTCAATGCCACAACCGGCGACATCCTCCGCATGACCGACCTCAGGATGAACAGCCTGTTCGCCTCCCCGGTTGTTTTGGGGGGGGCAGTCTACTTTTTCGATCCCGAAACCTTTGAGGTGGTCGCCACAGATCGTAAACGCGGTGGGCTCATCGGACGTACCAGCGTCAAAAATTACCTGACCAGGGGCGCCCACAAATACGTCATTACCATGGAGGGCCTGGAGGATTCACTCTTCTTTTATACGCAGGACGGTTTGATCGTGAAATTGAGGGTTCAGGAAAAATGAAACAAGTCAGCTTCCTTCTCACAGTCGGTTTTTTAGTCACGACGCCCGTATTCCCCGAAGCTCTCAAGGAGGACGCTTATTCCGAACGAATTGGCGAAGATTTTATCGAGAATACGGTATTCCGGTTTCGAACGAAGTTTCACCGGACTTACGTTGAGACGGACGGATTCAAGACCCTGCTATCAAGGAAGATTGACAAGCCTCCCCATCTGGACGGTTTGTTGGAGGATGACTGCTGGAAAGTTGCCGACTACACCAAGAGCGCATGGGTCCAGTGGGTGTCAAAAGAGGTCACAAAAAAACAGACAGTCGCCTATGTGTGCCATGACGATAAAAATCTTTACATGGCCATCGTCGCAGAGGAACCGAGCCTGAAAACAGTTCGGATGATGTCGCAGCATCCCGGCGGGAGGGCCACATGGACTACCGCGGGCAACGGCGATGGCATCGAAGCCTTTCTTGAACTGGGCGGCGTGGGAGGGACCGGGCAAGTCTTTCAATACATCTTCAATATCCATCCTGAGGTCTCATACGATGGTCTTTTTCCGCCCTATGTTCCTTTTGTTGGTGCGACGGACGGCAAGCCAGGAACGGGCTACCGAGTAAAGGGCACGCTCGGAGGCAAGCGATGGACGGTCGAGCTTGCATTCCCATACAAGGGCTTCAACACAGACAAGACGGAGCAGGTGGATTACACCTACGAAGGGCCGCCGCGGCGAGGCGAGATCTGGGGATTGCGCATGTTGCGCAACGGCCCAAAGGTATGGGGAGGTGAAGAGCGAATGAACTCTAACTGGACTTTCAATCCGACCACTTCCAACCACATTCCGTTCCCGACCGGCGTCATTGTTTTCGAAGACCCAAACGCTCTCCACAATGGTGGAATGAATGAGGTCGAGCCCAAGACGAATCTTCCAACCTTCTGGAAAACGAACACCATTGGAGACTTGGCGAAAGGCAGCCTGGCATTCAACGCGGAGCAGGGAAACGCTATCATCGATGCGGAAGCCCGGAATGTCGGCGAGGGCTTCCAGGTGACCCAGAGGTTCGGAATGCTGCCGAACGTGGGTTATCGATTAAAAGCAAAACTGAAAAAAGTCAGCGGTGACGGCACGGTTTCGGTTGGCATCGACAAGCCGTGGCTCAAGTTTGATCTCACCAAAGACAACGAATGGGAAATCTTTGAAGAGGATTATTTCTCTGACCCTCAGCAGCGCGAGGCCACCTTCTTTATCTCAGTGGCTGGTGGTACGGCGAAGGTGGCAATTGACCAGCTTTCGATTGAACAGCAGGTCTACGGGGCGCCGACCGGCGCCATTTGCCTGACCGGCAACTCACCACGTCCGGACCTCAATTACGGCTTCGATCCTGACAATGCAAAAGCAGCCGAAGAAGCACAAAAGGACATGAAATACACCTACAGGCATCCGCTCACCGGAGAAGAGCGATTCCCCTTTGAGCATTCGTGGGGTCCGGGCTGGACGAATGGTGTGCCCGACCCGGGTGGCACGACGGGATGGATTCCGTTCACAAAGGGTTCACTGACAGCTTTCGACAAGTCCCGCGACCTCATCTACTGGAGCCACGACAGGCCCACCGCAGGCTGGCGGCCTTATCCGGAAGGCCACGAGGTCATTTTTGATTTTGGCAAAGACTTCTACATCCGCGCCCTCGAGATGTTGCCGTCTGAATCGGTTTACAACATCACTGTTTCAGTGAAGGAAGACGGCGGCGATAAGTTCTATGTTTCTAGAAAACTTGCCGGCGAAGGGGTCCTGCATCCTCGCAGTCCGGTTCTCTTTGGCCGATTGCGGCGGGTCAATTCTGTGGCCCGATACATCAAGCTTTGGTTCGTTGGGGTCCATGGACTCTACTTTGTGCGTGTATGGGGCGAGGAGAAGGGCAAGCACGAAGGCATCAGCCGTTTTCGCTGGAAAGAAGGACTGGTCGTGCCGGAACGGAAGTACAAACAGTTTGAAAAGCTGAAAGGGCCCGTGCTGATGCCGAAACCTCAAGAGGTCGAATGGGGAGACGGTGAATTCCTTCTTAAGGACGGCGTCGCTGTCCTTTACCAGGATAAGGGAAAGGGCAAAAGCACAGCCACCCACCTCCGGGATGAAGTGAAGGCCCGGCTTGGCATTGACCTGAAACTGGTCGAACAAAAAGCGGACGAACCCGACTCCAGCGGCAACGGGGCCATCGTCATCGGGGAGGCCGAAGGCGGCGGCCTTGCCATGCGGTTGGCCGAGAAGAGGGGTTGGCAAATTTCTTATGAGCGCCCGGGCAAGCAGGGCTACTTTCTCTCCTCCAAACCGGAAGGCATCCTTCTCTCCGGCTTCGATCAGGCGGGCACTTTTTACGGGGTCCAGACCCTTCTGCAGGTGTTCGTACGGCGTGATTATGCGACCGCGGGTGCCCGAAGCGTTGAGATTCGCGATTGGCCTTACATCCCATTGCGACAGATCGAATTTCGTGGGCCGGGAACGGCTACACCGGCGTTCGTTCGTGCCTTCGCCATGCTCAAGGGCAATACAATGGGCAATCACGGTCGGCCTGAAACGGCGAAGATGTGCGATGACTTTTTCATTCTCCCTGGTTGGGACTACTGCGGCCATCAAGGCGGCAGCCCACTGGAGATGGAGGATGACGAAAATTATGTTTACCTGGCCGGCCCTATGGGCTATGGCCGTGTGAACTGCTGTCCTTCGCACTTGCAGCGATACGAGTTCATTCATCGCCATGCGCAGAATACAGGCGGCATGAATCTGCAAGGCATCAACCTGGGGCTTGATGAAATGGATCTCTGGCGGGGTGGTGCCCGATGGAACGCAGACCGCCGCTGCCTGCGCAGAGGCATGGGAGGGGACGAGCTTTTCACCGAAATGATTCTCCGCTCATACGATATTTTTCGAGAATACAACACGCGCACAGCGCTGTTAGATACGATGCTGATGTCCACCATGCAGGGAGGAAACGGCAGTTATCACAACATGTACCGGGCATTTGAACTCCTCCCCTCCGACGTCCACATCTGCAGTTGGAAGGGGCTTGAGGGCGATGAAAATTCAAATCCGGAAACTGCGCTGCAGCGCTACCAGAACGTAACTCTCTTGCAGGGCAGTTTTCCTTTCCGAGGTCGGGGGAAAGTGAATGAGTATTACAAGGCGCCCCCTGGGAACGAGGTTCAGGGGCATTGGAGCACTGTCTGGGGTATCGCAGGCCCGACGGATCAGGTGCTTACCGGGCAGTTCTGCCGCCCGATGACGAGCGTTGACGGCGGATGTTCGATTCAGTTCCTTTGCCAGGCATGGAATCCTGATACTCCGCCGATTCATTCGGACGAGTGGGCCATGATGATCGGCCATCTGCAGCAGCGGTTTGGGGAAATTGTGCTCGAACGTGAACTGCCCTCCTGGCGGGATGGGGTACAGAAAGAATTCTTCAAAGTCGATATGCGGAATTCGGTAAACTGGTCCCACATCGATCCCGTCCCGGGTGACGATAAAGACTGGCTGGATTGGGGCTCAAACAACGATCTGGGGCATATGCCCAGAGGGGACGTCACTTTCGAAGAAGTCCCATTTCATGTCATCGAGCCTGAGAATAATAGTGGCAAATCGATCGTCATGGTTTCAGCAGAAGCGGAGGGACATCTCTCCACATTGCCGAGGCGCTCAGCCGATATTTCTGTCAACCGAAAGGCCGCCAGCCTTGTCTTCCTTCGCACAAATATCAATGGTGGTTTCTTGCCCGGCTACCGGGTGACCTATGAAGGGAATCGTTATCTGACTATCGAACTGGAAGCAATGGGCAACTCTTCAAACGGTTATTCGTGCTACGGATTATATGAGTCCGGAGCGGAGTCTCGCCCCCCCACTCCAAACGATGGCAATTACAATGCGAAAAGTCTTTATCATCAGATGACCAATTACTTCTCGCTCTTTTTCCGATTGGCCTGGCTGGGCACCTCCGGTGCAGGCGATCCCCTCAAGATCACAATGCACGAATGGGTGAACCCTTATCCTGAACTCACCATCAAGTCCGTGTCTGTAGAAACCCCTCAAGGCCGCGGCAGAAGTCGCCTCGAAGTCCTTTTCGCCATTACCGGAATCGCCCCGGTTCAACGGGATCTTGATCTGTGGAAAAATCGATCCCGGTTACCTTTGGTCTCAGTGAACGAAGTGGAGATCGAAGAGGGAGACATCCCTGTCATCACCGACAAAGGAGAATGGATTTTCGATCCCGAAAAAGAGTCCATGGAAAATCCGGACACGGAGTTCAACTACCACGACGAGACGGACAAGCTTGTTTGTTCAGTGCGCGGCTTCGGCCCGGGCGATCCCAAATACACGAACAATGCGAATCTATTCATGAAGAGGGACAACGCCTGGCTTGTGAGTGGTGGTGTACTCAAACTTGCTTCCCCTCAGGTGTGCAAGAAGTTAGCGCTGCGAACACAATTTTTCTGGGAGTATCATGGACGGCGGGTTGTATACGGTGTGACGAGTTTTCGCCGAACCGACTATGAGATCGAAGTCTCGGCCGACGGCCAGACCTGGACAAATGTGGGAGGAAAACAAGGCGCCTGCGGCGAAGACGGCGACCAGGTGCATCGCCTGCCTGCCACGCCAATTCAATACGTGCGATTGAAATTGGACGGTCAAGAGAAATACGTAACCGAGCGGAGCTCCAGTTACTCTTACGGCCCCGGAGTGAGTTGGCTGCAGTTGTATAAGTAATTCCAGTCTCAACAGAAACTGAAAGAATCCTCGTGTCGACAGGCTGCCAGCCCATAGCGGTCAATTCAAGACGAGAAACGTGTTCTCTTAATCCTTAGAGGATGAAGATAAGGATTAAGAGCCCGAGCTACGGCCATTTACCTCTTAAGTTTAACGCTCTGGGCTGGAAGTCAGCACCACGAAACGGGTTTATAGGTCTTCCGCAGACCCCATGAGAATCCGTCAAGCCACTTCACATCTGAAGTACCGATTATTTTGTCTCTCTGCTGAGCAGCTTGGCGTGATGTTTCTGGAAGGAGGGGCTCCCATCATCTTCTTCCACGCTCAAAGCAATACCGGCATGGAATCCCGTCAGATTGCCGGACCGGTATTCCTGGTAGTAAGCGTCTTCTTTGGTGAATTCCAGCACTCGTTTCTTGCCGGACCCAGGCCAGGAGATTCGGAGGATGCGTTTCTTTCGCAGGTACACCTCTTTGGGGACAGGCTCTTCTGCATCTACAGTGAAACGCTCGATGGCCTTTTCATCGACCTCGACTCCAAGACCCGGGCCGTTCGGAACATCGATGAAGCCGTCCTGTACCTCGAGCGGATTCCTGAGAAGGTCGTCCGCGAAGTGTTCATGGCACGTGATGTAGGGGAGTTGAGCTCGCGAGAGGACTGAACCCAGATGCATGCCGTAAGCCGTCATGAGCCCGGTGCCGTTCAATTGAAGCCAATATGCCTTCTGAAAAGTTTCGACCAGTGCGTTAGTCTTTCGGAGCCAGTTGACTGGACCTCCAAGGACAAAGCCGTCACATGCTCGTGAATGCAGCAGTTCTTCATTCCAATGTTCGATAAGAGGCTTTTCAACTTTCTGTTTGAGCAATCTCGCCGCATCAAAATCTTCGAATAGATAGAACGGGCTCTCATACATGCCAACATTCCGGTACGGATCGAGTCTCCGAAGAAGTACCTGGGCCGTGGCGCAATTCACCAGCAGGCCGTTGAAATCGATGTCGAGCTTGTAGTCCGCTGGGACTACTTTTTCGATGGCCTCCACCTGCGCAAAGATATCCCACCATGGACGGGCCTTCAGCTTGAAGCAGGTGTATCCCTGCTTCACTGACTCCTTCGCTTCCGCGGCCCAATCGCGAGGCGGCATATCAATCGCCCACCAGGAAATCGGACATCGCTTCCGAACCTGTGGCCCAAGCAAAGCATGAACGGGCTCGCCTGCGTCCTTGCCTATCGCATCGAGCACGGCCATCTGGGGCCCAAAACCAATGGAGTCGTCGTTCACGATTGCCAGGGGATTCCGGCCAATAAGCCTCTGTGGGTCTGACACGTACCCATGTTCCCCGAAGCCGACGATTCCGTTGTCCGTCTCGACTCGATAGACATAGACCCGTTCACCGTGGGTATTTGCACGATGCATAGCCCGCTTCACTCGATCATTAACAAAAGGAATATTCAAGGCCAGGCGTTCAGCTTTGATGATCTTCATGGTGGTCGTGTTTCACATGTAAAGAGTGCCAAAATACGTGATACGTAATGCGTAATGCATAAGTTCGTCAGCCAGGCTACCCAAACTTCCCGGAATTGCGTTCCTTGAGCATCGTGCAACCAACACCCTTCTGATTACGCATTACGCGGTTACAGTTGAGTTACTTGTTTTCTTTGAAAGATTTTGGAGGGGTAAGCCTCATCAGGCTA
>JAQBXN010000142.1 GCA_027625095.1 Planctomycetota bacterium | reverse complement strand
ATAGCCCGGATCTTCACGGGCCGGCCACCGGTAGGGCATCCAATACTCCTGTGAAGAAGGTTTATGTTTATCCCTTCAAGTTGAAAGTCGCTCAGGCCGATGATTCAGCAAACTCTCAAACGGACGATACGGATGGAGGGACCGCTCCAGTCCTCTACATTCGGGAAGGAAAAGACATCCGATTGTCGCTTGTCGGAACGGTTCCGGGCCCCGAGCAAGAACGGACAAAGTACGAAGTAGTTCGGCAAGGGACCCCGGCCTGGACGTCCGGCGTAGACGATATGATGCCGGACGCAGGAGGGAACATCGACGTTAGCCTTACAACCACCGACACTCTCCGCACCTTCGACGTTTACGTCTGGAAGGACAACGATACCGGGAACGACAGAGACACCGGAGAGCAGGAAAGGCATATCGTGGTATATGTCGTAGGACTGGATTTCCTCATGAACGATAACACAGCCTTTGACCCAGACACGGAAGCCTTGAACGTGAGCAATTACGTGACTACGGACGGACTCCCAACAAAGGCCAATACGGCGTATGCCACAACCTGCAACGACCCCGACAATTTCCGGATCGAAGTCAATAATCCCGCAGAGACAGGCAACTCGGTCGATGTGAAAATAAAAGTCAACACCGGCGCCGATGTCACCTACACACTCGATATGAAAACGGGAGCCAGATTCCGCGGCCCGTTCTTGCGCCTGGTCACCGATGGACCGGATAATTCCGCCTCAGAACATGGAGCCAATTCAGATCCTGACAACCAGACGATTCTGGTAGCGCCAGGGGATACCGTGACCGTCACCTACACCCCCACGACCGGACTAAATATGACCCAACAACTGCAAGTGGGACGGCCGAGTACAGAGAACAACAACGGCGCCAATCAGCTTCAGCACGACATACGGATTTTAAAAGTCCGATTTGTTGTCTTTAAGAATCAGACAGGCACAGCACCTGCGGCAACGCGGCCGCAAGTGGAAGCTGACATACAAACCCTGAGGCAGAGGTACGGGCAGGCTAATATTTCCGTGAATATTCTTAAGATCGACATTGGGGGACAAGGGGACCCGGGAATCGCGCTTCCAGCAGCGATGCAGGATGGCTATACTCGTGGAAATATTCCACGTGCAGCCCTTAATGACGACGAGCAGGCAATAATCGCATTTAAGGACAATGACGCAGACTCTATTGACTTCCTTTATGTAGATGAGCTCAAGAGTCCCGCGGGAAACAACGTTAGGGCTACAGCGTACCGTAAGGGATCAAACCAGACCGGCAATCCAGAAGGTCAAAGCTTTGTTGTTATGGGGCCAACAAGGGGTGTGCTCTCAGTAGCCCACGAGCCTATACACATAATGTTGGATTCCAGCCACCGCGGCGCAGATGAACCCAACACAGCGCTTTTTCATCCAACGACGACGAATGCAGTAAACGGTACTAAGCGTATGGGACCCTATCCGGATGCAGCGAACGCAAACGTTGGTAATGCAGATACCACGAATCTAAGAGCTAGCGCTGAGTCACTACCTCAATAGGAGTTCTAAAATGGTAAGCCGATCTTTCATACTGTTAGCATGTTGCGCCACTGCCGTGGTCTCAGCAGAAGAGGAATCAAAGGACCTGCCACTCTTGACCAGCGGAGTACTTGACATGATCTTTAACATTCCGGACGTGCCCTCATTGAGAAACCGATTGCATGAATACACTAAAGCAAATCCTTACCAGAAGCTGACCGCATGTAGATCATTGATCGATCGATTGGGAGATAAGCGGAAGATCGACGCTCTCAACTACGTTAATTCAGCGGCTGACCATGACTTGGCTTATGTCCCTGGGCGGACAGCATGGGCTATAGAAATTCTGCTTGGAATTAATTTGTCCAAAGTTACCACAAACTCTTCCCAGAACGAACTCGACACGGTTCGCAAGCAGGCTCAGCAATATCTAAAGGCTTTTGAGTCAGCTATGTTATCGATGGAGACGATATACAGAATCGGGTTTAAAGAATCGAGCATGTTGTCTAAGAAATATGGAGGAAGGATTGTGACAGGAGTCTCTGAGAAAGCCGATGAGAGTGCCCAAGCTATGAAAGCCTTGCTTGACACTTGGTTTCCCCTCGGAAAAAAGCTGTCTGACTTAGAAAAAATCATCGGGCGGTCACCGGATTGGAAGAGTGGGAAGGCATGCTTTCGATTTGACAATGGCCAGGACGGTATCGAATTTCAGTTTACAGTTGATGAAGGAGTGATTACAGCTGTCTCAGTCCTGGACTTCTAGTAGCGATTGAATTTGAATGGGTGCTTATGGGTGGCTGGTATGCATTCAGCACGTGTGCCGTCACGATCAATTTTGAGTAGATGGTGTTCTTGTGCACAATTCCATTACGAGGCGCGTTTGTTGACCATGGCAGGATCGGCGAACAGGTACCACGCCTTGCCCGAAGAGCCGGTGTAGTTGGCGTTCGAGGGGTAAGGACTCGACACCACTTCGAGGTTTTCGTCGGCCAGGGCGTTGTAAGTGGGGATGCGCTTCTTGTCCGTCGCGCCAACGGAAAAGAAGTAGGTCGAGTTGAGCAGCTCGCGCGCCGTCATCTTCAGAGCGGTCGGCACCACCAGGAACTTCGGGTTCACGTTGATGGGCTGCTTGTCCGCATCCACCTGGTCGAGAAACATCTGGATGGCCTCGGCGAGGCTGTCTGCCGAAAGCGCGGTGTCCGCACCTTCCTTGTAGCTCGCATTGGCGACCTTGAAAAGGCGCTCGTGCTTTCTGCCACGGATTCCTTTCCATCCGGCCAACGGTACTACGTAAGGCTAAGACTTCCGGCAGCCCGTCTCGGGTCCCTTCGCCTTTCGGCTATCGTTCTCCGATACCTTCGCCACCTGTGCTCTCGTTTGTGTCTTCCGTTTCCGGCTCGCCAGGCAGGCGGGGCAGGTTGCCCACTCCGGCGCCAAGAGCTCTTTTGGGTCGGGCGTCTCTTTGTTTCCCGATTCATGGCAGGAGGCTGTCGACTCTCTCATGGTTCCCGAGTTGCCCTTCTGTATGCATGCCCCGCTCTACGACCCCGGTGGTGTCCCAGGCGCTCGCCTTTTCGCGCACCGGGGACTGCTGCCTTCCGGACAGCTTGGCGCCGTCGGCTTTCACCCTCCGCTTCAGGATGGCTTCTCCTCATGGACCACAACAATGCTGTTTTCGAGGCTCTGTTACGCAGCCTACATACTCGCTACACCTGGCTTCACAGTTCTGGAGATAGACGGTCGCGCTCAGACCCGGCTGGAGCCGTTACTCCAACATCTGGCCTCCGTGCTGGCAACCACCTGAACAGTTACGTATTTGTAGTGCTCCTGTCCTTTTCCTGTAAAGAGTCAACCATGAGAAATCATCAGTACTTGCTTGCCGCTCTATTCCTGAGGTTCGGCCTGTTCTTCGCGGGCGCAAGCCTCCATGCGGAAGCAACTCTGGAAATTCAGATCCCACTTGCCCGCACGGCCTACCAGACCAACGAGACGATCCCACTCGCCGTGGTTCGCAAAAGCGCGGCAACCCTTGAGGCTGGCGATCTTGTGCTCACTGTTTCCGGTGACGGAGGCAGCCAGATGCGCTTCGTCTTTCAGGCCAAGGCCGTGTCTGTCGCAGGCAACAACGCGAAGGCTACTGAGCAGTTGAACATTGACGCGCGGATGCTCCGGCCCGATCACTATACCGCCGGCGTTGAGGTCGATGGAGCGACCGCGCAGGTGGAATTCGACATTTACTCCCACGTCCGGCGTTCCAGTTTCAGGATTATCAACTGGGGCGGGAACGGTCAGAACAAGGGCGAAAAGCAACTGACAGCCGGAGAAGACAGCCTCGGCTACAACCTCGTTCTTGGTCACTACATCAAGGACGACGGCGCCAACTTCATTCGTGCCGGCGTGGATTTCATGTCCGGCTGCACCATGAGCGGCGGACACCAGATGGACCTTCGTTCCGAATGTGACTGGTCTGATCCCTATGTTGTTCGGGGCGGCACGAGGCGCGTGGTGCAGCGAGCGTTTATTGATCGCACCCGACCGAACGTCCCCGGCGTCCACTTCTACGATGAGCCCGGCCTGACGTGGCACAAACATCCAATCACTGGCGAATGGGGCCCGCACAATGTCCCGGCGCAGATGCGTTCCTACAAATGGGCGTTCGGGCGAGATGCTCTTAATTACAATGAGGTCGATCCCAACAACCCCGGGCAAGTCGCTGAGTGGAAACACTGGGCTTACTGGAAACTCGGGCTGATGGATGCCGCCTGGCAGGACAGCCAGTTCGGCGTCAGCACCGTGCGACCGGATTTTCTCTCCGTGACCCAGAGCCAATATGGCTACATGGCGTTTACTGACGGCTATTATTTCAACGTGGTGCGGAGCCTCCCAATCGTCAGCGGTCACGGCGGTTACCACGACTGGGGGCCGGGCTATTGGAATCCGTCGATGTTTCTGGAATTCTCCCGGCCGCGCAATTTCACCCAGCCCAACTGGTATTTACCCGCCTGGTACGGCAGCACCTCCAGCGACCTGTTCCGTCTGGAGCAATACCTCTCGTTCCAGACCAACCTCCAGGGCATGGCCAGCCCCCCGGAACTTGACCCATTCAATCCGTCGAGACTCCCCGCAGCGCCCGGCATTATCGAATCCAACAAACTCATGGCCCGGCTCGGCACTATCTTCAACACCATGCCCGTCACCCAGCCGCCGGTCGCTCTGCTCTACTCGCTTTCGCACATGATCGAAAAGCAGACGAAGGACATGAAGGTCACCTACTTCCATGCGGAAGAGCACGGGCGGAACGTAACCTTCACTTACCTCGCCGGCAAGCTGCTCCAGCACCAGTTCATCCCCGTGCTGGATGAGGACGTGATCGACGGAAGCCTCGCTGCGCACCACAAGGCAATCATCCTCACCTCCATCGATTATCTCGATCCGAAAGTCGTGGACGGTCTGGAAGACTTTATTAAACAGGGCGGACTTGTCCTGAAGACCGGCGACAGTGAAGTCAACGTAAAAGGCGCCATCGACCTCGGCATGACACCGGCGCTGCCGAACCCTGAACGTATCGAGCAACTGCAGGACGAGTTGAAAAAGGCAGACCTGGCGGAAGATAAAAAGAAACCGCTTCAGGAGGAACTGGGCGCGCTGACCGGGCTGCGCGGGCAACTCGCTGCGAGCACGCCTTTCGCCAAAGCCATCCAACCCCATCTGATGAAGGCGAGCATCCTGCCGGTCTTCGATTGCGACCAGCCCGGTATCGCAGCGACGCGCCAGGCGTCGGGCGACATCGAATACCTGTTTGCCGTCAACGCCTCGCATGATCCCAACGGCGATCCGAGACTCGGCCTGAAAGCCACAGACGCCACCATCCGGCTGCCCGATGACGGCCGGCCGGTTTATGATGCCGTGGTCGGGGGCAGGGAGGATGACTTCAACGCTGGAGGTCAGGTGCTCTCCGGCAGCTTCCGTTTCGGCCCCGGCCAGATGCGTGTTTTCGCTCGCACTGATCGGCCCATCGGTAGCGTCAAGGCTGGCGCATCAGGAGTCGTCCGGGATACCACCAACGCCGCCAACCCGTTCGGCCTCGAAATTTCCGCGGTGCTGCTGGATGACCAGGGCGGATTGCTGACCGGTTCGGCGCCGCTGCGCATCCGACTGGTCGATCCGCTCGGCGCCACCCGCTACGACCTCCACCGCGCGACCAGCAGCGGCACCCTCCGAATGAATCTGCCGCTCGCCGCCAACGACCCGGCCGGCAAGTGGAAGCTCACGGTTCAGGAACTGCTCGCCAACACCGAGGACACGGCGACCTTCAACTTTCTGCCGGCGAATCGATGTGCAACCCTTGCCGGCGGGACACGACGAGCCATCTTCCTTCCCGGCGAAGAGAAAAACGTCTTTCGATTCATCAGGCAGAACCAGGACATCACCATCGTCAAAGGCACTGCCGCTTACCACAGCGCCGCGGCCCAGCGTCTGGCGGAGTCTCTCAAGATCTGGAACGTGAAGAGTAAAATTGTCGATGCCTCGGAAGTGAATCGACCCCGCCCGCTTACCGAAGAAGAAGCCCTGACCTGGATTGGGCTGAACTACATGGGGCGCGGCCAGATCAAGCCCGGCAATGCAAACCCGCCGGAACAGGTCGGCTTCGATATCCGTGGCGCAGTCATTCTGCTCGGCACACCTGAAGACAACCCGATGATTGCCTTTCTGCAAAAGAATCGATTCCTGCCCTACGCGCCGTCGAAAGACTTCTTTCCCGGCCGCGGTCGCGGCTATTACGCCTGGCAGCTCGACGCCATCGGGGTCAACCAGGAATCCATCGTGCTCATCGCCTACGACCAGGCCGGGATGGACGAAGCCGTCGGCTCGCTCTACGAAGCCGCAGCAGGCATCGACCCACTCACCCCGTGGAGTTTCGCCACCACCCACACCATTTCTCCAACGACCGAGGCAGAGGTTCAGAACGAAGGCGCTATTGCCTGGCAGGTCGTGCTGCCGGATGCGGTCGATGGAATGCGCTGGAACGATCGCATTGCCTCAGACCCCAACGGCGAAACCTTCCAGGCCGTGACGCACGACGGCACGATCACGGGCATCCAGGCCGGGGTGAGCGCAGGGAAGATCAAAGGTGCAAAAATCCCCGCCGATCTTGCAGCACGTCTCAAAGAAATGGCTGATTCCGAAGAGAAGCCGGACGCCGCCGCAATGAAGAAGTTCACAGTGCCTGGCCGAATCCTGAAGAAGTTTGCTTCCCAGAGACCGCGCCAGGCTGCCGGTTACTGGGGCGGTCTCGTTCGAGTGATGGACGGCGAGAAGCTGATCCTTCAACGGCAGTTCCAACACGACATCGGCGCTCTCCTCATTCTCAACAACGAACTCATCGTCGGCCTCTCAGACGGGCGCGTCGTAGGCATGGACATCATCGCCAAACCGCAGGCACCGGCGCCCGCAGCAAATCCTCAAGCCGATTACAACACGCCCGCTCCAAAGGGAGCAGACCAGAAACTCATCACGGTGGACATGAACGCGCTCTCCCTGCAGCAGGTGTGCCAGCAGTTGACGAATGTCGCCGGCATCTCCATCACCTGCGGAGGAAATTTCGCCGCCCGCCAAGTGACGATTAAGGTGAACAACGAAACTCTAGGCAACGTGCTGGCCTCCATCGCAAAACAAACCGGTACAAAAGTTTTCGAGCGTTTCGGCGGCTTTCGATTTCGCGCTGGCCCGTAGCCGCAATCTGCCAGATTCGTTCGTAAAACGTCTTTTATGCGTTCGTAGCGCACGCTTTAGCGTGTTCTGTATGAAACGGAAACACGCTAAAGCGTGCGCTACGAGCACGTTCGCTTGGCGCCAAGAATGTATGATTTGAACTTTTCATTAACGAGATGCACCGAAACGACTTTTTACGAAGGAATCTGCCAGCTTGCCGGCTCTCTGGAGAAGCTCACAAGCAGGCTGCTTGTGGCTACTCCAGAGCGGCATGTCGCTACGGGCTTTCTAATCAACACCATCCTCCCAGGGCGCGGGAATTCCGATCTGTACCGGTTGCTCGAAGCGACTTTCAATATCCACCGGCAGGCCCTGCTGGTATGACGTGACGACCTTTTCTGCTATCTCGACCAGGTGCCGTGCCTGGGTACCAGAGCATCGGGCGGCCCGATCGTTCCGGATGGCATCGGCAAAGTCAGCAACGCCCTTCCCCCAGTCGAGTCCTTCGTGTGCACCGTCGGGAGAAGGTTCGTCCTTCCATCCTTCCTTTGGGCAGTACTTGCGGATGCCTCGCCCGTCGTCATGAGCCTGGATCGAGAATGCGCCGTCCGTTCCATGGATCTCCAACGGTGGCAATTCCGACTTCACCGTGAACGAATGGTAGATGAAACCGCGCTGGCCACTCGCAAACTCCAGCATCGCGAACCCATGGTCGGGCGCTCCAACGGTGAAGGTAGTGCCGGCCCTTGGGCCTTGCGTCAGTGTCCGTTTCGGTTTTGCGATGGGAGCGTAGCCGACAAGCTGCTGCCCGGTTCGTTCGTAATAAGTCAGACGCGGGCGCTTCCTGGGCTTCCAAAAACTTGCACATAATGCGGGCGCCGTCTGCCATGTGACGTATCCCGGTCACCCAACGGACGGATACGAGAACATCTGGAATTTCATCGCTCTGGAACTATGGCGTTGAACTCCCGCCCGACTGGCCATTTGCCATGGTGAAGAACGCTTTGGGGAGCTTCCTCTTTTCAGCAAGTAGACGAATTTGCCCGGCTCAAGACTCCGCATAGAGGTGGCGGATATGTTCGGCAGAACGCTGCAGCTCCTTCATCTTGTCGTCACCGGGCACGCCGCACTCGATGCCAAAGTAGTGCTCGTAGCCGCCTGCCTTCAACGCCTTGAATCCCGGGCGAAAGTCCGTCAGGCCAGTGCCGGGAGTCAGGCGGGTATTGTCAGCAATGTGAACGTTGACGATGAGTTCGGAAGTTTCCGATATGGCCTTAGCGATGTCGGTCTCTTCGATATTCATGTGGAAGAAGTCAGCCATGATCTTGCAGTGGCTGTTGCCGACTTCCTTGCAGATGGCGGCCCCGTCTGCGAGCGTGCAGGGCCACCACTGTTCGTAACGATTCAGGGGCTCGATAATGATGAACATGCCGAGTTGCTCAGCGCGCTCGCAGATTTTTTTGTAGTGCGAAACGAGCAGTTGACGTTCGAGCTGGGCGGACGTGGCCACGGGCGAGAGATCCGGGATTCTTTCCCGGTGTCCGCCGATATGTAATTTCGTTGCAATCAGAGGCGGGTGAATGACGCCAAGAGCTCCAATCTCAGCACAGACTTCCAGGTGCTGGATCAATAATTTTACTCCCTTCTCCCTTTCGCTTTTCCGCGGGTCAACCAGACAGGCATCCCCGCAAGAGGTGAGTACTGGCTGGATACCGGTCTCCTTTGTCGTCCTGTTAATCATTGCACAATCATCAAGCGAGTACAGCGCTGTGATCTCGATTCCATCGAAACCGATATCGGCGATTCTTTGGCATTTCTCCGCATAGCCAGCACCAGGTACCATATTTTCGCGAACCGAAACTTTGGCGGTTTTTACTGATTCTTTCGACATGGGTGTCCCTCTGAAGGTGGTGTCTTGTTTAGGAATTCTCTAAATTGTTACCGTTCATGTGGCAGAGGGTATCCACTGGCGAAGGCTCAAACAACAGCCGAATACCTGCCACCATCGATCACCCCGCGGACGGCTATCGACCAAGAGTTGTGCGATGGGTCGTCTGGCGTTCCTCAAACGCAAATTGGAGGTACCGAGGCATTCGAGGATTTGCTGGGATGTCCCTCATTTCTCGAAGAAAGTGACGACAGGTCTCTCGTGATCCATGAATCGAGTACCGCGCTCGAATTCGTATCTTGGCAGCTCTCAGCCGCGCCAGGAGAAGGCTGGGGATTCAACCCAGACAGGAGCAAGCAGTCGGGATAAGGCACAAAGCCATATCCGTGTTTGTCCACGTTCTGACGGCTTTCGCAATGGCTCAGGAGCGTGTGTGGATCAAGGGTGCCGACCTTCGGCAGCTTCTTGAGGGCAGAACGATTCGGCAAACTGGTTCTTCTCAGCCAGACTGGACAGGAGTGAAAATAAAACAAGTTCTCACCCATTCTTATCTTTGGGCTCTTCGCTTCTCCGCGTTGTGGAACGTTTGTGGTCGACGAGGAAATTGTCGACCATGAACGGTCGATGTCGCCCAAGTGTATTTGCGGGTTCGTATCTATGACCCGGACTCAATTTTTAATGGCCTGTATTTTACTGCTGCCGCTCGCCGCGGCGGAAGAGCCTGCGTACCAGGGCAAGCCGCTGAGTCATTGGATCGAACTGCTCAAAGACAAGAATCCCACGGTCAGGCGCGAGGCGGCAGGCATCTTGTGGAACTTCGGATGCGTTCATGGCAAAGAGGCAAGGGTTGCTGTACCAGCGCTCGATGTAGCTCTGAAAGACGAAAGCCCTTCGGTCCGAGTGGCAGCGGCACAGGCCATGTGGAGCATCACAAAAGATGCGGATCGTTGCCTGCCTGTACTCACTGAAGCTCTCAGGCACAATGAATCACGTGCATCGGCTGCAGGAGTACTGTCTCTGATGGGAACCGTGGGCTTGCCGTCGGCTCCGTCGCCCCTTCGGGGCTTCGATGCGATTTTCCAATTCTGTCCCCAGGTTGAAACCTGGGGCTAATTGCCTCCGTCCCTTCGGGACTATTGAAAGTGGCAACATTATTTTGGCCGGAGTCCTAAGTACAGGAGCACCACCATGAACTCTCCAGTAGAGCCCATCAAGACCAGCGCGGCTGTGACGACCATCTGTCCGCGGCCCAAGCGAAGAGGAAGACCACGCACAAACCGGCAAAGATGTCCCCAGTGTGGGTCTCCCCTGACCGCAAACCTGGAAGCCGCGGTCTGTACTGCATGCCTGAACAAACTGCATGACGAAGAGCTGCCAATGTTGCTAATCCGTAACAGACAGTCTCTGGGTTACTCAGACAAGGATGTCACAATTTGAACTATTGTGGAGGATCAATCATGCCCATCATAAAACCGATACTTGAAAACATTCGAGAACTTGACGAGGTCATAAAACCTCTCAAATGCCTCGGCTGCGACTGCATTATTCTCACCGATCGCTGCCACCGTTTCTGCAAAGCATGCCTGTCTAGGAGATCCCGCTCTAACAGCTACCTGCCCAGAACCGCCCGTGTATACGATTTACCAAGGGAACTATGAGAAAGGCGAAAACGGTTGCGTCACGTCCAACATTCTTCCAGTACTACTTCTCGCTGAAGTTATCGCTGCAATACTGGCAGACGGAATGGTAGAGTGCGCAGGCTGGGACAACTTCTGATCATCATCAATTGAGTAACCGTTTCGGAGACTCTTCATGCAATCTTGCGGACTAATGCTTCTCTTTGTATCGACTGTCGTCTATGGCGGAGAGCCTACTGATCAAATCAGGAATACGACGGAGTCAATTCTTGCCATCATTTCTAAACGGCCGCAGAAATCACCTGAACGGAAACAAAAAATCCGAGAGGCTGTTGATGAGCGTTTTGACTGGGAGGAAATGGCGCGGCGATCCCTGGCCCGTCACTGGCAGGGCAGAAGCACCGAGGAGAAAAAAGAGTTCGTGCAAATTTATGGGGATATGCTTTTCCACACATATCTCAAACGGCTGGAAGGGTACTCCGGTGAAAAGGTCACCTATACGGGAGAGAATTTGAAAGGCGATTTTGTGTCGGTGAGTATTAAAGTGTCGGGCGCCAAGGGGCAGGAGATTCCTGTCGAGTATCGCATGCGTTTGAAGGAAGGGGCATGGAGGGTATATGACGTCATGATTGAAGGCATCAGCCTGGTGGCAAATTATCGCGAACAGTTCGACCAGATCCTGGGCAAAAATTCCTTCGATGAACTCATAAAGAGGCTTGATGCCAAGTTGAAGGAATTGAAGGCTGACTAATACGACAGCGCTGAAAGCTGTTTTGAACCTGAGTTGAGATCCCGATTGGAAAGCTCGCTGAGGCAATTCTCTAATCATCGAACGCCGTAGGATTAAGCAGGTCTCGGGTGTCCAGTTTTCAGTCATTCATCAATCACAATGGAGAGTATTCATGGCTTTTTTAAATCCCGATCAGACAACCTTCCTGGGCCTTCCGGCCTGCTCGCCGCGGGAGGCCGATGCGGTCATACTTCAGTTGCCTTTTGGAAGATCGGTCCTCTATGGCGCGGGCACACGAGAAGGCCCCGAGGCGATTCTTGATGCGAGCGTGAATTTGGAGAGTTTCGACCGGGAATTGGGAATTGAATTTGAGGATGCGAGGCGAATCCATAACGCAGCCCCCCTTGGTGCGGGGGGGAGCTCCCATAAAGAAATACCTGGACAAGATCAGCCAGACAGTGCGGGGCTATGATGGAAAGTTCGTTCTCGGCATAGGTGGCGAGCACACTGTGACCTGGGGACTTATCAACGGTCTGGATGTTGCCATGAAGAACCTGACCGTGGTCCAGATAGACGCCCATGCAGATCTGCGTGATGAACTGGACGACGAGAAGTGGAGCCACAAGAGCGTGATGAGGCGAGTGCTGGAGGAAGGCTGCCGCATCATACAGATTGGCGTGCGAAACCTTTCCAGGGACGAGTTTAACTTGGCCAGCGGGGAGCCACGAATCGAGACCTTCTATGCGGACCAGCTATCCGAACGCTGGAAAAACCTCATCGAAACATTAAGCACTCTGAAGGGCTCTTTCTACCTGACAGTAGATTGTCACGGCCTCGACCCGTCAGTCATCCCCAGTGTTGCGTCTCCCCAGCCGGAAGGTCTTTCCTGGCCGCAGACCATGGATATTCTCCGCGCCTTGTCGAGCAACCCAGCCGCAAGCTGGAAGGGGGCAGACCTTGTCGAGTTTGTGCCTTCACCTGACCCGCCTGGCTGCAACATCACGGCAGCAAAGCTGGCCTTTAAGCTCCTCTCGTACCTGCGGCTTTAAATTCACTGTGGAGTTTCTTCCTCGACGGCATAGAACTTCCTCAGTGGAAAGCACAGCATGAGCCATGCTACCGATGCGCCGAGTGCGATCAGCGTATATCCGGCCCCAAGCACCAGCCCGGCCTTCTGAACGAACACGATGAGTAATGAGCATCCGCCTTTGGAGAAACGATAGCCGAACACGTCGATTAATTCCTTGGCGCGGAATCGTGCATCAAATGAGAGTGGAATATAGAGAATCTCCTTCGCAGCCCGGAAGACCGAGTAATCAAAACTTTTGAATAACATGTAAGCCGTACCTGCAGTCATCAGTGATGGTGAAGCCAGGAGCGCCGAGCAGGCGACAAGATGAATCAGCGGAATGGCCACGTGCACCAGCGGCAGTGGCACGAAGCGCAAAACCACCGGCGTCACAACGAACTGCAAGAATGCGGCGGCACCATTAAGGCCGGCGAAGAATCCGCCGGAAAAGGAGGTCTGCTGGTCAGGGTCGGGTATAGCGTCTTGTAAGATGCCTTGGAAACGGAGGTCGAGTGCTGTGGAGACCACCTGGGTCGTGACGATGAGAAGGAGGATGATCACCAGTAACGGTGTGGATGTGAATTCCCGCAGGCCCATGTGACCCTTCGGGCTTTCGTCCTCCTGCCGCTGAGGTTCGCCGACTTTTGCGTATCCCAAATCCGATATGAATGCGGCCGGCAGTAGTGCGGCCGCGGCAAAGAAGGGCATCACCTGGGTGCCCAATGGCTGCGCCAGCCGGTGCACAAGTACCCCGCCCAGGATAGCCCCAAGGGAGGCAATCCCCATGACGGCGCCGTTCAGCTTCTTGGCTTCGTTCCTGCCAAGTGAGCTGTTGATAAAAGACCAGTACTGTTCAATAAGAAGCACCACATAGGCTTCACGTACAATGTAGAGCACCCCGGTCGCCACACGACTGCCCGCTCCAATGGCGAGTGCCGCCGCGGCAATGATGACTCCAGAAGTAATCGATGACCAGAACAGGGTTCTCCGTGGTCCGAGCCAGGACAGCACTTGCCCATACAGATAGAGCATTGACAGGACTCCCAGTGGCATCAATGCCATTATGACGGGGAGATTCTCCTTGCCGTAAGCAGCCTTGAACAGAGTGTTGGATGCGCTCCGAACGAATTCGTAGCCGCAAAGCAGAAAGGCTGCCGCAAGTGCGGTGGAAGCAGCCGTCCAATAATGGCGATGAGTCATGTGTAAAGTGGCGAAAAGGTGTGAGTTGGATATTCCGGCATTATGCCCGAAGCTGTGACCAAAGTATTCCAATATCACCAGTCGACGAAACACCGGTTCAACGGCTATGCGCGCGGCCCTGGCTTTCTTGACTGGGTGAATCAACCAGACCCGTTTCGGCGTTACCCCGGTTCAAAACTGATCCACCTCAGGAAGATTCCGCCTTCACAAGAGCCGCTCTACGATGATGCTTTCGGGTCGGCGCGTATAACGGCATCTCCGCCGAACATCCAAAACATCTCACAGCTCTTCTTTGACAGCCTTTCGCTCTCGGCGTGGAAAAGCATCCAGAAATCCAGTTGGGCGCTCAGAGTGAATCCATCCAGCGGCAATCTTCATCCAACCGAGTGTTACCTGATTTGCAGTGCCCTGGAGGGAATATGCGATGAGCCGATGGTGGCCCACTATGCACCCAAAGAGCATGGCCTTGAAGTAAGAACCAACTTTTCCGCCGAGCTTTGGTCGGAGGTAACCGCGGGTTTGCCTTCAGGCACTTTCTTTCTGGCGCTCACCTCCATCCATTGGAGGGAAGCCTGGAAGTATGGGGAACGTGCGTTTCGGTACTGTCAGCATGATGTGGGACACGCCCTCGGGGCGATTCGATTCGCAGCGGCCGGACTGGGGTGGCGGGCTCGACTTCTGGATGATCTCAGCTCAGATGAAATCGCAGCTCTCACCGGTACGTTTGGCCAAGACGGCGCTGAAGCTGAAGAAGCCGATTGCCTCATCGCACTCACGCCGTCTGATGAGGATTTGGATCTAAGCAAATTCAAAACGGAAGCCGTCAGCAAATTTCGTCTACTCCATTGGTATGGTCAGCCAAACCAGCTCAGTCATTCACATGTCGATTGGAATCTGAAGGGTATCGCCGAGGCTACAAATAAACCCGAAACGGCTGCGCAATATGAGCTGTTCGACGATCCATCGCGTCCGGGCTTCAGTCCTTCAAGCTCCAGAAAGGTTTCATTGCGGCAGATCATACGTCAGCGCCGCAGCGCAGTGTCTATGGATGGTGTGACCTCAATCCCTCGGAAGGCTTTCTATTTAATGCTGTCCAGGGCTCTCCACAGATCCGGCCAACCTCCATTCGATGTACTGCCCTGGAAGCCGCACATTCATCTCGCAATTTTTGTTCATCGAGTGGATGGCTTGGCCCCTGGGCTTTATTTCCTTGTCCGTGATTTGGCCAAACTGTCTTCACTTCAGGAAGCCGTGACGCAGGCGGATGAATGGGTGAAACCGGATAACTGCCCTGAAGAGCTAGGATTATTCCGGCTTTTCGAAACCGATACTCGCAACGCCTCCAAGCAGATTTCATGCACTCAAGATATTGCAAGTGACGGATGTTTCAGCCTTGGAATGATCGCTGAATATGAAGATCCGATTGAGCGTTACGGGCCCTGGTTTTATCGGCGACTTTTCTGGGAGTCCGGCCTCATCGGACAGATACTTTATCTGGAAGCAGAAGCGGCAGGCATTCGGAGTACTGGGATCGGCTGTTACTTCGACGATGCCATGCATGACGTGCTGGGACTCAAAGATCGCAAGTACCAAGACCTTTATCATTTCACAGTTGGCGGCCCACTGGATGACAAACGACTTACTACGCTGCCTGCATATCAAGATTGAGTGGTCGGACGCATAGGCCTGGCAGGGCCAGAAGGCCGCCACCAAAATCGCCAACTGGAGAGCAACTCCAGCATTCCACGGAGTTTGGCCAGTCTATTTAACGCGTTGCGCATTCGTGGAATACGTGGCCGCAGGCTTTGCATTTCCAGAAATGACCGAGGACTCGCTTACATGAAGCCTCGTCAGTCAGGTCCACTTTAATGCGGCATTTGGGGCAGCGCTTTTCAAGACTATTGTTGGGTAGGATGGGCATCAGCATCGTAGTGGTCTCCTGAAAAGAGGGCACGAATTTCAAAAGCGTGGAAGTCCAAAGAGGAGTCCGCCCAACTGATTTGGCGTCCCTCGCTCGTTTGAAGCCCAAACTAACTCCAGCGCGTCAATCTGGAGCGCTGCTGGTGAAGCATTGTAGCGGCACACCCCCTTTGTGACATAGCGAAGGTCAAAATTCATTTCTTTTGGTGAAGACGCGAATTCTCATTTGGTTTCTGTTACGGATACCTTTGCTCGCCTCCATAGGGCCTGCCCTGCGGAGGCAGGAAGGCTTAAGTGAACAGTATTGACCTTGGCGGCTCCTCAAAAGGAAGGACAATCCCGACAACGTGACTTATTTGTTAAGTTCTCGTGTATCTGTAGACGAAAAGTATTAGAAACAGTTATCTTGCCTACGTGGCCTGAGGCGATCCGTGGCCAATCCAAGTGAATTTGAATCGGTCGAAGAACTGTGGAGGAAGTCTGAGGGCGGGGGAAGTAGCCCTCGCCAGATGCTCACGGACCCGGAGTCGTCGGCTTAAGAGATGGAGGGGGACTGGCAACCGGTAAGCCGCCGAAAAAGAGGGCGGCCAAAGCTTCGCGGAGCTCAGCCTGGCCGACAGGTTTGGAGAGAATGAGGTCGATGCCGGGAGGCTTTTCCTCTGTGGCTTCCATCAAATCTCCCAGGCCGGTAAGCATGATGATGGGTTGATCGGGTACCTGTTTCTTGATGGCCGCCGCGAGGGCGTCACCGTTCATGACTGGCATGCAGCGGTCGGTCAATACAATATCAAATTGGCCGGCCCGAAATTTGTCCAGGCCTTCTTTGCCGTTGGACGCCACCTCGCAGGAGTGGCCATCGATGCTGAGATAATGAGAGATGAAATCGCTGATAAACGGCTCATCTTCGACCACCAGAATGTTGAGTGCCGGCAGAACGGTTGTGCCGGGGCTTGTTTCGTCCTTGAGCTTCTCTCCGTCTGAATTGAAGGGCAGCCGGATGGTAAATTTTGTGCCTTTGCCGAGTTCGGAATCTATTTTGATCTGGCCCTCGTAACGTCGGATGATGCCGAAAACCGCGGCAAGGCCAAGCCCGGTGCCACCGGGCCCCTTGGTGGTAAAAAAAGGTTCGAGGCACAGCCGTTTCACCTCCCCTGTCATCCCGGTTCCGGAATCTTCCACCTCGATGACGGCGAATTTCTCATCGGGACGGGTTCGGATGAAGATGCTCCCCCCTTTGGGCATTGCATCGACTGCGTTGAAAATAAGGTTCGTCAGCATCCCGCGAATTTCAGATTTGTTACCGTAAACGATAGGGAGGTCGCCCAGCTCGAGTTTCATTTCGATGTTCCTGTCTTGCGCCAGAGCCTGATCCCGCCACTTTGGCCGGGTGAGCTCTGCGCTCTGTTCGATGATCGCGTTGAGTTCCACGGCACCGAAGACTTCTGTCTCTTCGCGCGGGCGATAGAATTCACTTAGTCGTTTGACCACACTGCCAGCGTCGAGGGCGGAGGTATTGATAGTTTTTAGCCACCCGATCGCCTTTTCTGTATCTTCGAGAATATCAGGATGGCTTATCAGCAAATCGGAATAACCGAGGATAGGGAAGAGCGCGTTGTTGAAATCGTGGGCAATGCCGCTGGCCATTCGCCCAAGCGCCCGCATGCGCTCCTGTTCAATCATCTTCTGTTGCGCGTTCATGAAATCTTGCAGAGCCGTCTCGAGAGCCCGAGTGCGTTCAGAGACCTTGACTTCCAGGGCCTGATTCTGCTCCTGGAGTTGCAGGTGAAGCCGCCTTGTTTCGAGCAGGTTGTTGATGCGCAACAGAACTTCAATCTGATCAAAAGGTTTGGTAAGGAAATCTTTTGCTCCGCTGTGCAACGCTTTTCTTTTGGTTTCGGTGTTGATATCGGCAGTGAGCACCAGGATGGGCAAATAATCGTATTCGGGGACGATCTCCCGAAGGTCATCCATGATTTCAAAGCCGTTGCGGTGCGGCATGTGAAGGTCAAGAAGAATCAGGTCGGGCCCGAAGCTCTTGTAAACGTCCAGCGTTTGTCGTGAATCCGTGATCGTCCTGAGATTTAAGTAACCGCCCCGCTGCAAGAGCATCTCAAGCTGATCCACATTAAATTGGTGATCATCGACGATAAGAATTCTTGAATTCGGCTAGGTTGCGTCTTGCATGGCGTTTTCTGTTGACTCCGAATCAATGTCGGACAGGAGTTAATCTCCTGAAGGGACACTTTTGATGATTTCCCCCTTGTGCGATCTGTGGGTCGCCTGAAGGGGATTAGTCCTGCGCGGAAACAAGCGTGCCTTTCCTCACATGTGCTATTGCGGCGAGCAACTCATCGGACTGGAACGGCTTGGTGAGGTAACCATCCATACCTGCTTCCAGGCACTTCTCTCTGACTCCTGGCATGGCGTCCGCTGTCACGGCGATAATCGGGATATGGAGCTTTGTCCCCGCTTCCCTCTGGCGGATATGGGCGGTGGTTTCGTAACCACTCATTTCGGGCATCATCAGGTCCATCAGGATTAAGTCAAAGCTCATTTCGTTGAGGATGTTCAGGGCCACCCGGCCATTCTCGGCGGCCTTAACGCTATGCCCCATCTTTTCAAGCACGCTGACGGCCAGCAATTGATTCTGTTTATTATCTTCGACCACCAATATTGCAATTGGTTCGATGGATTCTGACATTGTTGCTTCGTGCTCTTCCTCGATTAGCTCTTCCCTGGATAAGGATGCCTGTATTGCGTTCAGGAGATCAGATCGCTTAACGGGTTTGGTGAGCAAATGTTGGATGTTGAGTTCCGCCCTCTCCTGAACAAACTCATCAGCGATAGATGAAAGGATGATCAGCACCGTCTCTTCGCCGCCGACCATACTACGGATGGCTCGAGCGACTTGTATTCCGCTCATTTCCGGCATCTGACAATCCAGGATGACCAGCGGGTAAGGCCGACCGGCCTGGATGGCTTCGTCCATCATCCGAAGGGCTTCCGGGCCGGATTCGGCGGAATGAGGCGTCATATCCCATTTCTTGTGTATTTCTTCAAGGATGGTGCGGTTGGTGGCGTTGTCATCGACGATCAGCACGGGGACTCCCTTCATCTGCCGCTTTATCGCAACGGTGCGGCTTGAGTTTCGCCGCGGTCCCAGCTCGAAGCTGGCGGTGAAGTGAAAAGTGCTGCCGATGCCTTGCTCACTTTCGACCCAGATGTCGCCTCCCATGAGGCGTGCTAGTTTGGCGGATATGGGTAAGCCGAGGCCGGTGCCTCCATATTGTCTCGTCATGGAGGAATCGGCCCGGATGAATGCCTCAAAGATCAACTTCTGCTTTTCTTTCGAAATTCCTACGCCGGTATCCTTGACCTCGAAGTGGAGGACTTCGCGTCCGTTCTCCGTTGCCTCTCTGCTGACGCGAATGTTGATTTCCCCTTCTTCGGTAAATTTGATGGCGTTGCCGATCAGGTTGACCAGTACCTGCCGCAGACGGACCCGGTCGCCGAGAATGGTTTTAGGCACGTTGTCGAGGACATGGCAAGTCAACTCCAGCCCCTTCTCATGAGCGCGCAGAGCCATGGTCCCGGCGACTTCATCAATCTGTTCCCTCAGAGAAATTTCGATGGATTCCAGTTCAATCCTTCCGGCCTCGACTTTCGAGAAGTCCAGAATGTCATTGATAATCGCCATGAGCGACTCGCCCGAGGTCTTGACTGCATCCAGGCAACGCTTCTGCATGCCATCCAGCTTGGTATCAAGCACTAGCTCAGGATCGACAGTTAGGCCTTGGATTCTGGGCCTCCTGAGGCGGTCAGGCGTTATGTTGTAAGGGTTTAAGAATCAAGGAACTCAACGACCCAAGCTCAGCGACCCGGCCCACTGGACGCGTGGATTGCAACCGGAGCGCGATGGCCGGGTTCGCTGCAGCGCATGGTTAGGCGGCGTGAATCTCATACTCCCACAAAAGCTCTGAGCCAACTACGACGCGCAAGCGGCGAGAATCGCTCGACCACTCAATCTTGGCGTCCGCGCCCAGATTGTGCGCTACGCTCTCTGCCACGCGTGCCGTCTGGTGATAGCCGACTGTCTGAGCGCTGGACTTGTCCTGTTTTGCTTCAGCCCAAACTTATGGGCAGCGAAACGTGGAATAAAGAGAGAGGTGTAGACGGTGATTGGGAGCAGGCTGGAGTATCTTCTGGTGTGAACATTGCAACGAGCATCTTAACTACAGCGATAACTTACAAAATGACCGAAATAGCGATTCTGTCTGCTGCAGTGTCTATTGTCCCCGCAGCAGCTCTAGGACTTGAATATTGGCTCTTTTCCTATGATGTGGAAGCAGTGACAAGTATAACCGAATCGCGCCAAAAAATGCGATATGAAGCAGTTGCTAACTCTCCTGACACCGCAATCCAAGCCTCTGTCAATAGAGGTAGTTACCATCAGTACGATCCGGCAGGTTCTTGGGCTGGCGCATCACAAAATGCTGCAGTAGGCGATATTATACACACGGCATTTATCCTTGAATGCGGCGTCAAGAATAAATCATACGATTTTTATCCGACGTTAGATGCATTAGGGCGTATTCAACTAACCGGACAGAATATTAAAGATACCAGTTATGAGTGGCAATAATTTGTACACGATGCGGTTTATTATGGAGATTATTCAAGCTTACGGTTTTTCAGAGATAAGGGCTCTGTGGGTTATTATTTTTGCGTTATCACCAGTAAATGGTGAACATGTCGAGTTTAAAGGGAAAGCTTATCTGGACGGGAAAATCCTAGATTCACAGATTAATCTAGTTGTATATCAAGGCACTCGAGCTGTTGGATATGTGAACGTTAATAAAGATGGTTCGCTCTACGGACAAGCCAGGGTTGATTCAAATAGAAGGCACAATTCTTTCTATATCACTCCTTCGAACAGCGATTATTTTTCACCCCAAAAGTCTGTATTTTTAGATGGCTTTATTGAACTTGTGTCATTTAAGGCAGTTAACGAAATGGAACTTAAATTGCGTTCTATCGCTCTGATGAGGCGAGCAATCATCGTTGAAGGGCCCAGCAGTCAGCCAATGGCAAATGTGTCTGTGCAAATTGCAGTCTCAGTCACGAATACCGAATTGCCCAAAGTTCCTGTATGGCGGTTTAGAACACGCACGACGACGTCAAAGGACGGTAAATTTATAGTGCCTTATCTCCCCGGTATGGCTAGTGCCTATGATGTGAAGGCGGATCATCGTGCAGGAAATATAGTTATGAGGGGAAGCCTGAGTATAAAGCTGGGAGGTTCGAAATCAGAGATACCGTCTCGATTTAAAATGGAAGTTACGGGTCGGTTGAGAGCGATCCTTCAATTGGCATGGGACCCGGGTTATTCAAAAGAGCCCTTCCATCCTCAGGAACAAATGATTGGGGGGATACGATTTACGCCGTTGCCTCCAGGGCAGCACCCCAATGGGTTTTACATCATTCCTAATCGAGACGAGACTCGGAGGGAGCTTTTAAATATCCCGCCTGGAGAATACCGGCTGACACTGATAGACCGCCCAGCTCTTTTGTACCGAGTCGCGGGAGATTCAGACGTTATGACAATACCGGAGAACGACGAAGAGGTAGTAGAACATAAGCTGTTTCTTCTGCCGAGAATGCAGTTGAACGTAAGTGGCAAGGTTGTGGATGCAGCGAGCGGGAGTGCCCTTTCAAAAGCAATTGTTGCTGTTGGTGATAAAGCGGTCGCAACAGATAACGATGGAAGGTTTTCAATTGTCGGTTTACCTGGCGGGCAGATTACAGTGAATGCACGTCACCAAGATTATTTTCCCGCGAGTAATCGGGTGATGGCAGAACCCGACATAGAGCACATCCTAAAACTGAAGCCATATCCCGTCCTCAGCGGTCAGGTTATGTCTGGCATTACAAAGATACCCTCTGCCGGGGTAAGTCTTGAGCTTTATCAGGGGCGTTCGAGGCGGAAGACAGTCACGGACAAAGAAGGGAAATACGGAATCCATCTGGGGCCTGGCGACTATGATTTTCTGGTTTCAAGACGACCGGATGAAAAGACCCGCCCTGTGGTCGTCTTTCGAGGCGACATTACGATGAGAGAGAAAGATTATTCCTTTGATTTTCCCGTCCGGGAGATCGGGCGGGTAGATGTAAAGGTAGAACCGTTCGAATCAGTGGTCGGAGAGAAGAACTACAAAACAACTGTGTGCTTCCTTCAGAATGACATCTTCTGGGGAGCAGCCTTGCTGGACGAGAATCGTAAAGCCTCCGCTTACGTCGCCGAAGGAGAGTATGATGTAATCATTGCTTTTGGAGAGAAGCGCGGTTCTATGGTTGGAACAGGAAAGGTTTCCTCAACAAAGAAACAATCCTTAAGGCTGGATGTGAAGCAGGTACTTGATCTTCAGTTCGATGGTAAAAGGATGGTCCTTGGTAAATAGGATTGAGGTCGTCCAACCCAAGGTGTGGTTGGCCAGTATGTCAGCGCGCCTGGCGCCTCAAACTAATCTGAAAGGAGGGGGATAGAGGAGGGGGATAGAGGTCAGATCTAGTTTTATGTTTTAAATCATGAACGTAAATATTCAGTGAACCCGTGTCGGAAGTCGCTGGCCACAAGTCAGTGAGGATGCTATACCTCAGTCGGTGAAAAGCGAAGCGAAGCAATTTGTTGAAGAGTTATTCGAT
>JAQBXN010000141.1 GCA_027625095.1 Planctomycetota bacterium | reverse complement strand
GTCCAGTAGCTGTTTTACATAGGTTGGTTCGAAGAATCCTTCCCGTTTCAGACGGCTCTCAGAGAGCATGTCTTCGACGAGGGGCGGAGGAGGCCGGCGACCCGTCACAGTCCCAACTGCTCGATCGATTCCGCGTCCAGCACACCCAGGATTAAAGAGTCGAGCCTTTTGGTAGAGCGAACCCGTTGGATCTTATTGATAGAACTTTTCTTTAATCCGCCGAATCGTTTTTCAAGGAGATGGGCGAGGGTTTCTCGCTTGGCATCGAGCATGCCTTCTTCTCGACCTTTTTCGATTCCCTTTTCGATTCCTCTTTTTTCGTAAGTCGTGACCATTTTTTCGACCTCTTTATATTCGGGTTTTTGCACAAAGTTATCGAATTCTACTTCCTCTTTCCGGTTCAGCGCGACGTAAGTCTCGACAAAATCGACCAGCAGGCTGCGCCGGGCCGGGTCGATGGGGATGCCGAGAATCCAGCGCAGGAAGTCGGCTTTCAGCCGAACACGCTGCGAGGGTTTATAGTCCATCTTCGCCATCAGGGCAAAGGCGAGCGGGTTGTCGGACTCGAGGAACTGCCGATAGTCGAAGTGTTTCAGCTTGATGAGGTGATATTTGAAGTGCATGTAGACTTCTTCACCGAGCCGAATGTCAAAAGTATCGGCAACAGGTTTCCTCCACTTGGCGTCGTCAGTGAAAACGACAATCGGCACGATGGGTTTTCCGTATCTCAGGTACAACTGGGAGAAATACTCATACATGCGTTTGGCAAAGTCCGGGTCTCTTCTCGCCTGAAACTCCGTATGCACCAGGATGAACTCTTCACTGCCGTCCTTGAGCCCGACCCGGACGACCAAATCCATCGCTTTGCGTTTGCCGCCGGCGACATCCATGAAGGACTCCTGCTCCAGAAACTCGATCTCTGAGAAGTTGATAAGGGCGGCCTGTTCCAGAAGGAAAGTTCCATAAACTCCTGAAAGAAGCTCTTCAGCAACGTCTTGAATATTTGATCGTGGTCGATGGGCATCGTCGTCGTCAGTCTCGGGTCTCAAGTCTGTGGCCTGTAGTCTGTCTTCATCCGCACCAATGCTCATGCCAGAGCTCGAAGACAAGTAGCGTCCATAGGAGTTTACGGTGGTCGCGGTAGCCAGCCATATGCTCGTCCAGTAGCTGTTTTACATAGGTTGGTTCGAAGAATCCTTCCCGTTTCAGTCGGTTATCTGAAAGCATGTTTGATCAATTCGGGGATGTCTAGCTGCGCGGTATACTATACTCTACAATCTTGCTCGGTGCTGTTGGTTGCGAGACTCTAGTCTTAGCTCATATATGTCAAACTTCCTATCAAAAAGAATGGCCGTCCTTTTAAAGGTCGCCGTTGGCTTGGTACTTTTGGTGCTGCTTCTCTACAAGGTTGATTTTCATCAATTCAAAGAGCGGATGAAGCAGGTCCCGTTACAGAGCTATCTTCTGGGTCTCTTCATTTATACTGGAGGAATGGCGGTCCGAACGCTTCGCTGGAAGATTCTCTTGGGGGCAACCGAGAATCCTATAGGGCTGGGCAAGCTAATCCGACTTCAATTTATCGGGACGTTCTTCAACCAGTTCCTTCCTTCATCTGTGGGTGGCGATGGAGCACGGGTCTATTTCTTATGCCGGCACAGCGTCCCTTGGGAAAGGGGGGTCGGGTCCGTTCTTGTGGAACGCATTGTGGGCATGTTGATGCTCGTCCTGCTCGGGATTGTTGCCGCTATTGCTGGATACCGCCTTTATCAGAATAATTGGATCTATCTGGTTCTGACGGCACTGCTTTGCACCCTGATTGGGGGGATATTGGTGCTTTTCAGCGTCCGTACGGCGGGCCTCCTCTTGTCCATATTGAGTTGGCTTCGCCTCACGAAACTGCGGGAAATTACGGACCAGCTTCTCCGGAGCATCCGAATCTACCGCGCCCATCCCGGAGCGCTTGCCAACGTCACTCTCCTTTCCTTCGCCTTTCAGCTTATTGTCATATGGTTGTTTTATTACTTCTCTCTCCAGCTGAACATGGACCTCTCGATATGGTATTTCGTTCTCTTTATCCCAATTGTGATGAGCGTATCTCAGATACCTCTTTCACTTAATGGTACGGGAATCCGAGAATGGACATGCACTCTTCTTTTCACTCACGTGGGAGCGGGGGAGCCCCAGGCGGTTGCGCTTGCCGTTTGTTACTGGTTGCTCCAGGTAGGACCTGCCATCCTTGGAGGAATCCTGTTTGGCCTGACGAGTGGCGTGAACATCCTGGATGACATGCGGAGGGCGAAGGAGGCATGAGCCATGTTGTCAATCCTTGAGCGCGAACTAGCTACAGAACTCAACTCGTGTGGTGGAGCGAAATAGTCACGATCTGTAAGTGGGAAAGTTGGTGTAACGCAACGTCAGAGCGCATTGACCACGCCTACGAATTCTCACAACCGAAATCCGAAACTTTTTTATTCCACATTTAATCCCTAACATATTCGTCTTAGTGCAGTTATGAAGTGGAATGTGGAATAGCACTACAGAGCCGATAGAGGCTGTATGCGTCTTTCGGCCCTTGAAGCGCAATTTCACATGAGATGAGTTCTGTAGCTAGGCTGCTCGCCTCTGGAAGACGGTTGGCGGCTGGGTGATAGGCTGCTTTGTAACTTACATTAGACGTTTTATTTCGAGCTACTGACTGAATATGCGCATCGACCAACTAAAGCGAGTCTGGACTGTCGAAAGCCCATGCTATCGCAACGCAAGGAGGATGGGACTGCTTGTCTTTCTCTTCCTTATCAGCGTGATGGTGCGAACTCGCTATATCAATCGTCCATTAAGTTCTCATTATGAGTGGGTCACGGCCCCCATCCTGATCACTCTCCAGACGTGGCATGAGGAGGGGCTCTGGAAGCACCGGGGCCTCCAGGTGATGACTTACCCCGGGAAGGCGAACCGGAATATCTCGAATGATGCCCGGATGAAGAATGAGGAAGGGATTTGGTATTACACCTCCCGGCCTCCGATGGCCTGGCTGGCGCCATACTTCGCGTTCCGGCTGGTTGGGGTCTATCCGGATGTCTTACCGTTGCAGATATTCAACCTCGTTCTGCATTTCATCTGTGTGCTGCTCATCTATCTGATCGTGCACCAACTGCTCCGGGACCGTTCGGTTGCCGCCCGTGAACCGCCGGCGTTCATTGCGGCGGCGATGTACATCTTCAACCCCTTTACGCTCTGGTTTCACTGCAATACCTACTCGGCGCAGTGGCTGAACCATCCCCTGTTGCTCGCCGGGACCTACGTGTTTGTCCGGATTCTGGACAGCGAAGAGTCGGACCGGAAACGATGGATTCTCGGGTTTGGCGTGTTGATCTTTTTCATGTTTTACACGGCCTGGTATGGGGTGTTCTTTTCGACCATTGTCTGTCTGTACGCGCTTATTCATCACCAAGAGCGCTCGATGCGCTGGCTGATTGTTGCCACGGTGGCCGGTATTGCCTGTGCGATGACGCTGGCGTTTATACAGATGTCTTCCATTGCCGGGCTCGAGGCGCTGATCGAATTCTTCTTCGGGAGGTTCACCTTCATCAGTGGCTATTTCGAGGAAACAGATAAGAACATGCACATATACGACCTCGTTGCATGGAAGCGGGTGTTCAACCATTACTACAAGGGATTTGGCGGTTTCCTTATCTTTTTCCCTGCCGTCCTGTTTGTGGCCGCGGCCCTGTCCCGGGGATTCGAACGATTGGATAAGCGCCAGGTCGCGGTTGCATGTCTCACGGTCCTGACCGTATTGGGGCATCATATGACTCTGTTTAATCATACGACGATACACGAGTATTCTGTGATGCCGATGTTTATCGCATTCTCGATACTGACTGGGCTTGGCCTGTCCAGTGTGATTTCAAAGCTGGAAGAAACACGAAACCATAAAGAGTTAGTTGGGAATATTGCCTCTATTTTGGTTGTTGTTCTATTGCTTTCTTTTATATCGATTGGTGACTATCGGGACCAGAATAGCAATGGACACAGTCTGTATAAGGCGATGGGTGAAACCATCCGAAAAAATGCCAAGGATGATGAAGTGGTGTTTGTGGAAAAGCTTTCCTTGTATCTCACAGGGTACGGTTCGGTTGTGCCTCATGTTGTTTTCTATGCGCACCGTAATATTGCGACGTGGGAGGATGCCAAGTCGGCTCAAGATCTTCTTGACGCCAATGGCGCCAGGAGAGGAATAATTTTCAAACTAGTCAAAGTAGGGAACCAGTACAAGTTCCCTTACCGATATGTCGAGAGATCGAATGTGTTATCTAAGCAGAAGACAAACGAGATGTTTCAAAGATTATGATCCCACTTGTTGATCTGAAGGCTCAGTACGAAAGCATCAAGGATGAAATACTGCCGGCCGTAGCGGCGGTGTTTGAAAGCACGCAGTTTGTGCTCGGCGAGGCTGTTGCCCGATTCGAAAATGCTTTTGCTTCCTATTGCCAGGTCGAGCATGCCATCGGGGTGAATTCGGGTACCAGCGCCCTGCATCTGGCGTTGGAATCCTGCGGGATCGGGGACGGGGATGAAGTGATCACTACTCCGTTTACTTTTATCGCAACGACGGCAGCGATTCGTTATACGGGAGCCCGGCCGGTTTTCGTCGATATTGACCCACAGTCTTACACGATCGACGTAAACCAGATAGAGGCAGCGATTACGGAACGCACCAAGGCCATCATACCGGTACACCTTTACGGCCAGATGGCGGATATGGATCCCATTCTCGGAATCGCTGAACGGCATGGCCTGGTTGTCATCGAGGATGCCTGCCAGGCGCATGGGGCAGAATACAAAGGCCGGCGTGCCGGGAGCCTGGGGCATCTGGGCTGTTTCAGCTTTTACCCCGGTAAGAACCTTGGAGCGTATGGTGAAGGCGGCCTGATAACGACGAACGATCCGGAACACAATAAGCATCTTCGCCTGATGCGTGATTGGGGCCAGTCGCAGAAATACCATCACACGCTGCCGGGTTTCAATTATCGGATGGATGGCGTCCAAGGGGCGGTGCTCGACGTTAAGCTCCGCCACCTCGAGGAATGGACGGAAGCCAGGCGGAGGCATGCGGCCCGTTATACGGAGTTACTCTCGCCACTTGATATCCCTACACCAGTCGAATCGCCCGGGAATCGGCATGTGTACCATGTTTATACCGTCCGTGTGCCACAACGGGAAAGCTTTTTCGAACCGATGAAAGAGGCGGGTATTTCGATTGGGATTCATTACCCGATTCCAGTCCACCTGCAGAAAATCCATGCGGATCTTGGCCATAAGGCGGGTGATTTCCCTGACTCAGAACAGGTGGCGAATGAGGTTCTTTCACTGCCGATATTCCCCGAATTAACGGAGGAGAATATCCGTCATGTAACGGGAACATTCAGCAGTGTAATGGAGTCTGTAAGAGCTGGCTGAGTGGTCGAAGCAACTCTTACTCGTAATCCTAATCGTAATCTTGAATCCTCTTCCTTCTGAGCCTCTGTTCCCGAACCCGAGCCAATAATCAGATCAGGCAAAAGAGCAAAGATTACGATTCGGATTACGAGTAAGAGCGTTGGCCCTACGCGTTGTTGAATACGCGAGGGAGGCTCTTACCATCCGGCCTCTTTTCTTCTCTCCGGACATATAAAATGGTTGGTATAGGACTTATCGGTTATGGATATTGGGGCCCGAATCTTCTCCGCAATTTTATTGAGACTCCAAGCGCGAAAGTCATCGCCGTTTGCGACCTGAATCAGGATTCTCTGAACGTGGTGCAAGCGCGGTACCCCTCCATAAAAACGACGAAGAACACTCAGGAACTTTTTGATGACCCGGCTATTGACGCGGTCATCATCGCCACTCCGGTTTCCACTCATTTCAAGCTTGCCATGCAGGCGCTTGAGGCAGGCAAACATGTTTTTGTGGAGAAACCTCTGACCACGACCTCCGCGGAAGGGGAAGAACTCGTCGATAAGGCAAAGCAGCAGGGCCGGACGCTGATGGTAGATCACACGTTCCTCTATACCGGCGCGGTGCAAAAAATTAAGGAACAGATCGATTCCGATAAGATGGGCGATATCTACTACTACGATTCGGTACGGGTGAATCTGGGACTCTTCCAGCACGATGTGAATGTGATATGGGATCTGGCCGTGCATGACCTGGCCATTATGGATCACCTGCTCCCGTCCCATCCGCTCTCCGTCTCAGCTACGGGGATGAGCCACGTGGCCGGCCAGCCGGAAAACATCGCATACCTGACCCTGTTTTTTGAAAAGTCGCTCATGGCGCACATTCACGTGAACTGGCTGGCGCCGGTGAAAATCCGTCGAACACTTATCAGCGGAAGTCGCAAGATGATCGTTTATGACGATCTCGAGCCCAGCGAAAAGGTAAAGATATACGACAAGGGAATCGAACTGACAGATTCCAAAGAAAGCATCTACAAAATGCTTATTGGCTATCGGACAGGCGATCTCTGGGTGCCGCAGCTCGATCTCACCGAGGCATTAAAAACCGAAGCACGTCATTTCGTTGAATGTGTTGAGCAAAGCAAGACGCCTATTTCAAATGGCGAAAGTGGGTTGCGGGTTGTTCGGATTCTGGAGGCCGCAACTCAGTCCATGGTAGAGAAAGGGCAGCCGATAGAGTTGTAATACGTAATACATATCGCAGCCGTAAGGCCGCAACCAAAGAAAAGTGCTTCCAACGAATTCAAGGAAACAACGAATGGGGAAGCCAAAACCTTTCAAAGAAAACAAGAAACTCAACTGTAACCGTTTAATGCGTAATACGTAAGGGTACCGGGGGCGCAGTGGTGTCGGTTGTCACATCAAGGTGAGGCGACCCTCTCAGACAAACTTACTCATTACTCATTGCGTTCTGCCATGCCTATCGATCACGATCAGATATTCAAAACGCTGCTGAAGAGTTTCTTTCGGGAGTTCATGGAACTCTTTCTGCCGAAAGAGGCTGTTCTTATCGAGTTCTCCAAGATCGAGTTTCTGGAGCAGGAAGCCTTCACGGATGTGGCAGGTGGCAAACGCAAAGCGATGGATTTGGTCGTTCAGGTTGGACTCAAGGATGGAAGCGAAGAGTTCATCCTGGTGCACACGGAATTTCAGGCGAAAAGAGATCCTGATTTTTCCAAACGCATGTACGAATACTTTTGTCAGCTATACCTGAGATACAAAAAGCCCATCGTACCGATTGTCATTTTCACGGACGACGCCCGATGGAAGAAGCCCGTTGCAGATACTTTCGACATCCGGTTGGGCGATCAGATCTACATGCACTTCAAATATCACCTCATTAAATTGAAGCATCTGGACTACCAGCAGTTCCTGAAATCCAACAATCCGCTCGCCTTTGCCCTGATGGCAAAGATGAATTATAAACGGTCACAGCGCGTCCGGCTGAAAGCAGACTTTCTGCGCTGGATTCTCGGCGTCCCGATTAACCCGGCCCGGCAAAGCTTGCTGATCGATTTTGTCGAGACCTACATCGCCCTAAATCGGAAAGAGGTAGTAGAATTCGAGAACCTGGTGCAAAAATCCGAATATAAGGAGGTCGAAAAAATGGTGACTACTTACGAAAAAAGAGGCATCGAGAAGGGCATCGAGAAGGGCATCGAGAAGGGCATCGAGAAGGGCATCGAGAAGGGCATGCTCGATGCCAAGCGTGAGACGCTCATCCATCTACTTGAAAAGCGGTTCGGTAAATTAAAGAAGGCCTCGACCAACAAGATTCAACGAATTCGCTCGGCCAAACGACTCGAATCTCTGATTTTGGATGTGCTGGACGTGGAATCTATCGAGCAATTGAATCTGTGACACCGAAATGGACTTGGGAGGGTGGCTCTGCCGGCAGCAGGGGCAGGTAATTCATGAAGATTCTTTTAGCGGGTGCGACAGGGTTTCTGGGGTCGAATCTTGTTCCTGTTCTGCTTCGCGAAGGACATGAGGTGACTGCCGTTAGCCGGAGCGAACGTAAGGGCGCGGTCGAATCCATGGGCTGCCGCTTTGTTGCTTCGGATTTGGCGGATAGTGGACCGGCCCCCCTCTGTGGCGATCATGATGTGGCGATTTTTCTTGCGCTCTCTTCAAACCATCATGGCTGGCCAGATAAGTCGTATGACGTCATCGGAGTGAATGTGCTCGGGGCAGCCAAATTTGCCGAGGCGGCCCGAAAGGCAGGTGTTCGGCGGCTTCTTCATGCTTCGAGCGGGAGCGTATATTGGCCCGCGGATGAAGCCATTAAAGAGGATGCCCCGCTCCGTTCAGATAATCTTTATTCCTTGAGCCAGAAGACCGGCGAAGATTTCGTCCGTCTGTATGAACAATATTTTGATGTCATCGTATTCCGTGTTTTCTATCTGTACGGGCCCGGTCAGAGCGGAAGATTGATTCCAAACATCGTCCAAAAAGTTGCGGATGGAACGCCGATAGATCTTCAGCCGCGCGCGGCAGATGAGAAAGAAACAGACGGCCTGGTGGTAAGCGTCACCTATGTGGAAAATGCGGTGCAGATATTGAATTCTCTCATGCATTCTTCGTTCAAAGGAACAGTAAACTTCGCCGGACCGGAAACGATCAGCATCCGCCGGCTCGCAGAGACTGCCAGCGAGATACTCGGAAAGCAGCCTGTTTTTAAGATCAGCAACGAACCCCGTGCAGGAAATATGATCGCGGATACAACCCTTCTCCAAAATATCGTCTCGCTCTCTTCAGAGCCTTTTGAATCCTGTCTGGGAAAAGTCATTCAGCATGGATGAAACACCCCCTCCACCCGAAAATAAAAAACGAATCTCCATCATCACTCCGGCATTCAATGAGACCGATAACCTGCCGGTTCTGTATGAGAAGCTTCGAGAGACTCTGGAACCCGAAGAGGGGGATTGGGAATGGGTCGTCGTTGACGATCATTCCAGCGATGAGACCTTCAAGGTCTTGAAGGAGCTCTCAGAAAAAGACCCTCGAGTGCGGGGGCTGCGCCTGTCCCGAAATTGCGGCTCACACATCGCGCTTACCTGTGGCCTTCATCATGCGCGGGGGGACTGCGCCATCATTATGGCGGCGGACATGCAAGATCCGCCGGAAGTCTTACCCGAACTCCTCAGAAACTGGGAAAAAGGAACACAGATCGTCTGGGCCGTCCGGGCGAAAAGGGAAGGGGAGAAGACTTCGACCCTTGCCTTTGCCCGACTGTTCTATTTCATGATGCGGCACTTCGTGGGGATTAAAGACATGCCAGCCAGCGGCGCGGATTTTGTCCTGATCGACCGGCTGGTGATGAATTCCTTTGTCCAGTTCAGAGAAAGCAACGTCAGTATTATGGCACTGCTGACCTGGATGGGTTTTCGGCAGGAATTCATTAGTTACGACAAGCAGGCCCGGATGCACGGAAGCTCCGGCTGGACGCTTTCGAAGAAGATCAAGCTTGTCCTCGATTCGGTGACCTCGTTCACCTACCTGCCCATTCGCATGATGACCTACACCGGATTTATGATCGCCATGGCTGGGTTTCTATATTCCATCCACGTCATCGTTTATTCCTTTATCGGCCATCCACCAGCAGGATGGGCTTCGTTAATGGTGATCGTCTTATTTATTGGTGGTCTGCAGATGCTGATGATGGGCATCCTTGGCGAGTATGTCTGGCGCGCACTGGATGAGGCCCGCCGCCGGCCCCGTTACCTGATCGAGGACGCGACCGAAGGGCGGGACGAAATACTCAGAGATCCGGAAGACTACGGCCATAGATAAGCCAAGCGTTATTCCGAGACTTTGAGTTTCTGCCTGATCTCATCCACCTTTTTGTCCAGCAGTGGCGACGGTTCTTGGGGGTGAAGCAGTGGGGGCCTCTGTTGGTAACTCCCGTTGAGAATCTTCTGTACCATATAGACCAGGTTGAGAGAGAGATCCGTATTCGAGGAGGCAAGTTTCTCAAACATGCCGAGATGGGTTCTCCACGCGGCATTATTACCAGTAACAGCGGTCCCGGCCTGAGTGGACAGGTACCATTCGATGACCCCGACATTAAAAAGGGAAATCAGATCATTGGGAGCGATAGCAAGTGCAGCCTGGGCGCTCTTCAGGGCCTCTGCGTCCTGCTGGGCTGCCCATTGTTTACGGGCGAAGTGGATATAGCTCTGAGAGAGCAGATTATCACTCCAGATAATCCTGCTGTTCTTTGCCGCCTGAAGGAGCTTGGCTGACTTGGAGTAATCTCTCTGGAAATAAGCAAAAATACCTTCGAGGAAGTTCTCCGCCGCCTCAACAAGTTTCAGGTCATTCTCAGAGTCGAAGTTTTTCCTCATCCCTTCAAGGACTTTGAACGCCCCTTCCCACCGCTGGTGATTCGTGGCAAAGTTCAGCACCTCAAGGGCCCGATGAACGCTCCGAATTTTGCCAAGGCCCTCCCCGTACTTGGGTGCATTTTCAGGCAGAACCATATCCTTCTTAACATAGATCACCGCGCTAGCGCCGAAAAACGCCAGTTTATAGTCAGGGGATCTGTTGTACCAGTTTATCGTGGCGCGGTGCCGGTGATTTATGAGCCAGACATCGCAAGGATACTTCTTAAGAAAACCGGGAACATCAAAACCCAGCTCCCATGCCCGGTACTCTTTGAACCAGGAATGAAAAGGAAAGTGCCTGGGATCGATCATCACCTTCACTTTGGGATACAGCCGCCACAATAAATATCCGCCGGAAACATAGTCGTTACCGATGCGACCGAAGCTTGAAGGATCCCCTTCACGAATTCCGGGGAAAAGAGAGGTTAGATATTTCTCCACATAGTCTGTCTCCTCTACCACGCTGTAATAACTGGTTCCAAAGCCAATCCAACTGGCAATGCCAGGGTTATCGACCCGGTCCTTGATGGCCCTGCCTGAAAGAAACAGACAGTAAGCACAAACCAGCGAGGCCAGGATGGCATGCCCGCGCCGGGTTCTAGCCCAGGCCCACGAATCCCTTTTCGTCAGCAGGTAGAGAAAAGTGAGAACAAAAACAATGCCGCCAAAATAACAGGTACGCAGATAAGTACAGTAAAGAAGCGTAAGGCTTGAATAAACAGCAAGAACCGCCCAATCAATATTCTTTTTAAGCAGCTCTGGAACGAGCAGAGAAAGAACAAGCCCGCCGCTGAATACCAGGTACTCTACCAGGTGCATCCGCCTGCCTACCTCCGTAAAAATAGACAGATAGGCCTCAATAGTTTTTTCGTCGCCTTCATAACCTATTAACTGGCCTACAACCAGTTCCTTAAGGTAAGGCCACCCATAAGGAGTAAAAATAGTCATCGGTATGCACAACAACAGGGCGATAAACAGATGCTTGCGCACACGAAAAGGCATCGCCAGATGCGGCGAATACAGCGCGTTGGCCATCTCGCCGATCCCCATGGCGCCGAGGAAAAACATGCCGACAATAAATCCACCATGCGTATTTGCCCAGGTGATGGTCAATACCGGAAAAAGGTAGCATAGCATCCACGGTTCACCGGATGCCGTTTTGAGGCCGTACCACAGGGAAACGGCAAAGGTCATTAATACAAAAGAAAGAATTTCCGGCTTCATGTAAGCAGCCGAAGAATAAGCCATCAAAAAAGCCAGCAATGCCGCCATCCAGACCAGAGGATTCCAGAATACTTGACGCCTCCACGCGAAGATCCCGATTGCAACGAAGAAAAGAAGAAAACACAGATAGCGGACGGCAAAGAGCGCGGGCAGACCACCGATCTGATAAGTGAGGAAAAAGAGTATTTCAGCGATCCAAGCGCAATACATCGTGGCGACTGTTTGTGCCCCGTGGGCGGGCGTCCACGAAAATGCCGTTTGATCAAGTATCAAGGTTCCTTCATTCAGGAGATAGCGGCCCATCCCCATCTGCCACCAGAGGTCCGTATCTCGAACCGGCAGGGCAAGAAGCAGAGCCGCGGTAAGAATGAGGATGCTGATGAGGAATAAAACAACTACATGAGGCCATTGGATGGCGGAGAAGACAAAGGGGCCGGTATCGGGAACCGGGTATCCGATGCGCGGCATCAGGTCCCCTGAATCTGGAAGCGCAGCCACTTCCGAGTCTGAATTCTCAGGTTCGGGCTCTGTCTGAATGTTCGGACCTTCAGAGAGTCGGATGATTTCTCCTTGCTCTTCCATTTGGTTCACTTCTGATTCTTAATTATTTCATTCAGCCGTTCGCCTAGTTCAGGTGATGGCTGGTTCGGGTAGAGGAGTGGCGGTCGTTCCTGATAAGTGCCGTCCAGAATCCCTGTTGCAATGAGAATGACGTTTTGCGGTATCTGAGTTTTACCTGATGTAGCTTTGACGAATGTTTCAAGGTAAGTCCGCCAGGATTGTTCAACTTTTAGATCCTTGATCTGCACGTCCTCTTTTCTTTGCTGAAGAAACCATTCGATAACGCCCACATTAAATAAATTAATCAGATCCTTCGGGGAAAGTTCCAACGCGGCCTTGGCACTTTTCAGTGCCGCTGTATCCTGATTTTTAATCCACTGCACCCGGCCTAACTGGACATAGCTCTTCAGAAGAATGCCATCACTCCAGATGATCGCGCTCTCCTTTGCTGATTCCAGGCGTCGCACGGATTCTTCATAATCTCTCTGGACGAAAGCAAAAATCCCATAGAGAAAATCCTCGGCCGCATTAACAGACCGCAGGTCAGGAGCACGTTGGAAATTTTTCTTCATCCCGTTGAGTATTATCAGAGCGCCTTCCCAATCATTCTTATTTAAGGCAAATTTGAGGACCGACAGCGCTCTTCCAACAGATGTGATATGTGGGAGTTCTTCGCCGCGGGTTGGCGCCCCTGCAAGAAGTTTCACATGCGTTTTGACAAATATAGCCGCCCGTGCTCCGTAAAAAGCAAGCTTGTATTCCGGCGATACCGTAAACCAGTCAATAGGGGCCTTGTATCTGAAATTAATACACCAGACATCACAGGCATATTTTGGACTATTGAGAAAGCCTGGAATGTTACTCCCAGTCACAAAGCTTCGATATTCCCGATACCAGGAATGGAATGGGAAATGCCGGGGATCAATCATCACTTTAGTCTCGGGGTAGAGACGCCACATCAGATACCCGCCCGAAACGTAATCATTGCCGATGCGTTTTGTCTCCGGCAGATATTTTTTAACGTATTCCGTCTCCTCGACCGCGTTGTAGTAGCCTATTCCAAACCCCATCCAGTCGGAGCCCCTTGGTTCGTAGATGCGGTCGTATATCGCTTGCCTGGAGAGGTATATAGAAAGAATGACAACAACAGATGTGATGGCAAAGTAGCTACGCTTTCCGCTTGCCCAGGCCCAGGAGCCCTTCTGTGACAACAGATAAAGGAATGTGAAGACAAAAAAAATGCCGCCAAAATAAGTGGTGCGCAGATAAACGGTGTAAAGGAGCGTAAAGGCGGCGTAATTCAGGATCAGCGCCCAATCAGTTCGTTTATTTATTATTTGCGGGATCAGGAGCGAGAGAACCAGTCCGCCACTTATAAGAAGGTATGTAACCAGGTGCATCTGCCAGCCAACATCCGTGAATATGGACAGGTATGCACCGATAGTTTTTTCGTCTCCCTCATAGCCAATTAACTGCCCGACAATGGTTTCCTTAATGTAACTCACCCCGTAAGGGGTGATCAGGGTCATAGCAAAGCACATGAAAATCGCGATGAACAGATGCTTGCGCACGCGGCGGGGAAGCGCGCAATTCGGGGAAAAAAGCGAATTGGCCGTTTCACCTAACCCAACCAGTATCAGAAAGCCAGTGCCGACCAGGAATCCGCCGTGTGTGTTTACCCAGATCAACATGAGGACAGGGAAACAATAACACCACTTCCAGGGCTCTCGTTTAGACGATTTAATGCCCAGCCACAGTCCCACCGCGGCTGTCATATAGACAAAGGAAAATATTTCAGGTTTGAGGTACCCCGCGGCAGAATGGCTCATCAAAAAAGCGATCAGGCACGCCAGCCAGACCAGGGGGTGCCTCCAGATCCCGCGTTTCCAGGCGAAGAATGCAACCGCCTCAATGAAAAGAATGAAGCAGAAATAACGGAACGAAAAGAGTAAAGGCAGCCCGCCAGCCAGATACAGCAGATGGAAGAATATCTGGGCGATCCATGCGCAGTAAACCGTCGCCAGGGTTTTGGAACCGTGAGCTGGCGTCCATGAGAACACCGTTTGATCTACGGCCAGCTTCCCTTCGGTAAGAAGGTACCGTCCCTGTGCCATCTGCCACCAGAGGTCGGCATCTCGAACAGGTAGGGCCAGAAGAATTACAGTGCTGAAGAGAATAAAAATAACAAGAGCGACGACGACTGCGCCTGGCCATTGAGCGGGTAAAAACGTCTCCTGGCCAAAAGTATCTGGGGATTCCTCGGCCGCGTTCTCCGGCTTCTGATTGTCGAGTTCAGGGCTGCTCATGCTCAAACTTCTTTGGGGCCCCAACGGTAAGCTGGGGAGAACACACCGAGGTATCGGCGTGCGTACATACGGTAAAGCCTTGCTTCAACCGTAGTTAGGTTGATGGGGTTGGAGATGATCCTTCCGCGCTCGGCCAAATGGGCGGCCATTATCCTTATTTTGACTTACAACCCAAACTGGTTGAGACACCTGCTTACTACAAGCTATCCATGCTATTTCACAAATGATGAACTCTGGCCTTGTCTTACAGTTCCAGAAAAACCAGAATCACTTCCAGTTTGATTTCCCTGGTGCGCGGATGGAATGCCTCTTTTTTATGGCTGGTGACGCGGAGAAAGGCGCCCAATGCCTCTTTTCCGTCGAACTGGGATGGCAGGATTAACTCTTCGACTCTCGCGCCCTGTCGCCCGCGAAAGACCCAGTCGCTGGGCTGCCGGCGTTCTCTTACGGTCTGCGGTGTACTGCCGATGACGATCTCGCAGGGAAGTTGAAGCCGGCCGACGGAGGCGACGATTGTAGATGGATCATCGCCGCTCTCCGGACGTGGGAAGGAAAGTGCGATACGTTTATAGATCGGGTTTTTTGGTTTCTTACCGAGATGGACAACCGGGTGTTCCAAATCCAGCAGTACGCTCTTTTTGGATGTCTTCAGGTGCATTTCACGGTAATCCGAGGCGAGTACCACGCCCTCTGTCTTGTAAGAGGTGTCCTGGCCTTGAATCTGCAACGTGGCATTCCTGGCGGTCAATGATGCCACCGACAACTGGTATTCCTGGAGAGCTTTCCGGTCCCCATCGATAGCCTTGGAAAACTGCAAATCGACGAGCCTGATGGGCGACACACCAAGGAAGGTAAGCTTGCAGGTCTGGCCTGTTGAAAGCGCCGCGGGTGGGGCCGGCTCTGCGGTGGAAAAGAGATTTTGTACAGCGGCTGAATATTCCTCCGCTGTCAGTTCAACGACGATTTCAGCAGGGACAATTTTTTCTTCATCGGGAGCGTATTTCAGCTTGAGTTCAGGCACCACGGGGATGCCCTTTTCCGTAAGCGCAGGAGGTTGACCGTTGTAAAGCCGCAGCGGAACAGGCAGCGCATTGAACCCAAGCTCGGTGATTTTTTTGTGAAGTGTGGGGAACGCGGGCGGTGCTTCTTTACCAGAAGCAAGGGGCGTAAGGAGGAGAAAAAACAGGATCGGGTGGAGCGTTGGAATAATGGAACGATGGACTAATGGTTTGGGTCTTCCGTGGTCTCGACGCTCCGCGGCGGGTGTATGAGCGTTTTCTTTCACCTGATACCGATGCATTTGCTCTGGGCCTTTGGATGGATTTTGATTACCGCCACTGGGGAGCGAAGTGTATCAGCATCCCCGGTTGATGGCATGAGGATGGGACGATGCGGGCGGTTTTTGATTCGATGAAGCTGGCGTAATGAGTAATGAGTAAGTTTATCAGAGAGGGCCGCCTTACCTTGATACGCCGGTTGTGTGAGTGACAGCCGAGGCCAGAGGTACAGTAACAGCATCCTTTGAGCCCGATGTCACAACAACACCGGCACCCTTACTCATTACGAAAGACCGTCATCACAACAACATCGGTCCTCCGGGTACCAGCCCGAGCCCGATCTACAGCTTCAATTGGTTGATGGAGTCTGCGTCCAGAACATCCAGGATCAGAGAGTCGAGCCGGTCTGCAGAACGGATACGCTCAATCTTTTTAATATGGTCGCTCGTTAATGTTCCGAATCGCTTTTCAAGAAGATTGCGGAATGTTTCCCGTTTCCCTTCGAGGATTCCCTTCTGGATTCCCTTCTGGATTCCCTTCTGGATTCCCTTCTGGATTCCCTTCTGGACTCCCTTTTGAATTCCCTTCTCGATCCCCATTTTTTCGTAAATAGTTATCATTTTTTCGACCTCTTTATACTCAGGTTCATGCACAAGGCTCTTGAATTCTACTGCCTCTTGCCGGTTCAGATCGATGTAAGTTTCGATGAAATTGATCAATAGACTTTGCCTGGCCGGGTTGATCGGAGCACCGAGAATCCAACGCAGAAAGTCTGCTCTCAACCGAATGCGCTGCGAGCGTTTATAGTCCATCTTTGCCATCAGGGCAAAGGCGAGCGGATTGTTGGATTCCAGGAACTGCCGGTAGTCTAGGTGCTTCAGCTTGATAAGGTGATACTCGAAGTGCATGTAAGTGCGCTTGCGCAAGCTGATGTCGTAAATATCCGGAACAGGCTTTCGCCAGCGTGAGTCATCGGTAAAGATCGCCACCGGAACGATGGGCTTTTTATAGCGCAGGAAAAGCTGACTGAAGTATTCGAACATACGCTCGGGAAAGTCGAGATCGCGCTTCGACTGAAACTCGGTATGCACCAGCACATATTCTTCGCCGCCATCCTTGAGGCCGGCCCGAATGACCAGATCCATCTCTTTGCGTTTGCCGCCGGAGAGGTCTGTAAACACCTCCTGTTCGAGAAACTCGACGCGGGAGAAATTAATAGCATCTGCTTCGTCCGGCAGGAACAGGTACATAAACTCCTGAAAGAAATTCTTCAGAATTCTTCTCACGTATTGTGGGAAGCCGCTTGGGGTCATCCGACCTTCCGTCGGGAGTTTCAACCCGGGAAACAGTTGTCAAATTTCCGAGTTGCAGCGCCGCGATCTGCGCCAACTCCAATTCCATTGCTTGTACAGTCTTGTTGTACTCGACACGCAGATTCTCAATCTGCTGGGGACGCCGAAGATCCCGCTGAACGAAAGTTGGATCGCCTGCATTCTCGTCGCACGAGGTGCAGCCACAGTCTTCGGCCATCAGGGCCGTCATCGATAGAAAGAAGCTGAGCCCAGTCAGGCACGCGAATCGAAACTTCATTGTCGCCTCCTCTTGAAATGAATGTTTGAAGACTGCGGAGCATACAGATTGGCATAGGGGGGGGGGCAAGGGTTTTTCCTTAAGAATCTTTCGACTAACACTCACGCGAGTAACCAGAGGCTATCGAGGCTATCGAGACGTGGCAATGACTCGTCGGAAATAGCGAGGTCTCCAAATACGTACGCCCTTATCCCCTAACTGGCGGCCTTGACCTTACGGCCTCGATCCTTTCGGCCATGAGCTTGCCGATCTTTTCCCAACTGAGGAGTTCGCTCACGTAGGTGGCGGAGCGGGCACCGCGTTCGGCTGTCTCCGCTGGGTTTGAATAGGCCTGACGCATTTGCTGGCGGAGGGAATCCATGGAAGGGGCAAGCCAGTAGGGTTGGCGAACCGTCGGGGCTTCGCCGTAGGGGCACGGCTCTATTTTTGTATCGACCCACCAGGTGTCATTCGGCGGACAGAAATCGTCGCATGAGCCGCCACGGCTGACGATGACCGGCAGACCGCAGGACATGGCTTCAGCGACGGGAAGGCCGAAACCTTCGCCGCGGTAAGGGTGCACGAGTACGTTGCAGGCCCGGTAGAGTCCGGCCATTTCATGGGTTTCAAAGGTCTCGTTCAGGTAGACGATCTCCGGTGTACCTGGCTTCCTGGTGAGCTCGGCGATCTTTTCACCGACGTTCTGGTCGCCGTAAAAGGTGCCCGTGCCCATATCCTTGATGATGAGGCAGGTGTTGTCATCGCTGGTGAATTCCTTCAGATAGGCGTTGATCAAAACGTCAATGCCTTTGCGGGCGATGGTGCCACCACAGAAGAAGAATTTGAATTTCTTTTGCGTCAGGCTGTCGATGAGCGGAGACGGCGCGGCTTGCGTATTAAAAATCTCGGGCTCAACGGCAAGCGGGATGACCTTAATTTTCTTCGGGTCGATACCGTCGGCGATGAAACCGTCTCGAGTGTGATTGGAGAATGTCCAGATTTCATCGACCTTGCTCTGGAACGTTTCGAACCATGCGGTCTGCATGCTGCCGTATTCCCAGGGCTGGATATGAATCCAGTGACCGGTGGAAGCGGCTTGAAGGTCGGGCGGCCAGAAGAGGGTGACGGTGAGATCGATTTTGCCCTTCGCTTTGGCGCCGCACAGGTCGAGCAGGTCAGGCGAGCAACTGGGGTGGAAAGCGCCTTCGAGGATGACATCCGTTGCTGGATCTATGCATATCTCGGCGTCCATCTGTTTCCGGAGTTGGCGGATGTAATTGCGGTTTACCCAGCTCAGGCTGTTACAGGCGAAGACCGGGCCGCGCCACATGATCCGGAGATGGTTGATGCGTGATGCGTGATGCGTGATGGGGCGGCGGGCGATGGTGATGAGATCGACCTGGTTTTCCACTTCCATGCCGTAGTAGGCCAGTTCGAATCCGGCATCGATAAACATCTGAAAAGTAAGATCCATGGGATAAGGCCGAATGTGTCGCTGATCGGCATAGAAACCTTCTTGCGTTTCCTTGCGGCTCCAATTGATGCTTCGGCAGAAGAGATAGCCGTCGGGCTTCAGCAGTTGTTTCAAAGTTTCGAGCAGTTCGCCGGCGTCGGGGCCGGTCAGGCATTCGAGGAGACCGGCCGCGTAAATGCCATCAAAGGTTTCACCTTCTTTGGCCGCGTTTTTGACCAGCTCAAGATGCGCTGCGCCCCACTTGTTATCGGCAGGGATGGTGTCCGCTTCGGTAAACGCAGCCGCATCGACTCCAAGTTTGAGCAACTCTTCTCCAAACTCACGGCTTCCGTCTCCCATGCAAAGGACGCGCTCGCAGCGCTCGAAGACCTTGGCGTGGTAGTGGAGGGGTGATGAGGGTGTGGGAGTATGGGAGTGTGGGAGTGTGGGGGGAGACGGTTCCGTCCCCTTGTCTCCCCCTCCCAGTTCGCGAAGGTTCTCAATCATTCGATTAAGTGCGGTGCGGACATCCAACTCACGGACAGCAGTTTCGCGGGCGCTGCGACCGATTTCGCGGGCCTGAGTTGGGTCGTTGAAGATTGCCTGGAGCGTTTTCTTGAGATGCTCTTCGGAAGGCTGGGCCCAGCGGTGGCCGTTGTAGTTTTCGTGTTCGGTTTTGGCGAAAGTCTCAACGTCGATAAGGAACGCGTTTGAATCGTCAAGATAATCGAGGTGCGCTCCCCAGCGGGCTGCGACGACTGGCAGGCCCATGGCCATGGCTTCCATGATGTGAGGCGAGGCTGCGCCGCTGTAGCCGGGCATGATGAACGCGTCGGCAGTGCGATAGAGCATGGCCATGTGTTCGGCCGGCAGACGATGCGTCAGAAAAAGAATCGAGGGCAGCTTGACCAGGTCATGGCCCTCGGATTTCAGGTAGCTGATGATTTCCTGTTCGATAGTGGTGCTGTCGATGCCGGAGGTGATATCCGGTTTCATGATCAGGTTGACCGAGTCGCTGACCTTGAACGAATTGCAATAAGCATTGAGGAGCTGCTTCCAGGCGTGGGTGTCATCCCAATCAAAGACTGCGACGAAATTGAATTTGTCGAGGCAATCGAGCGGCAGCGGCTGAATTTCACGATCCGGGCTGAAGGATTCCGTATCAATCGCACCGTGGAGGATGCGGATGCGGGCGGAGGCGATGCCTTCGTCCATGAGCATCTTGCGGTGGTGGCTGCTGGGCACCCAGATTTGATCGAAGTGCCGGCACTTTTCGGCCCAGTCCTGAGGCAGGCGATCGGTCGGCCAGTCGAGCCGTGCGATGTTGGCGTGGGCAGTGGTATCGAGTTCCTTCACGTGCGAAGGCGGCATATCCCACAGGTGGATGTAACTCAGCCCCGGCACACCACGGCCAGTAAGGCTTTTGATGCGGTTGCTACCTTCATCGCTTAGTGGCAATTCGGGGTCTGTTTCGCCGGTAGGCTGAATGTAGATATCAAAACTTTCATGCGCGGCATTGAGCAGATAGCGCGACTGCTCGGCCCAGTCACCGGAGTTGAAAAACTCGCCCGACCAGAAGATGGAAGGTAAGCCAGATGGTTGATGGTTGATGGTTGATGGTTGATGGGAAGAGGCCGACTCCGCAGTAGCTTCGGCTTCCGAATTCCTGATTCCTTCTTTTCCCTTCTTCCCTTTGATTATCTGTTCCGGAAACTTACGCGGCATCGATGCGGCAAACACCGCGGTTGGGTCGGGCAGTTCCCCTTCGGAACGTTCGGGCGAACCATTATCGCTTTTATCGATCCCGGGCAGGGTGTGGTCCTGTGCCATGAGTGTATCGACGACGGCAGAATCGATGGAACGCGCCTTCGCCAGGTGCTGATCCATCTTGTGATAGTTGCGCTCCCTGGCGTAGATGAGTGCCAGGTAGAAATGAGCGGGCGTGCTGCGCTGAGCATCCAGCTCTATCGACATCTGATAAAACTTTTTCGCCCGTTCCGAATCGAAGCGGTATTCCGCCAGACGGCCGAGGTAATAAGTGGCCATGTGATCCATGCCAAGCTGGTAGAGCGTGTACCGGGTGCGCGGTGAGGTTTCCCGGTGTCTCTTGAGCAGCGAGCGATATCGATGGAATGCGCGCTCAGCCATCCAGAATTTATCGAGATGAAAGAAAGCCTCGCCCACACGCAGCCAGGCGTCGAGATATTCGGGCTCGATGAGGATGGCTTCCACGGAATACTTCTCTTCGGTCTTCCAATCCTCTCTCAGCGCGGCCTGTCGTGAAAGATGGAAGAGAGCCATCACCCGGAAATGAATATACAGGTCGTTCTCAACAGACGCGTGTTCGAGCACCTGTTCAAAACAGTGGACCGCTTCATCGATACGGCCGGCCGCCAGATGTGTCGATCCGACGTAATGATAGGCCGTGGGGTCGGTCGGATTTTCTTCAAGATAGAGATTCGTCAGATGTTTGTTACGGACAGCGCGGCGTTCTTTGCGATCATCCTGATAGCAGTACCCGTAATGCCATATGGAGATGTCCGAAATAAACCGACGTTCAGGTGGCACGGCATCGGGTGAGATGTCTTCGTGGATGCGTTTGTGGTAGCGGATTGTCTGCTTATTGCGCAGCAGCCTCGGCAGATGGTTCGCTGTGTAGCGATACTTTTCTTTGTTCGACAGAGACTCGTTGGTCTGCGTTTCTTCACAGGGAAAGAAATTTCTGAGCAGAATGGCTATCTGATCCATGTCCGGGTTTTCGATGTAGCGCAGGATTTTCTCTTTGTCTTCAGCCTCAAACTCTTCATCCGCATCCATAATGAGAATCCAGTCGCCGGTCGCGAGATTCATGGAGTAATTACGTGCATCGGCGAAGTTGTTATTCCACTGAAAGAAACCGGCCACGCACCCGAACTCTTCCGCGATAGCCATGGTGTTATCCTTACACCCGGTATCGACGACCACGATCTCGTCGGCCACACCCTGCAGGCTCTGCAACGCTCTGCGGAGCACCCGTTCTTCATCCTTTACGATGACACAGACGCTCAGTTTCTGCGTACGCACGAGCGGCAGATTGAAGTTCTCCCACACCGTATTTTCGATGTTCTGCAGGCTTCCAACTTCAGCCTTCGAGCGTTCCGGAGCTTCAAGCAAGGCTGTAGAAGTTTGAGCCTGCTGCGAAGTTCTCTGTGAAATTTGAACCCGGCTTTTTCGACCGGCACGTGTGGAAGAGCCCTGCCGACTCCTCTTGTTCTTGCGTTTTGCCATGAATAAACGTGATACCTGCTACGTGATGCGAAAAATAGGCGTGGATCGCGCCCGTGATGCTGCAAGGTATTATCGAGCCGCCAGGGAGGGGATGAGTCGCTTTAAGTTTGGGGAGGAGGGGAATGGAGAGATGGAGTGGTGGAGTAGATGGGGCCCGATGTTGTTGTGGTCGCGGGTGTTGCCGTGATGGCGGGCGGCGGGGAGAAACGTTGAACGTTGAACGTTCAACGTTCAACGTTCAAGTAAAGATTGGCAAGCCCGGTGTTGTCGTGATGCCGGCGGTTAGACCGACCAATCCTCTACATTCAGCTCAGGAATGCGAAGGAAATCCTTGTCTGCCGAAACGAGGATGGCACTGAGGCTAAGAGAAGTGGCCGCGATCCAAAGGTCGTTTTCGCTCAGATCGCTGCTGTTATTTTCAGCGAAAATTT